>CAJUNR010000040.1 GCA_910587765.1 uncultured Lachnospiraceae bacterium
AACCCACGGCCTCAACAATGCGAATGTTGCGCGCTCCCAACTGCGCTAATGCCCCTTTTTCTTTGAAAATGGAAGCAATGGGGCTCGAACCCATGACCTCTCGCGTGTGAGGCGAACGCTCATCCCGGCTGAGCTATGCTTCCATGTCCTTTATTATATCACGTCTTCCGAAAAAAACAAGACGAAATTTGAAGAAAAATAAATTTTCTTATATGGAGGGGACTTTGATCTCCGGTTCGGGTGCATCTTCGCAGGTATCCCACAACGCGAACTGATACAGCTTTAACGTTCTCGGGCTGAACAGGAGATGGCATTTGTAATCCTCTCCCCGCTGTGTGACGGACAGATCGCCCTGCTCGAAATCCGGAAACATTTCTCCGGCCTTTGTCCGTGAAATCTCAGGGACCGGAACGCCGTCTACGAGAATGTCTTCCGGCAGAAGTTCCTCGTTATGCGACAGGTGCAGTTCCAGGCGGGTGATGGGGGCGTCGCCCGTGCGTACGGTTCCGTTTTTGGCGATGACGGAGACTCTGGCAAATGAGGCATCCGTAATCCAGAAGGATATCTCCGTGTTGCTCGTCCCGTCCGCCAGTTCCGTGTCCGGATTCAGCTCGTGCTGTATGATATCGTCGCCGTTCCACTCCGAGACCATCAGTTGAAAGCCGTCCCCGAGCAGCTCCTGGATGGTTGTTTCGCCGACGATAATCTCATGTCCCTGTATTGTGACGGGCAGTTCCAGCTGCGAGAGCGCGGGCAGCGCCGGTTCTTCCGTCTGCGCGGCGGACGCCGCCGGTTCGTTGTCCCGGGAGCAGCCGCTTAGAACAGCCATCATAATCAAAAGAGCGATTCCTTTTACGGATCGATTTCTCACGTTGTTTCCCTCCTCATATCTGAAATCCATCATGTTTGATTTACGATTTTTGACTTATGAAAATTGTACCACAGATTATGCAAATTTGAAAATGTTTTTTCACTTTACCGCCGGCGGAAAAATCCGGATTCGCAATGACAAAGGTGCGAAGACATGCTACAATGGGACTATGATAACGGTATTACGGTTTTCGTAAAGTTCAGATTGCAGAAAGGAAGTCCGATCCGAATGGAAGATAAGCAGAAGACAAAATTATTTGAAGAAACACCGATTCCGAAGGCGGTTATGATCATGTCGGTGCCGACTGTCGTCAGCTCGCTCGTCATGGTCATTTATAATCTGGCGGATACCTATTTCGTTGGTATGGTGAACGATCCGGTGCAGAACGCAGCGGTGGCTCTGGCGGCTCCGGTTTTGCTGGCTTTTAACGCCGTCAACAACCTGTTCGGCATCGGCAGTTCCAGTATGATGAGCCGGGCGCTGGGAAGGAAGGATTACGACACGGTATCAAAAAGCTCCGCCTTCGGTTTTTACTGCGCACTGATCAGCGGCGCCTTGTTTTCCCTGCTGTTTACAGTCTTCCGGCAGCCGCTTCTGTCGGTTCTGGGCGCGGATGCCGGGACGGCGGCGGCAACAGGGGCCTATCTGAAATGGACGGTTACCTGCGGAGCGATTCCCGCCATTTTAAATGTTGTACTCGCTTATCTTGTGAGAGCGGAGGGGGCTTCCCTTCATGCCAGTATCGGAACCATGAGCGGATGTCTGCTGAATATTTTCCTCGATCCTGTATTCATTCTTCCTCAGGGGCTGAATATGGGGGCCGCGGGAGCAGGTCTGGCGACGTTCCTGTCCAACTGCGCGGCCTGTCTGTATTTCTTTGTCCTTCTCCATGTGAAAAGGGGCAGGACTTACGTATGCGTGAAGCCGTCCATGTTCCGGCCGTCTGCGGCCGTCGTCGCGAGCATCTGCGGCGTCGGGATTCCGGCTTCGATTCAGAATCTTCTGAACGTCACGGGAATGACGGTGCTGAATAATTTTACCTCCGTCTACGGTCCGGACGCGGTGGCGGCTATGGGCATCGCCCAGAAAATCAATATGGTTCCCATGTATATCGCGCTGGGGCTGTCTCAGGGTCTGATGCCGCTGATCAGCTATAACTATGCCAGCGGAAATACGCCGCGCATGAAGAAAACGGTCCTTTTCTCGGCGGGCATCTCGATCTCTTTTCTGTCCTTTATCACCGCAGGCTATTATCTGGGATCGGACTTTTTTATCAGCCTGTTTATGAAAAATGAGCAAATCATCGCCTATGGAAGCCGTTTCCTGCACGGACTTTGCCTGGCTCTGCCGTTTCTGTGCCTGGATTTTCTGGCCGTCGGCGTCTTTCAGGCGTGCGGCATGGGACGCAAATCCCTGGTGTTCGCCATTCTCCGCAAGATTGTGCTGGAAATTCCGGCGCTGTATCTGCTGAACCGGCTCTTCCCGCTTTACGGACTGGCCTTTGCGCAGTTGACTGCGGAGCTCGTGCTTGCCGCTGCCGCGACCGTGGTGTTGATCCGGATGTTCCGCCGCCTGGAACAAAAGAAAACATAAAAATATTATGTCGTCTTATAGAAGCCAGTCATCGGAACCCGGACGGCAGATGCTCAGATTTTCTGAATGAAATGACTGAGCGCCTGGCTTTTTCCTTCTTCCTTCCAGACGGAAATAATTTTCTCGTATTCGCCTTCGCCTACCAGCGGAACGAAAACCAGGTTGTCTGCGTCGGCAAGCTTGCTGGTCACATAGGAGGGCAGGATGGAGATGCCTTCCTCTGCGGCCACCATCATCAGGATGCTTTCGATGTCGTTGGAGCGGAAGAGGATATTGGGCTGGTATCCGGCCAGTCGGTACAGTTCCATAAAATGATTGTCCCCGAAGGAATCTCCGGTGGCGGAAGGCGTCATATAGAGAATTGTCTCGTTGCGCAGTTCCCTGCGGCTGAGGGAATTTCTCACGGCCAGCGGATGTCCCGCATAGAGCGCCACGACCAGCGGGGCCAGTTCGATCAGCCGGTATCCGATTCCTTTTTCCTGAAGAATATTTGTACTGTCCCAGGTAAAAATGATGTCGTAATCGTCGTTAAAAAGTCCGGCGGCCAGCACATCCGTGTCGCAGCGGTAACAGGTGATCAGTATGTTGGGAAATTCCAGATGAAAAGCCCGCAGGGTGTCGGACAGGCTGCTGCGCTCGTAACCTTTGGTGTAACCGATCCGCAGTGTGCCCACCAGTCCGCTGGAGGCGTCCCGTACCTTTCCCATGGCAGTGTTCATGCGTTCCAGAATCGCCTTGGCCTCGCCGAGAAATACGTTGCCCGCCGGGGTCAGGGCGACCGGCCGGCGGCTTCTGTCGATCAGCCGGACATCCATCGTCTCCTCCAGCGCCCGGATCTGCTGCGTGATGGCGGTCTGAGAGATGTAGTACTGATTGGCGGCTTTCGTAAAGCTTTTGTACTCCGCCACAGCGATAAAATATTTTAACTGGTTGATATTCATCCGTCGTTCCTCACTCCGAAATATTCTAAGAAGGCGCTGATGCAGTCATTGCTTCTATATATAAGTTTTTCTTATTTTAATATAAAAAGTCTACGCTTGCAATCCCTTATCTGTCCGATTATAATAATTAAATGTTATGTAATACGGAGGATTTGTGTACTATGAAACGAGAAAAATTTGGTTCCCGCCTGGGATTCATCCTGGTATCGGCCGGATGCGCCATCGGTATCGGAAATGTATGGAAATTTCCATATATCTGCGGCGTATACGGAGGGGCGGCATTTATCCTGATCTACCTTGCCTTCCTTCTGATTCTCGGGATTCCGGTCCTGGTTTTTGAATTTGCGGTGGGGCGGGGCAGCAGAAAGAGCGTGGCTTTGAGTTTTGAGGAACTGGAACCGAAAGGAACGCTCTGGCACCGGCTGAAATACATCGGTATCTTCGGCTGTTATCTTCTGATGATGTTCTACACGATGGTGGGCGGATGGATGATGTATTACTGTTACCGGAGCCTTACGGGAGAGTTTACCGGGGCGGCGCCGGAGCAGATCGCAGACGCGTTCGGCGGAATGCTTCAGGATCTGCCCGCCATGGCGTTCTGGACGGTTCTGATCTGCCTCATCGGTTTTGCGGTCTGCGTGCTGGGGCTGAAGTCCGGCGTGGAACGGATCACGAAATGGATGATGGCGGCACTGCTGGTGATCATGCTGGTGCTGGCCGTCCATTCGGTGTTCCTGGAAGGGGCGATGGAAGGAATCCGCTTTTATCTGGTTCCTGATTTTCAGCGGATGATAGAGAACGGAATCGGCAACGTGGTCTTCGCGGCGCTGAGCCAGGCTTTTTTCACGCTTTCTCTCGGCATCGGCGCGATGCTGATTTTCGGAAGTTATCTGGACCGCTCTCACAGCCTGACCGGAGAAGCCGTCAGCATCACCGCGCTCGATACGTTTGTGGCGCTGACTGCCGGTTTCATCGTCATTCCGGCCTGCTTTGCCTACGGCATTGAACCGGGAGCCGGACCGAGTCTTGTGTTTATCACTCTGCCCAACATCTTTGCGCAGATGACGGGAGGGTTTCTGTGGAGCGCGCTGTTCTTTCTGTTCCTGACGTTTGCGGCTTTGTCCACGATCATTGCGGTGTTCGAGAACATCATCGCCTTCGATATGGATCTGTTCGGGTGGAGCAGGCAGAAGAGCGTGGTGGTCAGCGCGGTGCTGATCATCGTCCTGAGCATGCCGGCCGTGATGGGCTACAACGTTCTCTCCATGATTCAGCCGCTGGGAGAGGGCAGTACGATCATGGATCTGGAAGATTTCATCGTCTCCAACAATCTGCTCCCGCTCGGCAGCCTCGGTTATGTGCTGTTCTGTACCCGCAAAAACGGCTGGGGATGGGAGAATTTTATTGCGGAAGCCAACGCCGGAACCGGGCGCGCGTTCCCTGTTGGACTCAAAAATTACGCGGCTTACGGGATTCCGCTGATCATCGTGGTGATTTATCTCAAAGGATATTATGACATGTTTGCCCAGAAAGGTCCCGCGATGCTGGCGGGCTGGATGACGGCGGCGGTGGTATTCCTGCTGTTTGTATTCTACTGCGCGGCGGGGAAGAAACGGAACTGATTCCGTCGGCTTTCTGCGAACCGTGTTTTTGCGATCGAGCAGGGAAGATGTATCTTTTTCTACTCGCGCACCGGACGTCCGTCAGCCTGCTGACATATTTCATCCGGACGCCCGTGTGGTTATTGTTCACATCTACGCTGGTTTCAGCCTGATGCGGGCAGATCATCCTGAAAGACCCATTGAAGGGCGCCGGTCCTTAGGCGCGGTCTTTTCGCGCCTTAGTACCGCTGCGTCCCTTCATTAAGCGCGAGCGGGGTCTGGAAGGATGATCTGCCCGCATCGGGCGTCCGGGTGGCGGGGGTGTGAACAGGTAACCCCGTGTGCATAAAACGCGCCCGCACCTCCGTGTTACCGGAAGTACGGGCGCAAATCATTTCTTTTCGTTATTTCTGCATTTTCTCAAATTCGGACTGTGTGAGCTGCACATTCAGGGAACCGTAATCTTCGTCGCCGGTGGTGGCGCTTTCGAGAATCACAAACCCTCTCTCTGCAGTCACCTTATATTTTCTTTTGGAGGCTTCCTCGTCCTCTTTGGCCTTCCACTCGTCCTCCGCATAGTCAAAGCTCAGATCTTTGATATTGACATCGTTGTATACGACGTCGATTTTTTCCGTAGAGGTCAGAGTCATACGCACCGACTTGATAATTCCTTCCGTAGAGGCAAGGCTCTGTTCCTTCGCCACGTCGGAACCGCCTTCCCACGGAACGCAGGCCGTAACATGGATCTGGTCGCCGGCGCCCCGGTCCAGACTGTAGTAGAAGGGAATATACTGATCGCCTTTGTTCATGACATCGGGCATGCCGTCCATCAGTACCTCGTATCCACGGTCCGTCATATCTTTAATGGTTGTCTGTCCGAGAACGATCGTGTAACCGTCCACTGTAATCTCCATCGGCATGTCCGGTTTGCTGCCGCACGCGGTCAGAGAGACGGTCAGAAGCAGAAGACAGCTCAGCATGATACTTTTTATTTTTCGGTTCATCTTTTCCTTCCTCCTGGTAAAAAATTCATAATAATCTCTGTGTACTTTCAGCATTCTCGCAGATCGGCTACCCGCCAACCTCGCACGATAGAGATTATATCGAAGTTTTATCTTTAAAGCAAGGTTTTTTTCCTGAAAATGTAAAAAAATTGCAGAGACGTGGTCCGGACGGATGATCTTCCTGCGCCGGGCACCCGGGCGGCGTAAGTCGAACAGTGACGGGGCATGAGCGGAAAAAGCAGTGTCATTTTCTCATAGTCCGAACAAATTTTCGATTTCCTTATTGACAAACAGACGTTCGGACTGTATAATAAAGTACAAATAGAACAAATGTTTGCACAAAGGAGGAGAGTGATATGTATGCAGAAGAAAGGGAAGTTCTGAGAAAAGCACGGAGGGAACAGATGATGAGAGAGCGGAAGAGCAGAAGACGCAGAGCTTTTCTTTTCTGTATCACGCTGATCGTGATGTTCGGAATCGGGGTGGGGTTTGGAACGCTTCTCGCAAAGGCGGAAGAGACAGAAGAGGAGACGATGTACAAATATTACACGAACATCGAGATCGAAAAGGGGGATACGCTGTGGAAGATTGCAGATGAATATATGGACCCGGCGCATTACGCAGGCCGGTCGGAATATATCAGCGAAGTGATGAAGATCAACCGTATGGCGACCGACCGCCTGACCGCCGGCAAAAAGATCATTGTTCCTTATTACTCGCCGGAAGCCAGGTGACCGGCGGCCGCCGTGCCCGTTTTTCCCTGAATACGGGTCAGGAAGACGGACATGGCGGCGGAGCCTGTTTAACCGCGGAATCGGTTCAGACAGGCATAGATTTCCTCCTTTCGCGGTTTGGCAAGGCCGCAGGGGATGCAGGAACCGCAAAACGGCTCCCAGCCTTTGCGCTCCAGCGTATCATAGAGTATCTGCACAACCTGCCGGACCGTGCGTCTGCCGTCTATGACCTGTTCCAGCCCGTAGCGGAGCAGATGGGCAAGCGCGTTTGTCTGCTCGGAATCTGCAAGCTGTTCGACGTAGCGGAGGTCTACCGTTTCCTTATCCAGTGAAAAAGAATCCCGTCCGTATGTTTTTATTTTCATATGCTCATGCCGGCCGTCGGTTCCCTGCCGGTTTCCCCGGTAATCTCTGCCCCTGCGGTTTGCGTTGCGGTTATATACCGGAAGCGTCCGTTGATAGTCCGGAACCCGGAAGCCCGGGGCCTGGATTCTCGGCGCCGTATGCTCGCCGCAGAGTTTTTTTACATGATCGGTGAGATCGACGGGGCGGTAGCAGTCCATCTGGAGAACCTTGTCCGCAATATAGAAAAAAGCCCCGGAACTGCCGGCTACCAGAATCGTGGAGATACCTTCCTGTTCATAGAGATCTCTGGCGCGCTCGAGGAAGGGGGTGATCGGTTCCTTTTCGCGGCTGATGACCTGCTGCATGAAATCATCCCGCAGCATGAAATTCGTAGCGGACGTGTCCTCGTCAATCAGAAACAGCCGGGAACCGGCTTCCATATTTTCAATCACGCCGGCAGCCTGAGACGTGCTTCCGCTGGCGTCCGGCGTGGAAAACGCAGCCGTATTTTTTTTGTTCGGCAGATCGTTAATAAAGAGCGAGATGTCAACATTCCGGACGGAACGGCCGTCTTCCGCCCGAAGCTTGACCGCAGTATGATCCGTGATCACATATTCCCGTCCGTCCCCGGCAATATGGTTATAGACGCCGGTCTGCAGCGCTTCCAGAAGAGTGGATTTTCCGTGATAACCGCCGCCCACGATCAGTGTGATTCCCTGCGGAACCGCCATGCCCGTAATCTTCCCTCTGTGCGGCAGCCGGAAAGTCCGCTCCATGGAAGCGGGAGAGGAGAAGGGCACGCTGTCTTTCATGGGCAGATCGGAAACGCCGCTTTTTCTCGGAAGAATCGAGCCGTTAGCGACAAACGCCGCCAGTTTTTCTTCCGCCAGAATTGCCCGCAGAGCTTCCTGATCCTCCGCCAGAAACACCGCTTCCTGAACGTTTCCGGCATCGAGTTTTTTGTAGATAAAACTGTTTTCTATACAGCGGGGCAGAAATTCAAACAGGATTTTTTCCAGTTCTCCGGCGTTGATCGTTCTTCCGAAAGCGGGAAAGCCGACGTGGAAACGGACGATGATTTTCGTGTCCGTAATCTGGCACGCGCTTCGCTCCAGTACCTCCTGACCGCAGCGGGTGACGGATAAAAGCCCGCTTTTTCCGGAACCTTTTGCCTTGAAATTATAGTCTTCAAACTGAGAGGCGAAGCGCCTGGTCAGAAAATCCTGCAGCGCGACGCGGGGGGCGGTTTCGCTGTAATATGCTTCCGGGAAACCGGCTGTCCGATGCAGAATCTCGGCGTGCAGGTTTGACGGCGACGCGAACGGATCCCCCTGTACATGATCAATTGACAAGAGAAAATTCGGAAACTGAAAGGTTCCTGCCAGCGATTTGTATGCCGGATAGCTTTTATGGTCAACTGACCGAAGTAATGTGCGCAGTTCATTCGATGATTTCATAATTTGTGTTCTCCTTATTTTCTTATCCCGGCGGCCGCCGGAATCCAACGGCTCCGATGTCTGTCGTTTCCTGTTATTATACGATATCCGGCGATCACTTGTAAAGAATCTCAAAAGATTCGCTTCCGTAATTTGTACTTGAAATCTGCAGAGAGCAGCGGTATAATACAGACTATAAACACGTCGCAAAATGGCAGTTTTACGACGTGTACACCAAAAAACCACAGGAGGACGCCCATATGCCCTTATCATACCACGAACAGATGGATATATTTAACATAAAAAAATTACGTGAACTTCAAAAAGAGCTTCCGGCGTTTGCCGGGGATTTTTTCCGCGCTATGGAAATCAAAAAGGCGACCAATACCAGGCGGAATTATGCCTATGACCTCAGTACCTTTTTTTATTTTTTAAAGACGGAAAACCCTTATTTTAAAAATCGGGAGATCCGTACACTGCCGGTTTCGATTCTGGATGACCTTCAGCCGGTGGATATTGAGGAATATCTGTCTTTCCTTACCTGTTATGAAAAGGACGGCCAGCTTTATCGAAATCACGAGGAAGGAAAAGCCCGCAAACTGGCAACTCTGAACACGTTTTTCGGTTATTTTCATAAGAAGGAAATGATCCAGAAAAACGCGCCGTCCGTAGTGGACGTGCCGAAAATCAAGGAAAAGAACATCATTCGTATGGACGCCAACGAGGTGGCTCAGTTGATCGACAACATCGAATCAGGAGAAAAACTGACCAGCCGGCAGAAAATATGGCATAACCGGAATAAGCTCCGCGATCTGGCCATCGTAGTCACGCTTCTCGGAACCGGTGTCCGGGTCACGGAACTGGTAGGACTGGATATTACCGATCTGGACTTTGACAACGGAGCCATGCGCGTGATCCGCAAAGGCGGAAACGAGGATCTTGTATATTTTGGAGAAGAGACGGAAGAGATGCTGCGGAATTATCTGGACGAACGGCTGACGATGGAACCGGAACCGGGCCACGAGAACGCCCTGTTCATCTCTCAGAAAAACAGAAGGATTACCGTACGTTCGGTGGAACGTCTCGTGAAAAAATACGCGTCCACCGCAACGGTAAAGAAAATTACGCCCCATAAATTACGCAGTACGTACGGAACCTCCCTCTATCAGGAGACGGGGGATATCTATCTGGTGGCGGACGTGCTGGGGCACAAAAACGTCAATACCACCAGAAAGCACTATGCGGCAATGAAGGAGGAAAACAAGCGGAAAGCGGCCAATGTGGTTCAGCTAAGAGAAACCAGGTAATCGGCGCCGCTGTCCCCTTTTCCCGGAAATCCGGACAGAGTTTCCCCTTTTCCGGATTTCCGGGCAGATGGAGAGCAACGGACCTTGTGGTCCGCAGACCGTCCTCAGTGGTAGGACCACATGTTTTTGATCTGTCCCTTCAGCTCGTCATATGTCCAGCGCTTTTCGCTCCGCGCCCTGCAGTTGGGATCATTGACCTGAAAGCCCTTTTTGTCGTAACCGTATATCATGATAAAATGTCCGCCCGCGGTAAAATCTCCTTCCCGCATGGCGCAGATGATGGGATGCTGTTCCTCCAGCTCCCGCTTCATGGCGGATTCATCCAGCGAAAGCTCCTCTCCTGTCACGCCGAAAGAGGCGGCCCCCGTCGTCATCAGATCCCAGGACGTACCGGTTCCCTCGATATAGTAGCCCTGTTCCTCGGAATAACGGGCGACCTTGTCCGGCGTCGCCATGGCGTTGTCCGTCAGCCCGTAGACGACCATGGACAGACACGTAGGACCGCAGCCTGAGATTCCGATGCTGCTGCTTCCGTACGCCGCGTACCCCCAGCGCTCGTCCCACTGGAGAAAGAGCGGATAATCTTCCTTCTTCTCCGCCTTCGTAAGCTCCGTGTTGGCCGCGCCGCTGTGGTCCGGATAGCCCTTGACATATTCCAGCATCTCCGGATTATTGGCGAGGGCCGCCAGACAGACCTGTGGATAATCCTCCGCATGCTCCACAATTTCCCGAAATCCCTTGTTTTTCTTCGCCAGTTCCTCCAGCCGCTCCATGACTTCCGACTCGGTGCGCTGCTTTGGCGCTTTCATATCATAGCTGTCGGAATCCGGCAGGATCTTTGTCCTTTTTAATAGTCCGACCAGTACAAAGAGCGTCATTCCCAGTACGGCCAGCACGGCCGCCCGTTTGATAAACCGGCGGATCTTCCGGCGCAGCCTGCGTTTTTTCTTTCTTCGCATCTGTTCCTGATGTCTGATCCGTTCTGCTTCTGTTCTTCTCCGTCGTTGCTCCATATCCGTTCATCCCCTCGTCTGTGTATTCGCCCGGTACGTTACTGTCCACACCTACGCCGGTTCCAGCCTGATGCGGGCAGCTCATCCTGAAAGATCCATTGAAGGGCGCCGGCACTAAGGCACAAAACGTGCCTTAGTGCCCTGCGTGGATTAGAGTACCGCTGCGTCCCTTCATTAAGTACCCATAGGGCATAAACGCGAGCGGGGTCTGGAAGGATGAGCTGCCTGCGTCGGGCGTCCGGGTGGCGTGGGTATGAATAGTAACGTATTTACTGCAAACTTTCGTATAGAATACCATATTTTCCGCTTGGATTGTCTGAAGCAATTCATAAGATTTATTAAGAAAAACTGAAAGAATTTTATCAGGAAGTTGATCAGATAAGACCATTTTTCAACTGCTGTCTGCAGGACCGCCAGGCGGGATAATGCTGATCCAGAAGGCGGTAGAAACGCGCATTGTGTCCTGCTTCCAGCAGATGTGTCAGTTCATGCACTACCACATACTCGATGCAGTCCTCCGGGAAAGCGCCCAGCCAGACGCTGATCGAGATGTTTTTCGTACGCAGGCTGCAGCTTCCCCACTGCGAGCGGGTGTCGCGGATGGTCACTTTACCGCACCGGACGCCCAGTTCCTGCTCCCATTTTCGAAATAGTCCCGGCAAAACCTCCTGCAGATGTTTTCGGTAATCGGCAGCGTACTTTAAGCGCTCCTCATTCTGCATCCGGGGCAAAACAGGAGGACTTTGGACCTTTTTCTGATAGTTTTCAATCCAGCGGAGGATCCGCGGCTGCTCCAGAAGCTTCTGCGCCGCCTGATAGGTCATGGAGCGCGGAATGGAGATGTGGATGACCTGCGGTTCGTCCGGTTTGATCCGCAGATTGGCGTTTTTGATATTTTTCTTTGTCACACGGACGGTACAACCGTGCCAGGCGTATTCTTTCGCATATTCTTTCATAGCGCTGCGTCCTTCTTTCATTTCTGTCGTTTCCTTCCTCCGCAGTTTCTTTCGCCCGGAAAACCTCCGGTTTCCCGGTGCGACGAAAGAAGCGGGCGGGGAAGATTCTCCCTGCCCGCCGTGCGGGCCGGTGCATGAAAAAGGGGCCGTGTTTTCAGCAGCCCCTAAAAACCGTTTCCTGTTTCGTTCCGGCGGGTGAATCCGGCTTCGGATTATGCCCTGCGGATATACGCCTTCTTCTCTTCCTCCTGCTCGGCCAGTTCCGGCATATAGGCGGCAGCCCGGTATGCCGCGTAGCCCGTGGAGTTTCCAAGAGACGGAGGCTGCGGAGGATCTGCCAGGGCGTCCAAGTGGCTCGGCACCTGCATCCTTGTCGCCTTCTGATCCATCATGCCGGCGGCGATCATAAATTTTGCGATCTGCTCTCCGGTCATCTCACTTCCTGCCATCATCTCCCGGGCGACGGTTTCCTGCCGTTCTTCCATCCGTTCTTCCTCCATCCTTTCCGCCGCTGCCCGCTCCTCCTCCATGAGGTCGGACGCAATTTTTTTCTTTAATGCAGCTTCCCGCTGAAGCTTTTCCTCCAGCTTTTTCTTTTGAGCGATCTCTTCTCTCCGTTTTTTCTGCGCCCGTTTCTTTTGCGCTTCCTTCTTTTCTTTCTTTTTTATTTTTTTCCGCTCTTCCGCCTGCTTTTGATCCAGTTCCCGCTGCCAGGGTTTGTGCGCGACAATAGAAGCCGTCTTTTTCTCCGCCTCTCTCATCTGCGAGAGACGAATCATCAGATAATCCGCGTCTTCCTTCTTCATGTCGGCCGCCAGTTCTGCCAGCTTCGCCGTTTTCAGACGTTCCGCATCATCTCTGGTGTGACACCTTTTCAACCGCTCTTCGTAGGAGGCCTGTTCGCTCTCCAGAGCCAACACTTTGACATAGAGCTGCGGGTCATGTTTTTTAAGAAAATCTTTCTCCGCGCCGGTAAGGCGGGCGCCTGCACGAAGTTTTGCCCTGATTTTGCCAAGCTTCTGCTGAATCGCCGTCTCTTCGCTGCTTTTCATTCCCGGATAAACGATTTTCGCAAACGGAGCGTTCAGATCCATCTTCTCCGTCCACGGGATCTCTCCGGACGTTTTCATTCCCCAGTATCCTTCCATCTTTGACTGTCTGAGATACTGATATACGTTGCTGTATATTTCCATACGGTCAGGTCACCTCCTGACGCCGTTTCCCGTGCCGTCAGCGCGCCGAAGCCGGACGGACCGGTGTTTGACGGTTGCAGCGGGATGATTCCATCATGGGGCCATGCCTGCAATCCCCATACCATAATACTTCTACTTTATACTTCGACAGCGCAGGCCGTTCGGATAAGGGGAATATGAAAACGGATTTTGATTCACGAAAAAAGGAAGCTTTGTCCATGCGGACAGGCTTCCTCTCTCCTTCTATTGTACAAAACGCTCCGTTTCTTTCAGGCGGACCAGCGCTCTCGCCATAGCCGCCTGCGTCATATGAAATTCCTGAATGCTCTGCTTCTGGCGCAGCCGCTCCTGGGCCCGTTCCAGCGCTTCTCTCGCCCGGTTCGCGTCTACTTCCTCCGGCCGTTCGATCAGATCCGCCAGAAGGGTGGCCCGGTTGTTGGCGATCTGACAGAACCCCTGTCCGATCGCCGCGTATTCCCACTCGCCGTTTTCTTCATAGCGGATCCGCATCTCGCCGGGCTTAATCGCGATGATCATCTCCTCGTGATGCGCCATCACCGCTTTTTCCCCGTCCAGGGCCGGTATAATCAGCGTATGACAGAGACCGTCATAAAAAATCCGGCGGCTTGTTATGATTTTCAGATGAAATGCTGCCATATCCGTCACCTCTGCACGGAAGCCGTGATGGTTCCGGCCTTTTCCACGACCTCCTCAATGGTTCCCACATTGAAAAATGCCGCTTCCGGATACGCGTCCATCTCTCCGGAGATGATCGCCTGAAATCCCCGGATCGTCTCTTTCAGGGGAACGTATTTTCCGGGTACGCCGGTGAAATTCTCCGCCACATGGAACGGCTGAGAGAGAAAGCGCTGGATCTTCCTCGCCCGGTTGACCGTCATCTTGTCTTCTTCCGACAGCTCTTCCATACCGAGGATGGCGATGATATCCTGCAGCTCCTTGTATTTCTGAAGCATCTCCTGTACCTTCCGTGCAGTCGTATAGTGCTCCTCTCCCACCACGTCGATCTCCAGAATACGGGAGGTTGATTCCAGCGGATCCACTGCGGGGTAGATGCCCTGCTCCACGATCTTACGGGAGAGGACGGTCGTGGCGTCCAGATGTGCAAACGTCGTCGCCGGCGCCGGGTCGGTCAGATCGTCCGCAGGGACGTAGACGGCCTGTACGGAAGTCACGGAACCGTTCTTCGTAGAAGCGATGCGTTCCTGCAGTTCGCCCATCTCCGTAGACAGCGTGGGCTGATAGCCGACGGCTGACGGCATGCGCCCGAGCAGAGCCGATACCTCGGAACCGGCCTGCACAAAGCGGAAAATATTGTCAATAAACAGAAGCACATTCTGCTTCATTTCGTCGCGGAAATACTCCGCCATAGTCAGACCGGTCTCCGCCACGCGCATACGCGCTCCGGGCGGTTCGTTCATCTGTCCGAACACCAGGGCCGTTTTCTCCAGAACGCCGGATTCTTTCATCTCGCTCCACAGATCGTTTCCTTCTCTGGAACGTTCCCCGACCCCGGTAAAGATCGAGAATCCTCCGTGCTCCGTGGCAATATTGCGGATCAGCTCCTGAATCAGGACCGTCTTTCCGACGCCCGCGCCGCCGAACAGACCGATCTTTCCTCCTTTGGCGTACGGAGCCAGAAGATCGATCACTTTGATACCGGTCTCGAGGATTTCCACGACCGGGCTCTGTTCCTCAAAAGAAGGCGGGTTCCGGTGAATACACCATGTTTCACAGTCCGTAATCTCTCCTTTACCGTCCACCGTCTGTCCGAGCACGTTAAAAAGACGTCCAAGAATCTTCTCGCCTACCGGGACCGAGATTCCCTCTCCGGTCTGCGTCACTTCCATGTCGCGGCAGAGACCTTCGCTTGCCGACAGCATGATACAGCGCACTACATTGCCTCCGAGGTGTTTTGCGGCCTCCATCACGCAAGTCTCTCCGTGATTGTCTACGATGAGGGCGTCTTTGATGTGGGGAAGGCCGCCTTTTTCAAACCACACATCCACGACCGGACCTGAAACCTGCACGATCCTGCCTTGTTCCATCACGTTCATCTCCTTTTTTCATCCATTTTCTTCTTCTGGGCTTTCGCCCCGCTGCAGATCTCCGTAATCTCCTGGGTGATCGCGGCCTGCCTGACCCGGTTGTATACGATTTTCAGTTCACGGAGCAGTTCGTCCGCATTGTTGGTTGCCGCCTCCATGGCGATCATCCGCGCGTTATGCACCGTATAAAACGCCTGGACAAGCGCCCCGTAAATAAAACCGGTAATATAGTTGGGAATAATCGTATCAATCGCTTCCTCGGCGGAGGGAATCAGAAAGAACTCTTCCTGATAGACATCCGCAGGAATATGCGCCATCGACGGCCTCTGAATGGGAAGGAGCATCTTATCCTCCGGCACGCTCTGCATGCTGTTCTCCATGCGGGTATAGATCACATGGATCTCGTCCAGTTCCCCGTCGCGGTATTGATCCAGTATCTTCTCGCTGATCCAGCGCGCCCGGTTAAAATTCGGACTCTGCACCGTATAGCGGAAATTTTCTTCGATGGGGATATGCCTTGCGGTAAAATACTGGCGTCCCAGCTCGCCCACAATGAAGAGCTTCACCTGATTATCGGTATTGTCCAGAAATTTCTGAGCAAGATTCAGGATATTATGATTGTAGGCGCCCGCAAGCCCTTTGTCGCCGGTGATGACAAGCAGTCCGATTTTCGTCCGCTTTCTGTCCGGCTTTTCAAAATACAGGTGCTCCATCTCCGGAAGATGACGCAGAATCCTGGCGATGGTCGACTGAAGCGTGTAAAAATACGGTTCTGTCGCTTCCAGCGCCAGCTTTGCCTTTTTCATCTTCGTGGAGGAGATCATATACATGGCATTGGTAATCTTTCGGGTATCCTGAATGCTCTTGATCCGGCTCTGGATCTCTCGAAGCCCGGCCATGCTATCTCACCACCTGACTTTTGTATTCTTTTACGGCGCGGATGATCTGCTCTGTCAGATGCTCGTCCAGAACCTTCATCCGGTCGATCTCGTCCCCGATTCCCGGATACGTTTTATCCATCCAGGCGAGCATTTCCTTCTGAAATTTTTTTATCTCCTTGAGCGGGACGTCAAGAAGCAGCCGATGATGCGCCGCACAGAGGGTAATCACCTGCTCATGCAGAGACATCGGTTCGCACAGAGGCTGTTTCAGCAGCTCCATCAGTCCTTTTCCGTACTGAAGCTGTTCTCTGGTCACCGCGTCCAGATCGGAGCTGAACTGGGTGAACACTTCCATCTCCCGATACTGTGCCAGGTCGATACGAATGCTGCCGGCCGCTTTTTTCATGGCGCTTGTCTGCGCCGCGCCGCCTACGCGGGATACGGACAGACCCACATTGACCGCCGGCCGCATGCCGGCAAAAAACAGATCGCTTTCCAGAAAAATCTGTCCGTCTGTAATCGAGATGACGTTCGTCGGAATATAAGCGGACACATCGCCCGCCTGCGTCTCGATAATCGGGAGCGCCGTTATGGAGCCGCCGCCCAGCTCGTCGCTCAGACGGCTGGAACGCTCCAGCAGCCTGGAGTGCAGATAGAACACATCGCCCGGATAAGCCTCCCGTCCAGGCGAACGCTCCAGAAGCAGCGACAGCGAACGGTATGCCACCGCGTGTTTGGAGAGGTCGTCATAGACGATCAGCACATCCTGTCCCTTGTGCATAAAATATTCCGCCAGCGCCGTGCCGGAATAAGGCGCGATATACTGCAGCGGGGCCGGTTCGCTTGCGGAAGCCGACAGCACGATAGTGTAGTCCATGGCGCCGTATTTTTCAAACGTATGAACCAGTTTGGCAACCGTCGAGTTTTTCTGACCGATCGCCACGTAGATGCAGATCACATTCCGGCCCTTTTGATTCAGAATCGTATCCGTAGCGATCGACGTCTTGCCGGTCTGCCGGTCGCCGATAATCAGTTCTCTTTGCCCGCGTCCGATCGGAAACATGGAGTCAATGGCGAGAATGCCGGTTTCCAGCGGGGTATCCACTGATCGGCGGTCTGTAATGCCGGGGGCCGGCTCCTCCACCGGACGGTAGTCGAACGACTCAACGGGGCCTTTTCCGTCAATGGGAGCGCCGAGCGCGTCCACCACTCTTCCGATAAAGCCCTCTCCCACCGCGATGCCGGCCATGCGCCCGGTACGCACTGCTTTGGTGCCCTCCGTAATCTCCGTCTCTTTCCCGAAAAGGATACAGCCGATCTCCTCTCTGCGGATATCCTGCACCATGCCTTTAAGTCCGTTCTCAAAGACCAGAATCTCTCCGTACATGGCGTGGTCGACGCCGTCGATATAGGCAATGCCGTCTCCGACCCTGCTGACCGTACCGATCTCCTGGCTTTCGAGATCCACATCCTCAAGGCTGCCTTTCAGAATGCTGATGATCTCTTTCTGCGCCAGCAGGGAGTCGGCGCCGGAGACGTCGAGCGCGCCCAGCTTTTCCTCCAGAAGCTTCCTGCGTCCGTTCTCGCTCCAGTCATATTCCTTTGTGCCTGCCCGCAGGACAAACCCGCTTCCAAGCGCCGGATTGGCCTTCTTTTCAATAGAAAGGACTCTTCCCGGATATTTCTGTTTCAGAAACTGCCGGATTCCTTCAAACTGCGTCTCATCCGGTTCCGTCACATATTCCAGCACACAGGAAAGCGGCGCGCGTTCTGCCTCCGGTCTGGCCGTATATTCCCTGATGATCTCCTCCAGAGAATCGAGCGCCTGATCCCCGGCGAGCGTCAGCAGGAAGGCGCGGGCCTCCTGCGGAAAGATTTTCTGTACGATGCTTTCCTTCTTCTCCTCGGAGACGGCCGGATTTTCCAGCTCCGCCTGAAGCTGCGGAACGAGTTTCAGAAGCTCCAGGGCAGACTGAAGCGGCTCCGGACGGGTCTTGCTACGGGTAAGCTGTTCCAAATATCTGTCATTCTGCATGTGTCTCACCTGCTTTTGTCAAAAATTGATCATACAGCGCACGGTCTCCTGCGGACGACTGCATGGAGCGGACTGCCGTCTCCATGATTAAGGAACGGATCTCCTGTTCTGCGGTTCCTATGATCCGCGCCTTCTCCTGTTCGCCCTCTTCTCTGGACATTTCCACAATCCGTTCCGCCTTCTCCCTGGCGTCCGTCAGAATGCGGTCGTATTCCGTACGCGCATCTTCCTTCGCTTTCGCGATGGCAGCGGTTTTCTCCTGCTCGATCTGTTCCTGGAATTTTGCGCATTTGTCCTTTTCCTTTGCCGCCTCTTCCTGAAGCTCCTGCGCTTTCGCATACTGCGAAGCAAGCGCTTCTTCTCGTTTGCTGATCACCGTATTGATCGGCTTAAACAGAAATTTCCGGATCAGAAGAAACCAGATCAGAAGATTTGCCGCAGTAAAAAGCAGATTGATGTCTAATCTTAACATACTGCTGTCCGCCTTTCTTTATTTCTTCAGGCAAGAAGAATGATGATCAGAAGCGCGACCACGAAACCGTAGATTGCGGTTGCCTCCGCCAGCGCCGCGCCAAAGACCAGCATTTTCATGATCTTGCCTTCCGCTTCCGGCTGCCTTGCCACTGCCTCCGCCGCCTTCGATGTGGCGATGCCGATGCCGATACCGGCTCCAATACCTGTAAACACTGCGATACCTGCTCCAACTGCAATTAATGTAGACATATTTTTTCTCCTTATCTAAAATGTTTTTTATTCGATCCTGTTTTTATTCAATTGCTTCTTTAATAAACAGTCCGGTCAGGAACACAAATACATATGCCTGAATCAGACCGTCGAACAGATCAAAGTACATGCTGAATACGACCGGAAGACCGACCGGAAGGATGCTCTCAATCAGTTTCATGATGACGAACGCGCCCAGTACGTTTCCGAATAACCGCATACAAAGCGACAGCGGCTTGATGAACAGCTCCAGCACATTGATCGGCGTCACCAGAGCCACAGGCTCCATAAAGCTTTTCAGCCATTTTTTGACTCCTTTTTTGCGAATGCCCGCCGCTTCGATCAGAATGATGCTCATGACCGCCAGCGCCGCCGTCACATTCAGATCCTTTGTCGGCGGTTTAAAACCAAGAATGCCGATCAGATTGGCTATCCCCAGATAGATCAGGACGGAAGTCAGATAAGCCGCATACCGCTCTCCTTCTTCCCCGACGATTCCCTTCCCGATGCCCTGAAGCCATGTAACCGCATATTCGAGCATCAGCTGGCCGCGCCCCGGGTGCTCGACCTTCAGATTCCTGGTCAGCAGTATGGACGCAAGCACAACGACCGCCATGATAATCCATGTGACGACGACCGATTCCGCAATGCCGATGCCGCCTATGGAAAATACGGTCTCGCAGTTCAGTTCTTCCATCAGAGTCTCGCCCAGATTTCCCATAACCACACTTCCTTTCGTAAAAATCTTTCCGTAATCCGGAACGGCCTTCCGTCCGAAAAAAGAAAAGGCCTTATCCCTCGTACGAATCATATTATAAGTAGGTTATCCCGAAAATGCAAGGTTGCATTTTAGAAATCTTTGTTCAGATTCTGTTTGTTTTACGGCCGCGTTTCCGGCGCCCGGATTTCCTTCAAAATCTTTCGAATATCTGTTTGCTTTTTCTGTGCCGGCGTGCTATAATAGAAAAAACGAATGTTCGACTGAAGCAGTTTTTTTAGGAGGTAGAACTATGGAATACGGAAAGATTACTCAGAAACAGCAGGAGATTCTTGATTTTATCAAAGCAGAGATTCTGAAGAAAGGTTATCCGCCGGCAGTGCGCGATATCTGCGAGGCGGTACATCTGAAGTCCACTTCTTCAGTTCATTCTCATCTGGAGACGCTGGAGCGCAACGGCTATATCCGCAGAGACCCGACCAAGCCCCGGGCCATCGAGATTATGGATGAGAACTTCTACATGCTCCGCCATGAGATGATCAACGTTCCTCTCGTGGGCGCGGTCGCGGCGGGACAGCCGATTCTGGCGGCGGAGAATATCGAGTCTTATTTCCCGATTCCGGCGGAGTATGTGCCGAACGCGGATACGTTTATGCTGAGGGTAAAAGGGGACAGTATGGTGAATGCCGGGATTTTCGACGGAGATCAGATTCTGATTCAGCAGCAGAGCACGGCCGGCAACGGGGAGATCGTAGTGGCGCTCATTGACGACGAGGCCACCGTCAAGACTTTTTACAAAGAAGACGGCCACTATCGCCTGCAGCCGGAAAATGATACCATGAATCCGATTATCGTCGACGAAGTGACCATTCTGGGAAAAGTGTTCGGAGTGTTCCGTTTATTCCACTGAGTTCAGATATTCTTCCAGTGTGATGCCCCGGCTTGTGATTTCCTCCGCCGCTTCCACGCCTACATAGCGGAAATGCCAGGATTCATAGGACACTTTGGTAATATCCTCCTTTCCCTGGGGGTAGCGCAGGATGAATCCGTACTGGCTGCAGTGCTTCTGCAGCCAGAGAACCTCTTCGGTACTGCCCTGTTTCTCATCGAGAATCTGATAGTCTTTGGCTACGAGATCCACCGCCAGACCGGTGGCGTGTTCACTGCACCCTGCCGGCATGGTTTCTTTGACGACCTCTTCGTACGCCTGAGAATAGGAATATCCCTGCTGTACCAGCGCGGCGATGTCTTCGTCGAGCAGTTCTCTCTGACGCTTGACGCTCCGGTAGGAGGAGGCGATCCAGAAGGACAGTCCTTCTTGATTGCCGTCTTTCAGCATCGCAATGAGCGCGTCGTACGCGGACTCATCTACGTCCGCGCCGTAGTCGCTGAGTCTTTTGAGCGACGGTTCATAGTCTTCCGGAAGCGGATGCGTTTTATTCACGAGCAGGAGGTCTTCCGCGGGCGCCGGCGTCCCGGTCTCCTGAAAGGTTTCCCGCAGCTCCTCTTCTTCCGGATCGGCCGCGGTTTCCGTCCGGTGGTCCGCCGTCCGCTCCCGGGACAGTTGCCGCAGAGCGAAGGAAGTGGCTTTCCACACGGTCACCATCAGGAAAATTCCCACGGCATACGGCGCGATCCGCCATATCGTCCTGCGGATGCGTCTTCTTCTCATCCGTTTTCTTCTCTCCTTTGTATGCTGCTTCATGTTCTCCTCTCTCCTTTCCTCCCGCCGGGAGTTTTATGTGTTCTGTAGCTGGCGCACCCAGCGGATCAGATCCTGAAAGCCGACGCAGATTCCTTTGTATCCGGTTGAATTTTGGCCTTCCGCGATCGAACGTTCAATGTAAAACGGTTTTTTGCCTTCCAAATATAAAATGGCAACATTCATTTTCTGATAGAGGTTCTCCTGATTGACCACATCCCAGCCCTGGGACTCGTAATACTGCATACATCCCTGGCCAAAGCTCTCTCCCAGATAAGAAATAAAGACGTCCTCTTCCGGATTTTCTTCTGAAACCTTCTGATATTCTTCATACTCTCTGATGATTGCTTCTGTGATGTCGTTGTGAATCTGCGCGTAATAGATCTGATAATTGACCGCATTGACGATAAAGTAATAATCGAAAGTCTGCAGATCGGAGAAACGCAGATACCAGAAATTAAGAAGTTCCTTCTTCCGCGGGTTCTCCTCGGAGGTGCAGGTCAGGGAATAATACTGCGCGGACCGTATATAATTCGACCAGTCCAGCCATACCTCTTCCTCGTCCGTCCGGTCTGCCACCATGCCGGCGTCCGTCTCCGCCGAGGAATGGTCATACAGGTACCGGAGCCAGGGAAGCATCTGTACTTCCGAGGCCGTCATGGCCTGAATATAGACTTCACTGATCATCTCGCTGTTCATCTGCACGGGTTCTTCAACGGACGCCAGCAGAACCGGAGTTCCGTCTTCCGTATTGAGGGACGCAAACGCGTGAAACGCGCTGTAGATATCATTGGCTCCCTGCTCCAGAAAGGAAAAATCTTCCCTTCCCGATGTTTCCACCTGATTCAGATTCCGAAGATCCAGACTACGGCTGAGGTATCTGGGGAGGAAGATCACGCCCGCCGTCAGGAAAACGGTTCCCGTCAGACACAGCAGGAAGCGGAAATGTTTCATGGACATGGCTTCGGTTCCTCCTTTTCAAACTGCATGGCAATGACCGTACCTTTGCCCGGGATACTGAAGATCCGCCACCGCACCTGATGAAGCGCGAGGATCCGGCTGCAGAGCGTCATGCCCAGTCCGGCGCCGCCTTCCTTCCTTGCCCGGGACTTGTCCACCATGTAGAAAGCTTCGGTAATTCGGGAAATTTCCTTCTGCTCCATACCGCAGCCGTTGTCCATGATGCAGAGAAGATAACGGTCTTTGTACTGTCTGCCGCGGATCCGGATCCGCCCCCCTTCTGTCAGCGCCTTTCGTGCATTGTCCAGCAGATTGGTGAACACGGAAATCATAAGGTCTTTTTCCCCGCTGATTATAAAATCCGGAAACTCTGCAGTGAGCACAATCTGTTTCTCCGCCCGTTTGACTGCGGTCAATTTCACAGCCTCTTCCACGAGCCGCTCAAGGGAGAGGGGACGGAAGGCGCAGGTCTGCTTGTCGGATACGATCAGCTCCAGCAGTTTAAAGGACAGGCTTTCCAGCCGCTTCCCCTGATGAAAGATATAATTGACCGCTTCGAGCGTCTCTTCTTTGCTGCAGTCCACGGTCCGGAGCATATCGGCGTAACCGATGATCGACGTCAGAGGGGTTTTCAGTTCATGGGCGAAAGAGGCGGTAAAATCCTCCTGTTTCTTCGCCTGCAGCATAAGTTCGTCCATCTTCTCCGAAATGGTATCCGCCATATCGTTGAAATCCCGGGCCAGCTCCGCGATCTCGTCTCCGCCCTCCTCCGAGGCCCGCACCTCATAATCTCCCATCGTAAAGCGCCTCGTCGTGTGCGAGAGCTCCGCAATCGAACGGGTCAGCATATGCGTAATCACAAATACCAGAACGGTGATCACGGCGGCCAGGATGAGCATGATCATCGTATACCAGTCATAATAGAGCTCCCGTTCCTGATAAATGTTCGAGATATTGCGGATGTTTTCCAGATAGTAGATCCGGTTTCCGACGCCGGAGCGGCAGGCAAAGAGGAGCCAGGTCTGCCCTTCCGCGTCTCTCTGGATCTGATAGCCGCAGTGCCGTTCCTTGTCCAGCGAGCTTCTGAGCAGATCGTTGAGAGGCGTCACATGTTTGCTCGCATACAACAGTTCCTGACGGTCGTTGTAGATGAAAAAGGCGCTTCCGGAATCCGCCAGATTCTGAATGACGGAAGAGGCGGTGACGGGAATGATGCCGTCATTCTGGTAGACTTCGTCCAGGGCGTTGAGATTCATCTCGAAAGAAAGCTGGAACATGCGGTTTTCCCGCTCAACCTCTTCCTGGATCTTCTGCCAGGATTTTTGAAAGGTAAGCTGAATCATCCATGTTCCGAACGCTCCGAACGCCAGCAGGAGCAGAACGGTAAATGAAAAATAGATTTTCCAGAAAAATTTCATGACGGCAGCTCCAGACGGTAGCCGATCTTGTAGACGGCGCAGATATGCCCTTCCCAGGAGAGTTTTTTCTTCAGACGCTGTACGTGCAGATCCACGGTCCGGCTGTCTCCGGTGTATTCCTTCTCCCACACCTGTTCATAGATGACCTCCCGGTACAGGGCGATGTTGGGATTGCGGGCGAAGAAAAGCAGAAGTTCGTATTCTTTCAGCGTTAGAAGCACCTGCTTTCCGTTCTGCAGGACGGTTCTGGAGGTAAGGTCGATCTCCACATCCAGAACCTGAATCTGCTTTCCGATCTTGTTGTAACGGCGCAGAACCGTCTCCACCCGCGCCAGCAGCTCCACGATCTCAAACGGTTTGGTAATGTAATCCTCCGCCCCCATTTTCAGTCCTGTCACTTTATGGTCCGTACTGCCCATGGCAGTGATAAAGATCACCGGAAGATCCAGGCTTTTCGCATACTCCATCAGTTCATAGCCGCTGATCCTCGGCAGCATGATGTCCAGAAGAAGCAGATCATAGTGCCCTTCTTCCATAAGGTCGGCGGCGGCCTCCCCGTCGAACGCACAGGTGCAGGCATAGCCTGCTCTGGTCAGATTGACGCGGATCAGGTTGGCAATGGGTTCTTCGTCTTCGGCAATCAGTATCTTCAGCATAGTTTCTCTGGTCTCCCCCTTCAACTGATATCAGCATATAACGAACTTGCATCAAAATTGTATCGGTACACGAAAATTTTTGAAAAAAGGCTGCAGCCGGATGATCTGCTGCAACCTTTATTATGCATACGGGCGTCCAGATGAAATATGTCAGCAAGCTGACGGACGCCCGATGCGCGAGCAGGGGGAGATAAATCTTCCCTGCTCGATTGCATACGGGCGCATGAGGAAAATTGTCAGCAGAGCTGACCCTTCCCTACTCGATTAGAATTTACAGAAGTGTGTCATGCTGTTTCTGAAATAGCCGGCCAAAGCGTAAAGCGGTACATTTACCATCCAGTCCTGCTCCCGGTAGTCGGACATGGAAGTCCTTACGGCGATTTCCGGATGGTATTTTTTACAAAAAGCCTGAAGGCTTTTCGCCTGCAGATTTTCCTCCGCCTTGACTTCCATCGGTACGACCCGGCCGTCTTTCTGTACCATAAAGTCAATCTCACCGGACGAATTTTCTGCGGAGTAATAATACAGTTCGATTCCGGAAGCCGTCAGTTCCTGGGCAATATACTGTTCCGTAAGTGCTCCCTTAAATTCCTGGAAGATACGGTTTCCTTCCAGAAGTGTCCGCGCGTCCAGATCCCCCATCGCCGACAGAAGACCTACATCCAGCAGATAGATTTTAAAGGAACTCATTTCCATATAGGAAATCAAAGGCAGACCGGGCTTTGCGATCCGATATGCTTTGTGGATCAGGCCGCAATCCAAAAGCCACTGAATCGCCAGCTCAAAATCTTTCGCGCGGGCGCCTTCTCTGAGTATACCATACATAAATTTACGGTTTTCTTTAGAAAGCTGCATGAGGATGGAATTCCACACCATCTGCAGTCTTGGGACGGTCTGCAGCGGAGCATGTTTGGAGAAATCATTGGCATAATAAGTTAAAAGACCTTTTTGAACCTCCCGCACTTCCTGTACATCATCCGTATCCAGATAAACCTGTACCGCTTCCGGCATACCGCCTACATAATAATAGCGCCGAAGCAGTTCGGTATACTTACTGGAAAACGTATTGATGATCCGGTAATCCGGATGCTCCAGCATTGACGCCAGATCCTCTTCCTGGCAGGCAAGAACAAACTCCTGAAAACTTAACGGATAAAGGTTCAGAAAATCAACCTTTCCGACAGGAAAAGAGGTACCTTCGTGAAGCGCGGTGCCTAAAAGAGGACCCGCTGCAAGGATGGGATATTCCGGTGCGTTTTCACAGAAATATTTTAAAGAAGTCAATGCTTTTGGGACTTCTTGAATCTCGTCAAAGATTAAAAGCGTCTTTTGCGGTTCAATCCGCTGTCCGCTTTCGATTTTTAGAGAAGACAAGATTCTTGAAAGGTCAAAATCTGCCTCAAAAACATGTTTCATCCGTTCATTGTTATCAAAACTGATATAGACGGTCTGTTCAAAATACCGTTTCCCAAATTCTTTCATCAGCCAGGTTTTGCCAACCTGTCTGGCTCCGTGGATGATCAGAGGTTTCCGTCTCTTCTTGTCTTTCCAGCGTACAAGCTGCTGCATTGATATTCGTTCCACGGCTTTCCTCCTCCAACGCTCTGTTATCCTGTTTTCGGGCAGACTTCAAAGCCCGTTTATACAGGATAACATTTTTCGGGCGCACTTTCAATAGAATCCAACATTTTTCAGGCGCACTTTTGAATCAAAACTACATTTTTCAGGCGGAGTTTTATTCGTGTCCCCCAACAGGGCGTCCGGCCGCTTCAGACAGCCGTGAATCCCTTCGCCTTCATGCAGGATTCCACTTCATAGATGTCTTCCTCCACCACATGCATGATCAGAATCGGCTGAGCGGAATCCCGGTTGAAGGACAGATAGATATAGTCCACGTTGATGTTGCTGGCGGAAAGCGCTCCGAGCAGGCGGTTCAGGCTTCCCACCTCATCCGGCATCTCGATCCCCATCACATCAATCATCCGGCACATGTAGCCGGCTTCCTTCAAAGCGTCAAACGCACGGTCCGGCTCCGAGACGACCATACGGATGATGCCGAATTCCGGGCCGTCATTATTGACGGAACCAAAGATATTGATGTTTTTTTCCTTCAGGATCGAAGTAATATGTTCCATGGTTCCTTTTTTATTTTCTACGTACAGTGATAATTGTTTGAGCATTCTGTTTCTCCTTCTCTTTCGCTTTAACGCGTTACTAAGACTTATTATATACTTAATAAAGCGGCGATTCAAGAGATTTTTGAAACTGCAGCCATCAAAAATTAATTCCGCCGCAGCGCCTCAATCGGACTCAGGTGCGCCGCTTTCCTCGCCGGATAGATGCCGAAGAACACGCCCACGCTGCAGGAAAACAGAGTCGCGAACAGCACGGCCGATACGCTGACCTGGGGCGGGAAGGGAACCATCGGCAGGGAACAGACGCCGTACGCGCCCGCGACGCCGAGCGTGATGCCGATCATGCCGCCGATTCCGGTAATGATCGCCGATTCCGCCAGAAACTGAATCAGAATGGATTTGGTCCGCGCTCCGAGCGCTTTGCGGATACCGATCTCCCGGGTCCGTTCCGTCACGGATACGAGCATGATGTTCATAACGCCGATGCCGCCTACGAGAAGGGAGATACCTGCCACCAGCATGATAAAGATGGTGATCATGTCAAGCACCTGCATGACCGACGCCATCTGGCTGTCAAAATCCTCGGAGATAAAAGCGTCTTCGCCGAAGATCTCATGGCGGCTCTCCAGAAGGGAAATCGCCCGTTCCGTGACTTCCTTCGCGTATCCGGTCTCCGCGAAGATGTAGACCGAGTCAAAATCATTGTACTCCGCCCAGTACCAGTCCGCGGTCAGAGGCATGGAGACGTCCAGATAGGAACCGTAGCCGGAACTGACAAAAGCTCCTTCGATGGCTTTTTTTACGCCCACAATCCGCACGTCCTGAATTCCGCCGCCACCGTCGTCGATCTCAAACGTGAGTCCCACGACGTTGGAAGTGCCGAACATACGGATGGCATCCATCTCCGCCACCACGGCGACGGACCGCCGGGCGTTGTAATCGTCCCACGTAAACCACTGTCCGTACAGCATCTCCGGACTGGAAGTAAATTCGCTGTCCGGATTTCCGTAATCAATGATGGCGTCAAACGTCCCTTTTTCGGTGGAGACGGAAGCCCAGTTGTTCATCAGCGAGGTGGCGCCCTTCACATGCTCCATCTCCCGCAGCGCATCCCTGTCCTCTTCGGTAATGACCGGTTTTTCTCCTTCCAGATTGCTGTTGACCGAGAGGTAAATCTGGCCTCCCGCCACGCTCGTCAGTTCCTCTTCCATCTGCGACTTGGCGCCGTTTCCGATGGACATGATCAGGATGACGGAGGAAACGCCGATGATGATGCCCAGCATCGTCAGAAACGACCGTCCCCGGTTCATGCGGATGTTGCTGACCGCCATTTTCAAATATTCCCAAAGCTGTGCCATCTGTCAGCCCTCCACAGAAGTCACCCGGGTGCCTTCCGGAAGTCCCATACTGTTGTTCAGTACGATCTGCTCTGTCCCGTCCAGACCGCTTTTGATCTCCACCAGTTCCATGGAAGCGATTCCGGTCTCCACGTTGCGCACTGCCAGCGCGCCGTCTTCAATGATGTAGACAAAGCTTCCCTCCCTGCCCACGTTGACAGACTCAATCGGCACCGCGATGACGTTCTCGGCAACCGCGCCTTCGATCTTCACCTTGGCTTCCACGCCAAGGAAAAGATCCGCGTCCGGATTGTCGATATGTATCTCCCCGGAGACGACCGAGGCGCCCTTTTCGTTCTTGGTGGCGGATTTGCTGATTCTGGTCACGGTCCCTTCGTATTCCTTGCCGACGACCGTGATCACCGCCTTCTGTCCCTCGCGGACCTTTTCCAGATCGCTCTTGCTCAGAGAGATTTCCACACAGACGTCCTCGTTGCTTTCAACTGTCAAAAGCTCGCCGCCCTCTTCGATGACGCTGCCTTCCACGGCCTTCACATCGGTGACAATGCCGCCGAAATCGGCTTTCAGTCCGTCCGCAACCTCCGCCACCGCCGTTTTCACCTTCTCGGCCTTCAATGCCGCCAGCTCTTTGCTCGCCTCGGCCTGTTTTCTGCCGTTGGCAGTCAGCATGCTGTCTTCCGTGGAATTCTGGATGCCTTTCTGCTCCGCCAGATCGCTCTCAAATTCCGCCAGTTCCTCCTCCTTCACGGCCAGCGTATTGGTCGCCTGGTCGATCCGGTTCTGATATTCTTCCGCGTCGTTCTTGTGACCTTCATTGGTGGCTTCTCTCAGGAAGCACCCCATGTCCGTCAGATACTGTTTCAGCGCGCGCACTTCCGCCTTCCAGTCTTCCACCTGCTGCTCGAGAATCGCCACATCGTGGCTGGAACGGCTGTATTCCGCCGCGTCCTCATTGCTCTTCCCCATCTTATCCTGATAGCCGTAGTAGGCTTCGCTGTTCTCAAGGCTCGCCTCCGATTCCCGCGTTTTCAGATCTTCCGCGTCGTAGACGATCAGCACGTCGCCGGCGGCCACCGCATCCCCCAGAGCCGCCTTGCACTGGGAGACCTGGGCGCTCAGCGGGGAGAAGTAGGTCTTCTTCACCTCGGTCTTGATCGTTCCGCTCGTGTCCACCGTCTGCTCGATGGTAGCCGTCTCGGCGGAGCGGACCGTCACCATCGGCAGAGTCTCCGGGGCCAGCATACGGCTTACAATAAACAGCGCCAGACACGCCGCTGCGATGCCCATGAAAATGCGTTTTCTCCTCTTTTTCTTCTCCGCCGGCGTGAGGATTTTTTTCTCTTTTTTCTCCTTGATTTCCGTGCCTGCGATTTCGTCCTTATTTTTCTTCCATCTGATCTTCATGGTGATCTGTTTCTCCTTTATTATCATTCATAAAATCTGCTTCGATCCTTCCGTCCTTGATCCGCACGACCCGTTTCACCTGTGCGGCGATCTCGTCGTCATGGGTGATCAGGATGACCGTCCTGCCGCTCCTGTGCAGATCCTTCAGGACATTCATAATCTCCTGTGTGGATTTGGAATCCAGATTGCCGGTCGGCTCGTCGGCCAGAATCACCGGCGGCTTCGCCGCGATCGCCCGGGCAATGGCCACCCTCTGCTGCTGCCCGCCGGACATCTCGCTCGGTTTGTGATCCATCCGGTGGGAAAGTCCGACGATCTCCAGCGATTCCACCGCCAGCGCGGCCCGTTCTTTCCTACCCACGCCCCGATAGATCAGCGGAAGCTCCACATTTTCCTGCGCCGTCAGGTTCGGGATCAGGTTGAATCCCTGAAAGATAAATCCGATCTCCAGATTGCGGATATCGGAAAGTTCGTCGTCGGTCAGATTTGAAACGTCTTTTCCGTTGAGAAAATAACGGCCGGAAGTCGGCACATCCAGACAGCCCAGCATATTCATCAGTGTGGATTTACCCGAACCGGAATGTCCGATGATCGCTACAAATTCCCCCTTTTGGATTTTCAGGCTCACATGATCCAGCGCCCGCACTTCGTTTTCTCCGGGATTATAGACCTTGCACATGTCCTGCACTTCAACCAGTGTCTCCAAAGCGTCCATCAACTCCTCTCTGTTTTTCTATCTATATTGTATTAGTATTTTACTGTTCTAGTCATCTAATACAATAATCCATTTCCGTCCGTTTGTCAAGACAGACGGAGGAAACTTTTTCAGATGTTATCAAGCCTTGTTACTTTTCACATGTTAGCCGATGTCAGCCCGATGCGGACAGATAATTCTGAAAGACCCATTGAAGGGCGCCGGTCCTTAGGGCGCGTCTTTTGCGCCCTTAGTACCGCTGCGTCCCTTCATTAAGCGCGAGCGGGGTCTTGAAGACTTATCTGTCCGCATCGGGCGTCCCGTTAGCGTGGGTGTGAAATGTAACCAGGCCTTTACTAAGATATCATATTTTTTCAGGGAAATGTGGTACTTTGGAAATTATTAAGAAAAGTTCAGATGATTTTAAGGACGGCGTAAGGAACAATCCTTACGCCGCTGCTGTCAGGATAATATGGGGAAACGTTCCGGCATGCGGATTCCCGCCCGCCGGCGGATGTCCGCCGCCCGCTGTTTCGCTTCCCGAAGAAGTGCGTCCTCGTCAAACGTGAGGATGCGGCGGTCTCTCATCAGCCATCTGCCGTCGCAGATCGTACTCTCCACGTTGGTGGAATGCATGGACGTCACCAGATTGGCGATGGGGTCGTGCATCGGCTGCATTCCCACGGAATCCGGATTGATGATGATCAGATCCGCCTTTTTGCCCGCCTCCAGACTGCCGTAGAGCGAACCGTCCTGCAGCGCTTTCGCTCCGTTTGCGGTGGCCATCCGCAGGATTTCCTGGGCCTTTACGACGGTCGGATCCAGACGCCAGCCTTTGTGAATGAGCGAGGTCACCCACATCTCGTCCACCATGTCCATCCGGTTGTTGGTGGGCGCGCCGTCCGTTCCGATGGCCACGCAGATCCCTTCCCGGAGCATCCGCGGTATTTTGGCAAAGCCGAGCACGCGCATGGCGGAAGCCGGGTTGTGGGAAACTTTTACGCCGTATTCCCGGAACATTTCCACCTCTTCGTTCGTCAGCCATACGGTATGAGCGGCCAGAAGGTTCGGTCCCAGAAAACCCAGATCTCTCAAATGGGTCACGGTCTGCACTCCGAGGCGTTCCTTTACATACTCCACCTCGGACTTCGCTTCCGCTACATGCATATGGATTCCCACGCCGTAGCGGTCGGCCAGCTCCTTCGTCCCGAGCAGCAGTTCGTCCGTGGCGTTAAAGATCGTCCGCACGCCGAACCAGACCTCCACCCGGCCGTCCGCCGTTCCGTGAAATTTCCGGATGTCCTCCTCCTGACGGGCCAGCTCCTCCCGGGTGCTGCGCCGCCATGCCTTCGGCAGGCCTTCTCCGCAGTCCATGACCGAATTTGCCAGCTTTGCCCGGATTCCGGCCTCTTCCACGGCTCTGGCCATGCCGGAGACGAACTGTCCGCCCGGTTCCGCAATCGACGTCACGCCCGCCCTGATCTGCTCCGCCGCGCAGAACAGGGTGGAGATATAGGAATCCTCTTCCGTCATATTGCTCTCGTAGGGCCAGATGCGGTCATGAAGCCAGGTCAGCAGATCCACGTCGTCCGCCAGCCCTCTGGCGAGCTGCTGCGAAGTATGTACATGCGTATTGACCAGACCCGGCATCACGATCTTTCCGGTCAGGTCCACGGCCTCCTCACAACTACGCTCATCGACCGGTTCCGGTCCTGCCTGAAGGATCCGGTCGTCCTCGAACAGAAGATTTCCGTCCGTGAAGACCTGTCCTTCTTCATTCATGGTTACGATCATCGCGTGCTTCAGCAACGTCCTCATAGGCGCCTCCTCTTCTCTTGTAAATTATCTTTTCAGAATCTCCAGGATGTATTTCCACGTCCGCTGCACCGACGAAATGCTCAGACGCTCTTCCGTGGTGTGGATATCCCGGATCTCCGGTCCCATGGAGACGCAGTCCAGATCCGCTATTTTGGAAGCGAGGATTCCGCATTCCAGACCCGCATGGATGGCTTCCACCTTTGGTTTTGTGCCGAACAGCTCTTCATAGATGCGCACGCAGTCCTCCCTGAGAGGAGAACATTTCCGGTATTCCCACGCCGGGTAATCGCCGCTTGTCTTCATGGATGCTCCCTCGCGCCCGCTCATCCGGGAGAGCTGTTCTACAAGCGCTTCCTTCTCCGCGCCTACAGAGCTGCGAAGGGAATACCGGAGAATCAGCGCGTCCTTCCCGGTTTTCACGACGCCCAGATTCAGAGAGGTCTGCACCAGTCCCGGAATGTCCTCGCTCATGCGGATGATTCCGTTCGGAAGTTCGGTGAGCAGCGTCAGCGCATGCGCGCAGGTCTCTTCAGTAAACACTTCCGTCTGCGCCTCTCCCTGGACGCGGACAGAGACGGTAATCTCCGGATCCGAACCGCCGTATTCCTGCCGGAACCGTTCCTGACAGGCGGCGCAGAGTTTCTCCGCCTTTTCCGGATCGTAATTCGGAAACAAAAGTTCAGCGCGGCATTCTCTCGGAATGGCGTTGTCCTTGAGCCCGCCTGCAATGGAGACGACTTTGCAGGCCGCTTCTTTCTGCAGCTCTGTCAGTACCAGAGCCAGCAGGCGGCTGGCGTTGCCACGCCCCTTATCAATCTCCGTGCCGGAATGGCCGCCTTTGAGACCGCCGACCGTCAGAACCGCTCTCTGCCCGCTTCTCTTCTCCCGCAGCAGCGGAAGATGTATTCCGGCGCTGCAGCCGCCGGCGCACCCGGTCAGAAGGACGCCTTCCTCCTCGGAGTCCAGATTCAGCATGGTGTGCCCTTTCAGCACGGAAGCGTCCAGAGCCGTAGCACCGTCCATACCGACTTCCTCGCTGGTCGTGAAGACGGCCTCCAGGGCCGGATGCAAAATGCGGTCATCGTCGAGGATTGCCAGCGCATAGGCGACGGCAATTCCGTCATCCCCGCCAAGCGTCGTTCCTTCCGCATAGACATCGTCCCCGCTGATCCGAAGACGCAGTCCGTCTTTCTCAAAATCAATGTCGCAGTCCGGCTTTTTCTCACAGACCATATCGAGGTGTCCCTGCAGAATCAGAGGCTCTCTGTCCTCGTATCCGGGGCTTGCTTCCTTACGGATCACCACGTTCCAGGCTTCATCCTGCCAGAACCGGAATCCCCGTTCTCCGGCAAAAGCCGCGCAATAGTCGCTGACCGCCTTTTCATTGCCTGAACCGTGGGGAATCCCGCAGAGATCCTCAAAAAATTTCCATACGCCAGCCGGCTCCAGTTTGCTTAATACACCCATCTTGCCATCTCCTCCGCGCTCCGCCGCCGTCCGCCGGCTGCCGGAACTTCTTTTTTTCTGAATCTATCATATCATATCAACATTATGATTGTAAAGTTCCGGAATCCGCACCGTTTTGCCGGCTTTCTTCCATCAGTTCTCTCAGTTTCCGGTAGGCTTCGCTGACGCCGCCCACTTCGTCGATAATTCCTTCCTGCACCGCCTGCGCCCCGACCAGAACGCTCCCCACGTCTTTGGTCAGCTCTCCGGTCTCCAGCATCAGCCGCATCAGCCGTTCTTTGTGGATCCGGCTGTGCTCGACGATAAATCCACTGATCCGATCCTGAATCTTCTGAAAATAATCGAAGGTCTGCGCCACGCCGATGATCAGCCCCGTCATGCGCACCGGATGAATCATCATCGTCCCGGTGGGCACAATAAAAGAATAGTTTGTCGAGACCGCCAGCGGCACCCCGATGGAATGGCTCCCGCCCAGCACCAGAGACACGGAAGGCTTGCTGATGGATGCGATCATCTCCGCGATCGCCAGTCCGCTCTCCACATCGCCGCCCACGGTATTGATCATCACCAGCAGTCCGTGGATGTTCTCGTTCTCTTCCACTGCCGCCAGCATCGGAAGCACATGTTCGTATTTGGTCGTCTTGCTGTTCGCCGCCAGACACTCGTGTCCTTCCACTTCCCCGATGATCGTCAGAAGCTGAATGTGCGATTTTTCCTTGTCCTGCAGCTCCTGCGGCTGCCCGTATTTCTCAAGTCCGTCCTGATTTTCGTCCATAATAAAATCCCCGCCTTTCTGTCATACAGTCAAAAAGTAGTATGACAAAAAACGGAGATTCTATACAGACGGCGTCCGGAGGGGCGATTCGGCTTATGCTTCAAGCAGAAAATCAATGATGTTTACCTGATTGATTCCGTCTTCTCCCATTGGAAATTCATCCATTGTAAGAACGTATTTCGGATAATGATCGCCGATTTTTTTCAGCGGACGAAATTCTCTCTGAAACGTCGATGGGTCGAGAACCGTTGCCGCCACCTGATAATAAATCCTTTCATCACCCTTCTGTGCGATAAAATCCACTTTCAGGTTTCCGATCTTGCCGATACTGACCTGATACCCTCTCCGTATCAGTTCCAGATATACGATATTTTCAAGAATGCGGCCGATATCCGTCATCCGTTCCCCAAGAATCAGGCTGCGAAGCCTCATATCAACCAGATAATATTTTTCAAGTGATTTTAAATACTGTTTTCCTTTTATGTCATATCTTCCCGCCTCATAAAAGATGAAGGCATCTTTTAACGCCTGCAGATAGCCGTCCACGGTTGCGGTCGTTGTCTTTCGTCCATCTAAGGCGGCCCAGTCTCCCGAACCGCCGTTAAGCCAATATGTAACAATTAAGAATCCATATCAAAGCAATAACCGACCTCCCGCACACACCGAATAACGAAACAGCCATCCGGCAGCAATTTCCCCACCTTTTCACGCAGGTTATGGACATGACAGGCTATGGCATTATTTGCCCCTCCAAACGCATCTTCTTTCCACACTTTCCGGTATATCTGGTCATAAGTAAGTACAAATCCTTTATTGGCAGCAAACAGACATAGAATATCATACTCCTTTGCCGTAAGGTCAATCTCCTGGTCGCTGCAATATACCTTTCGATGAGCCGGATCAATCTCCAAACCCGGAAGCGATATAACGGGCTCCTGCTTCAACCATAAGATTTCAAAACCATGGCTCTGTTTGAGGTTTTCTATCTATTTCGTCTGAATCCTGACCAGCTCAATCCCTTTCTCTTTTCCGAGATTACGGCTGTACATTTTTTCGGTTGAATTATTCCAATGTTCATGAACGCCAAGATTTTCCACTGCCTCCCCATACCCATTGTAATACACATTCCCGGAAGGCGCATTTTGGATAAGAGCCGCCTCATGCAGATAATTCTCCACATTCGGATTATCCCTCAAAGCCCCATTATGTTCCGTAACCGCAGGCTCATTGATCAGGAAATCCGCCCCCACGGAATCAATGGCCACCGGATCCTGCGAAACAAACACGCTGGACGTATAATTCCCGTCAAAAGGCGCCTGCCGCCATCTGGCAGTTTCCTCCGTAACGGAAGAACCCTCCGATGTGGCGCAGACCAGCGCATCCAGCATGTACAGCACCGTCTTCCCGCCAATCTGCCCATTCGCCATCAGATCCGTAAGCGGGCTGTAGCTGCCCATCTCATTCCTCGTCAGAAACTGGTGCAGGTTTGCCCCTTCCGGCGGACGCATGGCGTTTCCATTGATAAAAGAGCCAAAATGATTCTTTCCACAGAGCGTGATACCATAGCTATGCCCCTTCAAGTTCGTCAGATTGACCAGATATTCCTCGCTCACCGGATACATGAAAACACTCCCTTCCACGCAAAAAGCACCAGCCATTCCTGACTGATGCCCATTTATACAACCATACCCGACACACAAAAGCCTACCTGCCCCTGTGCTTCTCCTTCCGCTTCTGCCGTTTCAGCTCAAACATCCGCTGCTTCTCGGCCTCCTTCTGCTCCCTGCCGGCCTGCCTGCGCTCCGTCTTCCTCTCTTCCCTCTGCAACTGCAGCGCCTGCTGGGACTTCGTGCCTATCCCCGCCTGCATGGTCTGCTTCCCGGCCTCCCTCTGCCTCCGCTTCGGGTTCACCCTCCCGTCCTTCACGACTACCTCAACAGCCGGACTAAACTTCAAGCCATAATAATTTTTAAGGATAAACTCCCACACCTCATAGTCCCTGGGTTCACTCCCAAAAACCATCCGGCATACTGAAAGTTTCCCATCCTCGACACGCTCAAACACGCCAACCCAGAACGGCCTCTCAAAAAATACCGTCAAACCTGCCTTTCCTCTGTCCATAACGAATCCCTCCTTAAATGTGTTATGAACAAAGAACGGACAACCCAGGGTGCACGGCATCCAGTGGATGCCGGTTCTGCACCGACCGGAGCGGAGAGGCAGGTTACTTACCCTGATACCATCAGGACGGCCGGGGTCTACGCTCCGCTCCGGTCGGCGCAAAACCAAGGTCTCCCAGACCTTGTGCGCCCTACCGGCTCTGGCACATCCAAAAGATGCACGTTGCGTTTTTATCTTTGCTGTTTATATTTCCAGCAGGATAAACTCCCGCTAAAAACCAAAATCTATCCCTTCCTATAACTTCTGTATCTCCTTCAACGCCTTTTGAATATCCTTATAAACAAGCGGCTGCATACTGCCATCATAAAAAGATATATCCGCCCTCTCCAGCGCCGAACAAATATCATTTCTCAACTCCGGCTTATCCTTCGCGATCATAGGCAGCAGCTTTATACACTGTCTTGCCGTGATCGGCTTAACATCCGTTATATGCTTCAAATATCCGTCAATAATCTCATCAATCTTATTATCCCTATCCCATCTCGCATTACAGGCAATCAGCGTAAGCCCCCTGGTACGGATATAGGAATTGTCATTTTCAAGCATATCACTCAATCTGTCCATATAGGCATAAACACAATCTGTTTCTTCACTCTCCCTCTGCAAATCCTGTAATGCCCTGTACGCAACAGTATTCTTTTTATCAAACAGAAGCTCAAATGTTTCTTCTACATTCACCGCCATAAATACCTCCGTAAATCCCAATCCATTTAAAGATACCGCCTTACCTCTCCCATATACCGCTTATACTCTGTCCCAAAATTCTCCAGGCACCATCTTTCCTCCGCAAGAATGATCCAATGGGCGGAAACCTCTCACCCTGTCTCCACCTTCCCAGCCTTAAACCTTTTCCTGACACTCACTGCATTCCCCGTCATGAACAGAGACAACGCCGCCGCATACCGGACAGATATATTTTTCCTTCTGCCCCTCCATAAACCTCTCCAACCCATACCGGCCTACAAACTCACTGTTCTCCACCAGACTGACCTGATACCTCTTCTTATAACTCTTTTCAAGATTCTTGATCAGCCTGCAGGGATGCTCCGGACATTCATAACAATATGCCAGCCCCTTGTCCCCGATACAGTCCTTAATCCTGCACTTACGGCAGTGTTCCGGTTTCCCTTTATCACTGTTCCGGCAGCCACCGCAAGGCTTTTTATGATAACAATGCTTATAACAGACCAGACAGTTCATCCCGCAAGGGGCAAACAGCATAGGGTCAATCTTCCCTTCCGGCATCTTCATAAACCAGCGCCCCTCCCGTTTTCATCTTTTTTCACCCCCCTTAAAAGCATATCCCTCACCGGTGCCGCTTTATCCCCGTAGGCACCTTACTTTTTCTTGAAAAGCTTCAATTTTATATCTCTTCTATCAGCAATCCCTTGAAATACCTCTGCCACATACAGACATTGTTCCTTAAATGGCAGTGAGGACAATCCGTCATTGGATCGTATCTGCTTTACCGCCTCCTGTATCTCCGAAAGCTCTAATAAATTGACTGCCACACAAAAGAAATTCTTCCTGCGCCCGTCATTATAGTTAGAAAGCAACCAGGAAAGAATTTTTATTTTTTCCCGCTGCTCAAGATCATACTGTTCAATGCCCATGCTCCGCGCTTTCTCTAAATCCGCCTTCTGCCGCCTGTGGGTAATAAAAGAATCATATTCATCAACATGTTCATATTTTTCACATGGATATTGCCCGCACTCATAACAATATTCCATCTTTCCATGTTCAAGACTGCATTTCGCAATCCTGCATGATTGATTCCCATTCCCGCAGCCACCGCAATGATTCCCTAAAACCATAGGACACAGCCCGCAATTTAACCCGCAAAGAGAAAATAATTGATTTTTCCGTTCAAACCCTTTCATAATACCATCCCCGCAAATCCTGATCCATGCTTCCCATTATACAAGACATCCCGAAAAAAATCATCCTCTATTTTCCTCAAAACTCTTTCAGCGTAAACGACACCTTCCAAAGCCCCTTAAAAGAAGTATCCTTCACCAGCACCGCCTTATACCCCTCAACAAACATCTCCGCCTCCTTCATCTCCAAAGTCTCCGTATCAAAAT
>CAJUNR010000041.1 GCA_910587765.1 uncultured Lachnospiraceae bacterium
CCAGGACCGACCGGTTATGAGCCGGTTGCTCTAACCAACTGAGCTAAAGGTCCAAGAAGCCGATGATCGGACTCGAACCGATAACCTGCTGATTACAAATCAGCTGCTCTGCCAATTGAGCCACATCGGCATGCGCCGCTTCTGGCAGCAAAGTGACTCCAAGGGGATTTGAACCCCTGTTACCGCCGTGAAAGGGCGGTGTCTTAACCGCTTGACCATGGAGCCTTGTCTCTCTTATGAACGTTAGTCAATGCTAAGACGCTGTATGATCACCAGCAGTCTCAACATTGACCATACTACCATATTTCGGGATATTTGGCAAGAGGAAATTTTATTTTTTCATAAATTTTTTTGCCAAAGTATTGAACGGGTATAGATGCATCAGAAAAATCTCATCTTTTTCGCGTTCTGAACAAATTCCTCGTTGTTTCTTGTCCGCGTAAACAGGTTCAGAATCGTCTCCACCGCATCGTCCGCTTTCATACCGTTTAACCCTTTGCGGATATTGTCCATCGCCTGCTGCTCATCCGGATTCAGAAGCAGATCTTCTCTTCTCGTACTGGACCGCGGAATATCAATCGCCGGGAACACCCGCTTCTCCGCCACTTTGCGGTCCAGAACCAGCTCCATGTTGCCGGTACTTTTGAACTCCTCGTAGACTACGTCGTCCATCTTGCTCCCGGTGTCCACAAGAGCCGTCGCCAGAATCGTCAGGCTCCCTCCCTCGCGCATATTCCTTGCCGCGCCGAAGAAACGCTTTGGCATGTGAAGCGCCGCCGGATCAAGACCGCCGGACAGCGTCCGCCCGCTCGGCGGAACGATCAGATTATAGGCCCTTGCCAGACGAGTGATGCTGTCCAGAAGAATCGCCACGTCCTTTCCGCTTTCCACCAGCCGCTTCGCGCGCTCGATGACCATCTCCGACACTCTCTTATGGCGCTCCGCCAGCTCGTCGAAGGTCGAATAGACTACTTCCACATTCCGGCCTTCGATGGCTTCCTTTACATCCGTAACTTCCTCCGGGCGCTCGTCGATCAGAAGGATGATCAGATACATCTCCGGATTATTTTTCGTGATTGATTTCGCCACATCTTTCAGAAGCGTCGTCTTGCCGGCTTTGGGCGGCGAGACAATCATTCCTCTCTGCCCTTTTCCGATCGGCGCGATCTCATCGACGATCCGCATGGCGATGCTGCCGCCCGCGCGCTCCATCCGGATCCGCTCATTCGGGAAGATCGGCGTCAGATCTTCAAAATTGGGTCTTCTGGCATTGACCTCCGGGTGAAGCCCGTTGACGCTCTTCACATATAAAAGTGCGCAGAATTTTTCCTTCTCCGTCTTCACCTTCGTATTGCCTGCGACAATATCGCCGGTCTTGAGACCGAATCTGCGGATCTGGGCCGGCGACACATAGACGTCGTTTTCGCCCGGAAGATAGTTGTCGCTGCGGATGAATCCGAATCCGTCCGTCATCACCTCCAGAAACCCTTTGACAGTCTGTCCGCTGTCCAACTGCTCCATATCGGACACGCTTTTACCGCTCTCCGCCGCCTGACTTTTCACTGCTTCCGCCGAGGCCGACTTCTCATCCTCCGCAAGCATCGCCTCGATCACCGCATCCTTCCTCATACCGGAAGTCCCTTTGATTCCGCGGTTCTTTGCCACGTCCCTCAAGACTGCAAGCGACAGAGATTCATACTTTTCTCTCATATTATTATCCATACATTCCTCCTGAATTGTTCTCACTGTTCATTACTGCTCTATACACTGGGGAAAGAGTCTGCCAGATCCGGCAGAACGTTTTCGAACTATTAACAGTATACTCCATTTGTGCGGAATTGAAAAGAGGGAAATTGGTCTCAAAAAGCTTCTGTAGTCCCTCCTCTCCGACTGCCTTCAGCATGTCCTGAATATGCACTGCCATATACGGATTCGTCTTCTCCTGTCCCCAAAGTCTGCAAAATCTCCAGCCAGAAATCCGGATCTCCCGGAGTATAATATATCCATCCCTTCTTTATATAGTTTCTTTCGGGATGCTCCCTGGAAATAAGCACTTCCAGCTCACAGGACTCCAGATGAAACCTGCAATAGTACTCTTCCTGATAAATCAGCCGGTCAGCCCTCCCCCAGAATTTTATATACATTTTCTGCTTTTCCTGAAAATCATTTTCGATTTCCGCGGGCCGAAGAGAAGAAAACAGCTCATTTCCACCGTGAGCAATAGAATACGATCTCATTTCCGACAAATCAACCGAAAACGGGCAGAGTGAAATCAGATAAAAAACCGCGGCATTAAAAAAGGCAAAAATGAACAGACGGATGCTTTTTTTTAAAAACGCAGAACAAACCAGAACTGCTTCCGCCAACAATAAAAAAACCGTACAATACAGCATACGCCGCCCTCCTGACCATCGAAACCGGCAACCAAGGATACTCTTGATTTTTACGATTCTCTGTGTTAGATTACATCTATGACATTATGGAACGACAAACCCTACCATTCTCTTGATTATGAATTAAAGAAACGCTTCGGCGAGAAAATCTACCGCCTGTCCCTGAATGCGGGCATGACCTGTCCCAACCGGGACGGAACCGTCGGGTCCGGCGGATGCATCTTCTGCAGTGCGGGCGGGTCCGGCGAGTTCGCGGCGGACGCCTCCCTCTCCGTCTCCGAGCAGCTCGAGGAGGCCAGAAAGCGTCTGCAGAACAAACGGCCGGTCAACCGTTACATCGCCTATTTTCAGGCTTATACCAATACCTACGCGCCGGTTCCGTACCTGCGCGCCGTCTTCACGGAGGCCATACGCCGTCCGGAAGTGGCGCTTCTGTCCATCGCCACGCGTCCGGACTGTCTGGGACCGGAAGTCGTCTCGCTCCTGGCGGAACTGAACCGGATCAAGCCCGTATGGGTGGAACTGGGGCTGCAGACCGTCCATGAGGATACGGCCGCTTTTATCCGCAGGGGCTACCCCCTCTCCGTCTTTGAAGACGCCCTTGGCAGGCTCCGCGCCCACGGAATCGAAGTCGTCACCCATGTGATTCTCGGTCTGCCCGGAGAAGACAACGGCCGCATCCTTGAGACGATCCGCTATCTGAATGCGCAGGACATCCAGGGCATAAAACTGCAGCTTCTGCATATTCTGAAAGGGACGGACCTGGCAGTGTTCTACGAGCAGCATCCGTTCCACGTCTTCACACTCGAAGAATATACACAGTTGATTCTCTCCTGCACCGAACGGCTTCGTCCCGACATCGTCATTCACCGCCTGACCGGCGACGGTCCCGCAGAACTGCTGATCGCTCCTCTCTGGAGCCGCTCCAAACGCCATGTCCTGAACACGATCCATCAGGCGTTCCGCAGGCAGGACACCTGGCAGGGGAAATACCATCAGGCACATTTTACATCGAAAGGAATTGAAACGCCATGTCCGACACGCTGACACTCTACAAGCTGATCATCCTGCGGATGCTGTCGCAGATTGATTCCCCTCTGACCAACGCTCAGATCTCGGAATTTATTCTGGAAAAAGAATACACGAATTATTTTACCCTCCAGCAGGTGCTGTCCGAACTGGAGGAAACCGGCCATGTGACCATGTCAAGCAACCACAACAGCTCGATCTACCACATCACGGACACCGGAAGAGATACGCTGCACTACCTCGGCGACAAGGTCCCGGACGCCATCTGCAAAGACATCGAGGAATATCTGGAACAGAATCATCTGAAAATCCGCGATTCCCTCTCCACCACCGCCGACTTTTTCCCCGGCAGCGGACAGAATTATCTGGTGCGCTGTCAGGTGCGGGAACAGGACTCCACGCTGATTGATCTGACTCTCTCCGTCCCCTCCAGAAAAGAAGCAGTCTCCGTGTGCGATCACTGGAAGGGAAAAAGCCAGGAGATCTACGCTTATGTGATGGAGCGCCTTCTGTAGCGCTCCTCATTCCTCTTCTTCCTCTTCCTTCCCTCTCCACTTCCCGACCGTCTCCAGCAGCTCTCTGACGTTGAAAAGAACCTGTTCAAAAGCCCCCGCCTCATAGAACTGAATCACGATCAGCCCGGCCGGGACCGCAATAATCATGCCAAGAAGCCCGGACAGCCGATATCCGACAAACAGGAGGAACAGCGTCGTCAGCGTATCCACGCCGATGCTGTCTCCCACCATCTTGGGCTGAATCAACTGTCTGGTAAACTGCGTCACTACATAGAGCGCCAGAAGCCCCGCCGCTCTCGGGAGCGCATCGCTCAGCGCGCAGAAAGCGGCCCACGGAAGCAGCACCGTTCCGGTGCCCAGCATGGGCAGAAAATCAAGCAGCGCGATCAGCGCGGCCCACAGGACCGCATACTCGATCCGCAGCAGCAGAAGTCCGGCCGCCAGCAGCAGCGCGACCACGCCCATGATTTTAAACTGGGCGCGGAAATAACCGCCTACCGCGTATTTCAGATTGTCCCACACCAGCCGCAGCTCTCCCCTTGTCTTCCTGGGGATCAGTTTTCTGCCGATCCGGTGGATGCGTTCTCTCTGGGCAATGAAAAAATAAGCGAACAGAAGGGAAAAAATAAAGGAAACCAGAAGGGAGGGGATGTTTTTCGCCGCGTTTCCCGCCGCTTCCACCGTGCCGCTTCCGAGGCTTCCCACGATCTGCCCCAGAGAACCGGTCAGGGAATCCGTAAACGCCGCGATCTTCTCCCTCATCTCCGGCGGCATCCGTTCCGCCACGCTCTGCAGATTCTCCGCGATCCGGTCCAGCCCCTGCACCAGCGCCTGATAGTAATACGGGAGACGTTCCGCCAGAGCTCCCGCCTCCCTCCACAGCCACACGACGGCATTGTAGCAGGCCAGTACGATCAGGGAGATCGCGCCAAAGATAATGCCGAAAGAGCTGTGTTTTCTTACAATGTGAAGATGCCTCTCCAGAAAATGCACCAGCGGATTGGCCATCTGCGCGATCAGCCAGCCGATGAGAACCGGCAGGAAAAAGCGCACCGCCGCCGGCCCCACAAGAATCAGCAGCAGAAGCTCCGCCGCAAAGATTCCGATATTCAGAAGGTTTCTGCCGACTCTCTGCAAATCTGATCCGTCTTCCCTTCGCTTTTCCTCCCCGCCGCTCATACGGACGCCTCCTCCACGTAACCGCCGATGATCTCCCAGATCTCTTCCCGCCCCTGCTTCGTCTCCGCGGAAAAAGGAATGATTCGCGTATCCGGCCCCGTCTTCAGACCTTCGCGCAGGATTTTGAGCTGCTTCTGTACCTGACTCCTCTTGATCTTGTCAAGCTTCGTCGCAATGATAATCGGATCATACCCCTGATGGACGATCCAGTCGTACATATCCTTATCGTTGGCGGAAGGCTCATGCCGGATATCGACCAGCAGAAAGACCGCTTTTAACTGTTCCGATCTGTGCAGATAGTTTTCGATCATTCTGCCCCATTTCGCGCGGATCTCCTGCTTCACTTTCGCATAGCCGTACCCCGGAAGGTCCACCAGATACAGCTCCCGGTTGACATTATAGAAATTAATGGTCTGCGTCTTCCCCGGCTGAGAAGACGTTCTGGCCAGCGATTTCCGGTTCAGAAGTCCGTTGATCAGCGAGGATTTTCCTACGTTGGATTTCCCGGAAAAAGCCACTTCCGGTTTTGTATTCTCGGGAAGCCTGCTCGTGATCCCGCAGACCGTCTCAAGCTCCGCATGTCTGATTACCATAGCCACCTCTCTCTACTGCTTTGCGAACGCGTGGGCGATCACTTCCTCCATCGCCTCCGCGTAGACCAGCTCCAGCCCGCCGGTGATCTCCTCCGACAGCTCTTCCACATCTCTGCGGTTCTTCCTGGGCACGATCACCGTCTTCATGCCGGCACTGCCCGCCGCCAGAAGCTTTTCTTTCAGGCCGCCGATCGGAAGCACCCTGCCCCTGAGCGTAATCTCTCCGGTCATGGCTACATCGGCCCGCACCGGCTTCTCCAGCACGGCGGAGAGCATGGCCGTCGCCATCGTGATCCCGGCCGACGGGCCGTCCTTGGGCACCGCTCCTTCCGGGATATGAATGTGAATATCGTGCTCCTGAAAATAATCCTTCTCCAGCCCGTACTCCGGACTGATGGAACGGATATAGCTGATGCCCGCTCTTGCGGACTCCTGCATCACATCCCCCATCTGACCGGTCAGCTCCAGATTGCCCTTCCCCGGCATGAGGTTCACTTCGATCTCCAGCGTATCTCCGCCCACGCTGGTCCATGCAAGTCCCCGCACGATGCCGACTTCATCCTTCTTGTTCCGCTCCTGAAATTCATAGAGCGTCTTACCCAGATATTTTTCCAGATTCTTCTCCGTCACGCGCACTTTCTGCCGGCCGTCCTCCAGAATCTCCCGATCCGCTTTCCGGCAGACGGAAGCGAGCCTGCGCTCCAGATTTCTCACTCCGGCTTCCCGGGTATACTGATGGATGATCTTCTCCATGGCCTTTTTCGTGATCTGAAGCTGGCTCTTCTTCAGTCCGTGCCGTTTCATCTGTTTGGGGAGCAGATGATCCGCGGCGATGTGCAGCTTCTCGTTCTCCGTATAACTGTTCACCTCGATCACTTCCATGCGGTCCAGAAGAGGGCGGGGGATCGTCTGCGTGTCATTGGCGGTGCACAAAAACATCACCCGCGACAGGTCGACCGGGAGCTCCACATAATGATCCCGGAAACGGACGTTCTGCTCGCTGTCGAGCACTTCCAGAAGGGCCGAAAACGTATCTCCTCTGTGATCGCTGCTCACCTTGTCGATCTCGTCCAGCACCATCAGCGGATTTTTCACGCCCGCATGCCGCAGGCCGTCCACGATTCTGCCCGGCATGGCTCCGATATACGTCCTGCGGTGTCCCCGGATCTCCGCTTCGTCGTGCACGCCGCCCAGACAGATGCGGACGTATTTTTTGTTCAACGCGTGCGCAATCGAACGGGCCACCGAAGTCTTGCCGGTTCCGGGTGGTCCTACCAGACAGAGAATCGGACTTTCCCCGCCGTCCAGCATCTTTCTCACGGCCAGAAATTCCAGAATGCGCTCTTTTACTTTGGAGAGGCCGTAGTGCTCCTTCTCCAGAATTTTCTTCGCCTCCTTCAGGTCCAGCCGGTCCTCGCTCTCCCTGTCCCACGGAAGATCCAGCAGCGTCTCAATGTAGCCGCGGATCACCGAAGCTTCCGCCGAGTTGGAGCCCGCGTTCAGAAACCGCTGAATCTCCTTCTCAATCCGTTCCTTTACCTCCTCGGAAGCCGTCAGTTCCCCAACGGCTTTCCTGAACTGCGCCGCCTCCGCGCCCGGACCCTCATCCCCCAGCTCCTCGCGGATCACCTTCATCTGCTCTCTCAGAATGTAATCCTTCTGATTCTTGTCCACGCGCGCCTTGACCTTCTCCTGAATGTTACGGCGGAACTGTTCGATCTCGATCTCGTTATTCAGCATGATGCAGAGCATCTCATAGCGTTCCGGCAGGGAAGACGCTTCCAGGAGCTTCTGCTGCTGCTCCCATGCAAAGGGGGTATGAATCATCACCTGCGTCATCAGATTTTCCAGCCCTGCGCTGTCTGTCACCTGACGCAGCATGTCCTTGCCGATTCTGCTGCCCTCTCCGTATCCGCGGAAAATTTCCTGCAGATTCCGGTACATGGCTTCCTTTCCGCTCTCCGGCAGGCTGCCGAAATCCTCCGGATCCTCCCTGACGACCGTTCCCTCCAGATACTCGTCCCCTTCCAGGGCAGTCAGTCTGGCGCTGTACAGCCCCTCCACCAGCACCCGCAGGATATGATGCGGCATCTTTACGATCTGCTTGATTTCCGCCACCGTTCCCACAGCGAACAGCTTCTCCTGATCCGGTTCTTCCTCCTCCGGATCTCGCTGTGCGACGATGAACAGTCTCTGTTCCTGCTTGAGCGCCTGCTCCACCGCCTTTACCGAGCGCGCCCGGCTTACATCAAAATGCGTAATCATCTCCGGCAGCACTGTCATTCCTCTTAACGGCACTACTGGTATCTTTATCTTCAGATTCTCCAATCCTCCATGCCTCCTGTCAGAGTTTCCAAAAAAGGGACCTTCTGTATAAGGTCCCTCCACTTCTTATTTCCTCATGATAACCGGTCTGCCCTTTCCTTCCACGGCTTCCCGCGTAACGGTACAGCCTTTGATACTGTCGTCCGACGGAATCGTAAACATCAGATCCATCATGGTCTCCTCCATGATCGAACGAAGGCCTCTTGCGCCGGTCTTGCGGGAGATCGTCTTCTCCGCCACGGCTTCTACCGCGTCCTGGTCAAACTTCAGCTCCACACCGTCCAGATCAAACAGCTTCTGATACTGACGGACGATGGAGTTCTTCGGCTCTACCATAATCCGCACCATGTCGTCTCTCGTCAGCGGATCCAGAGAAACCGCAATCGGAACACGTCCCATAAACTCCGGAATCATACCGAATTTGATAAAATCCTCCGGAAGCGCGTTGCGCAGAAGTTCGCCCACATTCTCGCGTCTCCGGTCGCGGATATCCGCATTAAAACCGATCGAACCGCGGTCCATACGGGTCTCGATGATTTTGTCCAGCCCTTCGAACGCGCCGCCGCAGATAAACAGGATATTCGTCGTATCAATCTGAAGCAGCTCCTGATGGGGGTGCTTCCTCCCGCCCTGAGGCGGAACGGAGGCAATCGTACCCTCCACAATCTTGAGCAGCGCCTGCTGCACGCCCTCGCCGGATACGTCCCTGGTGATGGACGGATTCTCGGACTTTCTGGTAACCTTATCTATTTCGTCAATATATATAATGCCCTTCTGCGCGCGCTCGATGTCATAATCCGCCGCCTGAATAATCTTCAGCAGGATATTCTCCACGTCCTCGCCCACATAGCCGGCTTCCGTCAGCGTCGTGGCGTCCGCAATGGCAAAGGGCACGTTCAGGATCTTCGCCAGCGTCTGGGCGAGCAGAGTCTTGCCGGAACCTGTAGGGCCGAGCAGAAGAACATTGCTCTTCTGAAGCTCCACATCCAGATCCGGCTCCGCCAGAATCCTTTTGTAATGATTATAGACCGCAACGGACAGCGCTTTTTTTGCGTTCTCCTGTCCGATTACGTAATCATCCAGAAAGTTCTTGATCTCTTCCGGTTTTAACAGGTTAATCTCGTCCTCCTCAAAAACCCCCTCGTCTTCCGACAGCTCTTCTTCTATGATCTCCGAGCACAGCTCCACGCATGCATCGCAGATATAGACGCCGTTCGGACCTTTGAGCAGCTTTAAGACCTGACTCTCCGTCTTCCCGCAAAAAGAACATCTGATTTCATTTCTTGCCATGTAATTCTCCCTTAATGTCTCTCCATGATCTCGTCGATCAGCCCGTAGGCCTTCGCCTCATCCGCAGACATGTAATTATCCCGTTCCGTATCTCTCTCTATCACTTCCAGAGGCTGACCCGTACGTTCCGCCAGGATGGCGTTTAACTTTTCCCGGGTGCGCAGGATATGTTTGGCGGCAATCTCGATCTCCGTCGCCTGCCCTTTGGCCCCTCCCAGAGGCTGATGAATCATGATCTCCGAATTGGGCAGCGCAAACCGCTTGCCTTTGGCCCCTCCGGCGAGAAGGAACGCGCCCATGCTCGCCGCCATACCGATGCAGATCGTCGATACATCGCACTTAATATAGTTCATCGTATCATAAATCGCCATTCCGGCCGTCACGGAACCGCCGGGACTGTTGATGTACAGATTAATATCCTTTCCGGGATCCTCAGACTCCAGAAACAGAAGCTGAGCCACCACAAGGCTGGCGGTCGTCTCGTTCACCTCTTCGCCGAGGAAGATGATCCGCTCCTTCAGCAGCCTGGAATAGATATCGTAGCTTCTCTCCCCTCTGCTGGTCTGTTCAATGACGTAAGGTACTAGTGCCATGTGTTTGTCCTCCTATAATTGAAACTTTGCCGTCCGGAAACTCTGCATCCTCCGCTGACAAAGGGCACAGCCTCGCCGTGCCCCTCCCGCCCCGACGGGGCCTTTCATCCCGCAAAGCTTCCCTGCCGGAAGCTTCCGGAAAGTTTCTCCAGCCTATGCCTCGACTGCCGCGTCTCTCACCAGATCGACAGCCTTGCGGATCGCAAGATCCTTCTTCATTTCTTCCAACTGATAGTCGCCGAAGAGCTCTTTCACTTTCTCCGCTTCCATCTTATACATGTCCGCCATTTTCTGCATCTCTGCATCAATGTCTTCCTGCGTCGCTTCCAGATTCTCCGCCTTCGCGACAGCCTCAAGCACCAGCCTGCTCTTGATATTCTGCAGAGCTCTCGGCTGTAACTGCGCCCGGTACTGCTCCTCGGTCATACCGCTGAACTGGAAGTACTGCTCAAGAGAAAGTCCCTGCATCTGCATCCGCTGTGCGAAATCATCCATGAGCTGCTCGGTCTGAAATTCCACCATCGCATCCGGAATCTCCATCTGCGCGCCCTCGACGATTTTCTCGATGACCGCATCCTCTTTGAGCCGTTTCGCTTCCTCTTCCTTCTCTTTCAGAAGCCGCTCCCGGATATCCGCCTTATATTCCTCCAGAGTGTCAAACTCCGATACCTCCTGGGCAAATTCATCGTCCACTTCCGGAAGCTCTTTGACGCGGATATGATTGACGCGGCATTTGAACAGCGCCGCTTTGCCTGCGAGGTCTTTCGCATGATACTCCTCCGGGAAGGTCACATTCACTTCCAGATCCGTATCCGCCTGCGCGCCGATCAACTGCTCCTCAAAGCCCGGGATAAACGCACCGGAACCGATGGTCAGCTCATAGTTCTCGCCCTTGCCGCCTTCAAACGGAACTCCGTCCACAAAGCCTTCAAAATCCAGGCTGACGATGTCCCCGTCCGCAACCGGGCGGTCCTCCACCGTGATCGTTCTGGCGTTTGATTCCCGCTCCTTCAAAAGCTCCGCTTCCACCGCCTCATCGGCCACCTCGACCGGAACCTTCTCCACCTGAACGCCTTTGTATTCGCCGAGCGTAACCTCCGGCTTCAGAGCCACTTCCGCGTTGAAGATGAACGGCTTGCCGCTCTCCATCTGTACAATGTCGATCTTCGGACGGGAAACGATCTCCTCTCCGCACTCGTCCACCGCGTCGCCGTACGCTTTCGGCAGCATTTCGTCGATGGCATCATTATAGAAGACTTCCTTTCCGTACATCTTCTCAATCAACTGACGGGGCGCTTTTCCCTTGCGGAATCCATGTATATTGATATTCCTTCTCATTTTCTGATATGCGGTCTGAATCGCTTTTTCTACATCTCCGGCAGGCACTTCGACAATCAGCCTGGCCATGTTTCTTTCCAGTTTTTCTACCTGTACGCTCATGATTTTGAATGAATCCTCCTTGTATTTCTATCACATTATTCCCTGTTTTACATACTCATAGACATTTTAAGAGTATATCACAAAAAAATGAGGCTGTCTAGCCCGACAGCCCCATTGTTTCTGTTATTTTTTTGATTTTTCGTCCTTACTGGCCGGAAGACATCTGCTGTTCCTGCTTCATGATCATTTTCTTGACCATTTCGCCGCCGATGGAACCTGCCTGTCTGCTGGTCAGATCGCCGTTATAACCGTCCTTCAGCGGAACGCCAAGTTCGCTGGCAACTTCCTCTTTGAAACGGTTCATAGCTGATTTCGCTTCCGGCACCGCCATGCTGTTGGTTCCGGACGTGCTGTTCTGATTTGTCATGTTAATCACCTCCATGCCCATAGTATCCGCCAAAACGGAACCGGCATACTGGAAGTTTCTGTCATGCATGGCCGTACAGAATGCCCTTTTTGATCTCCTCCGCCTTCTCTCCCGACACGAGCTGTTCGGTCAGCGCCAGCGCGAAGGAAATCGCGGTTCCCATCCCGCGGCTGGTCGTGACGTTTCCGTCGACCGCAACTTTGTCGTACACGACTTCGGCCCCCGCAAGGCGGTCTTCAAAGCCCGGATAACAGGCGGCCTTCTTTCCTTTCAGAAGACCGAGATCTCCGAGCACGCTCGGCGCCGCGCAGATCGCCGCCACCTTCTTTCCCTCCCCGCAGAACCGGACCAGAAGATCGGTAAGCGGTCTGCAGGCGCCCAGATGAGTGGTCCCCGGCATCCCGCCCGGCAGCACCAGAAGTTCCGTATCCGCAAAATCCGCGTCCTTCATACAGATATCCGCCTCGACAGGGATTCTGTGGCTCCCGGTCACCGTCCGCGACTCACTGATGGACACCGTCTGTGTCTCCACCCCCGCCCGGCGCAGGATATCCACCACGGTCAGCCCCTCAATCTCCTCAAATCCATCCGCCAGAAATACGCATACTCTGCTCATACTGCATTCACACTCCTTCTCTGTTTTTTCCATCATACCATCTTTCCGGCAAATATGCTATACTGACTCTGTAAATGTACTTTTCAAAATGTGCGCTTATTCTCAGCCCGATGCGGACAGATCTTCCTGGAAGACCCATTGAAGGGCGCCGGTCCTTAGGCGCGGTCTTTTCGCGCCTTAGTACCGCTGCGTCCCTTCATTAAAGCGCGAGCGGGGTCTGAAAGGATGATCTGTCCGCATCGGGCGTCCGGCGGCATAAGTGCAAAAAGTAACCAGAATGGAGTCTTATCATGAAAAATTACGAAATCGAACGCAAATACCTCATAAAAACACTTCCGGAAGATCTGGAGTCTTATCCTTACCACGACATCGAACAGGGCTACCTGTGCACCGACCCGGTCGTCCGCATCCGCCGTCAGGATGACGAATATATTCTGACCTACAAATCAAAAGGTCTGATGGTGCGGGAGGAATACAACCTTGCGCTGACCAGAGAAGCCTATCTGCATCTTCGCCGGAAGATCGACGGACATCTGATCAGCAAACGCCGTTACCTGATTCCCTATGGTCCGCATACCATCGAACTGGACCGTTTTTTCAGCCCGCGGGAAGGACTGCTTCTCGCGGAGGTAGAGTTTCAAAGTGAAGAGGACGCGCTCACCTTCCGGGCGCCCGACTGGTTCGCGGAAGACGTGACTGCTTCCTCCATGTACCACAACAGCACTCTAAGTCATTCCTGACCGTCTCTTGATTTCCTCGAGCATCTCTTCCTGCGTCATCGCGTCCTCCGGCTTGCGTACGCGCAGGAAGAAGAGCCGGAAAAGCCTCATCTGTATCCGGAACGCGATATACAATTTTCTTAATCCCTTCTTCATCTTCTGGTTCCCTCCCATTTATATTTTACCTTATAAGAATACATAAAATCAACGATTATTTCTTATATTTTATACTAATAGTTCTGAAATTCTCTGTTTTGTTGCATTTTAACAAGAAGAATACGTTCCTTGTTATAATATTTCCGAAAAAGAGGTGTATTATGACCGGTAACAAAATTGGAAAGACGTTAAAACAGTTGCGCAACTACCGCGGAATGACTCAGGAAGCGATCAGCAAAGAACTGAATATATCCCGGCAGACCTATTCTTATTATGAGACCGGGCAACGGATTCCCGATCTGGAAATGGCCTGCCGACTTGCAAATTTTCATAATATCACGCTGGATCAACTCGTCCTTACAGGACTTCGCCCGACAGGCGTTGATCCTTTTGCCTCTCTTCCCGACGGATACCGCCAGCTTCTCCAGGCCTACCACAAACTGCCCATGGAAAAGCAGCAGCATCTGATGTCTTATCTGGAATTTTTAAGCAGCTGACAGAACTTCTGCCGGCTGCTTTTCTATACGCAGAGGTGCGTAAGGAAATTTGCTGCTTTGCATCACGCACCTCGCGCGGCGGGCAGCGGAAAAGATTTTCCGCTGCCCGTCTCTGTTTTTACTGATTTTGATAGACGATTTTCCCCGCACAGACCGTATAGTATACTTTTCCGGGAAGCTCCCAGCCAAAAAACGGGCTGTTTGACGCTTTGGAGACAAAATGATCCACCTTCCAGCGTTCCTTCTCCGAAAAGACGACCAGGTCGGCCGGCGCGTCCGGCGCTACGCTCCCGGGAATCATCCTGTAAAAGCGGGCGGGATTTCTGCTCATCAGCGCCATCAGTTCCAGAAGGGTCAGATGTCCGGGTTCCACCAGAGAAAGGAGGCCAAGGCCCAGAGACGTCTCAAGACCGATGATCCCGCTGGGCGCTTTCTCCAGCGGGAGCGCCTTTTCTTCCCCGCTGTGAGGCGCGTGGTCCGTCACAATCATGTCGATGGTCCCGTCTCTCAGCCCTTCTATAATCGCCTGCCGGTCCTCCTCCGTGCGCACCGGCGGATTCATCCGGGCATTCGTTCCGTATTTCAGAACTGCGTCCTCCGTGAGTGTAAAATGATGAGGCGTCGCCTCCGCATGGATATCCGCTCCCAGTTTTTTCGCCAGACGCACCAGCTCCACGGAATTTTTTGAACTGATATGCTGGATGCAGACCGAAGCTCCCGTATGCAGCGCCAGCATACAGTCCCTCGCCGCCATCACGTCCTCCGATACGCGGGGAGCGCCGCCATATCCCAGTTGTTCCGATACCCGTCCCTGGTGCACGCCGGGGGCGCCGATCAGATACGGCGCTTCTTCGTGGAGGCTGATGGGAAGCCCCAGTTCCCTGGCCTTCCGCATAGCCTCTTCCAGAAGCTTCCCGTCCGTCAGCGGAATGCCGTCATCCGTAAACCCCGCCGCCCCGGCGTCCGAGAGCGCTTCCATGTCCGTCAGCGCTTCCCCTTTCATCCCTCTGGTGACCGCCGCCGCCTGAAGAACGTGGATCGCGGCGCTCTCCCCCCGCTCCTGCACATACGCAAGCGTCTCCGGATTATCCACAACCGGCTTCGTGTTGGCCATGCAGATCACCGTTGTAAAGCCGCCTTTCGCCGCCGCCCGCGCGCCGGTGAAGATGTCTTCCTTCCAGGTAAGACCCGGATCCCGAAAATGCACATGGGCGTCCACAAGTCCCGGCGCCACCACCAGACCGGAAGCGTCTATCACCTGCGCACCCGGAGCCGACAGCCCCTGCCCTGTCTGCGCAATCACCGACCCGTCCGTAAGAACATCCATCACCCGATCCGTTCCGATTACCGGGTCCACCACCCTGCCGTTCTTTATCAGTATCATATGCCGCTCCTTCCCGGAAGCCAGGCTTCCGGCTTCCATATCCATATCATATACGGAAGCCGGACAGGATGCAAGCAGACTTTTCGCACAAACCGACGCGCGGACAGTCCTTCCTGAAAATCCATTGAAGGGCGTGCATCCCGACATCAGGCCGGCCTAAGCGGCCCGCACATCCTCCTTCTGCAGATACCGGATCCCGGCAAACACAAACAAAAGAAAGAACAGGGCCACGCTCGCCCCAAATCCAAACATATGTTCCAGCATGTCCGTATCTTTGTTGGCGTTCATCCCCATCAGCATCAGCGAATACGGCCAGAACAGGCCGAAACCGCCGTTGCTGAGCATCAGTCCCATAACGCTTCCCAGAAGCGCCAGCGCGATCGGTACGGCAAAACTTCGGATCACCATGGAAAGCAGAAGCTGCAGCGCGGCAGTCACCATTCCGCCGACGCTTCCCCGCAGAAGCCAGCAGAGGATCACGGCCGGCGGCATGCCGGACAGTCCCACCGCTTTGCCGCTGACGATAAATAATATCCACATCCAGAGCTGCAGAAACACGGTGCAGCCCAGTGCGAGAACAAGTTTGGAGAGAAAAATATCCGCCACCGGAACCGGCATGGTCATCAGCCGGTTCCAGTTGCCGTTCAGGTGCTCCACCCGCCAGATATAGGCGCAGTAGAGCGCAATCAGCGGTCCGTAGAAAAAGTTGGAATAAAACAGGGAACACTGGGTCCACAGAGAATACCATTCCGACCGCAGAACCCCCAGATTCTGCATATAATTGCCGGCCCCCATAAACGCCGGGATCACCGGAATGACCAGAAAGGCCAGCCACAGACAGGAATGTCTCAGTTTCTTCCGTTCCATTCTTACACAGGTCAAAAGCATCGTTCAGATCTCCTTTCTCATAAACAGTCTTTTGCCGATTCCGTATCCCGCAGCCAGAAGCGCCAGCAGGAGACACAGGGAAGGCCAGTCAAAAGGCGCGTCGTAATAAGTGATGATTCTTGTCTCAGGATCCCAGTCGTTGATAATAAAACACAGTTCGGAATAATAGCCCCAGAGGAGACATTTTTTCAGGATACCGTCCGGGAAAAACCAGGAAAAGAGCCCCGCAAAGGAACCGAAGATCCCCGCCGCCAGCGGAAGAATCTGATTTTCATAAAAAAACGACAGCACCGTCTGCAGCAGGAGAATCCCCGCGCTGACCGTATAGACCTGCAGCAGAAAATACAGAAGCTGCCGGGGATTCAAAGGTCTGGCAAAACCGTTCAGCGCGCTCTGCGCGAAGATCAGCGCCGTCTCCGCCGCCACAAACAGCGTCAGATAGCAGACCCCCGTCAAAAGTTTCAGATCGAAGAGCCGGCTTTTCTTCTCCATCGTACACAGAAGCTTCAGAGTGTCCCCTTTGATCTCCGCGTCCCACAGGCGGCTTGCCAGCATGGCGATCATTGTCGGCATCAGAATCGTATTCATCAGCGGGATCTGCAGAAACATCATCCGGTATCCGTCGTCAAGCTGCTCCTTTGGGATTCCGTGAAGCGCCCACGAAATCCACAGCGCCTCCGTGCTCAGAAAAACAAGAACAATGAGCCCGATCTTTCGGTAACGTATCTTCATCCACTCGGTCTTCCATTCTCTCAGCATCAAAGACTCACCTGCTTTCCGGTCAGTTTGAGGAAGATTTCCTCCAGACTCTTCTGCCGCTCGGCCACTCTCGTGATCCCGACGCCGCGGCCGCAGAGAAGGGTTACCAGCCGCGCGGTCTCCTCCTCCCCGCAGTCGGCAAACACCAGATCCGCTCCGTCCCGCTCATACGCCTCTCCCCGTTCCTCCAGGATCTTTACGGCCGCCTCCGGATTCAGCACCCGCATGTGAACGCTGCTCTTTGCCCTCTCATGAAGCTTTGTCAGACTCCCCTGATAGATCAGCTCCCCTTTGTCTATAATCCCCACGTCCTCCGCCATCTGGTCGATCTCGCTCAAAAGATGACTCGATACCATCACCGTCATGCCGTAATGCTTGGGCAGATCCGAGATCAGATCCCGCATTTCCTGAATCCCCGCCGGATCCAGGCCGTTCGTCGGTTCGTCCAGCAGCAGAAGCTTCGGCCGCCCCAGAAGCGCCGCCGCCAGGCCGAGACGCTGCTTCATGCCAAGGGAATATTCCCGCACTTTTTTCTTCTGCTGTCCTTCCAGGCGGACGACGCCGAGCACCTCGTCGATCTCTTTTGCCGGAACCTGCTTTAACGTCTGTACAATCTCCAGATTTTCTCTTCCGCTCAGATGGCTGTAGCAGGATGGCGCTTCAATCAGAGAGCCTGTATGTTTCAGAATCTCCGTTCGGTTCTCCCGCAGTTCCTTTCCGAAAACCCGCATCCCGCCCCGCGTCGGCTTTACCAGACCGAGGAGCATCTTCATCGTCGTAGACTTTCCTGCTCCGTTCGGCCCCAGAAATCCGTAGACACAGCCGGACCGGATTTTCAGATTCAGATTTTTCACGGAATCTTTGTCTTTGTACCGCTTGCCAAGATCAGTGGTTTCAATTACATACTTCATCGTTTCTCAACACTCCTTTATGAAATATCGGGCTGCTTTTCACACGCCGGCCAGGGGCAGCCCCAAGCGGGCGCATCCTCCCGGAAGACCCGCACCGGGTGCTCGGACCGCGCGGTGCAAAAAGTAACAATATGTGCCTTCCCCTGTATCATAAACGCCGACGCTTACCGGAAAATAAAGCCCTCCTTACATTTACCTTAATTTTCCCGTGATCGGATGAAATCTTCTTGAAAACACATTATAATATAAGAAAATACAGGAATACTTTTCGAGCGGGAGAATGCCATGAACCATATCCATGAAGCCAGGATTCTGCTGGTGGACGACCACCCGGATATTCTGGAAATGCTGAAAAACATACTGAACCGGCGGGGATTTCTCCGCATCCGGACCGCCCCCGACTGCGAAACGGCAGAGGAACAGTTCCACCTCTTTGAACCGGAGCTTGTGATTCTGGACGTCATGCTGCCGGACGGGGACGGATTTTCCCTTATGCGCAGGCTCCGCCTGCTCTCGGACGTGCCGGTCCTCTTCCTGTCGGCCAGAGACGAGGACAACGACCGTCTTCTGGGACTGGGGCTGGGAGCGGACGACTATATCGCCAAGCCTTTTCTTCCGGAAGAACTGGTGCTGCGTCTGACCGCCGTCCTCAACCGAACCTATTTTTCCAGACTCCGCCGGGAGCCGGAGAACCAGGAGCTGGTCCTCGGAGAACGCACGGTCCTTCTGGAGAGCGGCACCGTCCTTCAGGGTGAAAAAGAGACAGCCCTGACCGCCAAGGAACTGGCGCTTCTTAAAAAACTGTATGAAAACCGCGGCAGCATCGTCACCTTCGACGCCCTGTCCGACGCGGTCTGGGGAGAGAATTATTACGGATATGAAAATACACTGATGGTCCACATCCGAAGACTGCGCGAGAAGATCGAGGAGCAGCCTTCCCGCCCCGTATGGCTCCTGACCGTCCGCGGCCTCGGCTACAAACTGGCGAAGGGGGCGTCGAAACAACCATGAAAACGCTGTTCAAAATCAGTTCCAGATACCTGCTCGCAGCCGCGCTCATGCTCCTTCTGACGCTGGTCCTGAATGTTTTCATGTATCTTGTCTTCGGATTTCAGATCGTCCGCTCCACGCAGCACACCACCGCCCATATCCGGCTCGCGGCGGATGAACTCGGCATGACCGACGGACAGATCACACTTTCCGACAGCGGTTACGACTATCTGGAACAGCACTTTGCGTGGGCCATGCTGCTGAACGATCAGGGACAGGTAATCTGGAGCTGGGAACTCCCCCCACAACTGGACCACCCCTATACTTCCCGCGAAATTGCCGTCTTCAGCAAATGGTATCTGGACGACTATCCGGTCACCGAGCAGATCACGGACTACGGACTCTTCATCACCGCCAAAGAACGCCATACGGTCTGGAAACAGAACTTCAGCGACTCGGTCGGCACAATCGAGTTTATCATCCGCATGATTCCGGTCACGCTGGGCGCCAACTTTTTCCTCGTCTTCCTGATGGTATTTTTTCTGGCCTTCCGCTTCCATCATTCTCTGCGGGTACTGGAAAACGGCATCCAGAACCTGTCCGAACAGAAACCCATCCGGCTCCCGGAAAAGGGAACCACGGAGATTCTGGCCAGACAACTGAACCGGACCTCGGACATGCTGACCCTCCAGCGCGAGCATCTGCAGCGGAGGGACGACGCCCGCGCTTCCTGGATCCGCGGCGTCTCCCACGACATCCGCACGCCCCTCTCCCTGATTATGGGATACGCCGCCGACATGAAGGAAGATCCCGCCCTCAGCGAAAGCCAGAGAATGCTGGCGGAGCGGATCAAAGCGCAGAGCCTGCAGATCCGCCGGCTCATCGAAGATCTGAACCTGACTTCCAGACTGGAGTACGACATGCAGCCTCTGAGACTTACGATACTCAAGCCGTCCGAACTTCTGAGGACCGTCGTCAGCGGCTTCTATAATCAGGGGCTGACCGAGCAGCACGCCATCGACCTGTATATTGACCGGAACGTGGAGCAGCTCACCCTCAACGCCGACCGTTCCCTGCTGGCAAGAGCGTTTACCAACCTGATCGGAAACAGCATCCGCCACAACCCCGGAGGCTGTACCGTCATGGTGACCGCCTACCCGGACGACGGCGGAATCTGCTTCCAGATCTCCGACAACGGCAGCGGAATCCCGGACAGAATCCTCCGTTTCCTGACGGATCCTGAGCCGGACGCGGAAAAAGCCCCGCACATCCTGGGGCTTCAAATCGCCCGGCAGATTTTCCGGGCGCACGGATGGGAAATGGTGTTCACGGACGCGAATACGATCCATATTCTTGCGAAACTGTGAAGACAGCGCCCGCGTCGCGGAACGGGGCAAAAATTCCGAACGGGAAATCTTCAGAAATTTTTCAAACATTTATCGGTAAAATCTTCAGTTTCGTCTGATACAGTAAGAACATATCCCGTGTTCACGGGCAGGCAGGGTTCCCGCCCGTGAAGGAACGACCGAGAAAAGGAGAAATAAGATGTACTTGTCAAGATTTTTGGGAATCGGCATGGACTGCCTGTCCAGCATGCTGCTTCTGACACCCGCGGTTCTTTTGATTCTGAAGCTGTCCGGCAGACGGCTTTTATGCCTTCACACCCTGTTCCTGCTTCTCTATCTCTGCACGCTGACCGGAATTTATTCCGTAACCGGGATTCCGGACGTCAAATATTTCCGGTTTGATTTTTCACTGAATCTGATCCCCATGGTGGATATTCTGAACAGTCCCATGCAGTATCTGCTCAATATTCTGTTGTTCCTTCCGGTCGGCTTTCTGCTCCCGCTGCTCTTTGACGAATACACGGACTGGAAACAGGTGCTGAAATTCTGCTGTTTTCTGACCATATTCATCGAAGTGGCGCAGGTGTTCACCTTCCGCACAACGGACATCGACGACCTGATCACGAACCTGCTCGGCGCGGGAATCGGCTGTCTGCTGGTCCGTCTGTCCGCGGAGAGAATGAAGCTGCGCATTCCTTTTAATATCGAGAATGACTATGAAGAACAGCACGGCCAGTGGAGCTATCTGATCCTGCTGTTCCTGCAGCAGTTTTTCATACAGCCCTACTGGTCCGCATTTTTCTGGGATACACTGTTTCCGTTTTAAGCCGGCGGGCGGGGCGCGTCCCGCCGCTCAGTCCGCACAGAGGCGGTACACCTGCACCGTGTTCAGCACCGCCTGCTGCAGGGCCGTAAACAGTCCGGAAGTCAGGTAGTAGAGGCTCACCGCCGCCGGAAGCGGCAGACAGATCAGAAACGTCGTCAGTACGGACGGCAAAAGCATCCCTTTCGGCGTTTTGGGCAGCTCCAGCCGCTTAAAAAACGCCAGATACGGATAGGTCTGCGGAATAAGCTGCACCGCCGCCGACAGCGCGGGCAGGATTCCGTACGGATCCCTGACCAGAAGGGACGCAATCCACGGACAGAGTCTGCTCCCTGCGGAGACGCCCGCTCCCGCCAGCACCGTGTGGTAGAGCCCGGTCAGCACCGGCAGCGTCAGCAGCAGGAGAAGACAGCTTCCCGCCGCCTGCCGGGCATCCGTCTCTTTCGTCCGGCGCAGATACAGCGGAAGCAGGCAGATCTTCACCAGCACCGTCAGACAGACAATGGCCGCTCCGTAGTCGCCTGTATACCGATAAATCCATTGCAGAAGTTTTCCGAACAGCAGGACGATCGGATTCATTTTATTCCCTCCTTTTCTTCTCTTCTGCGTCTTCTGTGAAAACGCAGGAAATCAAGACCGAATCCCAGAAAGTAAAGCAGCCAGAATCCGATCACGGCTTTTCCCAGAACTCCTCCGCCTGAGCGCACGGATGAGACGGCGGTCAGGACAAGGGAGAGCAGGACCAGCGCCGCCAGTATCCGCGCGCTGTTTCTTTGGAAGAAGAACTTTCCCACGTACGGATCTCCCCGGAAAGACGCAATCCCGGAAAATTCCGCCAGATCCTCCATCCATTCTTCCGCGGCCGCAAAGCGCTTCCCTTTGGTCTCCTCCTGACGGACCCAGACAAGCCAGCCGTCCACATCCAGAGCGGAAAGCGCCCCCTCCGTCTCCAGACGCCGGCAAAGTTCCAGCGAACCCTGCAGTATCCCGATCTGCTCCGCAAGCTCTTCCTCCTGACGTCTGAGCAGCCCCTCGTATTCCGCCTGTCCCTGATACATCAGATAAATGCTCTCCAGGGAGAGGCCCAGCTTCCGAAGCAGCCGGATCTCCTTTAGCCTCCTGATATCCTCCTCCTCATAGTCCCGGTACCGGCTCTCCTGATCTCGTCTCGGACACAGCAGTTCCTTTCTTTCATAAAAACGGATATTGCTGACAGAAAGCCCCGTCTCCTTCGCAACCTCCCCGATCTTCATATCGTCTCTTCTCCTTTCCGGCGTTTTTGCCCCTCTGATGCCTCTATCTTGAACCATAAACCAGGGTGAGAGTCAAGAAAAAAATGAAATTTTTTGTTTTTTTAACTCATTTTTTTTGAGTTATAACTACATCATTGCCCAAAATTTTAGTTATCAATATATTTCTCTAAATTTTTGAGTTTTTTATATTGATTTTCTAAATATCGTATGATAGAATCAATTTAAAGGAGGGAATGCAACATGACCAAAGAAGAAATTGGACAGATTTTAAAAGAATTACGCCTCTCCTGTGGAAAAACACAAAAAGAGGTTGCAAAATTACTTGGACGAAAACAACAAATTGTTGGGCATTGGGAAACGGGATACTCCCAACCAGACGCAAATACTTTATTCACATTATGTGATATATATGGAACTACTGTAGATGCCGCCTTTGGTTTCAAAAAATCCAATATGAACATTTCCAGAAAAGATATTGAACTTTTGCAAAAATATCATTATCTCGACGACCACGGCAGAGAAATGGTTGATTTCACCTTGGAAAAGGAATGGGAACGGTCAACAGCGGATGCATAGAGCACAATACATACCAGATAGAAAGGAGTCACTTATGCCATTACCCAAAAGCAATCATTATACAATCGAAGATATCTACGCTCTTCCCGAAGGACAGCGTGCGGAACTGATTGACGGACAAATTTATGATATGGCGCCGCCGAACCGAATCCATCAGGATATCTGTTTCGCGCTGTCCAGAAAGATCGCAGAGTATATCGAGTCAAAGAAAGGCACCTGCAAAGTATATCTTGCTCCATTCGCTGTCTTCCTGAATGAGGACAGCAAAAACTATGTAGAGCCCGATATCTCTGTCATCTGCGATAAAGACAAGCTGGACGACCGGGGATGCAACGGCGCCCCGGACTGGATCATAGAAGTGACTTCGCCTTCCGATCCGCAGCGGGACTATGGCATCAAGTTATTCAAATACCGCACCGCCGGTGTCCGGGAATACTGGATTGTCAATCCTCAGAAGCATACCGTGACAGTCTATGATTTTGAAAAAGAGGAACGCTCAAACCAGTATAATTTCTGTGACGATGTGCCGGTCTGCATCTATGAAGATCTTATAATAAACATGGATAAACTTCTGTAAAACACAGGAAAAACCGCCCCAGTGCTGCCAACACCGGAGCGGCCAGGCATATATCCGAAGATGATACGCCACTCAACAAAATATACTGTATCATCTTCTGGCAGCCAATGCAGGCGAACAGATGTTTTTTGCTGGCTGTTATTTTTATATTCATTTCCCACACGACTGTCGTCATACCTTTCCCTGACTATGTGACAAATACGGCGTTGACCAACCGGCTAAAAAGTTAATGCCGGGAAATTTTTTCATTTCTTAATATTCTCTTAATATTGTTGACAGAATTATATTATATATTATATAATATTATAAAATTACAAAGCAAATGAAATCAGAGAAACGGTCAACAGGAGAACGGAGACATGGTATTTAACACAGGTGCGGCGCTTCTGGACGCGATTGTACTGGCGGTTGTGTCCATGGAGGCGGAGGGGACCTATGGATACAAAATCACACAGGATGTCCGTCAGGTCATCGAGATCTCGGAATCCACTCTGTATCCGGTCCTGCGCAGGCTTCTCAAGGACGGATGTCTGGAAGTCTACGACATGGAATACGGCGGCCGGAACCGCAGATATTATAAGATCACGGACGCGGGAACCGCTCAGTTGAATCTGTACGTCACGGAGTGGCAGAGCTACGCGGCCAAAATCACCAGAATTTTTACAGGGAGAGGGATCCATGAATAGAAATCGATTTATGAAGGAGCTGGAACAGCTCCTGTGGGATCTGCCGGCAGGCGAACGGCAGGAAGCCATTCAGTATTACAGCGACTATTTTGACGATGCGGGCCCGGAGAACGAAGCCCGGGTGATCAAAGAGCTCGGCAGCCCCGCACAGGTGGCCGAAACCATCCGGGAAGACATGTCCGAAAACGGAGAATATACGGAACGGGGATACGAAGACGCGCGCTTTACGGACCGCCGGGAACTGTCCGCCGGCCGCTGCGAAGAGGCGGTCGAACCGCCCCGGCGGACGCAGGGACGCAATCCGTGGAAGCTCCTGTCCATCCTCCTTTTATGCCTGCTGCTCCTTCCCGTCGTGGTTCCGCTGTCCGCGGCGCTGCTCATCATCGCGGTCGCCATCCTGCTCGGCATCGCCGGGCTGATGCTTGGAGCGGTCGCGGCGGCGGTGGCGCTGCCCGTCGCGGGAATCATCCTTTTAGGCCTCGCCTTTTACAACCTGTTCTTCCTCCCCGGTGTGGGCGTCACACTGGCAGGCCTCGGCTGTCTGCTCCTGGCCGCCGGCATTCTGATCTTTTTGCTGGCCGTATGGATTCTGAAGGCGCTGGTTCCCGTCGGTATCAGAAGCATCGTATCCGTCGTCCGTTTTCCTCTTAGAAAGGCAGGTGTGGTAAAATGAAACCCATTGTTAAAATCTGTATCTTCCTGAGCGGTATTCTGTTCCTGCTGGGGCTCCTGGGTATCACAGCCGGGATACTGATGGGCGTGACGCCCTCGCAGCTCGTCTATGCCGGACAGACGCCCGGCCGCTTTTCGCTCCGGACAGCGGAGGAAGGCCCTGATCGTCTCGAAGTCGGACCATCCTCCCTCGAAGATCTGCCCGGGCTGTCCGGAGACAATCCCGACGGGAGAGAAATCTATTATGAATTTCGGAACATCGACTGCCTGGATCTGGATCTGAACCTGTGCGATCTCCATGTCTTCCGCCATCCGGAAGATTACATCGCGGTTGCGGCCGACCGCACACAGAGTTATTTCCAGTGCTCGCAGAAAGGCCGCACCCTGATCCTTGAGGACGACCGGCCGGCTTCCACGCAAAGCAACAGTATGGAACAGGCCCTGATTCTGGATCTGTACCTTCCCGATCAGGAATATCAGGAGTTCTGCCTGGAAGCCGGAGCCGGCAACGTCACCGTCGCCGATCTGTGCGCGGATACGATTGAGATCGACACCGGAGCCGGCAGTATCAGCATCGGCGCTCTGTCCTGCCGCGAACTGGACGTAGATGCCGGAGTTGCAGAATTTACGGCGGATTCGCTTCTGGCGTCCGCAAAAGCCGATATTGACATCGGCACCGGCTCAGCAGTCATCGGCGAATACAGCGGCCAGACACTGAATCTCGACTGCGCGCTCGGCCAGGCCGAGGTTACCGCCGCAGGCAGAGAAAGCGACTACGATTACCGGCTCGCGGCCGTCGGGAATATCTGCCTGAATCACCGGCAGCAGGACCATTACAACGACTATCACGGCAGCCATCATGAAGACGACTACTGCCTCGATATCCAGAACGGCACCGGCCGCTGCATCTCCATCCACTGCGGTCTCGGGAACGCCGAATTAAATTTTACGGAGGAATAAGCATGTATAATAAAGAAAAAAGACTGGTCAAATCGGCATCAAACCGCATGATCTGCGGCGTCTGCGCAGGCATCGGCGAGTATTTTAATCTCGACCCCACGCTGATCCGCCTTCTGTGGGCGATCCTCACTTTCTGCGGAATCGGCAGCGGTCTCCTCGTCTACATCATCGCGGCCGTCGTGATACCGGAAGAATAAAAAACTCTTTCCTTTTCTGTAAAGCCGCATTATAATAGAATCAGTTTAATTCAGGAGGATATTATATGGGCGGCTTTTTTGGAGTAGCGTCAAAGAACGACTGCATTTTTGATCTGTTTTTCGGAACGGACTATCATTCTCATCTTGGTACAAGGCGGGGCGGCATGGCCGTATACGGCAAAAAAGGGTTTGACCGTGCCATCCACAATATAGAAAACGCACCTTTCCGCACCAAGTTTGACAAAGATATGCGGCAGATGAAGGGGCACCTGGGGATCGGATGCATCTCCGATTATGAACCCCAGCCCCTGATCATCCGCTCCCATCACGGCACTTATGCCATCACCACCGTAGGCAAGATCAACAATACGGAGGAGATTACAGAACTCATCTATCAGAACGGCAACACTCATTTTCTGGAAATGAGCGGCGGGGATATCAATCCCACGGAACTGGTCGCGGCCGTTATCAATCAGAAAGAAAATTTAATCGACGGCATCCGCTATGCCCAGGAGCTGATCGACGGTTCCATGACGCTGATGCTTATGACGCCCAAAGGAATCTATGCGGCCAGAGACCGCATGGGCCGCACTCCGGTCGTCCTCGGGAAAAAGGAAGACGCCTTCTGCATCACCTTTGAAAGCTATGCCTATCTGAATCTGGGGTATGAGGATTACCGGGAACTGGGTCCCGGAGAGATCGTCGTCGTCACTCCGGAGGAGGTACGGACCCTCTCTGCTCCCGGAACGGATATGAAGATCTGCACTTTCCTGTGGGTCTATTACGGATACCCCTCCAGTTCCTATGAGGGCGTGAACGTGGAACAGATGCGCTACAACTGCGGGGAAAAGATGGCGCAGCGGGACAATGCGCGCCCCGACATCGTGGCCGGCATTCCGGACTCCGGCATCGCTCACGCCGTGGGCTACGCCAACGAATCCGGCATCCCCTTCTCGCGCCCGTTCGTCAAATATACGCCCACATGGCCGCGTTCGTTTATGCCGACGATCCAGAACAAGCGGAACCTGATCGCCCGTATGAAACTGCTGCCGATCCATCAGCTCATCCGCGGCAAAAGCCTGCTGCTGATCGACGATTCCATCGTCCGCGGCACGCAGCTTCGGGAGACCACGGAATTTCTCTACCAGAGCGGAGCCAGGGAAGTTCACGTCCGGCCCGCCTGCCCGCCGCTCGTCTACGGATGCCGGTACCTGAATTTTTCCCGCTCCACCTCCGACATGGACCTGATCACAAGGAGAGTCATCTCCCGTCTGGAAGGCACGGAGGAGGCGTCCGACGAGGTGCTGCAGGAATACGCCGATCCCAATTCCGGGAAATACGCGGTTATGGTGGAGGAGATCCGCAAAGAACTGAATTTCACCTCTCTGCAGTACAACCGTCTGGACGATCTGCTGGATTCCGTCGGCATCGAACCGTGCAGACTCTGCACCTACTGCTGGAACGGCAAAGAATAACCGCCTTTCCCGGCTCTGCGTCAGTTCTTTTCCGACTGCAGGGCCCGATATTCTCCGGGGGTGCACCCCATCATCTTCCGAAAGGTCCGGCCGAAATAACTGGTATCGGAGAATCCGCAGGAATAGGCGATCTCCGTTACGGAACGGCCGGTCCTTTGAAGTTCATTGGCCGCTTTTCGGACGCGGTATTCCAGAAGATAGGTAAACGGCGTCGTATTCAGATTCTGTGAAAAGCAGCGCAGACATTCTCTCCCGCTGACGCTGGCCGCAGCGGCAATCATTTCGAGCGAAATTTTCTCCGCATAATGTTCATGAATAAACAAAAGCATCTTTTTGATGCGTTCTTCCCGCTGGCTTCCGGTCAGCTTACCGGATTTTCGTACGGCCGCCGCTTCCTCAAAAAGCAGATACCAGGCGGCGGAAAGCTCATTTCTGACGGCAAACTCATACCCCGGCTCCTCCCTGTCGGCCGCCTCGTACGCGGAGCGGATCCGCCGGAGAATCTCCCTCTGGCCGGGAGCGAACGGGCAAAAATGCATCATTTCCAGTTCCCGGCATTCCACAATCGGCAGCACATATTTCTGTTCATAGACGCTCTTGTGCGCCCCGGCGATCAGTCCCGCGTCCAGGATCTGATTGAGCGTGATCACGGAAAGCCCGGGAGCCGGCTCCTGATAATGCAGCATATTGGAATTGATAAAAGCCCCCTCCCCCGCACAGATCGTACGGCATTCATTGTTCGTGGAGAGACGGACCGTTCCCTGCAGCACGTACATGAACTCAATATCCGGATGCCAGTGCCAGGGAACAATGCCTCCCGGATACCGATTCATCTCCACATAGCACGCGAGGTGAGGGAATGCCTGCGCGGTTCTCGGAAGCTGTTCTTCCAGATTTTCATTCAGCACGAGGGAAGTTAGAATCATATCGCCATCTCCTTTTCATAATTGTCCGGATCGTCCTATTATTTGTCCGGATATACGCTGTATTCTGTCTTTTCTTTCGATATAATCATATCATCAAAAGAAAACAGACGCAAGTCGGGATAAGGAGGAACCCCATGAAAGTTTACAACATTAATAATTCCAGAGAATTTTTCGAGAAACTTACCGCCTGCAAAGGAACGGTGGAACTGGTAAACGAAGAAGGCAAACGCCTGAGACTGGCAGACGGTCCGCTGACTCCGGACACGCTGCTTATGACTTATTTCAAAGGTACCATCCGCGAGATGGAGCTGATCTTCCAGAACAGCGAAGACTGTGCCCGCATTCTCAGCTATCTGATGAACAAACGGCATCTTGCCGCATAAACCGGGAGGGGCGCAAAGCGCGCCCCGGCGCCGGCGTTTTATTCCTTATAGCGGATCACGACCCGGTCCTCCAGTTCCTCCGTCGAACTGACAATCACCTCCGTCTCCCGGTCAATCACCCCTTCTTCCACCGCCGCAAAACTGTCGTTCCGGTCCAGCACCCTCACATAAACCATCTCCGCCGTCAGCTCCGTGCCCAGGATACCGGCGCGCTCGCTGACTACATAGACGAAGCTCCTCTGGTTGGCATCCTCGTGCAGCGCGTTCAACGGGATGCACACCGGCCAGGTCTCCGACTGCGCTTTTACTTCAAAGCTTCCGCTCTCTCCGATCGCTCCGATCCCGTCCGGAAGAAAGACTCTGGCGTCGAAGAACTCCGGATTGCTCTCATTTTCCGCCACATAATCCACCTTCAGCTCCTTTTTCGAGGAACCTCCCAGCGCCAGATTTACCGTATCCCCCTGATTGACATATTTTTTCTGCTCCTTCGTCAGCGAGACCAGAAACTGCAGAGGGCTCGTCAGGTCCGCATAGACCAGCGCCGCCCCGTCGCCCACGCGCTCCCCGGGACTGACCTGAACGCGGGTAATGATTCCCTCCGCCTCCGGATAGACCTGTCCGGAAGCGTCCCGCACTTTCTGATATGCCGAAAGCTCCGTCTGCAGGACGGACAGCTCCAGACGGTCAACCTCCAGACTGCTGTCCGCATCGGCCGCCTGGCCGGTGTCCGCGACCTTCCGCTGCGCGTCCAGCATCGTATCCGCCCCGGACTGTTCCGCGTCCGCCACCGCGCGCTCCGCCGTCTCCACCGCATCCTTGAGCGACGCTTTCTTCTCTTCCCAGGCGGACAGCGCCTCGTCCTCCGCCGTAAAGTCCGGCTTCTGCACGGGCTTTTCCGTATGCCGGGCATAAGCCGCTGCCGCTTCTTCCCACGCCTTTTTCTTCTCCTGCGCCTGCGCCCTGGCCGCTTCCAGCTCCCCGGAAACCTCCCCGCCGGGGGCAGCGGAACCTGATTCCTCCAGTTTTTTCACCTGTTCCTCAGCTTCTTTGTACGCTTTTTCCGCCGCTTCTGCGGCCGCTTTCAGCTCCTTTTCTTTTTTCGACCACTCGCTGTACGCTTTCTGCCGCCGTCTGCGCTCCTGCTCCGGAGTCACCTGCACCGAGGACTTTTTATGCGCGTCGTATGCGTCCTCGGCGTCTTCCAGATCTTCTCTGGCCCTGCCAAGCGTCTCGTCCGCCCTGCTCTGCGCCCGATCATAGTCTTCCCGCGCCCGCTCGCTCTCCGTCTGCTGCTTCTGCGCCTCCAGTCCTCTGTTCTGTTCGATGGCGGCGATCTGCAGCCGAAGCTTCTGTATCTCCAGCTCTTTATCCTGAATCTTCGTGTCCAGATCTCCCATATCCAGATCAAACAGCAGTGTCTCCGGCGTCACCCGGTCTCCCACATTGACGTAGACGGTGCGGACGCGCAGGCCGGAGAGCGCCGTCACCGCATACTCCCGCCCCTGACGGACGATCCCGTCCGCCGTCACCGTATGATCCAGCGCCGTCCGTCTCGGCGTCTCCACGCTCACCTGCGGCAGCCTGGACGCATAGACCACCCGGGAAATCAGCGTGCACAGCATCATAAACGCCAGAAAGATGCCAAAAGCAGTCAAAACCTTCTTCTGCCTGTTCCAAAATTCCATCTCAACCTACTCCTTTAACCCCGAAGCCGCGATGCCCTGTTCCAGATATTCCCGTCCCGACAGAAATACAAACACCGCCGGTATAAGCGTGATCACCGACGCCGCAAACGAGTACCCCGCCTGCTCCAGACTGATCTCCGGCAGATACAAAGACAGCGGCCAGAGGCTCTGGTCCTTCAGAAACGCCAGCGGCTGTTCGATCAGGCTCCAGTATTCCAGAAAGCCGAGCACCGCCGCCGACAGAATCCCGCCCGACGCCAGCGGAAGCCCCAGCATCGCAAATATCGTCCATTCCCCCGCCCCGTCAATACGCGCCGCCTCGATCAGTCCTTTCGGAAGGCTGCAGAAGCCCCGGTACACGAGAAAGACCGGATAGGTGGAAAATACCGCCGGCAGAATGATCGCCTTATGGCTGTTCATCAGCGACAGTCCGTCCAGAACCAGATAGCTGGACAGCATCGTCACCTGAAACGGCATCAGCATCAGCACCACATACAGCGTAAACAGAAGCCTCCGGAAGCGAAACGGATAGACCGCGAAGGCCCACGCCGCCGGAACCGCGATCAGAAGCTGCCCCAGAAGAATGCAGGCCACAAGTTTCATGGAATTCCAGAAGACGATAAAAAACTGCGGAGTCTGGAAGAGAAGCTTCGTGTAATGCGCAAAGGTCGGCCAGAGCGGAAAAAAGCTCCAGGTAATGAACCGTTCCCCGTCCGCCGTCAGCGGCGTCAGATTCTGCAGAAGCTCATAACGGCTCATAATCGAACCGCTCAGCAGTACCGGTATCGGAGCGCAGAAGGCGGCTCCCAGCAGAAGCAGCACCGTTTTCACGGCCGCGTTTCCCAGTCTTTTCTTCATGTTCTATATCCTCTCATCCTGATCCCACAGTCTCTGCAGCAGGAGGATGACCGCAAACAGCACCGTCCCCACCAGGACCGCCGACGCCGCCATCTTATCCAGCTCCAGATTGACGAACCAGTTATTGAACAAATGCTGCAGCAGATACATGCTCTCATGGGGATAGGAGCCCGCGACCAGATAGGCCTCCCGGAATACCTTGAAGGAATTGAGGAAGGAAAGGACGGTGATCGTATAGAGCGAACCTTTCAGATTCGGAAATACGACCCGCCAGAAGCACTGTCTCTGTGTAGCCCCGTCCACTCTCGCCGCCTCCGTCAGTTCTGCGGGCACGGAAAAGATCCCCGCCAGCCACAGAATCATCGTATAACCGAGATTTTTCCACAGATAGCTGAAAACGAGCACCCAGAAGGCGGCCCGGCTCCCCATATAGTCCGGAAGCTGCCCCTCGGCCAGAAGGCCGAGTCCCGCCAGCCATCCGTTGAGAAAGCCCGGACCCGAGAAAAGCATCTTCCAGATCAGGACGACCGTGGCGGCCGGCATGGCCAGCGGAAACAAAAACAGGGATTTGATCAACTGCATCTTCTTCAGGCGGCTCAGCAGCACGGACAGATAGAGACTGATCCCGATCAGAAGCGGAAGGCAGACGAAGGTAAAGCGCACGGTATTTCCGACCGCCAGCCGAAACGCCTGGTTGGCAAGGACCAGCTTGTAATTGCGAACCCCGGTCCATTCCTCCGTGACCGCCGTCAGAAAGGAACGGCGGATCACGTCCAGAAAGGGCAGCAGCACGAAGACCAGCACGCCCGCCAGACTCGGAAGCAGAAAACCAATCCAGGCGCGCCGGCTCCGCCCTGCAAAACGCTCCCCGCGCAGGCGGCCCGCCGGCAGGAGACGCCTCTTTCCGGCGGAGCTATTCCGCCAGATAAACCGCTGCCTTCTTGACAATTTCCGCCGCTCCTTCCTCTGCACTGCGTTCTCCTTCCAGCACATTTTTTCCGATCTCGCAGACCAGCCCGCACAGATAGTCCTGCGCAAACACCGGCGTCTTCAGCTCCTCCACATACTGCGTGAATTTCTCCCGCTCCGCCCGGTCCGGCCAGTACAGCAGAAGCTCCTGCTCCGTCCCGTCCGCTACGGAAAGCGTCATGCTGCCGTTGTCGGAATTTTCCTCATCAAACTGAAAAACCGCTTCACAGGCCGCCCGGTTTACCGGAAAACCATCGTATATCTTTTCCTGCGTATCCGCGCGGAACATCAGCCGCACAAACTCCTCCGCTTCCGCCTGCCGGGTTGTCTTTGAACGGATCCCGACCATGGCCACGGGCAGGTAAGGAGCCGGCGCCTGTCCGCTGAAAATCCGGTAATCCAGCCCGTTCTCCGTCCGCAGTACGGAGGTCACGTTGTCCAGACAGAGCTGGATTCCTTCCACGTAACCGGCGGCCGCAGCCGCATATCCCTGAGGAATCCGCAGCACGTTATTGCAGATCTCCATCTGATACTGCAGCGGATCCACGCCGTAGGAAACCAGTTCTTCCGCTTCTCTGCGCAGGCGCTCCGTATGCTCCGGCACCGCCCCCGCCTGTTCCGCGTCATAGACACGCTTCACCTGCCGCAGAAATTCCGCGACGGCCGCCTCGTCCGGCTGCCCGTCCTCCTCAGTCCAGGCCGGAGAAGACACCATTGCGAACAGGCGGAGCATCGTCCCGGCGTCGGAAATCCCGAAGATGCCGCCCTGCGGATGCGCGGCGCGGAATTTCTCCGTCTGCTCCGCAATGCCCTCAAGGTCATCCATCTGACCGATCATCTCCCGGTCTGCGGCCAGAAGCGGCACCCGGATACACATGGGCATGGCGTAGACCGCCCCCGTCCCGTCGGCAAATCCTTCCGTCACATTGGCAAACAGTTCTTCCCCAAGACTGTCCAGTACCGGACGGATGTCCTGCAGCATTCCTTTCTCAATATACGTATCCAGAGGCAGGCCGTCCAGCAGCAGCACGTCCGGCCCTTCCCCAGCCAGTATCTCGGTATTCAGCCGCCTCAGAGCGTCCTCCACCGTCATACTGCCGTCGGCCGAAAGCCCCGTCTCATAGCGGACATAGAGATCCGGACGGCTCCTTTTATAACCGGTCACCGCCTGACGCACGCACTGGTTTTCCTCCAGGCTGTAAATCCGCAGTTCGCGCTCCGGCATGGACGGAACCGACGAATCGAAGGTGTAGCGCACCAGTCCCGTCGACGGCTGAAACACGGCCAGAAATTCCCGGTCTTCCAGTATTCTGAACCGATAGAGCACCGCATCGGCGTCGCCGAAGACGCTGAGCGCGCCGTCGATCACCTGTTCCATCACATTGCCGCCGGGCACATACCGGTACACGCCGTCCCCGCTGGCCAGATAGATCACATCCGGTTCCCCGCTTCCCGCAACCGCCAGCGGGTATCCGCCTCCCGTCCAGGCAACCGTCCCGTCCGGAATCGTCTGACGGATCCAGGCGTCCGCCGTCTCATCCTGCGGCAGCAGCACCTCCTCCTGCAGATCGTAGCGGTACAGCCTGTCATGTCCCACCGCCATCAGAATCTCACCGGAAAAATCTATATATCCCACGGACCGCTCCGACATAAAAAGCTCCCGCAGACTTTCCTTTTCTATGTCCACCTCATAGACCCTGCCCCGCATGTCCCCCGCGAACAGCCTTCCGTCTTCCTTGAACACAAACGTCTCAATACAGCTTCCGTCCTCCTGCGTGAATCCAAAGTCGACGATCTTCACCTCTCCGTCCGGCATTCCGAAGACGCAGTAATTGCCTTCTTCCTTCTCTTCACCGCCGCAGAGCGCCCGCGCCGCTTCGGGCATCGCTCCGGAGCAGGAAGCCGCCACCGTCCCGTCCGGACCCATGACCGCCGACAGACAGTACACCCCTTGAATCATCGGGAACCAGTCGGTCTCCTCCTGCCGCCACGTCCGCCCTTCATCCTCCGACCGATAGAGTCCCTCTCCGAAGCTGATGACGGTAAGACTCCCGTCGTCCAGCCAGTTCACTCCCCCGTTCCGGTTGATCTCCTGCGGCATCTCATAAAAAGTCTCCACGTACCGCCCCATGGCTCCGTCCTGCGGCGGCGCGGCAGAGTCTCCCTGAGCCCGCCCTTTCGCACATCCTGACAAGAACAGCGCCGCCGCGCACAGCAGCGCTCCCAGTCTGATTGTCTTCCTGCTGACCATTCCCCGCTCCTTCCTGATTTCGCAGCGGTCCGTTTCATCGGGACCGCTGCACGCAGTCATTATTCCGCCAGATAAATGGCTGCCTTTTTCAGAATCTCCGTTACCGCATCGTCCACGCTGACGCTGCCGTTCAGCGCTTTCTGTCCGACCTCATACACGACTTCTTCGATGACCGCGTCGCCGGCGCACACTGCGGTCGCCGACTGGACCATCTTCTTCAGCGCTTCAAAATCCGCTTCCGTACTCCAGCGGATATCCAGATCGAAGCTGGTCCCGTCCGGAGTGGAGGTTCCGATGCTGATCCCCATGTCGTCTTCCCGCGGATTCTCCTTTAAGTGCTCAAAGGAGGCCATGTTCATCGGCAGACCCGTGGGCACCTCAATGTCCTGCAGCTCTCTTCCGTACAGGAAGCGGAAGAACTCCAGCGCCGGCCCGTTTTCCTGCGCCCCGCTGCTGACTCCGATCATTCCTCTGGGGACAAAACCGTTCTGAATCTGCCCCTGCCAGACGCCGAATCCGAAATCCGCTTCCTGATTCGCCAGCGTGCTGATCATGTTGAAATCTCCGTCTATCATATGCACCATTCCCATGCCGAGCTTCTGCTCTCCCATGGCGATGTTCAGCCCTCCGTTGGACGCATCCGCAAAATACTCCATGGCGCCGCTCCAGCGCATGCTGCTCTCATAATGACTCCTGTATTCTTTCTGTTCCTCTTCCCCGAGCCCGGCGATTTCCGCCTGATAGATCCGCTTTGCCTGCGTGAGAAACTCCTTCAGCTTCTCCCGATCGACGGAACCGCTCTTCGGATCGGTCCATGAACCGGAACAGTTAATCCCCAGAGTGCGCAGCGCCTTCCCTTCCGCAGACAGGCCGGTGATCCCGCCCTGCGGATATCTGCTCCGCAGTTCCTCCACCGCGTCCGCCAGAGCGCTCAGATCCGTAACGTTTCCTGTGATCTGCGGATCCCCCACCAGCAGCGGCAGCCGGAACCGCAGCGGAAGGTAGAAGAGCTTCCCGTCTTCCCGGCACGCCTCCACAAGGTTCGGGAACAATGCGTCTTCCCCGCTCATGCCGGCGGCAATCTCACTTAAATCCATCAGTACGCCTTTCTCCTCGTAAGAAGATCGGGGAAGACCGTCCAGCACCAGCAGGTCCGGACCCGAGCCGGACATGATCCTTGTGTTCAGATTCTTGACGGCGTCCTCCGAGGTCATGCCGCTTCCTGTCGTCATCCCGACTTCATAGCGGACATAGACTTCCGGATGCTGCTTCTGGAACAGGCTCACCGCCTGACGGACGGCATAATTCTCGTTCAGGCTGTAGATTCCCACCTGCTGGTCCGGTATCGTCGGTATATCCGGGTCGTAGACGTAACGGTACATTTTCCCGTTCGTATAGAGAATCGCAAACTCATTGTCGGGCAGGACCGCCATCCCGGCCAGACTCATCATCGGATCTCCCAGAGAGCTTAAACTTCCCGCCATCACCTGCTCCACCGCCGTGCCGCTGATCACATGGCGGTACAGGCCGCTCTCACAGGCAAAACAGACAACGTCCTTATCCTCCCCCGGAACCATGATTACGCTGTAGGAACCGGAGTTGGCGCCGATCCCGTCTCCCACGTTTTCCATAATAAAATCCTGCAGCACCTTGTCGCCTTCCGCCGTCATCTCGTTGACCCTGTCATAGAACAGCAGGCCGCGGCTGGTAATATCAATCATATAGGAGTCCGTAAAGCAGACGGATTCCGACAGCCCTTCCGCCTCATACAACCGCTTTGCTTCTCCGCCCGCGGGATCAAGCTCATACATTTTATGCTCCATCGTGGATGCATAGAGCCGGCCGTCTCCGCTGAACGAGAACAGGTAAATCTTCTCTCCTCCCGGAACTTCCACCGTCGTCTGATTTCCTTCCGGATCGACGTAAAGACCTACCGGGTTGTATTCGTTCCCCTCCCCTTCCTCTGAGGATGAGATGTAGACCAGAGCCACCGAACCGTCCGGCCCGATGGCCATGCTGCTGATATACCGTTCCCGAAGCTCCCGAAGCCACGGCGCATCTTTCCGTTTCCAGCTCCCGCCGTTGTCCGCCGACACATATACTCCGGCCGTCTGTTCGATCAGCATCAGTTCGCCGTTCTCCAGTTTCTGCAGGCACAGCGTCGGATAACCGGCCGCCGCCACATCATCCGGCAGCGCCATCTCTTTCTCCAGATAACGTCCCATCGTCCGCTCTCCTTCGCCGCCTTCTTCCCGGGACGCCGCCGGCGCTTCGCCGGCTCCGCCGCCCTGCCCTTCCGCAGGACCGTTCCCTTTGCTCCCGCACCCCTGCAGAAGCATCATCACGCACACCAGCAGGCATGCCGTCCATCTTCCTGTTCTTCTCCTCATTCCACAATCCGCTCCTTTCCGTATCCTTCTCATCCCACTCTCCCATCTGACGGCCATTATAGCAGATTTATCTCTAAACTGTCTCTAAGGGGGTGTCGGTTAATACCGATTTTTAACCTCTGACAAGCAAGGAAGATACA
>CAJUNR010000042.1 GCA_910587765.1 uncultured Lachnospiraceae bacterium
ACGAATCACACCGACCCCTGTTGGGAACTATCTATTTTCCGACGGCCCCTTTTACTATGGTGAAATATATGCTTACAAAAGATGATTTATTGACAATGGATACTCGTCCTCATATAAATGATGTATCACTACAATTATATAAAGATTTTTGTAACGATGTTCTTTTTAAAAGAAGGTTTCACTATTATTTTACAGATGGAACAGATATTATTGTAGAATGCCGTGAATGGGGCGTATATCATATGCTGTCAATACAGCATATAGATTATAATATTCAAAAAGATCAATTTTTTAATTATATTGATTCTGGATTATCTTTTAAAGATTTCACCATAAATAATGCTATTAAATCACGGTTCCGAACACAAAAAGAACGAATAACTATGTTTTCGTGTGTATATTGCACATTACGATACGGGAGAATATTTTATATTCCAAATAGAATAGTTGAGAATACAACAAAAGTTAAAGCAGATTATTTAATATATAGGCAAATAGATACCAAAGGTATGAATTTAGGTATAAGATATGAGGATGGTTGTTTCGTTCCTTTAACAATATTGATTTCAAAACCAATATATTTAGAAAAATATATAAATAATTCTAATCAGAAAATAGTTTCCAAATTATTAATAACAGAAAAAGAAACAGAGAAAATAATTGAAAATATAATTTATACCGACGAGTTTATTTTACACACCAACTAAGATCAGTTGTTTAACTGGTCTTTTTTTATTGCAAAAAATACAAAGAAAGGAGAATGAGGAAATGTCTTTTTTAAATGCACACTCTTTTGTATTTGATGGAATAAGCAGTGATAATTTTAATCTTTCTGTTTGTTGGGTAGATAAAGGAATAGATGTGTCGACAAATGGATTGAAAAAATCTCTTCAAAAAAGTGGATTAAATAATTCGAGATACATTTCAAATGTATATGGATCATCTGTTGATGAAAATATTTCTTTTACTTTTGATATAACCAAAAAGAATTTCCTACCATTTACAAAAGAAGAATCAATAGAAATAAATGCATGGCTGACACAATCAGACACGCCAAAACTGCTCCATTTTAATGACTATGAAGTCCCATCTATTTACTACTATGCTGTATGCACAAATATTGATGACATTATAATTAATGGCAGAAGTGCAAAAACAGTCACTTTTGAAACAAACTCTCCTTTCGGATTTATGTCAGAAATAACAAAAAAATATATAGTAGAAGGATCAGCTACAATTACGATTGATAATTTATCTGATACGAAGGATGGTATATATTATCCAGAAATAAAATTAGCAACAAAAAATACAGTTACTATCGAGAATGATACAGAACACAGATCTGTTACTATTACTCCTTCCGATATAGAGAAAGATGAAGATAATAATTATGTAATATTAATAAATAACAGAACAAATGTTATAAAAGATATGAATGGAAAGCTTATTCCATTTAGCAAACTTGGATGGGGACCTGATTACAAAAGCGAGATAATTTCTACAGGCGAAGCAGATAAATATATTGATTATATTTACTGGTTTAGACTTATAAAGAATGTAAATAAAATTTCAATACATGGTGACTGCACTATAGAATTTAAATATAGATTTCCAAGAAAGGTGGGATGTGTATAATGGGAAAATTATATCTTTGTAAACCAAATAGAGTTATTCTTGGGTCACTGACAGGATTGATTGAAGATAGTTGTAGTTTAACAACACATACCGCCGACATCTGGGAGTTGTCATTTGATGTTTACAGATATATAACAGATGAGTACGGAAATTACGTCCAAAGTGACTACTATGAAGCCATTGCCCAGAATATGGAACTATACTTGGAAACAGAACAAACATGTGCATTTTTCAGGATAGATTCAAATCCAATTCGTAAAAATGATGGTATACAGGAAACCACAAGTGTTACTGCTCATTCAATCGAGTGCGAATTACAGAATAAAATTTTAAATAACTTCAAAGCTAATTGCGGCACGATTGACAGCCTTGAATATTTAGCCGCTGGAATCAATAACTATACACAAAAAATTGAAGAATGGGTATCTCTTGTAAATTATGAAAATCATGCACTAAGTTTATTACATATGGCTATTGAAAAATCAGGTGCAACATGGTCAATTGCTGATAATTTGGATACTGAAATTTGTTCAAAGAAATTGACATTTGATATTAATTCACAAGATATTTATTCGTTTTTAATGAATGATGTATCAAACGCCGCAAGAGTAATATTTGATTTTGACAGAAAAAATAAAATTATTTCTTTTAAACCAGTTGAAGAGTTAGGTGAAGACACTGGAATTGTAATAAGCATGAAAAATCTTATGAAAGATTTTGAAATATCTTCTACTTCCAGTGAAAATATAATTACAAAATACACACCAAGAGGTGCTAATAATTTAGGTATTGAATATGTGAATTTTGGTGAAGATTATATACTCAATCTTGATTATTTCATGAATGCTACAAATGAATATGGTCATTACCAATACGTATCATCTGAGTTACATGACAAATATAAGAACTGGATCAATTTCAGGGACAATGAAAAAATCACTTATGATGGGATTTCTGGCGAACGAACCAGACGGGAATGGTATGCTTATTTTACCAAACAATACAATTCTGCTCTCATGTCTAAAAATGAACTTACAAATCGTGTCCCAAATGATGGTTGTAATATTGATTATACCACATACAAATATGAAGAATTAGAAGTATCACTAAGAGCATATATGAATGCTGTTGCTTCATTATTAACAATATACAGAAATGAGTATAATATACCAGATGGGACGCCTACAGATGAAAATGCTTTAAAGGAAACCGTATATTGGAATGATTACTATGCATATCAATACAAAATAATTCCTTCTGTTAAAGAAGCCATGAAATTATATTGTGATACTGATGCAAATGGAAACCTTAAAGTAGATGGAAACGGAAATTATATTGTATTGGACGGAGGAAATCCAGCTTATAATAAAGGTGATAATATAGTGAAGTCCATCGACAACTGGCTATACGAATGGGAATTATACGGACTTGACGAGTTAGAAGCGAAAAGAAAAGCATGGATTGAAGTTGCAGTTCTTCTTCGTAAAGATGAATTTTTCAAATCAAATGGAACGCTTCGGACACCAGATGTAAATGGATGGAACGAATTAACTGATACACAAAAACAGACCTTTACAGGATATTCTGCATATGTTGCAGCATTAAACAGTTATCTTGATTATTATGCCATATCAGCAAGGTCAAATTCATTAACTGGTACAATTACTAATAAAGGTATCTTGCTATTATGTGATGACGCTATTTTAGAAAGAAAAGCCGAAATTGCAGAACAGGAATCTGTACTTAACCAGATTGATGTGAAGAGAAAAGATTTGGCGGCAAGTGTAAATCTAAAAAGTTATTCTGATAATGATGGAAATAAAATATTCAGTTCAGAAGATTTGCAGATTATTGAATTACTTATAAAAGAAGCTGCTTTTCAGAATAATAATATTCTAACCACAAATCTTGATGATATTGCTACCACTGTTGATGCACAAGAACTATTATATCAAGATTCTATGAAACAACTCTATATTGAATCACAGCCACAATATTCGTTCTCCTGCAATATTGATAATCTTTTTCATTTGGATGAGTTTAAACCATTTGCTGATAATTTTAAACTAAATAACTATATTTACGTAAATACAGATATTTATAAAGAGTTGATGCAAAAAGTCAGGGTAATTACCATTACATATAACCCACTTATTGTTACAGAAGATATAGATATCGGGTTTTCTACAATGACAAAATCATTGGAAGGTATGAATGATTTTAAATTTCTGCTAAATGAATGTTATGGTTATTCAGGTTCCTCTTATTCCAGCAGTTCAGGCGGCGGTGGAACATATGGAACAAATGATGCAGAAATCCAAATAGCAAATACAATGCTCAATGCTCTTCTATCTACGGAAACTTTTGGTACTTCTGTTTCTAATGTTATTCTTGATACAATGTCGGCTAACAAAGGGGAGTTTCGTAGATTATTTGCAAACAGCGGTGCTTTTTATGGTTTGGAAACTGGGGAATTAAAAGTAAGTGGGCAAAGTCTTATAGATAAAATTGAATCCTTCAATTATGAAGCAGGAAAAAATGGAAGTAAACTGGAATTATCAGATGGAACCTTTGAATTTGCTGGAGGCAGATTGAAATGGAATGGAAAAGAACTTACAATTAGTGGATATGCAAATGACACAGATGTAACCAATCTGTCAAATAACTTGAATAATCTAAAAACAGGATTAAGCAACGGAACAACTTCCATAAATGGTGGATGTTTAAAAACAGGAAATATTGTTTCACAGAATTACAATATCCCATATGGAAAAGGTATATTAGATAATACCACAGGAAGTATTTTATGCCTTAATGATGGGAAATTCAATTTTGGAGGCGGAAAACTGAAATGGGATGGTACCCATCTAACTATAGAAGGAAGTGGAAAATTTTCTGGAGAAGTAAATGCCACAAGTGGTAATTTTACAGGAAATGTTAATGCAGATACATTAAATGCAAACAAAAGCGGAACTATAGCTGGATGGACTTTTAGCAAAAATGGATTCTATAAAAATTCTCCTATAATTGCTGGATCAAATGGCATGTATCTGGGTGACGATGGATTTTCTATAAATGATTATTGCGTAGTTAATCAGAACGGGCTTTATTTTAAATCAAAAAGTTTTATTCCTCCACAATACGATTCCAGCATTTCAACACGATTTTGTGACATTAAGCCCGGGCAATACATTAGAGTTTATTTATATAATATGGGAAATATAGAATATTTTGAATTATCATTTAATTATTCTTACCAACCAACTAATGGAGATCCAAAAGATGATGAATATAAAATAAGAGGATGGGGTACTAATGGACGTACCACACCAGAAGATAGTGTTATGCAATATGATGGAAATGATGTAAAAATATTTTACCAACCTTATTCTGAGATTTTCCCTATGGACTGTGATGAATATGGTATAAATATTCATAAAGTTTATAGCATGGGTCGTAATATAAACGGAAGATGGTTTAATAAGGTTCAAATTGGAAAAATTGAAATATGCAATTCTAATGGAGAAGTTTTGCAATCGTATGACGGTGCCAAGACATCTGATTATTCTGGCTTTATGATTAATTCATATACAAAGAAAATCTTTTCTGATAACTACTATTTAAGTAATGAAAAATTTATGCATAAATGTGTGTATTCAAGCACGACAAGTTCCTCTTCCAACGTATGTATTAGTTTGGATGGCACTTTTCAAAGAAGCACTTCATCTTCAAAAAGATACAAGACTGATATTACTTCTGATATTCATAAAGAAAATAATCCAGAAAATCTATATGATATAACCTTATATGAATATAAATACAAGGATTTATATCTTTCACCAACAGATCAAAGATACCAAAAAAATATTATTGGTTTTCTTGCAGAAGATGTCTATAAAAAATATCCTATAGCATGTAATCTTGACAAAGATGGAAAACCAGAAATGTGGAATATAAATATACTCTTTCCCGCAGCATTAAAATTAATTCAAAATCAGCACAAAGAAATAAAACAACTAGAAAAAAGAATGCGCATACTGGAACAGGCAAGTTAGTCCTGTTCCTTTTTTAAGGAGATCAAAAATGATTGATAAAAAAACAGTCGAAAAACCAATTGAACTTAAAATGGACGAACTCAGAAATAAGATTATTAATAATTGTATAGAATCTGAACTAAATTTATTTTTCATCAATTTAGTCTTAGAAGGAGTTTATAAAGAAATACAGGCTCAATATATGAATGATGCAAACAATCGTATTCAGGAATATAACAAATTTATTGAAACAAATAAAGATGAAGCGCAAAAAGAAGGTGAATAAATGGGATTAATTGAAATAACCAAAGATGTCACTCTCGGATTTTACGATGAAATCGGTATTTTAAATATACCTGTAAAACAGTTTGACAACTCTCGGAAAATAAGTATCATGTTGATTGATGACAGCGGGAAAGAATTCTCTATTCCTGAAGGAATCAACATGAATTTCAAAGCTTTAAAGCCAAACGGTCATCAATTAAATACGAGTAAAGTAATAAATATTAAAGATAATCGGATTCTGTTAAGTGTTGATCAACGAATAACTGCACTTGCAGGTGTTGTCCAATGTGAATTGATTCTTCATAAAGATGAGAAAAGAATTACCACATCAAAATTTAATTTGATTGTAGAAAAAGCCGTGCACGATAACAGCCAAATAGAATCTGGGGAAGATTACAAAGATTTACTGGAAGTTATTGAGGAAGCGAGACTTGTCATAAAAGGTTGTAATCAATTAGTTGATGATCTTCATAACAAATTAGATTCTAATTATTTTGTTTTAACAGAAGAAAAAGGCGTTGCAAATGGAATACCAGTTCTTGATGATGATGCAAAGATTCCAATCAACGAATTATACGAAGCTACTACAACAGATAAAGGTATTACTCAATTAAGCGACAGCATAGAAAGTGACTCTACTACTACTGCCGCTACTTCAAACAGTGTAAAAACTGTAAATGAATTACTAAAAAAAGAAGTAGAACGATCAAAAGATTCTGAGAAGTCTATCACAGAAAATCTAAACAATCACACTTCTAATAAAGAAAATCCACACAAGGTAACAAAACAGCAGATCGAATTAGGAAATGTTGACAATACAAGTGATATAAATAAACCTGTCAGCACGGCCCAGCAATCTGCAATAGATCTGGCATATGAAAACTCAAATAAATATACAGACTTAAAAATTTCCGAGCTTGTCAATGGTGCTCCATCTACATTGGATACATTGGGTGAAATTGCTGATGCCATGTCAGAAAACAAAAACATTGTTGATGCATTAAACGATGCGGTAGGAACGAAGGCAAATCAAACAGAATTAGATACACATACACAAAATAACAATATCCATATCACTCCCCAGGAAAGAACAGAATGGAATGATGCAAAATCTCATGCTGATTCCACACATGCACGTACCGATGCAACAAAAGTAGAAACATCATCTACTAATGGTAATATTAAAATCAATGGCGTAGAAAGCAATGTCTACACTCATCCAAGTGGAACTAATCCACATGGAACAACCAAAGATGATATTGGATTAAATAACGTGCCAAATGTATCAACAAATGATCAAACCCCAACTTATACAGAAGCTACCGCTCTTACAAAAATATCAAGTGGTGAAAAATTGTCAGTTGCTTTTGGTAAAATTTCCAAAGCAATTTCTGATTTGATAAGTCATATTGCAGACAAAAGTAATCCTCATAAAGTAACAAAAACGCAACTTGAATTAGGGAATGTTGAGAACAAGGATTCCGAGACTATTCGTAGTGAATTGACAAAAGATAATATAACGGATGCGTTGGGTTATACTCCGGCAATGTCTGCCACTGCATTTCCCGTCACTGGAGTAAAAGGAGATAAAGAAGAAAATTATAGAGAAGGCGAAGTGAATATAACCCCAGAAAACATCGGCGCGCCTTCATTCAATGAGGCGTGGAGCCTGATAGGTGGGACATTTATACCAGAAAATTCTGATTTAAACAACTATACAGAACCCGGAAATTATTATTGTGCGCTAAATGTTGTCGTTGCCACGTTGAAAAACTGTCCTGTTGCTGATGCGTTCACGATGAAAGTGATATATGGTAATGGAAATGCTTACAACACACAAATACTTAGAAATTTTTTCACAGGTAATATTTACTACAGGACTATGGACATGTCAACATTGAAATATCCATCCGAATGGTTGGTGATCAAAAGTGAACGGTCATTACTGGCAGATGAGAAGTTTATGAACATTGATGGAAGTTCAAAAATATCGAATCCCGTATCTGATCTAAATAACTTTTTCTGCGGTGTTGGTGTGTTCTCGAGTCCGACAAATGGTCCGTCATATGACATCATTAATGAAGACTGGAAAATGGTTATTTCTTCTGGAGAACCAAGCACAGGAGTTCAACTTGCAGTGGGATTGTTTACTGGTAAACAGGCATGGAGATATAGAGCAAGTGGTTCATGGGGTGCGTGGAGTGGAAGTCCTTACACACTGGCATCCGATTTTAGGTATCGTGTCGGGGAAGGATTTGCTGGATACACAGGTGATGTAAACATTGATACAATCGGTACTGGGTGTTGGTGGATTAATGGATATGGTACGATAAATGGCGATCTGCCATTTGGGACAGGCTTACATTATGTGCTGATTTGCATTGGGCATGAAGGAACACCAGCAGTAGGATATGGGAATGCATCATTAAAACAAATAGCGATAAATCCATATACAGGAGAACTTAAAGTACGACAAAGAGATAAACCGAGTGATTCTTGGTTGACGTGGAGAACATGGGAGCCATCACAAAATTGTTATTATTATACATCCGGAGAAGATTATACGGGAAATACAAACAAGAAAACGTTGAAAACATATTCGTTTGGGCATCACGATGCGCTTTCTTTAGATACAAATGATTGCGGTTACTGGCAGGCAATGCAGGTTCTCGCATGGGGCGACTATAAATACTATCTTGGAGTTGGTTCCAACGGACGTTTGTTTGGAAGACATGTTCTGTTTTCTGGTGATACTATTTCGGCTGATTCTGGTTGGAAGGCATTCGCATACAAAACTACCAGAACAATAAATGGTATAAGAGATGACTTGTCAACGAATATAAGCAACATGATGACTTTATCAACATTAAGTGGAGATAATACCATTGATCTCACACCAAAATGTGGAAATACTTTTATGGGTAGTTCTACAAATCTGAATGGTTTGTCTATGTTTTATATTGATTCTGGTATTGGAAATAAATTGATTGGCTTGTCAGCTAGTTCGTATGATGTAAAAGTAAAAGTTAGTGGAGGTGAAGGCTTTCAAAATAATGTGAATTTATATTATCGTGGTCAGACTGTTGCAAGTGCATCATTATATGATTATCACTATAGAACTCCATTGTTTGGAAAGGGAGAAACATACGGTATATATCCACATCCAAATGAAAATAACTATTATCTTTGCGATAGACCAATGTCAGATGATTTTTATGGTATTTATACAACTGGTCTTTCTACCAGTGCACTGGCGAATTCTGTAGACCCTATTTATCTTGGGAACGTCGGATACGCCTATTTAGATGGAAATATTGTTACAGTCCATCGTGTAGGAATACATATTGAAAAATTGACAATTGCTGCTACAAGTTGGAGAAATTTGTCAGTTCCGTTTAGTGCAAGTTCATATAACAAAACCGGGAACATAATTCCGTTAAAATTAACAGGGATATGGAGAAACGGCGTAAATAACACGGCTATAACTAGAGGGATAGCATCTAATTACCTAAGATTTGATGCAAGTAATAATTCTGTAGGCGTATATAATTCTGGAAGTAGTGCAGCAACATACTATAACGTTTATATTGAACTTACGTATATATAAAAGGCTCAAAAAGCCCATAAACGATTTTTGTATGATATACGGAGGGATTAAGCATCTATCGTATAAAAACTGATTCTGAGGCATCTGAGAGCGTCTGAACTATATTATCAATCAATCGATATTACTTACATAGGGAAACCAATCATTAAAGAACGAAAATGATTGATTTCCCTATTTTTTACGATTATGCCATATACAGATGATCTTTTTATTTACGACATTTATTTAATAAGTTTACGACAGTGCTTACGACAATCACTTATGATTACACGGTACATAGTGAAATGGCATGGAATAAAGAAAGCTTGAAATCCAAACATCTATTGAAAAATATCGGACTTTCAAGCTTCTTATTTTCATTAATAACCTACTTCGCGTAATCCGTGACTCTGCTTTCGCGGATCACGTTTACTTTAATCTGACCAGGATATTCCAGATTTGCTTCAATCTGACGGGATATATCGCGCGCCATCAATACCATGGCCGCGTCATCCACCTGATCGGGTACTACCATAACTCGAACCTCTCTGCCTGCCTGAATAGCAAAAGATTTCTCTACTCCCTTGAAGGAGTTCGCAATATCTTCCAGTTGTTTTAATCTGTTTGTATAAGTCTCCAGTGTCTCTCTTCTCGCGCCCGGACGAGCCGCAGATATCGTATCCGCAGCCTGTACGATACAGGCGACCAGAGAAGTAGCCTCTACATCACCATGATGTGATTCAACTGCGTTGATCACTGTAGCTGACTCCTTATACTTCCTGCATAAATCCACGCCGATCTGGATATGAGATCCTTCCATTTCATGGTCGATGGATTTACCAATGTCATGTAAAAGTCCGGCTCTTTTCGCCATCCGGACGTCAACGCCAATCTCCCCTGCCAGCAATCCGGATAGGTGGGCAACTTCTATGGAATGCTTCAGCGCATTCTGTCCATAGCTGCTGCGGAACTTCATGCGTCCGAGAAGCCGTACCAGCTCCGGATGGATTCCGTGGACGCCGACCTCAAGGGTCGCGGACTCGCCTTCCTCGCGAATCATCGCATCCACTTCTTTCTGGGCTTTTTCAACCATCTCCTCAATTCTCGCCGGATGAATGCGGCCGTCGACAATCAGCTTCTCCAACGCGATACGGGCGACTTCCCGCCGAATCGGATCAAAGCCTGACAGAATAACGGCTTCCGGTGTATCATCAATGATCAGGTCCACGCCGGTCATCGTCTCAAGGGTGCGGATATTCCGGCCCTCGCGGCCAATGATACGTCCTTTCATCTCATCGTTCGGAAGCTGCACAACAGAAATGGTCGTCTCAGCCACATGGTCGGCTGCACATTTCTGAATGGCGGTAACAATATAGTCCTTCGCCTTTTTGTTCGCTTCCTCCTTTGCTCTGCTCTCCAGTTCCTTGACCAGTTTCGCAGTCTCATGTTTTACATCATCTTCAACTGTTTTCAAAAGATATTCTTTTGCCTGTTCGGAGGTTAGGCCAGAGATTCTCTCCAATTCCTGTAACCGCTTTGCGGATAACTCTTCCACTTCCGCCCGCTTTTTCTCAAGCTGGGCTTCCCGTGCCGAGAATCCTGCTTCCCTGCGCTCAATCGCTTCCGTCTTCTTATCCAGCGTTTCTTCTTTGGACAAGACCCGGCGCTCATAACGCTGCAGTTCCGCTCTGCGCTCTCTGGTTTCTTTCTCAAGCTCGTTTCTGGTCTTTACGGACTCTTCCTTGACTTCCAGCATCGCTTCGCGTTTCTTCGTCTCTGCTGTCTTCAAGGCTTCGTCTATAATCTCTCTCGCTCTGTCTTCTGCATTGCCAAGCTTCTCCTCCACTACCTTCTTCCGGTAGTTTACCGCGCAGGGCCAGACAACTGCAGCCGTAAGGGCGATCGCGACCAGCACCGCAATGACAGTCGTAACCATATACAGGAGCACCTCCTTATTTAATTTTCATTGTACAAACACAATAAATAGATTTTAAACTGTTTTTACAATAATGTCAAGTCTTGCATTCCCTCTTTTGTGCATTCAGGCAAAAAAAGTTACTGTCCGCACTTACGCCATCCGGACGCCCGACGCGGGCAGATGATCCTTCCAGACCACGCTCGCGCTTAATGAGAGGACGCAGCGGTATTTATGCCCTTTGGGTACTAAGGCGCGTGAAAGACCGCGCCTAAGGACCGGCGCCTCTCAATGGGTCTTCCAGGATGATCTGCCCGCATCAGGCTGAAAATCGGCGTGAACAGATCACTCTTCCGGCTCACGCAGGACGGAGAGGATATCTCCCGCGCGAAATCCTTTCCGGGCCAGAGCCGCGATCAGTTTCTGCCGCTGCTTTTCCTCACACGTCTCCGCGTCGTACTGCTTCTTCCGGAGATATGCGCGGATCAGGAGCTTCTCATCCGCCGGCTCCAGCTTCTCATATACCTCCCTGATCAGTTCGGGGGAAACCCCTTTGCGGTACTGGAGCTCCTGCTCGATCTGGCGCCGGCTCTTCTGGTCCTTCCGGTACTCGATGTAATTGCGGACATAACGCTCATCGTCCAGATAACCGTAGTGTTTCACATATTCGACCGCCTGATCTACAAGCTCCGGGGCAAATTCTGCCCGCAGAAGCTTTTCGCGAAGCTGGGCCTCGGTCCGGTCCATCCGCTCGAGAAGCTTTAAGGCTTTAAGCTTCGCCTTCTTCAGTTCCGCCGCCGGCTCCTGACTGGACGGCATCTTCCGGCCGGGCTTCCTGCTCCGGCTGTTCCCCTGCTCCCGGTAATCCATAATGTTCTCTGACTTTCCTCTCAATCTCGCCGCACGCTTCCGGATTGTCGCGCAGATACTGCTTCGCATTCTCCCGGCCCTGTCCGATCTTGGCATCGTTGTAGGCATACCATGCCCCGCTCTTCATCACCACTCCGCAGTTTGCCGCCAGATCGAGGATATCACCCACGGTGGAGATTCCCTGGCCGAACATAATGTCGAACTCCGCTTCCCGAAACGGCGGCGCGATCTTGTTCTTGACCACCTTCACCCTCGTACGGTTGCCGATCACCTCGCCGCCCTGTTTCAGGGCCTCAATCCGGCGGACGTCCAGGCGCACGGACGCGTAGAATTTAAGCGCGCGGCCGCCGGTGGTCGTCTCCGGATTGCCGAACATGACGCCGACTTTCTCGCGGAGCTGGTTAATAAAGATGACGACACAGTTCGTCTTGCTGATCACCGCGGTCAGCTTGCGCAGCGCCTGGGACATCAGCCTCGCGTGAAGCCCCACATGAGAGTCCCCCATATCGCCGTCAATCTCCGCCTTGGGCACCAGCGCCGCCACCGAGTCCACAATCACAATGTCCACCGCTCCGGAGCGGACCATAGTCTCGGTAATCTCCAGCGCCTGCTCCCCGTTGTCCGGCTGCGAAATATAGAGATTGTCGATATCCACGCCGATGTGCTTCGCGTAGACCGGATCCAGCGCATGCTCGGCGTCAATAAAGCCCGCGATTCCTCCGCGCTTCTGCACTTCCGCCACCATATGTAAGGCTACCGTCGTCTTACCGCTGGACTCCGGACCGTAGATCTCCACCACGCGCCCCTTGGGCACTCCTCCCGCGCCCAGAGCGATGTCCAGGCTCAGCGACCCCGTGGGAATCGTCTCCACCTGCATATGGCTGGTATCCCCCAGCTTCATGACGGATCCTTTCCCGTACTGCTTCTCAATCTGGCTGAGCGCCGCGTCCAGCGCCTTTAATTTATCTTCTCTGGCAGAACCCTTCTCTTCTTTTCCCATTCTTTATCTCCTTTTTCTTCTCTGATATTTCACAATACGAACCTTTGTTCGATTTCCTGTTCTTATCCTACCGCATTTGCCGCCGGATGTCAAGTACGGATTCAAAATATTTCTTCTCGATCCGGAAGGATGATCTGCCCGCGTCGGGCGTCCGCAGGTCTGAACGACAACCCGCAGACGAGCCAAAAGGAACGCCCGGACGCCATAAATGAAAAAAGGAACATCCGGGCCTCCAAACGGCAACGAAAATCTCCGCAGGGATTGAATTTACGGCGGCATAATGGTATAATCACTGACAAATAAATAATACGCAAAATAGGATTCCATGCGTCAAGTGTTCCGTGGATGGGGAGTTGCCATAGAAACGAAAAGCTCGTCTTACGATGTGGGGTCCGCACCCATTGCAACATACAGATGGCTACATCTCGATTGTGAAGGGATCAGAAGATTTATTATTTATTCCAGATGCTCATTCACATCGGGATGTTTTTACATGTCAGAACGACATGCCTGCATCCCGAAATAATCACAAAGGAGGCAGAGCAGAATGGATCACGAAAAAATCAGGGAAGGCGTCCGCCTGATGCTCGAAGGAATCGGCGAGGACGTTACACGGGAAGGACTTCTGGAGACGCCGGACCGGATCGCACGGATGTGCGAACAGATCTACGGGGGACTTTACGAAGACGCCAGCGTACATCTGCGCAAGCAGTTTCAGGCCGTCAACAATAATATCGTTCTGGAAAAAGACATCACCTTTTATTCGGTCTGCGAGCACCATCTTCTCCCGTTTTACGGCAAAGCGCACGTCGCCTATATTCCGAACGGCAAAGTCGCAGGTCTGAGCAAACTGGCCCGCACGGTGGAGGTCTTCGCCAGACGCCCGCAGATTCAGGAAAACATGACCGCGCAGATTGCCGACGCGCTGGAGACGCACCTTGCTCCCAAAGGCGTTATGGTCATGCTCGAAGCGGAACACATGTGCATGACCATGCGCGGAGTCCAGAAGCCCGGCGCAAAAACCGTCACCACGATCGTCCGCGGCGTCTTCGCCGAGGACTGCTCTCTTCAGCAGACCTTTCTGCAGATGGTAAAGGCATGAGCGCATCCATGGAACGCATCCGCAGGCTCTGCGGGCACCCGCTCTTTCAGGAGCAGCTCTCGCTGCTGACGGAAGCGGAGAAAGACCGCGTCTTTTGCCACCATACAATGGAACATTTTCTGGACGTAGCCAGAATCATGTACATCTACCGTCTGGAGGACGGCTGCGGGCCTGAGAAAGAGCTGATCTACGCCGCCGCTCTCCTGCATGACATCGGCCGCCATGAACAGCTTCTCCATGGAACTCCCCATCACGAAGCAGGCGCCGAAATCGCCGGCAGAATTCTGCCGGAGTGCGGCTTTTCGCTCCGGGAGACCCTGGAGGTTCAAAACGCCATAGGCGCGCACCGGACATCCTCAGAACCGTGCTCCGGGGCTCTGGCCGATTATCTGCGCCGGGCAGACAAGCAGTCCCGGTGCTGTTTCTGTTGCCCGGCGCAGGACGCCTGCAACTGGCCCGAGGATAAAAAGAACCGTTACATACAGAATTGATACATCCCGCGACTGCCGGGAACACGGCGCCGTCCTTCGCCCGGCCGGAACCGTGTTTCCCGGCGGTCCTTTTCAGGAGGAAGATTATGAAAATAGGAAACCGCGATTTTGACACCCTGCACAGGACATATCTGATGGGAATCCTCAACGTGACGCCGGATTCCTTCTCCGACGGCGGAAAATTCAACCGCCTGGACGACGCCCTTTACCACGCGGAGGAAATGCTCCGGGACGGAGCGGATATCATTGATATCGGCGGAGAATCCACCCGTCCGGGACATACCGTGATCTCGGAGGAAGAGGAGATCTCCCGCACGGCGCCGGTGATCGAGGCGGTCAAGAGCCGCTTTGACGTTCCCGTATCCGTCGATACCTACAAAGGACCCGTCGCCGAAGCCGCGCTGCAGGCGGGAGCCGATCTGGTCAACGATATCTGGGGCTTCAAGCACGACCCCAACGTTGCAAAACTGACCGCCAAATACCACGCGGCCTGCTGTCTGATGCACAACCGGACGGAACCCGTCTACGAAAATTTTCTGGAAGATCTGCTGTCGGATCTGCAGGAGTGCGTACAGATTGCCAGAGGCGCAGGCGTCCCCGACGACCGGATCCTGCTTGATCCCGGAATCGGCTTCGGCAAAACCTACGAAATGAACCTCGAAGCCATCAACCGTCTGGAACTGCTGCACCGTCTCGGCTTCCCGCTTCTGCTGGGGACTTCAAGAAAGTCCGTTATCGGACTGACGCTGCAGCTGCCCGCGGATCAGCGGCTGGAAGGAACGATCGCCACATCCGTCATCGCGGTCATGAAGGGCTGCGCTTTTGTGCGCGTTCACGACGTCAGGGAAAATCGAAGAGCCGTCCGCATGACGGAAGCCATACTCGGGAGGAGCATAGATGAAGAAAGATAAGATTACCATACAGGGGCTTGAAGTCTTTGCAAGGCACGGCGTCTATCCGGAAGAAAACACGCTCGGACAGAAATTTCTGATCAACGCCCGCCTGTATACCGACACCCGGAAGGCCGGGCAGACGGACTGCCTGGAGGACTCCGTCAACTACGGAGAAGTTTGCCTGCATATGACGGAGTTTATGAAAAACAATACGTTCCGGCTGCTGGAACGCGCCGCCGAACGGCTGGCAGAGGAACTTCTGCTCACCTGGCCTTCGCTTGAGAGCGTCGACCTTGAGATCCAGAAGCCGTGGGCTCCGATCGGACTGCCTCTGCAGACCGTATCCGTGGATATCAGCCGCGCCTGGCATACCGCCTACATCGCCCTCGGCTCCAATATGGGTGACCGGCAGGGCTACCTCAACCAGGCGGTCCGCGCCCTCAATGAGCATCTGCACTGCCGGGTTATCCGCGTATCGGATTACCTCGTCACCGCCCCCTACGGCGGTGTGGAACAGGAAGATTTTCTAAACGGCGCTCTGGAGCTGCGCACGCTCCTTTTGCCGGAAGAGCTTCTCTGCCTGCTGCACACCGTCGAGCAGGACGCCCATCGGGAGCGGCTGATCCGCTGGGGCCCGCGCACCCTCGATCTGGACATTCTGCTCTACGATCAACTGATCTTTGATTCCCCGGACCTGCATATCCCGCACGTCGAGATGCATCTTCGGGATTTCGTGCTTGCTCCTCTGGCGCAGATCGCCCCTTACGTGCGCCATCCCCTGACCGGACAGACGGTGGAGCAGATGCTCGCCTCTCTTTCCTGAATCGATCAGGGAAGCTTTCCTCCCTGATCGCCACGCGGGGTGCGTGCTGCAAAGCAGCAGATTTCCTTACGTACTCCGGCGCAATCCGGCAGGGAAGATTTCCTCCCTGCGTATAAAAACCGCCGGTTCCCGCGAACCGGCGATTTTTTATGCACACGGGCGTCCAGATGAAATAGGTCAGCAAAGCTGACGGACGTCCGGCGGACACATTTTATTTCGCTTCTTATTTCTTTGTAATATATCCTTTGGCCTTGAGCGTCTCCGCGCACAGCACCGCGCCGCCCGCCGCGCCGCGGACGGTATTGTGGGAAAGGCCGACGAATTTCCAGTCATATACGCTGTCCTCACGGAGCCGGCCGATGGAGATGCCCATTCCGTTCTCATAATCTACATCCAGCCGTACCTGCGGACGGTTATCCTCTTCCATATAGCGGATAAACTGTTTCGGTGCGCTCGGAAGACCCGCCTCCTGCGGGAAACCGCGGTATTGAACCAGACATTCGATCAGTTCTTCTTTCGTGGGCTTTTTGCGGAATTTTACAAATACCGCGGCCGTATGCCCGTTCAGTACCGGAACGCGGATACACTGGCAGGTGATCTTCGGCTCCTGCGCTTTCACGATCACGCCGTCCTCTACCCGTCCCAGCACGCGCAGCGGCTCCTGCTCCGACTTTTCTTCCTCTCCGCCGATGTAGGGGATGATATTTTCCACCATCTCCGGCCAGTCCCGGAAGGTCTTTCCCGCTCCGGAAATCGCCTGGTACGTTGTCGCGACCACTTCATACGGTTCGTATTTCTTCCACGCGTTCAGAACCGGCGCATAACTCTGAATGGAACAGTTCGGTTTTACCGCAATAAATCCTCTTGTGGTGCCCAGACGCTTTTTCTGGGACGCGATCACTTCAAAATGTTCCGGATTGATCTCCGGAATCACCATCGGTACGTCCGGCGTCCAGCGGTGCGCACTGTTGTTGGAGACGACCGGCGTCTCGGTTCTGGCGTAAGCCTCCTCGATGGCCTTGATCTCGTCTTTGGACATGTCCACCGCGCTGAATACGAAATCCACGCCTGCGGCGACTTTCTCCACCTCATTGACATTCATAACGATGAGCTTTTTTACCGCCTCCGGCATGGGCGTCGTCATCTTCCAGCGTCCGCCCACCGCTTCCTCATACGTCTTGCCCGCAGAACGCTCGCTCGCGGCAATCGTCGCCACCTCGAACCAGGGGTGATTCTCCAGAAGAGAGATAAATCTCTGACCAACCATTCCGGTACCGCCGAGGATACCTACTCTTAATTTCTCGCTCATTTTCTCATTTTCCTCCTCATTGCACACTCTTTCTCTCCAATGTCCGCAGTGTGCATACATTTGTCTTTCCCTGTAAATATTACAGGATTCCCGTCAAAAAAGCAACCCTGAATTTCACGTCCGCAGATATTCGCGGTAAACCACGATGGCCTTCTCCATCGCTTCTTTTCCCGGAGCGCCCGCAGTCAGTCTCTTATTGACGCAGGTTTCCATGGAAATCGCCTCGTAAATGTCCGCTTCAAACACCGGGCTGACCGCCCGGTATTCTTCCAGAGACAGATCGTCGAGCGCCTTGTTCCGGTCAATCGCATATAAGACCAGTTTTCCCACGATGCCGTGCGCGTCTCTGAAAGGAACGCCGCGGTTGACCAGATAGTCCGCCGCGTCGGTGGCGTTGGTAAAGCCGTGCCGTGCGCTGTCGTTCATGCGTTCTTTCTGAAATACCATGGTGTCCAGCATGCCGGTAAACAGGGTGATGCAGCCTTTGACCGTATCAATGGCGTCGAACGCCTGCTCCTTGTCTTCCTGCATGTCCTTATTGTAAGCCAGCGGAAGCCCTTTCAGCGTCGTCAGAAGGGAAATGAGCGCGCCGTACACCCGCCCCGTCTTGCCGCGCACCAGCTCCGCAATATCCGGATTCTTCTTCTGCGGCATGATCGAGCTTCCGGTGCTGTAGGCGTCGTCGATCTCCACAAAGCGGTATTCGTTGCTGTTCCAGAGAATGATCTCCTCACAGAAACGGCTCAGGTGCATCATGATCGTGGAGGCGGCGGACAGGTATTCCACCAGATAATCCCGGTCGGACACCGCGTCCATACTGTTCGACATCGGACCGTCAAAGCCGAGAAGCTCCGCCGTATACTCCCGGTCCAGAGGATAGGTCGTACCAGCCAGCGCGCCGGCGCCCAGTGGACAGACATTCATCCGTTCGTGAAGATCGGCCAGACGCGAGCGATCTCTTCTGAACATCTCGAAATACGCTCCCAGATGATGCGCCAGCGTAATCGGCTGCGCTTTCTGCAGGTGGGTGAAACCGGGCATGATCGTCTCCGTATTTTCTTCCATGATCCGCAGCAGGACTTCCAGAAGCTTTTTCAGAAGCGCGTCGGTCTCGAGCACTTCCTTTCGGGTGTACAGGCGCATGTCCAGCGCCACCTGATCGTTCCGGCTCCTCCCCGTGTGCAGCTTCTTGCCGGCCTCTCCGATCCGCTCGATCAGGCTGGCTTCCACGAAGCTGTGAATGTCTTCATATTGATCCGTAATCCCAAGCGTCCCTTCCTCCACGTCTTTCAGAATGCCCTCAAGACCCTGAAGAATCTGATCTCTCTCCGCTTCCGTAAGAATGTTCTGTTTTGCCAGCATGCGCACATGCGCCATGCTGCCCTCGATATCTTCTCTGTATAACCTCTGATCAAACGCAATCGACGCGTTGAACCGATAAACCAGGCGATCCGTCTCCTTCGTAAAACGCCCGCCCCATAACTGTGCCATGGTCTTTCATCCTTTCCTGTAAACTGATTTCTTATTGTATCACAAACCTCACGCCGCGACAATCGTTTACCGCAGAAATTGTAGAGATTGCAGAAACGCAAAACAACGCCCCCGAGCGCACAGAATCCGTTTTTCCGGACCCTGCACACCCGGGAGCGCACAGTACAGACATTATCTTATGATCTTGCGCGGACACTCTTCCACGCATTTGCCGCATCCGGTACATTTCTCATAATCGACATGAGCCACGTTTCCTTCTACGGCAATGGCGCCTGCCTCGCAGTTCTTCACGCATTTCATACAGCCGATGCATCCAGCCTTGCACGCCTTCGTCACGTCCTTGCCTTTGTCTCTGGAGCTGCACTGCACATAGTGAACGCCCTCCGCCGGCACCAGCTCGATGAGCTTCTTCGGACATGCCGCCACGCATTTGCCGCAGGCTTTGCAGGCATCCGGATCCACCACAGCCACTCCGTTCACGATATGAATGGCATCGAACTGACATTCTTTGACGCAGGCCCCGTAACCCAGGCATCCGAACGTGCAGGCCTTGTCCCCGCCGTTCTGCATCATGCTCACAAACCGGCAGTCGCCGGCGCCGGTATACTCATAGTTTTTCGGAGCGATGTCGCAGGTTCCGGCGCATTTTACAAAGGCAACCTTGCGGACACCCGCACCTGCCTCCACGCCCATAATCGCCGCAATCTTCTCTCCTACGGGCGCGCCGCCCACCGGACAGCCGTTCACCGGAGCCTCGCCCTGGGCGATCGCCGCCGCCAGGCCGTCACAGCCTGCGTAGCCGCAGCCGCCGCAGTTGTTGCCCGGGAGACATTCCCGGATCGCGACTTCTTTTTCATCCACTTCCACTGCAAATTTCTCACCGGCCGCCCCAAGGAACAGACCAATGAAAATGCCAACACCGCCTACAATGACGGTAGCAATAACGATTCCTGTTATACTCATTGTCCTACCTCTATTGAAGTTCCGTATCCGCCCGGAATATGCCCCTAGATCTGGAAGCGTTCCCGTCTGCCTTCGCATCCGGAAAAGCTTCCGGGCATCTTCCGGGCAGATACTGATTAATACTTTTTTAAAGTTCCGTATCTGTCCGGAATATGCCCCTGGATCCGGAAGCGTTTCCGTCTGCGGCAAGCCCTGACAGACACTGATTGATATTTACTAGATGATTCCCGAGAATCCGCAGAACGCGATCGCCATCAGTCCCGCGGTCACCAGCACGATCGGAGATCCTTTCAGCGCCGGAGAGATGTCGTTGTACTCCAGCTTCTCACGGATGCCGGCCAGCAGAATGATCGAGATCGTAAAGCCGGTCGCCACCGCAAAGCCGTTCACCGTACTGGTGAGAATGCTGTACTCTTTGGTCGCGTTGGTCAGCGCCACGCCGAGCACCGCGCAGTTGGTGGTAATCAGCGGCAGATAGACGCCCAGCGCCTGATACAGCGACTGCATCGTTTTCTTCAGGAACATTTCCACAAACTGCACCAGACAGGCGATCACGAGAATAAATACGATCGTCTGGAGGTAGGTCATATGGAGCGGAATCAGGAGCATTTTGTCGATGACGCTGGTCACAAAGGACGCCAGCGTGATGACGAAGATGACCGCCGCGCCCATGCCGGCCGCCGTCTCCACCTTCTTGGACACGCCAAGGAACGGGCAGATGCCCAGAAACTGGCTCAAAACCACGTTATTTACCAGGGCAGACCCGATGGCAATCACTAATAATTCTTTCATTCCTCTCTACCCCCTTATTCCTTTGCGTTCCCGCATTTGGAGCCGCAGGAAGCGCAGTCCGCATTGCAGCCGCTCTGGATCTTCGATACGTCTTTGCCCTTCTTCGCCATGTTCAGCTTGACCTTGTTCTGCAGTCCGGTCAGAAGCGCCAGTACGAAGAACGCGCCCGGAGCCATAACGAAGATGGATACCGGTTCATAGGAAGCCGGAAGCACCGCCGCCCCGAAGATCTTCCCGGAACCGATCAGTTCACGCACGAGGCCGATACTGGTCAGACCAATGGTGAAGCCAAGTCCCATGCCGATCCCGTCAAACAGCGACGCGATCATCGGATTTTTGGACGCATAGGCCTCCGCGCGGCCGAGGATAATACAGTTCACGACGATCAGCGGAATGTACAGTCCCAGGCTCTCGTTGAGGGTCGGAATATACGCCTGCAGAAGAAACTGCACGATGGTCACGAAAGACGCCACGATGACGATAAACGCCGGCACGCGCACGTCGTCCGGGATCACTTTGCGCAGCATGGAAATGATCAGATTGGACATCGCTAGAATGACCATGGTCGTCAGTCCCATACCCAGTCCGTTCATGGCGCTGGTGGTGACCGCAAGGGTCGGACACATGCCGAGCATCATCACAAACGTGGGATTTTCTTTGATAATACCGTTATATAAACGTTCACCTGCTGAATTCATCTATGTACGCCCCCTTTACTCAGCATAATATCCGGCAGCACACAACGCCGCGTTCACCGCGCCTGTGACCGCTTTTGTCGTGATCGTCGCGCTGCTGACCGCGTCGATCTCATTGGGCGCGGATTTTCCGGATTTTGTATAGGCAATCTCGTCCGCCTGAATCCCTGCAAACTGAGCCTTCCAGGCGTCCGTATTCGCATTCATGCCCAGTCCTGCCGTCTCGCTGATGGACAGGAACGAGATTCCCAGCATGGTCATGTCGTTTTTCACGCCGACCGTCATCTGGATATTGCCGCCGTAGCCTTCCGGCGTGGTGATATTGATCACATGGCCTACCACATTGCCGGAAGCGTCGCAGGCTTCCGCCACCTCGTTGATCACCTGGGAAGCATGCCCCTGCTCCGCAATATAAGTCCTCACGTCGGCGACGTCTCCCACCTCGTTAAAGGACGCCGCCTCCGGAAATACTTCCGCGTATGCCTTTGCTTTTGCCAGCGCCTCCTGCTCCGCGATGGGCGCCGCCGTCAGCTCGTGGACAAATCCGAGGAGAAGACCGGACACCAGCGTAATCGCCGTCAGGATCAGGGTATTTTTAATAATCTTGTTCATGATCAGTGACCCCCTTTTTCTTTCACTTTGCCGAACGCCAGCGGAATCGTAAACCGCTCGATCAGCGGCACCAGCAGGTTCGAGAAGATGATCGCATAGGATACGCCTTCCGGAGACGCTCCGAAGCACCGGAAGATACCGGTCAGGATGCCGAGAACCACGCCGTACACGATCTGTCCCGCCGGCGTGATGGGACTGGTCACATAATCCGTCGCCATGAACCACGCGCCCAGCATCAGGCCGCCGCCGGTAAGCTGAGCCGCCAGATAGCCGCCGTCAAATCCATGCCCGCCGAACAGCAGCATGAAGATCACGAAGGTCACGAGATAGGTTCCGGGAATCTTCAGGTCGATGACTCCCCTCCACAGCAGATAGGCCGCACCGATCAGGATCGCAATGGCGGAAGTCTCGCCGATCATACCCGCGGTATTGCCGACAACCATCTGCAGCACGTCCACGCTGCCGCCTTCCCTCAGAACCGCCAGCGGCGTAGCGCCGGTAAAAGTATCATATGTATAATTCGTCATACGGCCGGCAAAGGAGATCATCAGGAAACATCTCCCGGCCAGAGCCGGATTCATAAAGTTCTGTCCAAGTCCGCCGAACAACTGCTTCGCCACCAGAATCGCGAAGACGCCGCCCAGCACCGCCATCCACCAGGGCGCGCTGCAGGGAAGGTTCATCCCCAGCAGCAGTCCCGTCACGACCGCGCTGTAATCTCCCACCGTCACCGGCTTATGCATCAGTTTCTCATATAGGTACTCCGTCGCCACGCTGGTCGCGACGGTTACCAGCAGTACAATCAGCGCACTTGGCCCGAAATGGAAGACGCCGAAAGCCGCTGCCGGCAGAAGTGCGATACACACGTCCCGCATGATATTGGAACTGGTCGCTTTATCTCTGATATGCGGTGATGAAGATACGTTTCTAAGATCACTCACACGACTCACCTCTTTCTCTCTATACTGTTATTTCTTACGATTGGCCATGACCATCCGTCTTACATTCTTGATCATCTGCGCCAGCGGTCTCTTGGCCGGACAGACATAACTGCAGCAGCCGCACTCCACGCATTCCATACCGTGCCATTTCTGGAACGCTTCGAGGTCGAACTTCTCGGAAAACTGCGCCAGCCTTGCCGGAATCAGTCCCTCGTCGCAGGCCGCCACGCAGCGCCCGCAGTTGATACAGGCCGTCGTCGGCGATTCGGATACCGCGTCCGCCGCCAGACAGGTGATGGCCGAGGTCGTCTTGGTAGTCGGCACTTCCAGATCAAACATGGCAAATCCCATCATGGGTCCGCCGGAGATCACTTTCTTCGCCTCCGTCTTAAAACCGCCCGCCGCTTCGATCAGCTCCGCCACATTGGTGCCCATCCGGCACTCAAAATTCGACGGATTGGCCACCGCTTCTCCGGAAATCGTCACCACTCTGGAGGTCAGCGGCTTTCCGAGAATGACCGCGTCATAGATCGAAGTAATCGTATCGCAGTTGTCCACCACGCATCCCAGATCCGCGGGGAGCTTGGTGGAGTTCAGATCTCTTCCCGTCACCGCGTGAATCAGCATACGCTCCGCGCCCTGCGGGTACTTGGTCTTTAAAACCTTCACCTGAATCCGTGTTTCATTCGCGCATGCTTTCTGCATGATTTTGATCGCTTCCGGCTTGTTGTCCTCAATGCAGATGCAGCCCTGCGCGCTGCCGAACAGTTCCAGCACCACTTTCAGACCGCCGACCACTTTCTCCGGACGCTCCACCATTAATCGGTAGTCGGACGTCAGATACGGCTCACATTCCGCACAGTTTACGAGCACGTAATCAATCTTGTCCGGGTCTTTGGGAGACAGCTTCACGTGAGTCGGGAATCCCGCTCCGCCCATGCCGACGACTCCGGACTCCTTGATGATTCCGATGATGTCCTCTCTGGTCATCTCTTCAAACGGTTTGACGGGAAGGCCCGGAGCCTCCTCATACAGTCCGTCGTTCTCTACCACGATGGAATTGACTTTCGCACCGGTGGACACAAAATGCGGCTCGATCGCCTTCACCGTACCGGATACGGACGAATAGACCGGCGAGGATACGAATCCTCCCGCCTCCGCGATCTTCTGTCCCACCAGAACCCGGTCGCCTTTCGCGACCACCGGCGCCGCCGGAGCGCCGATGTGCTGGGAAACAGGATAGATCAGATCCCCCTTCGGCTCATACGGAACAATCGCCTTGTCCTTTGACAGTTCCTTGCCGTCATAAGGGTGTACGCCACCCTTAAAAGTTAAAGTAGCCATAAGAATCCCTCTTTCTTATATTTCTCCGGAAAAGTTTTCTTTTCAAAACTTGTGAAAATTTCAACAATCCCGTTATACTAACAGAGGACACGCGAACAACGGTCCGCCTGTCCTCCTGCTAATCCATTATAAACTTACGCTTCGTCCGGATCCGCCATATCGTCGGCCTGAGACTCCAGAACTTTCATGCTCAGACTGATCTTTCTGTCTTCCCCATTGAAGTCCACCACTTTCGCGGTGATCACCTGTCCGGCCCTCAGCACGTCCGACGGTTTCTCCACATGCTCTCTGGAAATCTGGGATACGTGCAGCAGCGCGTCTACTCCCGGCTCCAGCTCCACAAACGCTCCGAAATCGGTCATACGTGCAACCGTTCCTTCTACAATGTTGCCGACCGCGTATTTCTCATCCGCCGTCAGCCACGGATTCGCGTCGTCAAACTTGAGACTCAGGGCAATCTTGGTGTCTTTGATCTCCTTAATCAGCACGGTCAGCTTGTCGCCGACCCGGAACATCTTCTTGGGATGATCCACCCTGCCCCAGGACATCTCGGAGATATGAAGCAGACCGTCCGCCCCTCCGAGATCCACAAACGCGCCGAAATCCGTCACGTTCTTGACAACGCCCTCGACGACGTCTCCGGCCTGGATGCGCTCAAACAGCGCTCTCTGCATCTCCGCTTTCCGCTCCACCAGAAGCTGCTTCCGGTCGCCGATGATCCTTCTTCTCCTCGGATTGAACTCGGTGATTACAAATTCAATCTCCTGATCCGCGTATTTGCCCAGATTCTTCTCGTAGGTATCGGATACCAGACTTGCCGGAATAAAGATTCTGGTCTCGTCCACTACCACGCTGAGACCGCCTTCCAGAACCTGCGTCACCTTCGCGGTCAGTACTTCCTTATTCTCAAAAGCTTCTTCCAGTCTCCTGCTGCCTCTCTCCGCAGCGACTCTTCTGTAGGACAACTGAACCTGTCCTTCTCCGTCGTTGACTTTCAGAACTTTTACTTCCATCGTATCGCCCACGGAAACCATGGTGGTCAGGTCCGCATTGGGTACGTTCGTATATTCATTTCTCGATACGATGCCGTCGGACTTGTAACCTATATTTAAGATGATCTCATCTTCTTTGACGTCAATGACCGTGCCTTCTACGACTTCTCCTGTTCTGATAGTTTTTAATGAATCTTCCAGCATTTGTTCAAAACTTAATTCAGACATCTTGTTTGAACCTCCTCAATAATTTTCTTTGGGGTGGAAGCCCCTGCTGTAATACCTATTAGCCCAGTAGATCGCAATACTCCTAAATCCAGGTCCTCAACAGTCTGTATAAAGTAAGTATTCTTACACTCCTTACTGCAAATTTCAAATAGCTTCTGCGTATTCGAACTGTGGCTGCCGCCAATGACAATCATGGCGTCTACTTCCCCTGCAATCCGTCGCGCCTCGGTCTGACGTTCCTCGGTCGCATTGCAGATCGTATTTACAACACTTCTATCATACCTCTTTTTATCAAGAATTTCAACTAAATCTTGAAATTTCTTGTAGTTAAATGTCGTTTGCGAAACGATGCACAGTGGAACCGCTTCCAGCGGTTCAAAATTCCGGGCCTGTTCCGGCGATTCCAAAACCGCCGCCGGCGTGCTGCACCAGCCCTTGATCCCTTCCACCTCCGGATGCCGGTCATTTCCGATGATGACGATCTGTTTTCCCGCCCGGCTCTCCTTCTCCACCGTCCGGTGAATTTTCTTCACAAAAGGACAGGTGGCGTCCACACAGTGCAGGCCTTTCTGCGCGATCCGCTCGTAGATCTCCTTCCCTACCCCGTGGGAACGGATGATCACGGTTCCTTCTGTCAGCGCCTCGAGCTCCTCCCGGCTGTTCAGCACCCGGACGCCTTTCTCCTCCAGATCTTTTACGACGACTTCGTTGTGAATAATCGGACCGTATGTATAGATCGGGCGCACCCCCTTCTCTACCTGTTCGTATACGGTGTCCACCGCCCGCTGTACCCCGAAACAAAAGCCTGCGCTTTTGGCCATCTTTACCTGCATAACTCCCTGATCCTTTCCACCACTTCATTAATCGTCAGCTCCGAGGAATCCACGAGCACCGCGTCCTCTGCCTGGCGAAGCGGAGAATGCTCCCGATGCATGTCCCGGTAGTCTCTCTCGATAATATCCTGCTCAATCTGCGAAAGCTCCGCCTGCTCCCCTTTCTCCTGAAGTTCCAGATACCGGCGCTTCGCACGGGCGGCGCTGGTGGCCGTCAGATAGATCTTCACATCCGCGTCGGGAAGGACGACTGTCCCGATATCCCGTCCGTCCATGACCACATCCGCTTTCGCCGCCAGCTTCTGCTGCAGCTCCACCAGCTTTTCCCGCACCGCCGGCACCGCGGACGAACGGGACGCCATATTCCCCACTTCCTCCGTCCGCAGGTATGCGTTCACATTTTCACCGTCCAGCAGCACGGTCTGCTCGCCGTCCCGGTATTCGATCGAAATGTCCGCTTCTTTGCACAGCCCGGAGATCCGCTCCGTGTCGTCCGGCGCGATTCCTCTCCGTATCAGATACAGCGCCATCGCCCGGTACATGGCTCCTGTATCGACATAGATAAAGCCCATCTCTTCCGCAATTCTCTTCGCAATCGTACTTTTCCCGGCGCCCGCCGGCCCGTCAATCGCTATATTATATCCTTTTTTCATTTTCTGCCTCCTGCTGATATTCCTCATATTCCGCCGAACCTGCGCCCCGGACTTCTGCCGGAAGCGGACACTGCCGACGCTTTCCCCCGCGGCAAACGGGAATCCCCGTTCAGACATGCCTCGCCGCCGCCACGGCCGTAGACCAGGCGATCTGCAGATTAAAGCCTCCGGTCACCGCGTCCAGATCGAGCACTTCGCCGATAAAATAAAGCCCCGGAACCTTTTTCGATTCCATCGTCGCCGGATCGATATCCCGCACGGACACGCCGCCCTTTGTGACCACAGCTTCATTATACCCCCTCAGGCCTGTGACGGTCAATTCCAGTTCTTTCATAATATGAAGAAAACGCTTCCGCTCTTCCTTTGTAATCTCATTCACTTTCTTATCGGGAGAAATCCCGCTCAGACGGACCATCACCGGAGTCAGTTTCGCCGGGAAAAAAACAGCCGCCGCATTTGCGAACTTTTTATTTTTTGCCGCTTCAAATTCCCGCAGGATACGGGCGTCGAGCTGTTCCTCCGTAAGCGCGGGTTTCAGATCCACCGCCAGTTTCAGCTCTTTCTGGCGGATCTTTCTCCCGCACAGGCTGCTGGCGGTCAGAATGACCGGTCCGCTCACTCCGAAGTGAGTGAACATCAGTTCTCCAAAATCTTCGCACAGCACTTTTTTCCCGTCGCGGATCCGCACGGAAATATTTTTCAGCGCCAGTCCCTGCAGTTCCTGTACAAACGTTTCCTTTATGCAGAAGGGAACGAGCGACGGACAGCATTCCGTCACCTGCAGGCCCAGCTCCTCTGCAAAGCGGTAACCGTCTCCGCTCGAGCCGGTGCTTTCATAGGAGATGCCGCCCGTGGCAATGAACACCTTGTCCGCTTCCGCACACTCCCCGCCCTCCATCTCAAGGACAAAGGAGCCGGCCTCTTTTCTGACGCTTTTCACACGGCTGTTCAGATGGATGCGAACGCCCGTTCTTTTCATCGCCCGTTTCAGCGTATCGAGCACATCCGCGGACCGGTCCGACTGCGGGAACACCCGGTTCCCCCGTTCTACCTTGAGGCGCAGTCCTTCCCGCTCAAAAAATTCCATGGCATCTTTGTTGCTGAAACCGTAAAACGCGCTGTACAGAAATTTGGGATTGCTCTTTACGCTTCCGAGCAGTTCCTCCATGTCGCAGGCGTTGGTCAGATTGCACCTTCCCTTTCCCGTAATATACAGCTTCTTTCCCAGTTTCTCATTGCGCTCATAGACATCTACGGCCATGCCTTTTTCCGCCACAAATATCGAAGCCATCATACCCGCGGCCCCGCCGCCGACAATTGCCAGACGCATTCCGATCTCCTCCTGTATCCTTATTCCCCGGCAAAGCGCCGGAGCAGATTTTTTGTCTCTGCATTCGTAAAACTCTTTTCACACTCACCCCAGTGTACAGCCCGATGCGGACAGATAATTCTGAAAGACCCATTGAAGGGCGCCGACATCAAGGCACAAAAAACGTTCCTTGATGCCCCTTCGGGGATTTAAAGTACCGTTGCGTCCCTTCATTAAGTACCCATAGGGCATAAACGCGAGCGGGGTCTTGAAGACTTATCTGTCCGCATCGGGCGTCCCATTAGCATGGGTATGAAAGGTAACACCATTATACCACACATTCCGTCCCTCTGTCTTATAAAACAGTTGCCTTCCCGCCGATCCTGTGATAAAATTTTACCAGCAGTTTCAAAACATATGCAGACCTGTTTTTCTATCGGAGTCATCTATGGACACGCGCATCGCACTGATCGGAATTATTGTGGAAAATACGGAGGCCGTCGAAGAACTGAACCGGCTTCTTCATGAGTACGGCGGCTACATCATCGGCAGAATGGGAATCCCTTACCGGGAACGGAAGGTGAATATCATCAGTGTGGCCGTGGACGCGCCGCAGGACGTCGTGAGCGCGCTGTCCGGGAAAATCGGACGTCTGAGGGGAATCACAGCCAAGACCGTGTATTCCAAAGTAAAGGGGTGAACAGCCGCCCGCGCGGCGGCATCGCATCATAAATTTCATATTGATACTAATCGGGAAGCCGGGGGATACGTTCGCCTGCCTGACCGAAAAGAAAGGAGCGTACATCAATCATGTACAACGCAAAATCGCTGAAAGCGGAAGAATTTATCTCGGATGAGGAGATTCGGGAAACACTGGAGTATGCGGACGCCAACAAGGACAATCGGACCGTCATCGACGAAATCCTGGCCAAAGCAAGAGAGCGCAAAGGACTGACCCACCGGGAGGCATCCGTACTTCTGGCCTGTGAGATTCCCGAAAAAGTGGACGAGATTTTCGCACTGGCCGAACAGCTCAAAAAGGATTATTACGGAAACCGCATCGTGCTCTTCGCGCCGCTGTATCTGTCCAATTACTGTGTGAACGGCTGCGTCTACTGTCCTTATCACGCCAAAAACAAACACATCGCACGGAAAAAGCTGACGCAGGAAGAGATCGTCAAAGAAGTGACCGCTCTGCAGGACATGGGTCACAAGCGGCTGGCCATCGAAGCGGGCGAGGATCCGGTCAACAATCCCATCGAATACATTCTGGAATGCATCCATACGATCTACAGCATCAAGCATAAAAACGGCGCCATCCGCAGAGTCAACGTCAACATTGCGGCGACGACGGTGGAAAATTACCGGAAGCTGAAGGAAGCCGAGATCGGAACCTACATCCTGTTCCAGGAGACTTATCATAAGGAAAGCTATGAGAAGCTGCATCCCACAGGGCCAAAGCACGATTACGCGTGGCATACGGAAGCGATGGACCGGGCGATGGAGGGCGGCATTGACGATGTCGGGCTCGGCGTCCTGTTCGGACTGGAACTCTACCGTTATGAGTTTGCCGGACTTTTGATGCATGCCGAGCATCTGGAAGCCGTTCACGGGGTGGGACCGCACACCATCAGCGTCCCCAGAATCAAGCATGCGGACGACATCGATCCCTCCGCCTTCGACAACAGCATCAGCGACGACATCTTCGCGAAGATCTGCGCCCTGATCCGGATCGCCGTTCCCTATACCGGCATGATCATCTCCACAAGAGAGAGTCAGGCGGTCCGCGAGCGGGTTCTTCCTCTCGGCGTCTCCCAGATCAGCGGCGCTTCCCGAACCAGCGTCGGCGGCTACGCGGAGCCGGAGAAGGAAGAGGAGGTAACGAGCGCGCAGTTCGACGTCAGCGACCAGCGGACTCTGGACGAGGTTGTCAACTGGCTGATGAAACTGGGCTATATTCCCAGCTTCTGCACCGCCTGTTACCGGGAAGGACGGACCGGAGACCGGTTCATGTCCCTCTGTAAAAACATGCAGATTCTCAACTGCTGCCACCCGAACGCTCTGATGACCCTCAAGGAATATCTGGAGGACTACGCCGGCGACGAGACGAGAAAGCTCGGCATGGAACTCATCGAGCGGGAACTCGAGAAAATCCCCAATCCCAAGGTGAAACGGATCGCCGCGGAGCACATCCACGACATCGCGGAAGGAAAGCGGGATTTCCGGTTCTGAGTTTACATAATTATTATCTTTGACCTTCCATACAGCGGAGTTGTCGCGGACAGCTCCGCTGTCTTTTATGCATACGGGCGCCCAGGGAAGATTGTCAGCAGAGCTGACAGGCGCCGGCCAGCCATTTTGCACAGGGGCCGGAAATCATCAGCGGGCAACCACGCAGTCCTTATACCCGCACCCCTCCTCCGGCATCCGCTCCATATTCCGGAACACACAGCCGCAGAACCTCACCCGCCGCATGCGCACGGCGCTCAGATCGGTGCGGTCAAAGACGCAGTTTTGAAACGTCGTCTTCTCGATGCTCCCCTTTGCAAAACGCATTCCCCGGAAGTTACAGTTCTCAAACGCCCCTCCTCTGACCGCAGTCCCTGTCCATACGCTCCCGGCAAACGTACAGTCCCGAAAGCGCACGCCCTCCATCCTCAGACCGGCAAAACCGGTTCCGCCCATGCTGCATCTTTGAAACCGCTCCATCTCCATAACCACGCCGGAGAGCTTCCATGCGAACAGGCTGCAGTTCTCCCATCCGTTGCCGACAAAGCTCCCGCCGCCGCAGACTTCCATATACGCCATATTCGTCTCCAGAAACGAGCAGAAACGGACGTCCGCCCTTTCAAAGCTTCGGCCTCTGTAATCTTCTCCTCTTATGATCGCGCCTCTTCCTGTAAAATCCGCCGCAGACACCTCCCGTACTCTCCCCGCATCTTCCGGCTGCGGTTTTTCCTCCGGCAAAAGGCGCCCGCACTTTCGCGAGCGCCCCTGCTACAGGATACCTGAACCGGCTGCATGATGTCTGTTTTTGGCGGAATTTCCGGTAAGGATTCCATTCTTGACTTCGGGCGGGAACCTCCTTATAATAGTCAGTACTGTTACAGAAAGGATAAGGTACGGATATGGCACAGACGAGACAGATGACCGAGGGGTCTCCCGCTTCTTTAATCTTCACTTTTGCTCTGCCGCTGATGATCGGCAATGTATTTCAGCAGTTGTATACCGTGGTGGATACGATGGTCGTAGGAAAAGCGCTGGGCGTCCGGGCACTGGCCGCCCTCGGCGCCGCCGACTGGATGAACTGGATGATGCTGGGCATTATTCAGGGACTGACGCAGGGCTTCGGGATTCTGATGGCCCAGCATTTCGGCGCCGGCCGGGCGGACGATCTGAGAAAAACCGTCGGCAATTCCCTGATTCTGGCGCTTCTGTCCTCCGTGCTGCTGCTGGGGCTCGGACAGCTCATCGCCCGTCCGGTGCTCCTGCTTCTGCAGACGCCCGGGGACATTCTGGGAAATTCCCTTCTGTACCTGCGCATCATGTATCTGGGCGTTCCGATCGTGATGCTCTACAACCTGTCCGCCAGCATCCTGCGCTCCCTGGGAGACGGCAGGACGCCTCTTCACGCCATGATCGTAGCCGCCGCCGTCAACATCGTCCTCGATCTTCTGTTTGTCCTCGGATTCGGACTCGGCATCGCCGGCGCGGCGGCCGCCACTTTGATTGCCCAGATGATCTCCTGCGTCTTCTGTTTCCATCATATCCGCAGGATTGATCTGCTGACCATGAGCCGGCAGGACTTCCGGCTTCAGAAAGGCCTGCCCGCCCATCTGCTCTTCCTCGGCGCGCCGATGGCTTTTCAGAATGCCATCATCTCCATCGGCGGGATGATCGTACAGTCCGTGGTCAACGGGTTCGGCGTCCTCTTTATCGCCGGATTCACCGCCACCAACAAGCTCTACGGCGTGCTGGAAGTGGCGGCCACTTCCTACGGCTACGCCATGGTCACCTATACCGGCCAGAATCTGGGCGCGGGCAGAATCGGACGTATCCGCAAAGGCATGCGCGCCGCCCTTCTGATTGCCCTCGCAACTTCCGCCCTGATCGCCGCCTGTATGCTCCTCGGCGGAAAGGGAATCCTCGGCTGCTTCATCTCCGGCACGCCGGAGGAAGCCGCGCAGACGATGCACATCGCCTACTACTACCTGGCCGTTATGAGCGTCTGTCTGCCGATTCTCTATATCCTGCACGTCACCCGTTCCGTTATCCAGGGCATGGGTAATACGCTTCTGCCCATGGTATCCGGCATCGCGGAGTTGTTCATGCGCGCGCTGACCGCCGTCTTCCTGCCCCGCCTCATCGGCGAGACCGGCATTTTCTACGCGGAAATCATGGCCTGGACCGGCGCCGTGGTCATCCTGGTGATCAGTTATTTCGTTGTCATCTCTGAAAAATCGGTTTCCGGCTCCTCATAAGGAGCCGGTCTGTTTTTTCAGTCCCGTATTTTTGTGCATGAACGGATTCATTGCAGGCAGATGGAGTATACTACATCTCAGTTACGACTGCCGCTTTTTCGCTTTTCATCCTCGCCGAGCGCGCTGTCCAGCAGTTTAATCAATTCAAGCGCGCTCCGAAAGCATTCCTTTTTCCGTCCGTCCACCCATGTAACCTCTCCCTGCCAGTCAGAATCCTGTCTGTACATCACCCGTACAAGAAACGTGGCGTCGGTCCCCCTCTGTTGAATCACATGCTCCATTGTCTTCATTGTCTTTACCTCCTTCTTGCTAAAAAACGGCAATTCTGACAATTGACTTCTCCCGGGCACCGTCCTCTCTCCAAGATCCTCCAGAAAACTTCTAAGTCTCGTCGCCGCCTGCGGAAAACCGATGCGGTCAAACATTCTGTCCATCTGGTCCAGCGCCTCAAACAGAGACCCAAAGAGCACCGGACTGCTCGTATACTGGTGATACAGCCTTCCGCACTGTCTCTCCATACTGTAAGAATCAATGCAAAGATTCACTATATTTTCCATACTTACCCCCACCTCTTCCAAATACACCGTTTACTGTAAAAAAAGCGTAAAATAACCCCCCCAGAAAACTGCGGAGGTCCTATGCCGTCACAGGCTGCACACTGCGCTGCATCCCGGTACGGATCACTATTATGCAAAAACTAAGTTCATCCTGGTATGCCGCAAAGGACGATACTTTGCGATAAGTTTTTTATGCTGTTTGCGTTATTATACCTCTTCAGCAAGAATTTTGCAATATTAATATATCCGGAGGGGCGGGATCGCCAGGCTATGCACAGCTCAGCGCAGGCGTCTGGAATAAAATAACATGAAAGATCCTTGACAAATCTTAATGGTACCTGTATAATCAAATACAACAAGTACCTGTATAAAAAAGGAGGGGGATAATATGGACGATCTCTATACAGACATTTATGAAAAACTCTCCACGCTGCAATGGCTCATGAAACGCCGTCAGATGTTCAGTCAGGCAGAAGCCGGACCCTTCGCAGATTCAACAAGGGGGCAAGGCCGTGTTCTCGCTATGCTGAAAATCCAGCCGGAAATTGCGACAAAGGATTTGTCCTACCTTCTGGGAATCAGGCAGCAATCGCTGAACGAGCTGTTGAACAAGCTGGAGAAAAGCGGCTATGTGGAACGCAGACCGTCCGATACGGACAGGCGGGTCATGATTGTCCATCTGACGGAAAAGGGGAAAACCGTACAGCAGCCCGCATCGGATTATGAAGAAATCCTCGGTTGTCTGTCCGAGGAGGAACTGCAACAATTCGGGAATTATTTAGACCGTGTCATTGCAGCTTTTCGGAGGCAGGAAGGCGTTGACGGGCCAGAAAACGCTATGGATAACTGGATGGAAAAAGTAAGAGAGCGCATGGGTGAGAAACAGTTTGAACGGCTGATTTCCATGCGGGAGAGGGCGTTTGGTCCCTTGCAGAGAGGAAAAAGACCAATGGGGATACCAGGAGCGGAGCGATTCTCACCGGATTATGACGGTCCAGTCCCAGACAGGCGCGAATTTGGCAGATTCGGCGGCCGGGAAAGAAAATAAGAATTGACAAGGCACCATGATTTTTATGGAGATAAGTCCTATGCGAGTTTACCCGCATAGGACTTCATTTTTTAGAAGGAGGCAGCAATATGAACCCAATCATACAAGTAGAGCATTTTTCAAAAAAGTACGGGGATTTCAAGGCAGTGGACGACATTTCCTTCACTGTAAACGAGGGCAGTATTTTCGCGTTCCTCGGTCCCAACGGCGCGGGCAAAAGCACGACCATCAATACCCTGTGTACCATCCTGGACAAAACGGAGGGCACTCTGACCATCAACGGCCATGATGTTTGCCAAGAACGCAATTTGGTGCGCAAAGACATAGGGATCGTCTTTCAGGATTCCACTCTCGACACCCAAATGACAGTGGAAGAAAATTTAAAATACCATTGCAGCTTCTACAAGGTGCCGAAAAACGAGGTGCGCAGGCGCATCGACTTTGCCCTTGATCTGGTGGAGCTTACACAGTGGAGACGGGCGGCGGTGGGCAGCCTGTCCGGCGGTATGAAACGGCGGGCTGAGATTGCAAGAGGGTTGGTACATGACCCCAAAGTATTGTTTTTGGATGAACCCACCACCGGTCTGGATCCGCAGACCAGAGCGAATGTGTGGGAATATATTCAGCGGCTCCAAAAACAGAAAAATATGACGATTTTTCTTACTACCCACTATATGGACGAGGCGGAGGTCTGCTCAAAAATCGTCATTATGGATCACGGAAAAATCGTTGCCCACGATACGCCGGAGAATTTAAAACACCAATATACGGGCACAGAGGTCGATGTTGTATGCGCACAGACCGAACCTTTGGAAGCAACCTTGCGTGAACGGGAGGTTTCCTATCGGAAAGATGGGAACAAACTGGTTTTCCATACAAAGAAAGCGCCTGCCGCATTGGAAATTTTATCCATGCACAGGGGCGAAATCATGGACTTTGAAGTGAAAAACGGAACGCTGAACGAAGTGTTCCTGGCGATTACGGGAAAGGAGATTCGAGAAGGATGAACCCAATTACAGCGATTGTACAAAGAAATTTACTGAATTATATCAGGAGTAAGGGACGGGTATTTGGAGCACTTTTTATGTCCATGTTTATGCTGGTGATGTTTTCGTTTCTGATGAAATCCTCCATGAGTGGTCTTGACGCACCCATGAACTACCTGATTTCCGGTGTAATCATCATGAGCGTGTTTCAGGTCAGCGTCAACAATTCCGCTGATATTCTGTCCGATATTTCCAGCGGCTATATGAAAGAGGTCCTGGTCGCACCTATTGCGCGGGCGCAGATTTCCATGGGACACATCCTGTCAGGGGCGGTCATCGCCGCGCTGCAAGGTATCGCTACCATGATCTGCGGCATCGTCCTTGGCCTGCGGGTGAGTGTCCTGCAAATTCTGCTGCTGGCTGCGGTGATGTTGGTTTCCGCTATGACATTCAGCGCCATCGGCCTGTTTTTAGCGACGATTTCCCGCAACTCCCCCGCCTTCCAGACCATCAGCTCCATGATTATGATGCCCCT
>CAJUNR010000043.1 GCA_910587765.1 uncultured Lachnospiraceae bacterium
TATACTCATCATTTATTTTTTTAATATGACAAATAAAATAGTCTTCCCATTTACTCAATTCTCTTGTGTTCAGCAAGTTACATACTATATTATTATATGATATAGTAACACCACATATTTGATTATAAAGACCTATCGAATGTGCATACCCTATTCCAAACCTATCAGAAACAATTTTATATCTTTCTATATCTAACAACAAACTTTCCCGTTTAGACATCACACCTATTAATGTTTTCAAATCTCTTTTTAAAACAACTGGAGCACCACTATTTCCGTTTCCTATATTAGCATTCTGGATTTCATATTTTCCCTCATTAACACCACATATTATTCCTGTAGTACATAATAACTCATTTTTCTTATTTTCATATCCAATAACAACTACTTCTTCTGAAATCAATGTTTCTTCTTTCAATGTATAATCACAAAAGAAATCACATGGATTTAAATTTAATTTTATATTTGATTGTACCATAATAATATCAACACCAATATACTGATAATTCAAATTTTGTTTCTTTCTAATTTCATAATAATTTCCTTTATAATACGCCCAAAAACTACAACTCAATGAAAAATCAATATTATGTTTTGCTGTCATTACAGTACCATCATTACTAATCAAAAAACCTGTACCAACTGAAATATAATTATCAGTTTTATCTCTTCTGTATATATATACAATTAAATTTTTCTGTATATACTCTATTCGCTCTGTTCTATTTCGGCACATAACTTATCACAACCTAACAATATAATCATCGCCGCTACTTCATAAGGAAAATCAATTTCTTTTTCAATAAAAGGAATTAAAAGCATAGCCAAGTCAACAGTATTTTTAATAACTTTCTTTTTCTCTGGATAATTAAAATCTACACAGATACATTTCTTTAATATTTTTACATTGTCTGAACACCATTTCTTAAACTTATTTATTATATCCTCTAAGGACGGAATAGCACCTGTTAATTCACCATCTTCTATTCCAATTTCTTTAGACACAGTCTTTTCATACCACGTTGAAAACACTAGCTCCTGATTTTCAAGATAAATTTCCATTAATTTTCTATTTTCCATTTCAAATACGCTCCTTTATATGCTTTTCTATTGCTACCTCTGTAAGAATCTTGCTTATCAGCATTATATACTCTTTTCATTTACATTTCAATCAATTTCCCCTATATATGCTAAACTTCAACTTTATCTATCTTACTCTGCATGACTCTTTCTATATCAGTTGCATACACTAATATTCTCTTTGACTGACACTCAAAGGTGTAAATCAAAGAGAATATATTCCACCATTTCTAAGCTACCATCAAATCATACGAAAATATTCCAACGCCTCTCTTATCGCCGCTTCTTTCTCTGGCGGGCATTTCGGCTGTCTGGAATTTTCCGATTTTGGCAGATTGTAGTTCACCCTCTCGATAATCCCACATTTCTCTTTTACCTGTGCGATATACAAACTGCTGACTTTCAATCCAGTATGTTCCAACACATAATCCTTGATTTCCTCATAAGTTGCCTTGCTCTCCGCAGCCGTTAAATCAAGCTCGTCCATCTGAAGCTCAACCTCGATATGTTGGTCTGAATGAAGTTTGGACAATAAACATACCGTCTCCACATTTGCACTCCACGGAAACATATCCACACAGCATACACGTTCCACCCGGTATCCGCGCTCCTGAAGGAGCGTAAGATCCCGTGCCAGACTGGTAGGTTTACAGGAAATATAGACCATCCGCTCCACTCCGTAATCAACGATCTTCCTGAGCGCTTTGGGATGTACGCCGTCTCTTGGCGGATCCAGCACGATGAAATCCGGTTTTTCACGGATATCATCCAGCACTTTCAGCACATCTCCGGCGATAAATTCGCAGTTCTCCAGACCGTTGAGACGCGCGTTCATTTTCGCAGCCTCCACTGCCTCCTCTACAATCTCCACTCCGACCACCCGCTTTGCCACCGGGGCCAGGATCTGCGCGATCGTACCGGTACCGCTGTACAGGTCGAAGATCACCTGGTCTTTCGTGTCGCCGATATAGCTCCGAGCTGTCTCATAGAGTACCTCTGCCCCGAGGGTATTGGTCTGGAAAAACGAAAACGGAGTGATCCGGAACCGAAGCCCCAGCAACTCCTCATAAAAATAATCCCTTCCGTAGAGCAGTTCTGTCCTGTCGTTTTGTACTACGTCTGCCAGACTGTCATTGCCGGTATGAAGCAGGCCTGTAATTTCCCCGCTCAAGGTCAGCGCCAGCATCCGCTCTTTCCATCCTTCCAGCAGCGCATGCTCTCCCGTCGTACCCTGCGCGGCCGTCACCAGATCGACGAGAATCTCTCCTGTTTTCGACGCTTTTCTCACCAGCAGATGCCGCAGATAACCTGTATGCCTCATTTTATGATAGTAGGAAACTCCCTGCCCGCGAAAATATGCCAGTGATTCCTTTAAAATAATTCCAAAATCTTCATCCGCGATCCGGCAGCCGTCTACCGTTACAATGTCATAAAAGCTTCCCCGTCTGTGCATCCCCAGCTCCAGAGGCCCGTCCTTTTCTCCGTCTCCGAAAGAAAACTCCATCTTATTCCGGTAGCCGTACCTGGCGGGGCTTTCCCTGATCCCCTCGAACTGCCACGGATATCCGGCGGCCTGCTCAAGAATCGCCCGCACCTGCCGTTCCTTCAGCCGAAGCTGTTTCTCGTACGGAAGATTCTGCCAGGTACATCCTCCGCAGTCCGCAAAATGCCCGCAGGACGGCTCGCATTCCTGTTCCGCGCGTTCCAGCACCTCCAGAACCCGGCCTTCCGCCTTACTGCTTCTCACCTTTGTCACCTGAAAACGGACGTTCTGCCCCTGCACTGTATTTTTCACCGTTACCGTTGTACCGTCCACCCGTATCGTTCCTTTATTCGGAAACAGAACGTCCTCCACCCTGCCCTCATAGATCTGTCCTTTTTTCATACGCTCCCTTCCCCTCTCTTCCGAACCTGTACGCAAACTGTCCAAATTGTCATATAAGTTACAGCCCCCTGTCCCCGGCAGCGACGCCGTACGGGAACAGGGGGCTGTGCCATCAAGTCAACCACCTGAAATCTTATTCTTCGCTCTTCTCTGTCTTCTCTTTCTCTTCCTCTTCGTCCTCATCATCGAAGAAATCATCGTCGAAATCGTCATCGAAATCCTCGTCAAAATCTTCCAGATAATCCGGAGTGAAGAAACGGTACACGGCATATGCAATACCCGCTACCGCGATCACTGCTCCGATGACAATCAGAACCCACATCAACGCATTCTGCTTTTTCTCTTCTTCCTTTTTAATATGAAGCAGTTCACCCAGCATCTCATTGGTTTTCGCTGAATTAATAAAATCTTCTACACGGCTCATGGCGGATACCTCTTTTCTTAAATATTCTTTCACAGCAGCACGGTCCGACGTGCAGTTCTTCCCTTCAGCGAAGACCGCTCCCTCAAAAGCCTGTCCGCTGTCATTCCGTACACCGCTCTGTATAAGCGTAGTATACCATACTTTCCCGAAAAATACTATAGACTTTCTATTTTTTTCAATTTGGCAAAGGAAGCAAACATTTTCTTCACGCCCGCCCGGTCAAAATCCACTTTCACCTCGAAGTCTCTGCCGCCTTCCGTGATCTCAAGGACCGTTCCTTCGCCAAATTTTATATGGGATACCCGGTCGCCGGCCTCGTAATCGAGCCGGTCCGCTTTCACCACTTTGAACTGCTTCGGATCAAAAGTCCTGCTTTTAAACGCTTCCTTTGCCCGGGCGTATGCCTGATTCTGAGGCAGACTCTGCACTTTGGGCGTCTCCTCCTGGGCATAACTGCGCCCAAGCAGTTCCTTTGGAATCTCCTGTATAAACCGGGAGATGCGATTGTAATGGTTCTCTCCCCGTATCATGCGCACTCTGACCGCCGTCAGCGTCAGATCCTTCATCGCTCTTGTAATCCCCACGTAGCAGAGCCTGCGCTCCTCCTCGATCTCTTCCGTCGGATTCTCGGCGGCGATCGACATATAACTGGGAAAAATTCCGTCCTCCATCCCCGCCAGGTAAACGTGCGGAAATTCCAGCCCCTTCGCACTGTGCAGCGTCATCAGCAGCACCCGGTCGTCACTTTCCTCCACACCGTCGATGTCCGCCACCAGAGCGACCTCTTCCAGAAAGCCGCCAAGCTCCGGATGGTCGGCCTCTTTCTCATACGTGACCGCCTTGCTGATCAGTTCCCCGATATTATCCAGACGGGCCTGCGCCTCGTCCGTCCCCTCGTCCTCCAGATCTTTCGCATATCCGGTCCGCTCCAGAACTTCGCGGATCAGTTCCTCCACGCACAGATCCGCAGCCCGCAGCCTCCAGTCATGAATCAGATTTACAAAGGGCTGAATCTTCAGAACGGCCTTCCCGATGCCCGGCACATCTCCCGCGGACTCCAGCGCCTCAAAAAAACTGATTCCTCTGGAATCGGCATACGCCTGCACCTTATTGATCGTCACGCCTCCGATTCCCCGCTTGGGAACATTGATGATCCGGTGCACTGCCAGATCGTCCTTTCCGTTGTCAACGGTCTTCAAATACGCCAGGACGTCCTTAATCTCTTTTCTGGAATAGAAATTGACGCCGCCGACAATCTTGTAGGGAATGTTCGCCATCAGAAATTTTTCCTCGAAGGTGCGGGACTGATAATTGGTCCGATACAAAACGGCAAAATCGCGGTATTCGGCCCCGCCCGGACGCATCTTCTTCTGAATATCCCGCGTCACATACTCTGCTTCCTCATAGGCGCCCTGAAGCAGTTGAAACGTCACTGGCTCTCCCCGCTCATTTTCCGTCCAGAGCGCTTTCTCCTTCCTCCCGTAATTATTTTGGATCACGCCGTTTGCAGCGTCCAGTATATTTTGCGTCGACCGGTAGTTCTGTTCCAGTTTTATGACTCTCGTGCCGGGAAAAACTTTCTCAAAATTCAGAATATTTTGAATATTCGCCCCCCGGAACCGGTAGATGGACTGATCGTCATCGCCGACCACGCAGAGATTCTGATATTTTCCCGCCAGCGTGCTCACCAGTTTAAACTGCGCCGTATTCGTATCCTGATACTCGTCTACCATAATGTACCGGAACCGGTCCTGATAATATTCCAGCACATCCGGACAGCTCTGAAACAGCTCCACCGTTTTGACGATCAGATCGTCAAAATCCAGCGCATTGTTTTTCTTCAGTTCTTTCTGGTATTCGAGATAAACTTCCGCCACCTTTTCCTGACGAAAATCTCCTTTCGCCGCCGTCTGAAATTCCGCCGGCGATATGTACTCATCCTTCGCATGCGAGATGGCGCCCAAGAGCATCCGCTCTTTATACATTTTCGTATCAATCTGCAAACGGCGGCACACGTCTTTCAGAACGGTTTTCTGATCCTCCGTATCGTATATAGTGAACCGCTGGTCATATCCCAGCCGGTCGATATAGCGCCGCAGAATCCGCACGCATGCGGAATGGAAAGTGCTGACCCAGACGCTTTCCGAACCGTAACCGACAATCCGGTCTACGCGTTCCCGCATCTCTCCCGCCGCTTTGTTCGTAAAGGTAATGGCAAGAATATTCCACGGATTCACCTCGCATTCTTCAATCAGATGGGCGATCCGGTAAGTCAGAACTCTGGTCTTTCCCGAACCGGCTCCCGCCAGAATCAAGAGAGGCCCTTCCGTATGCAGTACCGCTTCCTGTTGTTCCTTATTTAAAAGTTCCAGTTCGTTCATCCTGTCTCTCCTTTCGATCCGCTCGCTGAATGAGTGAACTCATTCTTCTCGCTAACGCTCATTATATCGCGAATCTTCGATTCACGATCAGCATTCGCCGCTCGCCGAATGAGTATACTCATTCTTCTCGCTAACGCTCATTATATCACAGGAACAAACGTTTGACAAACTGTGGGGATCATCTTTATAATAAAGGGCAGCAGACAGTATCACCTTCACATCCGTTTTGTCCCAATGTTCCACATGTACCGTTACGCAAAAAACAACATTTTATCAAACAAAGGAGCCTGTCCATGTATCAGAAAATGAAACGTATTCTCGCCCTGCTTGCCGTCATTCTTATTCTGCTTCTTTACCTCGCCACTTTTCTCCTGTCTTTCTTCCAAAGCGAACAGGCGGGCGAACTGCTGATGATCTCCCTGACCGCCACTGTAGTGATCCCGGTGCTGCTGTATCTCTATCTGTGGCTGTTCCGGTTTTTTCACAGAGAAGACAGGGACGATTCGTCCCGCTGACGCACCCCGCAGCGCGGCAGATTGACAAATCCTCCGGACTCCGCATATATTACACTATAAAATTTTGCGGAGGTAACAAAATTATGAAAAAATGGATCAGTCTGCTCCTGACCGGCGTGCTTTGTCTGACCGCCGGCTGCGGCAGCGGACAGGAACAGAGCGCAGAACTGACGCCGGTAACGCTGAACGAAGTGGCGCATTCTATCTTCTACGCTCCACAGTATGTAGCAATTGAGAATGGATATTTTGCAGAGGAAGGAATCGATCTGACGCTTGTCACCGGTTTCGGTGCGGATAAGGTCGCCACCGCCCTGGTATCCGGAGAAGCAGATATCGGATTTATGGGAAGCGAATCTTCCATCTATATCTACAATCAGAACCCGGACGATTATATTGTCAATTTCGCCCAGCTCACACAGAGAGCCGGCAATTTTCTGGTGGCCCGGGAACCTATGGACGATTTCCGTTGGGAAGATCTCAAAGGTTCCTATGTGCTCGGGGGACGCAAGGGCGGTATGCCTCAGATGGTCTTCGAGTTTATTTTAAAGAAAAACAACATCGATCCGGCCGCAGATCTCTCGATCGACCAGAGCATTGATTTCGGTTCTACGGCCGCCGCTTTTACCGGGAATGACGCAGAATTTACAGTAGAATTTGAACCGTCCGCCACCGCCCTGGAGACGGAAGGCGTCGGATACGTCGTCGCGTCCCTCGGTGAAGCGTCCGGTTATGTTCCCTATACGGCTTACAGCGTAAAACAAAGCTATCTCGCAGAACATCCTGATGTTCTGCAGGCCTTCACCAACGCCCTGCAGAAAGGAATGGATTATGTACAGTCCCATACGCCCGAAGAAATCGCCAAAGTCATTCAGCCCCAGTTTGAAGAGACAGACCTGGATACCATCACAAAAATCGTAACGCGTTATTATGAACAGGATACCTGGAAAGACAATCTGGTTTTCGAGAAGGAAAGCTTCGATCTTCTTCAGAACATCCTCCAGGAAGCGGGAGAACTGCCCGCGTGGACTCCTTACGAAAATCTGGTCAATACGGAATTCGCCGTAAAGGCGGCCGAATAAACAGCCTGCAGCAGAAAAAAGGCAGATTGCAACACGTCCCTGCCCGTGTGCCAGGCACGCAGGCAGGGACGTGTTTTACAACAACCCTTTTTATTGGTTTATTTCTTTGCTGCTTTTGCAACCTCACGTTTATTGATGTAGAAGTTCAGCAGCAGAACGACCAGCAGCAGCGCCCCCCAGATAATCTGTTTGTAGAAATCCGAGATGCTCTGATACATGCTGAGCCAAGTACTGACCATCTGAATGATCAGAACTGCCACGCATACCCCCTGGATATTGCCCTTGCCGCCGGCCGGATCGATTCCGCCCATGACTGCGATCATAATCGCCTGCATGGTATAGGAGGAACCATTGTCCGCCTTGGCAGAGCTGTAGCGCCCCAGCATGATGATCCCGGCCACTGCAGACAGAAAACCGATCATCATATAATTGAGCACTGTAAGCTTCACATTGTTGAAACCGGAGAATGCGGACGCCTTCATATTGGTACCCATCATCTTGATCTTGTAGCCCAGCGTCGTTTTGCTGATGATGAAGATCATAACTGCCGCACAGAGGACGAAGATAATCGCCGCCATGGGGATCCCAACCACCTTCATGCTGACAAAGGAGGATAATGGTTTACTTCCGGTCACGCTGCTCCCTTTGGACGCCACGACTCCAAGACCGTTATACAGCGACTGCGTACCAAGCGTCGCCAGCATCGCAGGAATACCCACGGCCGAGATCAGAAGGCCGTTCAGCGAACCGCAGATCATACCCACGATCAGAGCCACCAGAATACCTGCCAGGATCGCACCGATCCCTGCATCTCCTTCCGGCGTCATCGCCTTGATGGTCAGCGCCGCCATGATGGAGCAGAGATTTGCCACGTATACGACGCTCAGGTCGATCCCGCCGGTGAGCAGAGCTAGCGCCATGCCGATGGAGAGCAGACCAAACTCAGGAAACAGCTTTCCCATGGACTGGAAACTGGATACTGAAAGGAAGGATTTTCCCTGCGTGATACTGAACAGTACAAAACACACGAGAAATACTGCCAGAATACGGGTCAGATTTTTATCTTTATTCAATACCTTATTCATATTATACACCCCCGTCTTAAGATTCCGTCAGCTTGACAGCCAGTTTTTTTGCATTGCGCTGATTCTGGATTGCAGTCGCTGCAGTACCGGCGATAATGATCAGGCCGGTCACCACATTCTGCCAGTGCGTACTGATACCCAGAAGAATCAGGCTGTTGGAAACGATGGTCAAAAGCAGCATACCGAGACATGCCTGAAGAACGGTTCCCTTTCCGCCTGTAATGCTGACGCCGCCCAGCACGCAGGCTGCAATGGCCGTCATCTCCAAGCCCTCCAGATTGTTCGGATGTACTGCCTGGAGCATACATGCACGGAATACACCGATGATTCCCGCCATCGTGCCGGAAAACGCATAGATAAATACCGTCGTCCCGAACACGTTGAAGCCGGCGCGCTTTGCAGCGATGATATCCCCGCCGATGGCATAGATGCCGCGGCCCAGCATGGTCTTGTTCAGGATGAACCAGCCAAGGAGCAGAAGGAGGATCATGAACACTGTGATCATGGGCAGATCCGAAGAAAGACCGGTCTCTGCATTGGTCGCAGTCAGAAGCTTTGCCTTGCCCACTGCCAGAAGCGTCGGGCAGAGGGGATACTCACGGGACTGGAAGACGCCCTGCATGACGCCCCAGCAGATACTGGAAGTACCCAGAGTCACGATCAGCGCCGGAAAACGGTATTTTCCGATGATCACACCGTTCAGAATACCGAACACCAGTCCGATCAGCGCCGCCACGATAAAAAACGGCAGAGGATTGGTCGTCACGTTCTCCATATATTTACACACGACGAACATGGACAGGGACGCGATAGCCGGAAAAGAACAGTCAACGCCTCCCGAAATCAGGACCATCAGCTCGCCCACGCAGAACATGACCGGAATCGTAAAGGAACGGATAATATCCACCAGATTATTCCCGGTAAAGAACTGGCCGCTTCTCATCTGGATCAGCAGGCAGAACAGGACTATGATAACCCCTACATAAAATTCAGAACTATGTAATATTTTTTTCGTTTTGTTATTCATCTTCTCCCCCTCCTTAATCCGCAACTGCAAATTCTGCAAGGCTTGCTTCGTCCATATCTTTGGTCAGACCTTCCTTGACGATCTCGCCCCGGCGCATGACAATGACACGGTTGCAGTTGGACAAGATCTCCGGTATATCATCCGAAATGATGATTACGGACAGGCCGTTGGCAGCAAGCTTTTTCACCAGTTCATAGATATCAAATTTGGCGCCGATATCCACGCCGACGGTGGGGCCGTTCAGAATCAGCACATTCAGATCCAGGATCAGCCACTTGGCAAGGACACATTTCTGCTGGTTTCCTCCAGACAGTGTGTTCATGGGATCATTGATATCATGAAGCTTGATACGGAGCTTTTCCACCCACTCATTTACCACTTCTTCAATCTTTTTCTCGTTCATGATACCCAGGGGGCCTGCCCACTCATCCCATTTCTCGATGGAGATATTTTCCTTAATGGACTGGGGCAGGAACACGCCCTCCACGATCCGCTCAGGCGGCACATACCCGATCCCGTTTCTAATACCATCTTTCACAGTATTAATCTCTACTTTATTTCCGCGGATATAAATCTCTCCGGAATCTGCCTTGTGATAGCCAAACAGCGCCTGCACCAGCTCTGTACGACCGGAACCCAGAAGTCCGGTGATTCCCAGGATCTCTCCCTCTCCCAGGGAAAGATTCACATTTTTAAACCCGTTTTTCAGATTCAGATTCTTGATTTCCAGGACCTTCTGAGCGCCCGGCTTCTCTTCATAGACAAACGGCGTTTCCTTAATCTCACGCCCGGTCATATAATAAGTAAATTTCTCCTGCGTCAGCTCGGATGCGTCTCCTGCGCCTGTGTTCTTTCCATTTCGGAAGATCGTAAATCTCTCCGCGATCTCGAACACTTCATCCAGCTTGTGCGATACGAACAGGATCGCGATGTTCTGCTTCTGCAGATCGCGGATCACGTTAAACAGCGCCCGGACTTCCTTTTTGGTGATCGCCGTGGTAGGCTCATCCATGATGATCAGCTTCGCGTTGTTCAGAAGCGCCCGGCTGATGGCGATCAGCTGTTTATCTGCAACGGATAAATTCTCTACCTTTTCATCCAGATCGATTTCAAAGTTAATTTTGGCAACTGCCTCTTTTGCGATCTCCCTGAACCGCTTTTTACTGACAAATTTCCTGCCGCTTGCCAGCTCCATGTTCAGAGCCAGATTCTCCATAACCGTCAGGTTCGGAAATACGGACAGGTCCTGATAGATAACCTGAATCCCGGCTGCAATGGACTGCTGCGGGGTCATCTTCGGATAAGAAACACCGTCAATCTCCAGCTCGCCGCCGTCCGGGGTATAGAAACCGGAGATTACGTTGATGATCGTGGATTTCCCACAGCCGTTCTCTCCTGCAAGACAGTGTACTTCCCCTTTTTTAATCTCCAGATCCACACCATCCAATGCCTTTACACCGCCAAAGTATTTCTTGATCCCTTTTGCTCTAATAATGTAATCGGACATACCTTTGCCTCCCAACCATTCCTTCCTTCTTAAAAAGATATCACCGTACAGCCATCGTACGGTGATATCTGAAAAATCCCTTTACATACGCTGCAATGTGACTGCTTAGAAACTGTAATTGTCTACATTGTCAGCTTTCAGAGAGATCCAGCCTGCACCTTCCACAATGTTGCTGTTGTCTGCATTTACGATCATATCAGAGTAGGAAGCAAGACCCAGGTCCGTACCTGCACCGATAGTCTGGCCGTCCAGCATCATGGTCGCCATGACGCACATCGCATAGCCTGCCTCTGCCGGATCCCAGAGCTGTGCAGAATGGATGGAGCCGGATTTGATCAGCTCGCGGCACTCATTCGGCATACCGGTTCCGCATACGAACACTTTTCCGTTCAGGCCAAGCTCGTCGATAGCACGTGCGATACCAGGAGTGTCCATGGAAGAAGTTCCCACAAATCCTTTTACTTCCGGATAAGTCTTCAGCACTTCCTTAGCCACTTCGTATGCTCTCTCGGAGTTGTTCTCAGACTCTACTCTCGGAGATGCCTCCAGGTTCACCAGGTTCGGATAAGCTTCCTCTGCGCGTGCCACTGCACCGTCTGCCCACTCATTCTGAGAAGCATTGGTCAGATGTGCCACCATGGTCACATAAGTGCCTTCCTCGCCCATTGCCTCTGCCAGGTTATCCATGATGTAAGCGCCGTAACCTGCATTGGAGAATGCCTCCAGGTCGATGTCGCAGTTGGCACTGGAACCCTCATGGCAGATAACCTTGATCCCTTTGTCCTTGGCATCCTGCAATACCGTGTCACAGGTGGCCGGGTCTACCGGTACCACACAGATCGCATCGATATCCTGGTTGATCTGGTTCTCGATAACCTCCACCTGCTGAGCCGCGTCTGTCGCCACCGGACCCTTCTGATATGCATTGATGCCGTAATCGCTTGCAAACTGTTTTACGCCTTCCTCCATACGGACAAACCAGCCGTTGGAAGAATCCTTGACAACAACAGCGATGGTCCAGTCAGACGGATCTGCTGCGGGTTTATAGATGGAATTCACGGCTACCGGAGAACCGTCTGCCGGGGTAAATGCCTCAAGCGCACCGCCTCCGGAAGCAGCGCCGCCGTCTGCCGGCGCCTCTGCTCCGTCAGATGCCGGCGCCTCAGATTCTGCCGGGGTACTTGCAGGCGCATCATTAGAACCTCCGCCGCAGCCAGCCATGGATACCGCCATCGTTGCACACAAAAGCATGCTGATCACTTTTCTTTTCATTTTTTATCCTCCTTGTTTTAAAATAAAATGATTCATATATCTACAGCACTGCTGTAAACATTCCGTATTATTTCACGCCCTTCTGCATGATGATGCAGCCGTAGGTCCCCGTCTCGCTGGTGGACACGGTTACAAATGCGTGAGACGCCTTTTCATAAAAGTCCGACCTGCCGATATAGCCCACACAGTTCTTCGGCTCATTCTTCTTCACGGCCTCGATGACGTCGTCCCAGACTTTCGGCCGCTCCGGAAGCGTATGCTCAAATCCCGGGTCCGGCTTCATAATCTCTACCGGATATTCACAGTAATCCACATCCAGCGGCATGAGCTTCAGGATCGACTCCACCATCTCTGCGGCTGTGTTTCCCTTGCAGTTGATCGTGATCCCGTCTTTGGCCTTGGACACAGCCGGATAGAAATTATCCGCAATCACGATCAGATCTCCGTGTCCCATATCCGCCAGCGCTTTTAAGAGCTCCGGACTGATGTTTTCAGGTATTCCTCTTAACATGATATCTTTCCTCCTTATTCATGTTCTTTTAAAAATGCATCCACTTCCGCACGGACAGGCATGGAAGGCGTCGTACCCATGCGGGTGACCGAGATCGCTGCCAGAGCGCTTGCAAATCTCGCTGCCTCCCATTCGTCTTTTCCTTCTGCCAGCGCCGTCAGGAATCCGCCGTTAAAGGCATCTCCTGCTCCTGTGGTATCCACCGCATCCACACGGAAACACGGGACAATCTCTTCCCTGCCGTCTGCGGAGATAAACACTCCTCTGGAGCCCAGCGTGATCACAACCTTCTGTACGCCCTTCCTGCGGAATACCGCTGCAGCTTCTTTTGCAGCTTCCAGACTGTCCACCTTCACGCCGGTCATCTCCTCTGCTTCCACCTCATTGGGTGTCACCATATACACTTTGGAGAGACACTCGTCGGACACCGGCGAATAGGGAGCCGTGTTCAGGATGACTTTTGTTCCGTTTTTATACGCACAGTCGATCACCCGCTCGTTGGCGTCCTGATTGACCTCCAGCTGGAGCAGGACATATTCTGATTCTTTGATCAGCTCTTCGATAGAGTCCGTGTCCTCTTTCGTAATCGTCGCGCATGCTCCCGGCACGATTACAATCTCGTTCTGACTGCTCCCCTCATCCACCAGGATCAGGGCGATCCCCGTCGCATCCGTCTCATTGAAAAAGATGTGATCTTTGGGCATTCCCAGCTCCTCCATGACGTCCAGCGCCACATTTGCAAAAGAATCCCTTCCCATCTTGGTGACCATGGTCACGTCCGCCCCTGCCTTGTGAGCAGCCACGCACTGGTTAAAGCCTTTTCCTCCCGCTCCCATTTTGAACAGAGAGCCTTTGACGGTCTCTGCAGGGACCGGAAGATGCGGCGTCCGCGCCATGAGATCCACAACGAAACTTCCGAAAACCGTAACTTTATTACTCATATGATTCCCCTTTACATGTGATTAATTAATATTAAAATAAAGCAGTCTCTGCCCTACTTTTCCCTGTCAGTTCCCTACTCCACATTCCTGTGGCGGGATTCCATCTGCGTATGGGTCAGCCCCATCTTCTTCTCCAGCATCATGACCAGTATGTCAAAGAGCAGGAACAGATGCTGCTCATACAGATTGCCCATGGGCTGCTCTGACGGCACGACCCTTTTGTCCGTCCCTTTGTACACCGCCGCCGGGACGAATACATTCACATCCGCTTCCGAGGGCGTGCGCTCCGCAGGCGCGCCTGTGATCACGGCGATCCTGGCGCCGGTCTTCTTCGCCTGATCCAGGAAATAATCGATAAATCCGATCCTGCCGGAACCGTTCACTGCCAGGAACAGGTCTCCTTCCTTCATTCCCGGCGTCGTATCGTCCAGAAGCCAGAAGGTCTCTTTTCCAAGGTGCATGATCCGCATGGCAAAGCTGCGCGCCGCAATCCCCTCCCTGCCTGCTCCGAACACAAAGATCCGTCCTGCACTCATGACGGCGTCCATCAGAGCCTCCAGATCCTCTTCCGGCTGCTCTTCAAATACCCTGCGGTGTTCCTTAAGAACCAGCTCGTATAACTCCTTATACATCCTCTCCCATCTCTCCTTTCTTTTCCTCCGGGCCTTCCACAGGCGGCGCCTTTGGCTTCTCCGCTTCCTTTCTCCCTGCCATCCTCGCCGACATGCGTTCCGACCCTCTCAGGATCAGCTGCGCCCCCAGATAGATCCGTTTGCGCGCCCCGTTCCGGTGATCTGTATGGGTGATCCTCTCGTGAAGAAGCATCATGGCATCGTATCCCATCCTCTGCACCGGCCTGCTCACAGTGGACAGGTTCATATCGGTGTATTCCAGTACCTCGATATCGTCATATCCCACCATGGAAATATCCCTGCCAAGCCGGAGACTGTGTTCCTTGAGATATTTCAGCACTCCGATACTCGTCAGATTGTTGGCCGAGAAGATGGCGGTGGGCGGATCCTTCAGCTTCATCAGCTTCTGCATCCCCTCATAGGATTCCTCTTTCAGAAACTTGCCTTCCACCACATATTCCTCCCGGTACGGGATCCCGTGAGCCTCCAGCGCCTGGCGGTAACCTTCCAGACGCGCCCGGCCGGGCTTCGTGGTCTGCGGACCCATGATCTGGGCAATCTTCGTATGCCCGTTTTTGATCAGCGCCTCCACTGCGTTGTAGGCGCCCTCTATGTCATCCGAAAACACTCCGTCAAAATTCGTGTTGTACGCCTCCCGGTCGATCATCACCACCGGAATCGGAAGCCGCAGGAGATAGGACCGGTTCACCGTATCATTTTCCACCACCGGAACCATGAGCAGACCCCGAAGCCTCTGTTCCTGTGAAGTCTGCAGGAACCGAAGCTCTTTTTTCACGTCCTCATTGGTATTGAACAAAAAGGAGTTGTATCCGCATTCATCCGCAGCGGCGCTGACGCCCTCTGCCAGCGCTGCAAAAAACGGGTTGTCTATATTGGGCACGATAAGTCCCACATTATTGATCAGGCTCTCATTGCTCAGGCTTCTGGCAAACGCATTGGGAACAAATTTACTTTCCTCCACAATCCGCAGAATCCGCTGCTTAGTCTCCTCTTTCACCAGCCCGTTATTATTGAGCACTCTGGACACGGTCGAGGGCGACACCTTTGCAAGTTTTGCAATATCATTTATTGTCATTTTGCTGTCCTTCCGCTTTATGCAAACGCTTTCATTCCGTGATGTTATTGATACAATACCACTATCACGTCGATATGTCAATAAATTATTTTAAAATAAAAAATCTTTTATACATATCGCACATTTTCTCTGAACTGTATCTTTACAAACAGGAAGTTAGATGGTATGATGTGCTTGTAAATAATGCAAGCGGTTGCATAACCATTCTATTAATTAATTATTTTTAAGGAGGAAGAACAAATGAATGTAGCAAAGACCATTGACCACACGATGCTCAAAGCAGACGCCACCACAAAGACCATCCGGAGATATTGTAAGGAAGCCAGGGAGCACGGTTTCGCTTCCGTCTGCGTCAACACCTGCCAGGTACCGTTGGTCGCAGAAGAGCTGAAGGGATCCGACGTAACGACCTGCTGCGTCGTAGGCTTCCCTCTGGGCGCCATGATCACTTCTGCCAAAGCATTTGAAGCATCCGAAGCGGTGAAGGCCGGAGCCGGAGAAGTGGATATGGTAATCAACATCGGAGCCATCAAGGACCAGAACTATGACCTGGTAAAAGAGGACATCAAGGCAGTCGTCGAAGCCTCCAGGCCCGCCATTGTCAAAGTCATCATCGAGACCTGCCTGCTGACTGACGAAGAGAAGGTGAAGGCATGTGAGCTCTCCGTGGAAGCAGGCGCTGCTTTCGTGAAGACCTCCACAGGTTTTTCCACCGGCGGAGCCACTGTTGAAGACGTTGCTCTTATGCGAAAGACCGTTGGGGACCGGGCACAGGTCAAGGCAAGCGGCGGCATCCGCACTCCGCAGGATGTGGACGCACTCCTGAAGGCAGGCGCCGACCGGATCGGAGCCGGCAACGGAGTCGTACTGCTCTAACCGCTCCGGCTTTTGATTTTCACATCGGCTGACAGATAACATCCACATGAAGGGAGGTATTAACTTGAATCTCAGTGCAGAACGCGCCCTGATTGCAACCAGAGTCTATCAGGAAACAGAACATCTGCCCCCGATTGCCAGAGCCGCTCTTGGCCTTGAGGCTGTTCTCGAGCAGATGGCCATTGAGATTCACGACTGGGATCTGATCGTCGGGAATCAGGCGGACGGCCTGCGTGCTTCCACGATCAATCCTGCTGTTAATACCTGGATTGTGGATGAACCGGACCGCTTTGGACTTCGTGACGGTTCCCGCTTCCATATCACAGAGGATACGAAGACCTGTATCCGCAGGATCATTCCCTACTGGCAGAAGAAAAACGTATATGATCGGACCATGGCTCTGCTTCCCGAAGATACCAAAGACGTTATGGAAGGACTTGTATTTACCCGCGGCTACACACGGTCCAAGGGCTGCGGGCACTGGCTGGTCAATATGGAGCGGGTTCTGGCGGAAGGTTTTTCAGGCATTGAAGCCAGGGCCAGACAGCTTCGGAATGCCTGTGATCTGAGTGATCCGGACGGAGTGGACAAGATCCCCTTCTACGATGCTGTCATCATGGTGTGCCAGGCAGTCCGTGATTTCGCACTTCGTTATCACAGACTTGCACTGGAAAAAGCAGAGACGGCAGTCTGTGAACGCAAAGAAGAACTGCGGCAAATGCGAAGAGGTCTGTCCGAAACATGCAATTCATAATCACCGGATCGACGAACGCCTCTGCGACTGCTGCGGGCGATGCTCCTATTACTGCCCCCAGGACGCCCTGCAGGTTTATGGCGAAGAAATTCCTCTGGAACAGTTTGTGGAAGAAGTTCTCCGCGATCAGGTCTTTTATGGACAGTCCGGAGGCGGCGTGACATTTTCCGGCGGAGAAGCCACGCTTCAGGCAGAATATCTTCTTTCCGCAGCGTCCCTCCTGCATCGAAAGGGCATCCATACTGCACCGGAATCCAACGGACTCTTTTCCCGTCAGCTGTATTTTCAGCTCTCCCGGATCATCGATCAGTTTCTCATTGATCTGAAGCATATGGATGGCTCCCGCCACCGGGAAGTCCTGGGAGTCTCCAACCAGGCTGTCATCCGGAATCTGTCCGATCTGTCTGACAGGGATCTGACCATCCGCCTGCCTGTCATTCCAGGCTTTAACGATGATGAAAACAATCTGCGCCGGACTGCGCGTTTTGCCAAAGAACTGAAAGTGCCGCGGCAGCCGCTGACTTTCCACAGTATGAGTGCCGCACAGCTGGAAGAAAAAAAGAACATATGCCGGCAGGAATGGGAGTGCATCCTGTGATGCGCTTCTTTCCCCTGTCAAATACATTTTATATACGGAGGCAGAACATGAAATCCCTGTTACGTTTTTTTACATCCGCATTTTTCTGCACGGTCTTTCTGGCCGGATGTTCCGGGCAGACCTCTTCCATCGCAACCGACCGGATCGCTCCGGTCATGCTGGACGGAAAATGCGGCTATATTGATGAAACCGGCACCATTGTCATAAAACCGCAGTTCGAAAACTGCAGCAGTTTTTGCACCAACGGACTTGCCAGCGCCTGCAGGGACGGAAAATATGGCTATATCGATACTTCCGGGGCGTTTGTCATCGAACCTCGGTTTGATTTTGCCTCTATGTTTTCCAACGGTTATGCGGCAGTCTGTCAGGACGGACTTTATGGAGTTATCGACGAGGACGGAACTTATATTACAGAACCGGCTTACACCGGTATCCAGGATTTTGCTTCCTGCGGGCTGGCAGTTGTCATGCAGGATACTTTATACGGATATATGGACCGTTCCGGTCATCTGATTACAGAGATCCAGTATGACTCTGCAGATCCTTTCACGGATGACGGATATGCCCTTGTGTCTAAAAACGGCGTTTACGGCATCATCGACACAACGGGAGCCTTCGTAATTCCCATGGAATATGAATATCTGGAAATGTTTGCCGCCAACGGTCTTGCCATGGTAAAAGTTAACGGAAAATATGGTTTTATTGACCGGCAGGAACAGACTGTCATCGACTGTCTCTTTGACGGCGCTTTTTCTTTTGCCGACAACGGACTGGCCGCCGCCGCACTGGACGGAAAATGGGGATTTATTGATGAATCCGGACAGATGATCATCGAACCGCAGTATGACCTTGTCTATTCCTTTTCCAATGGCCGCACAATCGTAAAAAAAGACGGACTGGCCGGCATCATCGACGAAAACGGAGCAGAGATCCTGCCCCCTTCCTACTCCTATATCTCTTCTTATGGGGATAACGGAAAAGCTGTTTTTCGTGCAGACAATGATAAATGGGGCTTTCTGGATGAAAATGGACAGATTGCCATAGAACCTGTCTATGACTATGCTGCCGTATTTGATTCCGTTCCGCTGGCACTGGTCCAGAAGGACGGTATGTGCGGCGCTGTTGACGAAAACGGAGATACTGTTATCGACATTGTATATCAGAATATCGGAATATTTACCCGATATACCGAAGAGTGAATATGTAGTTTTCAATACTATTTCTCTTGACATCCACACGAATAAGCCCTATAATTATTTTGAATATCAAAATAATTATAGGGCTTATTCCCGGAAAGGCATATGGATGAACAAACAAGAACTACACATAGGAAACAAAACTGCGAAACTTCCGCTGATCCAGGGGGGCATGGGTGTCGGCGTCAGCCTCTCCGGACTGGCCGGAGCTGTCGCACGGGAAGGCGGCATTGGCATCATCTCCACCGCCCAGATCGGTTTTCGGGAACCGGATTTCGCTCAGGATTCAAAAAAAGCAAACCTGCGTGCCATGGTCTTTGAACTTGAGAAAGCAAAAAAAATATCCCGACGGATGGACGGCACCTGTGACGGACTTCTCGGCTACAATATCATGGTCGCCACGAAAGATTATGGCGACTATGCACGCACAGCGGCCAAAGCCGGCGCAGATGTTATCATTTCCGGCGCCGGCCTCCCGGTGGATCTGCCCGCATATGTAGAGGGAACCGATACCAAAATCGCCCCCATCGTATCCTCGGAAAAGGCTGCCCGCATTATTCTGAAGATGTGGGACCGCCACTATCACCGCACGGCTGATTTTCTTGTAATCGAAAGCGCTCATGCCGGCGGACATCTGGGTTTTTCCAATGAGACGCTGTCCCGTCTGTATGAGAATGGCTTTGACTCTGATTATGACCAGGAGATCCGGAAGATCATCGCATGCACAAAAGGCTATGGAGAAAAATACGGGGTCTCCATCCCTGTCATCACAGCAGGAGGGATCCTGAATGCATCCCAGGTCTGTCATGCACTGTCTCTGGGTGCAGACGGAGTTCAGGTGGCCACTCCTTTCGTAACTACAGAAGAATGCGACGCTGCACTGCCCTTCAAGCAGGCTTATGTAAATGCATGCGCGGAAGAGATTGAAATCGTCACAAGCCCGGTGGGAATGCCCGCCCGAGCCATTCACAATTCTTTTCTCGACCGAATGAAAAAAGGCAGAGAGAAGATTACCCGATGCTATCGCTGCCTTGAAAAGTGCAGTCCGAACACTGCTCCTTACTGTATCACGCAGGCACTGATCCGGGCAGTCGAAGGCGATGTGGAGAACGGCCTGATCTTCTGTGGAGACAATGTCCAGTATCTGACCAAAATCTCAACTGTGCCCGAGGTAATCCGGACTCTTTTTCCATAAAGCGCCTAAGGTACAGGCAGGGGCTGTCGCAAAACACACCCCTGCCTGTATACTCTGCAACGCTGTGCAGGTTCTTTTTCCCCGGAACATTCCATATGGGCGCTGCGCACACAGACGGAAGCTTTTTACGACAGTCCCTTCCATTCTGTACAAACTCCGATCACTTAATCTGCATGAGCCATGGTACCGGACTGCTTACTCCTTCAGTTCCTGAAGTTGCTTTTTCAACTCTACCATCTGGTCACGCAACATGGCTGCCGCTTCGAAATTCAGTTCTGCGGCAGCTTTCTTCATCTTCTTCTGAACCTCTCCGATCAGTTTTTCCAGCTCCTTCGCACTCATGGATTCCGGATCCTTCTCGAACCTCATTTCTTCCTGCGCCACCTCTTTGGAGATGCGGATCAGATCTCGTACCGCCTTTTGGATCGTCTTCGGTGTGATTCCATGCTCCTCATTGTACGCCTGCTGGATCTCTCTCCTGCGGTTCGTCTCTTCGATGGCAAGCCGCATGGAATCGGTCATGTTATCCGCGTACATAATCACATGCCCTTCACTGTTGCGCGCCGCGCGGCCGATAGTCTGGATCAGAGAAGTCTCGGAACGCAGAAAGCCCTCCTTGTCCGCATCCAGAATCGCCACCAGTGTGATCTCCGGAATATCCAGCCCTTCCCGAAGCAGATTGATCCCGACCAGCACATCAAATACATCCAGACGCATATCCCGGATGATCTCCGTCCGTTCCAACGTATCCACATCCGAATGAAGATAGCGGACCCGGATCCCCAGCTCCTTCATATAATCGGTCAGATCCTCTGCCATCCGCTTGGTCAGTGTGGTAATCAGTACTTTGTTATGCTTCTCTACCTCTTTGTTGATCTCGCCGATCAGGTCGTCGATCTGGCCCTCCACCGGACGCACGGATACTTCCGGGTCCAGAAGACCTGTAGGCCGGATGATCTGCTCGGTCCGGAACAGCTCATGATCCGCCTCGTATTCTCCGGGCGTCGCGGAGACGAACATCATCTGATTGATCTTGCTCTCAAACTCATCAAAGCTCAAAGGCCGGTTGTCCTTCGCCGACGGCAGACGGAACCCATAATCCACCAGCGTCCCCTTCCTGCTCTGGTCGCCGAAATACATCCCCCGGATCTGGGGGATCGTCTTGTGGGACTCGTCAACAATAATCAGAAAATCGTCTGGAAAATAGTCGATCAGCGTGTGGGGCGGCACCCCGGGAGCCGATCCTGCCAGATGTCTGGAATAATTCTCGATTCCCGAACAGAATCCCGTCTCTTTGAGCATCTCGACATCAAAATTCGTCCGCTCGGCAATTCTCTGCGCTTCCAGAAGCTTGTCCTCGCTTTTAAAATACTGGACCCGTTCCTCCAGTTCTTCCTCAATGGACCTGGCTGCTCTGCGGATCTGTTCCGCCGGAACCACATAGTGGGACGCGGGAAAAACAGCCACATGCTCCCGAATCCCCTTGATCTCTCCGGTCAGCACATCGACTTCGGAAATACGGTCTACTTCATCTCCAAAAAATTCCACCCGGATCGCTGTATCCGACTCACTGGCCGGAATGATCTCCAGCACATCCCCCCGTACCCGGAAGGTACCCCTTTTAAAATCCATCTCATTCCGGTCGTACTGAATATCGATGAGCTGACGCACCACCTCATCCCGGTCTTTTTGCATACCCGGCCGCAGGGAAACCATCATCTTTTCAAAGTTCTCCGGCTCTCCCAGTCCGTAGATACACGACACGGAAGCCACGATCACCACATCCCTCCGCTCGATCAGCGCCGTCGTCGCCGACAAACGCAGCTTGTCGATCTCGTCATTGATGGAGGAGTCCTTGGCGATGTAGGTGTCGCTGGAGGGGACGTAGGCCTCCGGTTGGTAGTAGTCGTAGTAGGACACAAAATACTCTACTGCGTTCTCCGGGAACATCTCCTTGAATTCTCCATAGAGTTGCGCCGCAAGCGTCTTATTGTGGGCGATGACCAGCGTCGGCTTCTGCAATTCCTGAATGACATTCGCCATCGTAAATGTCTTGCCGGAACCCGTAACCCCTAGTAAAGTCTGGAATTGGTTGCCCTCCTTGAAGCCTTTGACCAGCTCGGCGATGGCCTGCGGCTGGTCGCCTGTGGGCTTGTAGGGGGCTTGTAATTTAAACTCTGGCATATGAAAACCTCCAATTTGTGACCGAAAAAAGTTTGCTTATTAGCCCGAAATTCGTGTAATTTGATTTTCGATTCGTGTAATTTGGGCTTGCAAAGCTGGCGAATAAGCGTTAAAATAGCAATTACACGAATGCAGGTCACAAAACCGTATTTTTAAAACGAAACAACACTGAATAACACCAGCCAGTACAGATAGTATTATCCAGTCATTTGGTTTTTCATTATAACACATAAGTCAAAAAAAGTACAGACCAAAATCGAACTTTTGTTCTGTACTTTTTTCATGCGATTTGATTATGCCAGTATCTTAGTTTCATGCAAGGAACTCACTGATTTGTTCTATATAATTATCTTCTGAAAAATCTGTACCGCTTTCACATTCTTCCTTTGGGATTACTTCATCAATAAATGGCTGGAGATCGTCTAAGCAGTCCTCGATGATTTCGGCTGTATCTCCGTAAACATCTATGGTGATGATTTCTTTCGCATGTCCCATTAGCTGTGATACCGCTTTGGGATTGAAATTGTTCTTTAATAAAATGGTACAGAAGGTACTTCTCAAATCATGCCATCTTATATCGGGCAGTCCATTGTCCTCCAACAGCTTCTTATAATGCCTCCAGTGAAAATCCTTGCTTCTCGGACGCCCATAAGTGGAACAGCAGATATAATCCAAATCCTGAAATGTGCCTGACCGCCTTCTGCGGTTCTTCTCATACACTTTTCTTTCTTCCAGAATGGCTTCAAACACATAATCCGGTATGGGGATGGTTCGGTAGCTGGACGGCGTTTTCAATCCGATTTCCTGCTTTGTAAACGTCTTAGCCGGGAAGTCCCCGGCAGTCGTGTTGGGTTTCTTGCCTAACTGCCGCTGCACTTTCAATGTCCGGTTGATATAATCTATATCCGAATATTTTACCCCATTGATTTCACACCGCCTCAACCCCAACAGCACTGCAAAAAGTACCTGCATATGGATTGGCGTTTCCCTGCTCGCTTCAATGAGCGTTAAAACCTGCTCCATATTCAGCGTCTTTTGTGTATCAATGTTCCGGGTGTGATAGGCTTTTTTCTCTACCTGCTTTGGGAGAGCCACATCAATCGTCGGATTTATGGAAATGATTTTCTTATTCACAGCATACTGCATGGACGTATTCATCACCGTTTTTACCAGCCTTGCAATAGAAGTCGAAGCAGCCGCTTCTTCATAATAAAGGCTCTGGATATGGCTCCGTTTGATTTCCGTCATTCTGATGTTGCCCATCGCCGGAATCACATGGTTATTCACGATATTGGAATAGGTTTCATAGGAGCCGCTTGTTATGCGTGGGCGCATTTCTTTTTCAAGCCAGAACAGCATAAAGTCTTTTACTTTTACGCTGGTATATACCACATATGTGCCAGAATATAATTCGCCCAGCGTCTTGTCCCTGTCCGTGTTTGCCGCTTTCTTTGTAGCAAATCCGGATTTCTGCTGCGGTATTTTTGTCCCGTCCGCATAAATCAGCACCACACGATAGCCAAACTTATTCTTGATCGGCGTGACGTTATAAACCTTCCAGTCCACAAACTGCTGTAATTTCAAATCAAATTCCATGTTATCCCGTCCCTTCCCTGCCTTCAGGAATAAAAGCGTCATTCATAAAGGCAATAATCTTTTCTTTCTCATCCATGACATCGCAATAATATTCAAAAGTCGTATTGACAGAACTGTGTCCCAATAACCCTGATATTTTCGCAAGCGGAACACCCTGCTCCACCAAAATGGTAGCAAACATATGGCGGAGTCCATGCACGGTTACAGCAGGAAGCCCATTCCGCACACACAGCTTTGTCAAAGCGTTATTCATGGCGGACAGGCTATGTACCTTTCCATTTGCCTGACAACTGATATAATCGTTATCAATAAAAGCCTCCTGCATCTTTTCCTTATAAATGTCTATCAGACATTTTCTTTTCTCCAGCTCTGTAATAATGACCTCCGGCACACGCAGTACCCGGAAACTGTTGGGCGTTTTGGGATCACGTTCGATTGAAATATTTTCTTCAATCCTGCTTCCCTCTTTTATAATAGGGTTTGCAACAATCTGTCTGCTGATTTTCACACTACGGTGTTCTAAATCAAAGTCGGAAAATTTCAGGCCATAGATTTCGCCTTTCCGCAGTCCGCAAAACAGTCCCAACAGAATTTCCAGATACCAGTTATCCTTTGAAGCCGCCTGAAGGAGTATTTTTATTTTCTCCCTGCTGAGAATCACGATATTGGGTTTCTTTCGCTTATACGGCTTTGTTTCCGGCACGGGATTCACATTGATATAGCCCTCTATGACTGCCTCTTTCATGGCAAGATTCAAAATTTCCCGCCCCTTGTTTCCTGCCGAAACACAAGCCTTTGACGTCCTCTCCAGAAGTCCGTCCAGGTATTCCACGCTGACAAACCTCATCTTTATATCATAATCAATGTTGGGGATAATCAAGTCATATAAGGCATATGCCCCAACCATTCTTGTTGTCGTTTCAATTCTTTTTGAAAACACTTCCTCAAACCAGTAGATAAGATAATCTTTAAAGAGAACGTCTTTATTGGATTTGCTGGAAAGCTGCTGTTTCCGCAACAGCGCATTAAATTCTTCCTCGCATTTCCGATAACTGGCCTCTGCCTCTGCCTGACTGGAAAACCCGCCTTTCTTTCCATATTTAACAATGCCATTGTCTTGCAGTGCCTTTGTACGGTGATACCATGAATTTCGTTCAAAAAAAGCAACACTCTTTTCCTGTGTTTTCTTTCCCATTCCTATCACCTCCGCACGTTTAGCTTGCTCCATTTAACCATTGATCGAATCCCTCTTTGGGAACCCGGTACAGCTTTCCTATTTTTATCACCCTGAACGGTTTCTGACTCTCATAGGCTTCATCCAGAAATGCGTATGCCTTGCTTCTGCCAATACCCAATAACTTTTGAATGTCATCAGCGTCATAAACCTGTTTTTGCAAATTCATGGTATCTATCTCAGTCACCTCCCGAAACACAGGAAGGGACTGCTTGCTATTATCATAGCTTCACAATCCCTTCCCGTCTAATGTGCGAATTTTCAAATCGCATCCTTGACTTTTCAATTATCCTTGTTCTCACTGCAATACCTTTTCCTTATTAAATAATCGTATCCCTGCCTGCTGTTGCAAAACATACAGGTATCTTTTAAATTTTGATTCTTATCTGCCCTCTGGATAAAATGCTCTTTGGAATCATAAAAGGGTTTTGCACATATTGGGCACAGACACATCAAAATCCGTTTATCCCGTTTTCTCATCCCGGTGCTGGAGCATAACGCTTTATCAACCTTCAACATTTGCTGTCTGTCCAGCGTCCCGATATAATCCCCCAGTCTCTTTTTGTCCAGCGTTCGGACTTGCTCTAACAGCACAACAGAATCTTTTTCCAGACCTTGCATATCTGCCGGAACCGGGACATGAGTGGGCATTTTTGATTTTGGCCTGCTTGTAATTGCTGCCACAATTACGGTTGGGCTGTATTGATTCCCTCTGTTATTCTGAATCACTAATACCGGACGGTATCCGCCCTGCTCACTTCCGAAAACGGGATTTAAGTCTGCATGGTAAATATCCCCTCGTCTGATTTTTCTTTCTTCCATAATAAAAATGTCCTCCATAATCTTTACTTCCTGAATCCAGTTTGCTTTTTCTTTCATGGCGGAAAATATAAATTTGCAGAATACATCTTGCCTGCCGAAAAAAACTGCATTTCAGGTATGTATCAGCCGAACACAAAAGCATGGCTTTTTGATTATTCTTCAGAATATTTTCATGTTTTGTGTCCGGCTACCACTTTTAGCCTGATAAGCCTATTTGTCCTCGACACCCCGGCTTACATATCTACCGCTTTACGGCAAACATAGGGAAGTCACCAAACGGCTGGCTGCTGGCCAGCTCCACGGGAATCGTACCCCTCCGGGGATCGCCCGGAGCCGCCCTCATTGGTTGCGGCGCTTTTATACCTGATGGGTATTTACGCTCGACCTGTGACTGGACGGGAGTATCATTGTCCCTGCTGCCTGTTATCGCCCTGCCAGTAGCAAGCTGGCAGTTATAGCCCGGTATTTTCCGCTCCTTAAACGGGGATAGGACAGCCGCAAACCATTGTCTTTCTGTCTGTGCGATTTCGTTGCCTTTATCTCCATCCAGCTCATGGCGTACCTGCTAACGTGGCTTACGCTCATCACGATAACAACAGGAATGTATTTGATGAATGGGTATGAAATTTTCACGGTGCAAACCCATTCACCACATAAATGCAGAAAACAGGTGAAGGAATTTTTATCTCCCTCACCTGTTTCCTCACTTATCAGGCAAAACCCGAAAGTCCTTTTTTAATTTTTTTCCAAAAACTTTTTCAGGCTTTGAATTGCCCCGTGGATACTGTACTCTACTGCTCTGGTTGAACACTTCTCCCGCTCTGCGATTTCCACATAGGTCAACTCCTGAAAATAATGCAGTATCAGCCTTTTCTTCTGTTTTTCCGGCAGTTCGTTGATTGCCTTATGTAGCTTTTCTGTCTGAAGCCTGCGGAACACGATTTCCTCCATGCTGTCCGGCTTTTTCATTGCTCTCATATTCAAAGTGTTTTCCCACACCTCGGATTGCTCGATATGCCTGTCCACCACGTTAAGATACACCAGATCGCTTAATTCAAAAGAATCAAACGTATCATACAGCGCCTTGCTGATTTCAAGTTTATGCAAATCACCTTGTCCATCTTTGAATGAAACGTAATACTGGCCGTCTTTCTCGAATATTGTATAAGGATTATACTTATCCTTTCTTCTTTTTGGGCGATTACCCTCCATGTCCTTTCCTCCAATCTGAATTTTTTGTTGAAAATTCAGGTTGGAAGGCGGTGAGCGGCAACCGATGATGAATAACGCCCTGCGGCGTAATCCGGCAAAAAACGACAAAAGAAAAACCGCAAAGGCTGTCACACCTTTACGGTCTATGGAGAATTTATTTCTATTATGTAGAAATTTGAACTCTACTTGTGGGGTAGAAAGCCCCCTTGTACTGGCAAGGATTTTTTTAACGGGTTATCCGTCCCTTTATATCGTTTTTGAAAATAGAAATTGCTATTTGCAGGCAATAAAAATCCCTCCAAACTTGAAACAGGTTTGGAGAGTGCTTGTTAAGTCTTTCGGGCATAGCAATACCGCCCACCAAATCGCCGTTTTTTTTAATTTGGTGGACGTATCTACCTATGGCTCTATAAAAAGAAAAGCCGACAAACTGTGATTTCTCACACGTTCATCGGCTCTGCATCTAATGTGTCTGGCTCTGTGATGACTGTTACTTGTAATTTTGTTACCTCTATCAATATTTCTTTCTTGCATTTCGGGCAGTACAGAGGGAAATTCTTAAGTTCTGTATCTTTCCGCATTCTTAACCTTGTTTTATTTCCGCAGGCAGGGCATAGTAGCCATTCTGCATTATTTACTACTCCCATTTGAAAAAGCAAAGGGATACTCCGATACAAATAACGGCAAGTACCACCATAACAATCATTGGAACAAAAGTGCTTTCTATAGGAAGTCCTAATGAAGTGGCTTTTAAAAGTTTTATTCCTTGTGTCAAAGGCAGAATATCCGCAATTTTTTGCAACGCCCCCGGCATTACCTCATAGGGCAGGGTTGCTCCGGAAAAAATAAGCATCGGAAAGTAAAGCAGACTTGCAATCACACTCGCTGTCTGAGAGTTCGGAGCAATGCCGCCCACCATCATGCCGATGCTGAATATTGACAGCATAACCAATAGATAGCCGCCAAGAAAAGCAAATATGGAGCCACCCATACGAAATCCAAAAAAGAGTGCTGAAACAATATAAAGCAGTATGAGCGATGCCACCGAATAAATCATATAAATCACAACCTGTACTGCCAAAATCACCGCAGGGCTGACAGGGGTAACTTTAAAACGCTTCAATATTTTTCTGCTTCGGTAATCGGATACTACCAGAGGCAACCCCATAACGCCTCCTGCACAAATCGCAATCGTTGTCAAAGCCCCGAAGGACTGCTCCAGAAACGTGTACTCCGCATCCGGAAAAGCAGGTTTATTTCCATAAATAACACCAAGTATCATCAAAACCACAAGTGGAATACAGATTGCAAATATAACCATATTCATATCACGCAGGGAAAGTTTCATCTCATTTTTCAACATGATTCTAAATGTTTTCATCATCATTTACCTCCTCATCCGAATACCACAAATACGCATCTTCAAATTTATCATACGGGCTGTCTTCAACGGCTTCCTTTACCGTCCCGTAAAAAACAGCCTTTCCTTTCCGCAGTATGCAGATTGTATCGCACAATGCCTCTACCTCGTCCATAAAATGTGATGTCAGAAAAATTGTCAGTCCCTTTCCTTTGAGGTCAGATAAAATTTTCCATACCTCCCGTCTGGCTTTTGCGTCAAGCCCTGTCGTCAGCTCGTCCAGAAAAACAACCTTTGGCTGCGGGATCAGAGCCAAAACAATAAATAGCTTTTGTCTCTGTCCTCCTGAAAGCTCCTTTACCATGCTTTTTGCTTTATCGGAAATACCAAATTTCTTCAGCAGCTCCTCATAGTCTGCGGCGTGCCGATAAAGTGACTGCGTTACCTGGCATAGTTCAACAACCGTCACTTTATCCTGATAATTTGCCTCCTGGAATTGAACGCCGACATTTTCAAAAAGCTGTTTTCTTTGCCGGAACGGATTCATTCCTAAAATGGAAACCGTTCCTGTATCAGGCTTTTTTGTACCTAACATACATTCGATTGTGGAACTTTTTCCTGCGCCGTTTGCCCCAAGCAGCCCGAAAATAGTTCCCTGCATGACTGACAAATTCAAGTCCCGCACAGCACTCAGTCCGCCATATGATTTTGAAAGCCTCTTAACACTGATGATTTCATTCATCTATTTTATCCTCCTTTTGCTGTTATCGCTTTTATCTTAACAGCGAAAAAAAGGTTGGTGTTAAGGTGGAGGGTTAAGAAAATTTCTTTTTCATGTCTGCAAGAATCGTCATCATTTTTTCTGCATTCTTTTCGGCCGCCTGCAAAGATACAATCAGTCTGTCGCAAACGGAAATAATATCGGTATCTTCCTTTGGCGTATTCAGGATTTGTTCAATATTTGTGTGCGGATTATGCTCAAGGGCATTTAACATCCGCAAGATTGCTTCTAATGAATAATTGGCACATCGGAGTGATCGTATGAGCTTTAGCCGTTCCACATCGTCACTTGTGTAAAAACGATATCCGTTTTGTTTCCGTTTTACCCGAAGCAAACCGTTCAATTCCCAATTTCGGAGCGTGTCCATAGAAATCCCCAAATAATCGGACGCTTCCCTGCGCTTTAAACAAAGGGATTGTTCTGCCGCCCTGCCAGATAAAATCTGCTTAACAATATGAATCGCTTCCTCAGCATTTTTTTGCTCTTTCTGTATTTGATTTTTATATTCTTTCGCAAAACAAAGAGCCTTGTCAAAATCGCCCCTTGCGGAAATCTTAACAGTTTCTACAATCTTTTTCCTCAATCCATTTTGAAGCACCTCTATTTGAAAAGCGATACGGGCAAGCCGCAATTGCTCTATATGAAAATCAGTAAACACCCGATAACCATTGGACTTGCGCCTTGCCTTTGGTATCAGTCCTAATTCCTCATATTTCCTTACTGTATTCGGATGTATGCCAATGGCTTGTGCCACTTCCGAAGTCCTATATGTATTCATAAAATGCACCTCCCTTAAGCCAATCTTACCACGCCGCAAAAGTCTGGTGTTATAGTGGAGGGTTTATTATATCAGAATTTCTCCATATTCACAAATATGCAAAAACCGACAAACCGTGTTTCCTCACACGTTCATCGGCTCTGCATCTAATATGTCTGGCTCTTTGATGACTGTTACTTGTAAATTCTTTGCTTCAATCAATGTTTCCTGCCTGCATTTCGGACAGTAGAGAGGATAATTTATCAGAATCGTATCCTCTCTTACTTTATTACGGGTTTTACTTCCACAGACAGGACATAAAATCCATTCTTTTTTATCCATTCCAAATTAACCTTATAATAATTGCACAATCGTTTCTTTGCTTTACATATTTACCTGCTATCCTTCAATAAAAGAGTGGCTCATAATGTAAAATTCGTCTTGGCTTGGCTGGTATTTCCTTTCCAACTTTTCAAGGGTATTATCATAATTTTGCGCCTGCTCTACACTAACAGCCATAATATCACTTTCCTGATAAATCCATTTATGTCCAGCAAGAACATTGGGGATTAACTCTTTTACCATCATTGGTGACGGATATTTTCCGTTCTCAATACAAACATTATATTTTTTACAGCTTTTGAATCCACGGCTGACATAATTAACAGGACTTCCAAATATAACGATTGAATCGTAACCTAATCTTGTGGCTTCTTTAAAGGAATGTTCCATAAGCATTTTCCCATAACCCATTCTCTGACAAGTTGGCAAAATACTTACCGGACCAAATGTTAAAATTTCTTTCATACCTCCGTTTTCATCCATTAACTTTGCCTTTGTATACATAATATTTCCAATAATATTTCCATTTAACTCTAAAACAAAATCTAATTCTGGAATAAAGTCTTTATGGTTCCGCATAATATGGACTAAATAATGCTCCACGCACCCTGGAATGTAAAGATTATAAAAGGCTTCCCTTGTTATTCTTTCTACGATTTCATAATCAGCCTTTTCCTCATTTCTAATTTTAATTTTCTGTTCCATGATATTCCTCCATCGTATCATTTTTTTATTGGTAATTTTTTTATCATTTTAGAAATCTCTTTTTCACATTTTCCTTTTGCAACCAGATAACTTTCCCTGTTTTCTAGATAAGCATTTTCATTTTTCAGTTTTAAATAAGATTGCCAACGTTCTACCTCTAATTCTCCATGATCCAATGCTTTTTGAATCGCACACCCCGGCTCACCAGAATGTGTACAATTCCGAAAACGGCATTGACAAATAAATTCTTCAATATCCGAAAATGTTTTTTCAATCCCTGCATCGTTATTCCATATACCAAATTCCCGCATTCCGGGCGTATCAATTACCATACCGCCAGATGGCAGCATAATCAGTTCCCTATGCGTTGTGGTATGGCGGCCTTTATCATCATTCCGAAGCCCATTTGTTTTCAAATATTGTCCACCCAGCAGGCAATTAATTAACGTAGATTTTCCAACCCCGGACGAACCTATAAAAGCAACTGTCTTCCCATCTGAAATATACTGAAATAATTTCGTGTAATCATTTTGCTCTTGTGTCGTTGTGGTTAAAATATCAATTCCCAATGCAATAGAATACACCTCTGATAACTTGTTGCTTAAATCATTACATAAATCTGATTTTGTCAATACAACAACTGGCGTTGCACCGCTATCCCATGCGATAGAAATACATCTTTCCAAACGCCGCAAATTAAAATCATTATTTAACGCCATACAAATAAATACCGTATCAATATTTGCCGCTACTATTTGTTCTTGCTGTGTGTCCCCGGCAGCTTTCCGGGTAAAAGAACTTTTTCGTGGGAGTACATATTCAATTATTGCACTGTTTCCGCTTGGATTCCAATTCACCATAGTAAAATCGCCTACTGCCGGATAATCAGAAACTCTGGCTATTTTAAACTGAAATTTTCCAGATATCTCTGCCAATTTTTCACCCTGGCTTGTAACAATTCTATATAATCCTTTTTCTTGCGATAGTATACGGGCAACAGATAAATTTTTGTATTTATCGACCTCACTTTCAAAATCTTCAGTTAACCCATATTGTTTCATATCAATAAATTTTTTCATTTCATTTCCTCTCTACTCTTAATCTGATAATAACGAATATCTACGAAAAAAATTATCTATATATTTTTCATATCTATCTTTGATTTTTTCTCTTTCTTTTTTTTGAGGCGTAGCATCAGAAATACTCAGTAACAGATAAAATGGAGCATAAATTTCTACTGCCATCTGTTCGGGAGAACATACAATATTTTCCTTTCCTTTTATCATTTCCCGCAAAAGGTTTTCTATATAGTCAAGAGGGCCATTTGTTAAAACCTTTTGATATAGATTACTCATTTCTAATGTCTTATATTGTTCTAATGACAACATTTTACGGAAATTACAAGCAATCTCATCTTCACTCCAATAGGAAAATTGCGCTGACATATATTCTTTCAAATTCTTAGGCAATACCTTAGAAAAAGATTCCGGTATTTCTGAAAATTCCTTTTCTGGAACACCTGTTTTTTGGGAGCGTTCAATATCCAGTTGACAAACATATTCAAAAATACTATTAAAAATATCCCTCTTATTTTTGTAATGTTTGTATAATGCGCCTTTTGTCATACCCAATTCCCCAGCTATTTGACTGACAGAAACAGCTTCATAGCCATTTATCGAAAATAACCGCAAGGCAACCATTAAAATATTCTCCTTAGTATTTGCCATATTTAATCCTCCTTTTGTAAACGACCGTTTACCAAACAGTATAGTAAACGATTGTTTACTTGTCAAGCATTATTTTACCAGAATATATTTCCAAAATGATAGAGGGCTTATCTTTACCCATTTAAAAAAATAGTAATCAGAGATTAAATCTCTTGTTGCAAGAAATTTAATATCGTTTAAGTAGAACTTTCATCTCTGTACAATAGAAGTACCCAATATTAAATACAGGTGGTGAAAATATGACCAGTCATGATTTTGATTTTCTGGAATTAGGGCAGGCAATTCAAAACGCCCGTGAAAAACAGAGGATTACAAGAGAAGAATTAGCTGAAGAACTTGGCATTTCCGCAAGACATTTGCAGTCCATTGAAAAAGAGGGGCAATATCCCAGCTTTCCACTGTTCATTCAGCTTGTGACCATGTTCCACATATCCGTTGACCAGTACATACATTCAGAATCTCCGGTAGAAAAAACAACATTACGCCGACAATTGGATGCTCTCTTTGACACATTCGATGATTCAGATCTGACCATCATAGCAGGGACGGCGCAGGGAATATGTAAGGCAAAAGAGCCAGAGGAATAACCTCTGGTTTTCTCTTGCCACATTTCAATAAGCCGGAACACCATATCCGTATATAGAATCGCTGCCCATGCTGTAACTTCTCCTCGCACATATATCGCCGCTGTTCCCCTCTATGGTATTCACAACGCCATCTGTAACGCTCTCCACAATCCCCACATGGTCTATGGTTCCGTCATTTTCCCAGTCAAAGAAAATAATGTCCCCCGCTGCCGGGACATAGCTTGCGTCCTGAAACTGCCCACGGGCATGGAACCAGTCCACGCCGTCCGAACACAGGGAGAATTTCGGTATCACTCCACTTTCCAGATACCCACATTGCTCCGCACACCATGACACAAAGCAGGCGCACCATTCCACCCGGCTGTCAAACCCGTACCAGCTCCAGTAAGCGTCACCGCCGTTGCCCTCCTGCGTCAACGCCACCTGCACGATTGCCCCACTTCCGGTTCCGGTTGGGATTCTGCCGAAAATATAATACCGGAGTACATGGGGGACGTACTGCTTATCCCCATAGTTGCCCCAGCCCATCCGCTCCGCCATCATGTCAGAAAATTCTGCGGCATTGGCGGCGGTGTATCCCCCATAATTACTCTGCGCCCATGCGATATACCCGTTCCCGAAGTTATACCCCTGCAACGCCAGTTTGATATGCTCCATGTCCACCGGGTTCTCCACCCCTGCGCTTTGCAGGCAGTCTTTCAGTGCCTGTACGCCGCACTCAATGGAATATTCCGGGTCGGTGATTCCATTCGGCTCTCTTGGGTATCTGGTGTTATAGCCGCTCTCGGAGCTTTGCATGGGGTCGCTGCCCTGCCCGCCGCTTTCCTGCATCATCACTGCCTTTATCAGCTCCACATATTCCTCAATGCCGTACTGCCTTGCATAAATGCGGATGACAGGCTCATAGGCTTCCACCTCCGCACTGACTGGGCTTACCGTGCTGAAATTGCCGCCGCCCACCATGCAGAGAAGCCCTCCGAACAGAAGGACGATAATCAAGATAAGGACGGCCACCCATCCCCCTGCAGCAATGGCGCTTACCAGTGCTTTTGTGCCTGCAATGATTGCCTTTACTGCGCTTGCCGTGGCTTTCGCTGCTGCCTTTGCCGCCTGTTCCGCCGCCCTCGCCGCCTGCCTTGCCATCTGCACCGTTTTTTCTGCGGTCTTTACGGACGCTTTCGCCGCCGCTTTTGCGGTTTTAGCCGCCTCCCTTGTGGTCTTTACGGTTTTCTCTGCGGTCTGCTCGGCGGTTTTTACGGATTTTGCGGCAGATTTGATTGTCCCTTTCCCGGTGTTCTTCACCGTCTGCCCCGTTTTCCCTGCGGTTCTGACCGTCTTTTCGCCCCGGTCTATGGTCTTTATCGTCTGTTTGGGAAGTTCCCTGACCTGCGCCGCCTGCTGTTCCGCTTTCTGTTGGGAGATTCTTTGCTGTGACGCCCTCTGCATGGCTCTCTGCCCTGCGGCTTTCTTCTGTGCCGCCTGTCTTGCCGCCTGCTCCTGCGCCTTTTTCCTCATCTGCTCTTTCGGCTGGTAAGGCTCTCCCCTGCCTGACGGGGCGGAAGGCGGGGGAGAGTTGGAAGGCTCCCCGTGGGCGGGACTGCTCCCGCCACGGGTTCCCTCATTGGCTGTTTTCGTTGTTTGGGTTTCTTTCGTTTCTTTCGAGGTTCTGTGTTTTTCCTTTGCCTTTTCCACAAGCCTGCCGCCCTGTTTCCTCGCCTGATGTGCGGCTTCATGGGCGGCTCGGTCGGCTCCCCGCTCCGTCTTATCCTCGGCATATTCCGTGGGGGAAGCGTACCTCTTTTCCTGCGGCTGTGCGTTTTCCACGGTTTCCTTTGTGCGGACATAGGCACGTTTCACTCGCTCCATGCCCGTCACGGTCTTGTCCAGTGCCTTTACATCCTTATGGACTTGGCGTGTCTTGATTTCTTTGCTCATCGCCCGCCCTCCTTTGGGGTAAACCTGCCGTTACTCCGCAACCTTTTTCGCCACTACCACAAGCCGCCCGTTTGTTCTGGAATACTCGCAGGTGGAGAGCGTAATCAGCTTATCTCCGTACTCTGCGTCCACTCCCGTATCATAGAGGGACAACGCTTTGCACTGGTCTACATATTCCTGAAAATCCTCCTCCGTTTCCGCATTGGGTATTGTAAAGTTTTACAATCCTATTTTTTTTAAAACCTCATATTTTCAAGGAATTTTTAGCTTTTTGCAAATAAAAAAGCAACAACC
>CAJUNR010000044.1 GCA_910587765.1 uncultured Lachnospiraceae bacterium
ACATCGTAAGCCCGCCGATCAACGGGATTCATGACATGATGAAGGAATATATGGATACGATACAGAAGACCATGGCAGAAGCTTCTTCGTCAATGTATGCTCCGTCTGTAACGATCCAGAATCATTATGACTGTCTGCTTAGAGTAGATGGTAATGTAGATAAAGATTTTACCAGGACGTTAGTATCTGCATCAAAGGAAATCTCAAAGAATGTACAGGCAGAACTTGATGCAAGTATGAGAAAATTTGGGTGGCAGAGAACTTACAGATAAAACAAAACAGGAAACAAAACAGAATGCGTGACATGAAGATTTATGCATGTCACAAACACATAAAGCCGTGCCATGCATTTTCATCAGAAAATAAATCTGAAAAATACAATATATTTGGAAAGGAACCATCACATGAAAATAAAAACAGAACTGGAAACATGCCTGAAATATACAGACGAAACAGGCACAAAATACTTTAAAGAGGGCGACAGTGTAATCTGCTGTGCAGGCGGACATAAATATGACGGGAAAATCAAAGCAGTTGGCGGATACAGCGAAGAGGCGGATACAGAGCCGATTCCTGCTGTTTATCTGAATACCTCCCCAAATAAGACCAGCTATTCCGGGGAGATCATTAAAATAAAAGACATCACTTCGATCTGTAAAAATCCATTTGACGAATCAGAACAGACGTATAAAAAGGGAAGCGTATTTGAACAGAGTTTTATGGAGATGCTTACAGAGAATGGATGCAGTCCAGATCAGGCAGAAGCTGCATATAAGAGAATGAATGACGTAGCAGTTTTGTATACCGTTCCAATTGCAAATGCATCCGCATATGCGCTTCATGCAGTCGCCGGTAAAGACAGAAATACAGGAACAGACGAAAAAGACAGAATCAGGAAACTTGCAGAAGAGTGTTCCGTAGTGGTTCTCAAAGAATACTTTGACCTGATCGATGCATTACAGAAGGCAGTCGGACGTGAGGAGAGAGAAAAGACAGGCCTTTTGGACACATTGGATATCGTGTCAAAATGCTGGCATGATCTGCTGCGGCAGGACATGGACAAAATGCCGGAAATACTGGCAGAAGTAAAATAGTAAACCAGACATAAGATGGATAACAATACAGAAACAGTAACTGCAAACGACGGAAAACAGACGTCAGCCACAGCAGCGGGACCCGGAGCGATCTCCCTGTCCTGCTGCTTTTATATAGATAAAACCGAATATGGAACATACAGGCATTGTCAGATTGGATGTGACAGTGCCTTCTTTATAGACAGGTTGAATAAGTATGAAAAATCATGAATAAAATGGAAAGAATGAGGTAATTAAAGAGGTAAAATTTGAAAGATTCAAAGAAAAACATAAGGGTAAATGTGGTCTATGGAGACAGAAAACTGGTCGACTGTATGAAAAAAATAATCATCAGACGGACAAAACAGTAGAAAATAAGCCTTGTTTTGTGTATAATAGCGTCAGTATACATGATGCAAGGATATAATAAATACGATTGGAGCGAAAAAAATGAGTGGTAATCGTGCGGTATTATATCTACGTCTCAGTAAAGAAGATTCAGATAAAATCAGCAAAGGAGATGATAGCGCAAGTATAAAAAACCAGAGGCTTTTATTGACAGATTATGCATTGGCACATGAATTTAAAGTAATACGAGTATACTCAGATGATGACGAGAGCGGTCTTTATGATGACAGACCAGACTTTGAAAAGATGATGATGGATGCCAAATTAGGGGAATTTGACATTATTATCGCAAAAACTCAATCCAGATTTTCGAGAAATATGGAACACATTGAGAAATATCTGCACCATGATCTTCCAAATCTGGGAATCCGATTTATAGGTGTAGTGGATGGAGTCGATACCGATAATGAAGCGAACAAGAAAAGCAGACAGATTAACGGGCTGGTAAACGAATGGTACTGTGAGGATCTGTCCAAAAACATTCGCAGTTCCTTTAAAGCGAAAATGAAAAGCGGGCAATTCCTTGGTTCTTCCTGTCCATATGGATACAGAAAAGACCCGGAAGACCATAATCATTTAATCATCGACGAGTATGCTGCAGGTATTGTAAGAAGGATTTATCAATTATACTTGTCTGGATACGGGAAGGCAAAGATCGGCTCCATATTATCTTTGGAAGGCGTATTGATCCCAACCAGGTATAAAAGAGAAATATTGGGAGAAAACTATCATAACTCAAAAGTTCTTGATACGACAAGAACCTGGTCATATCAGACAATCCATACAATATTAAATAATGAGACCTATATCGGACATCTGATTCAAAACAAGGTCAATACATTATCTTATAAAGACAAGAAAAAAAGAATGCTTCCAAAAGAAAAATGGATTATTGTTAAGAACACACATGAAGCGATTATAGAGCCTGAACTGTTTGATATGGTTCAAAAGCTGCAAAAATCGCGTACGAGAAGTGTTGGAATGCTGGAAAAGAACGGGATTTTCTCTGGACTCCTTCATTGTGCAGACTGTAAACATGCGATGCTGAGAAAGTATGCAAGGCGCGGTGACAGAGGATTCACAGGTTATATATGCAAAACATATAAAACACAGGGAAAAACGTTTTGCAGCAGTCACAGCATTGATCTGTGTGATCTGGAACAGGCGGTACTATTATCCATAAAAGAGGAAGCAAGGAAGATTCTAAAGGAAGAAGATGTCGACGAGCTAAAAAAAATACAGATATGTAATGACAATAAAATGTGCTGTGAGATGCAGGTGGAGAATATTCAGAAGCGTATAGAAAAAATAGAGAAATTCAAGAGAAAAACCTACGACAATTACATGGAAGACTTGATTTCCAAAAATGAGTACATAAAATATACGGCTGAATATGAGGCTGAAATCAGGGAACTACAGGAACAAAGGTCTGCAATCTGTGACAGAGCAGATTTACAGCAGGAACTGGATGCCATGCATGACGAATGGGTGGAAGCTTTCAGAGACTACATAAACGTGACGACACTGACAAGGGATATGGTTTTGGAACTGATAGAAAGAATAGAGGTACACAGCGATGGAGCGATCACCATATATTATAAGTTTCAGAATCCATATGCAGACGAGTGTCTACTATCCATATAGGCCACATGTGTCGCCATGGCCGAGCATATCAGCGGCAGCGAGGGCGATTTCGTCAAACAGATGAACGACAGAGCGGCAGAACTGGGAATGACGAACACGCATTTTGTCAACTGCTGCGGGCTGGACGATGACGCTCACCTGACTACGGCCAGAGACGTGGCGCTGATGTCCAGGGAACTGCTTTTGAATCATCCTCAGATTCATCAGTACTGCACGATCTGGATGGAAAATATCGTACACACGACGGCAAGAGGGAGCTTTGAATTTGGTCTGACCAATACGAACAAGCTGATCCGGCAATATGAATATTCCACCGGACTGAAGACGGGATATACCAGTGTGGCGGGTTTCTGCGTCTCGGCCAGCGCCAAAAAAGACGATATTGAGCTGATCGCGGTCATCATGGGCGGCGCGGACAGCAAGAGCCGGTTCCAGGACGCCGTTACGCTTCTGAACAGCGGCTTTGCCTGCTGCAGTCTGTATCGGGACGAGGAGCGGGCCGCGCTTCCCGCACTGCCCGTGCTGGGCGGAGTGGAAGACCAGGTGGCGCTGGAATACGCGGAAGATTTTTCCTATGTTTCCACGGACGGGAGCAATCTGTCGGAGATGAAGCGGTCGCTGGAGATTCCGGAGTCTGTGGACGCGCCGGTGCACAAAGGCGATTCGGTGGGGAAGATGACGTATGTACTTGGCGGCAGAGTCGTCGGTTCCGCGAGGATCACGGCGGCGGCGGACGTGGAGAAGGCTGCCTACGGCGATTATATAAAAAGAGCCTTTCACATCTTTTTGCCATAAAAGAATTGCGGAAAGTCCGGTATCTGTGGTATGATAGGCAGGCAGTCCGGTCATACCGGGGCGGGAGGACGGAGGAAAGCCAGAATGACAGAACTTGAGACCCGGACTTTCGAGATCCGGACGGACAAATTAAAAAAAGAAGAACGGCCTCTGCGGCTTCTGATGCTGGCGGATCTGCACAACCGGCTGTGGGGAGAGGGCCAGCGGGAACTTCTGGAGGCGGTGGATGCTTTTTCGGCGGATATGATACTCTGCGCAGGCGATATGGTGCTGGGGCGCAGGCAGGCGGGGATGGAATACGCCCTCACGCTCTTTGAGGGGCTGGCCAAAAGGCGCCTGACGGTGGTGGCGGCCAACGGCAATCACGAGTCAAGGATGCGCCAGCTACCGGAACAGTACGGGACACAATACGGAAAATATGCCGCGAGGCTGAAAGAGCTGGGCGTGCAGATTCCGGTGAACGAGACGCTGAGGACCGGCTTTGGATCAATGTCGGTCCATATCCACGGTTACGAGATGCCGCTCGTTTACTACCGGAAATTCTGTGTCCGGCGGTTTGACGGAGGCGACCTTGAACGGAAGCTGGGTTCTCCGGAAGCCGGGGCGTATCACATTCTGATGGCGCACAATCCGGTCTATTTCCGGCATTATGCGCGCTGGGGAGCGGATTTGACCCTGGCGGGACATCTGCATGGAGGCATCGTACGGATTCCCGGGATCGGGGGGCTGATTTCGCCGCAGGCGCGGCTGTTTCCAGGATACGACCGGGGACTCTATGAAAAAAAAGGGAAATACATGGTGGTCAGTCCGGGGCTTGGGGAGCATACGGTCCCCATTCGGATACTGAATCCGCCGTGGCTGACGGGCATTATTGTAAGAGGGACAGGTTGAGAGATGGCATTATCGGTGAAAATCGAAAGCTTTGAAGGTCCGCTGGATCTTCTGCTCCATTTAATCGACAGAAACAAGTTTAATATTTTTGATATTCCCATTGTGGAGATCACCGCGCAGTATATGGAATATCTAAGTTCCATGGAGGCACGGGATCTCAATGTAATGAGTGAATTTCTTGTCATGGCGGCGACGCTTCTGGAGATCAAGGCGAAGATGCTTCTGCCGGCGGAAGTGGACGAGGAGGGGGAGGAGATCGACCCCAGGGAAGAACTGGTGCAGAAGCTTCTGGAATACAAGATGTACAAGTATATGTCTTACGAGCTGAGGGACAGGCTTTCCATGTCGGGGAAAGCGCTGTATAAAGGAGCGACGATCCCGGAAGAAGTGGCTGCTTACGAGGCGCCGGTGGATCTGCAGGAACTGGTGGGAGATCTGACGCTGAAGCGGCTGGATCAGATCTTTCAGACGCTGATGCGCCGGCAGGCGGAGAAGATCGATCCGATCCGAAGCAGATTTGGCAGGATTGAACAGGAGGAAGTCAGCCTGGACGAGAAGATGGTTTCTGTGAGAGCGTACGCGGCGGTGAATCCGAGATTTTTGTTTTCCGCCCTGCTGGAAGGGCAGAGGAGCCGGGTCCAGATGATTGTGACGTTTCTGGCGGTTCTGGAGCTGATGAAGACAGGAGAACTGACGGTCGTACAGGAGCATCCTTTTGACGATATGATCATCGCGGCGCAGATGTAGGCGCGCGCGGGCCGATAACAGCGGAATGCACATATGGAGCCGGGACGGATGTTTGGGGAGAGCGGCCCGGTATGGGCGGAAGCGGAATTTAGAATGGGGAACCGGTTTTGGAATTAGAAAAGATAGAAGCAACCATAGAAGCCGTCCTGTTCGCCATGGGCGATGCGGTTGAGGTGGAGAAACTGGCGGTGGCCATCGGGCATGACAAGGAGACGACCCGGCGGATCGTCCATCAGATGATGGATCGCTATAACAGCCGGGAAGGCGGTATGGAAATCATAGAGCTGGAGGATTCCTTTCAGCTGGCGACGAGGCGGGAATATTACGAAGCGCTGATCCGGGTAGCCAAGCAGCCGAAGAAATACGTGCTTACGGACGTACAGCTTGAAGTGCTTTCCATTGTCGCCTACCGGCAGCCTGTGACGCGCCAGGAGGTGGAAAAGATCCGCGGCGTGAACTCGGATCACGCCCTGAACCGGCTGGTGGAGTACGGGCTGGTGGGAGAGGCCGGCCGTCTGGACGCTCCGGGCCGGCCGATCCTGTTCGGGACGACCGAGGAATTTCTGAGGAATTTTGGAGTGCGGTCGACGGAGGAGCTGCCTTCGATTCAGCCGGAGCTGGTGGAGGAGATGAAGAGTCAGGCGGAAGAGGAAGTGCAGATGAAGCTGAACCTGTAGGAGGTGTTCGGCGGTTCTGCGAATTATCCGGCCGGCAGCACTCTGTATGCGCAGGGGAAGACGGTTCTTCCCTGCTCGATTAAAGTATGGAAACGGGATGCGCCGCATACACTGAACAGAGAACGATATGCAGGCGGCCTGTGATGAAGACAGGAAAAAAGTATGGAAAAAAATGTGTGAAGTATTCTCTGGCGGTCGTTCTGTCCGCGCTGCTGTCTGTGGTTGCAGTGCGCGCGGAAGGAGAGCCGGGGGAACTGTACGCCCGGTCCGCAGTGCTGATGGATGCCGACACCGGGCGTATTCTTTTTGAGAAAAACGGGCGCGATCCGCTTCCGATGGCCAGCACCACGAAGATCATGACGCTTCTGGTGACGCTGGAGAACGCGGATCTGGAAGGAGAAGTCACGGTATCCGCTTATGCGGCCTCGATGCCGGACGTACAGTTGAATATCCGGGAAGGCGAGCGGTACCGGCTCCGGGATCTGTGCTATTCCCTGATGCTGGAGTCTCACAACGATTCCGCGGTAGCCATTGCCGAGCATGTGGGCGGGAGCGTGGAAGGGTTTGCTTCCATGATGAATCAGAAGGCCAGAGATCTGGGGTGCTACGATACGTTGTTTATCACTCCGAACGGGCTGGACGCTGAGAACGAGTACGGGATGCATTCCACGACGGCGGCGGATCTGGCGAGGATTATGCGCCGCTGTATGGAGAATGAGGAATTTCTCTCCATCACAAGAGAACCTTCCTGGTCCTTTGGCGATCTCGACGGAACCCGAAGCTTTACCGTGAACAATAAGAACGCCTTTCTGAATATGATGGAAGGGGCGCTGACCGGCAAGACCGGTTTCACGAACGGAGCGGGCTACTGTTATGTGGGGGCGCTGGAGCGGAACGGCAAGCGGCTGATCGCCGTGGTGCTGGCGTGCGGCTGGCCGAATCATCGGACGTGGAAATGGTCGGATACGCAGAAACTGATGAACTATGGCATTGAAAATTATCATCGGGAGACGGTCGGCAGGGACCGCGTTGATCTGGGGACGGTCCCGGTGGAAAATGGTCAGAGAGAATCCGTGAGAATGTCGGCTGACGTTACGGTCAGAGAGGTGCTGCTGAAAGACGGGGATATGTTTCGGATGGAGGTTCTGGCTCCGGACCGGCTCACGGCGCCCGTGGAAGAGGGAGAACTGGCGGGAACCGTCATCTATTACCTGAACGATCAGATCTTTGATCTGTTCCCGGTCCGGATTGAGGACGGTTCCCCCGAGATTGATTATGAGTGGTGTCTGCGCCGGACTCTCGAGCGCTGGCTGCCGGGTGGCTTCGACTACAGTTCGATGATATAGCGTTCATAAGCGTTGACAACCGTGGTACCGGCGTAGGAACGGACCCGTTTGATTCCGGCGCCGTAGGTCATATGGATGTGTCCGTGGACGAAGAAACGGGGGGCGTAGCGGTCCAGCAGATAGAGAAAGCCTTTAAAGCCTTCGTGCGGAAGGTCGGTTCCGTCGCCCAGACGCCAGGCGGGAGAGTGGGTCAGCAGGATGTCAAAGCCTTTTTTGCGCCAGAGGGCGAAAGAAAGTCTGCGGATTCTCCGGTTCATCTCCTTCTGGGAGTACTGGTGCGCTCCGGCCCGGTAACGCATGGAGCCCCCCAGCCCCAGGATACGGATTCCCTGATATTCATAGATTTTTCCGTCGATGCAGGTACAGCCTTCCGGCGGCGTCTCGTGGTAACGGTCGTCGTGGTTGCCGTGAACGTACAGTACCGGCCCCTGAAAAAAAGTAGCCAGAAAGGACAGATAATGGGGATGCAGGTCCCCGCAGGAGAGAATCAGATCGATTCCCTCCAGCTTGCTTTTGTCAAAATAATCCCACAGCCAGGGAGATTCTTTGTCTGCGACTACCAGTATTTTCATGTCTCGTCGCTCTGCTCCTGATATTTTCCCACGCCCTGCAGCCGGACGATCCGTTTTGCCTCCTCCGTCAGGAAGGAAACGGGCGGAAATGCACCGTGAATGTTATCGAGAAGCCAGTCCATGGAACCGATCTGTTCCGGAGGCATGATCATGTGCTCCGCGTTGCGCAGTGTCCCGTCCTGGGAACGGATCTCGCATGAGAACGGATGGAACGCCCCGGAGCTGATGCTCTGCTTGATCTGTTCGAGCAGGCAGCAGGTGGCGGCCGGTATGTGCTTGGAGCAGATGACGTCGATCATTCCGGAAGAAAGTCCCCAGAAATAGTTGATGGACTTGTCGCGGCTCTGTTCCAGTCCTTTCTTCCAGACACCGTTTAAAATACTGGTAACGATGCGCTCGTAGAATTTTCCCCAGTGGCAGACCGGCATGGCCACATTGGTGATTTTGCCGTTCCGGATATCATAGAGTCCGAATTGTCTGGAACCGCGGGAAGGGCTTAAAAGATCCTGTCCGGACACATAGGAGATGTGCCGCGCGTCGAAGTAATCTTCAATCTGGTTGTCCTTGACGCAGGACCATTCCAGATAGATGCACGCCTCCGGATTGACGGCTTTTACGCCCAGAGCGAAAGCGTTGATGCTGGCAGTGGCCCCGTAAATGGGGTAGTCTGCTACGTAGCCGATGACAGGCTCCCGGCTTAAAATGCCCGCCAGGATGCCGGTCAGATATTTTGCCTCATACATTCTGCCGTAGTAAGTGCGCAGATGTCCGAAGCTGGAGTTCAGCGAGCAGTTCAGGATGCGGACGGAAGGATATTTCAAAGCGGCCTTTACGCTGGCGTTCAACAGCTTGGGGCTGGTGGTGAAGATAACCGTACTGCCGGTTTCGACCGCTTCCCGGATTGCTTCGCTGCCCCTGTCAGGGTCGCCGTCCGTAACGGAGAAAGAGGTGGATACCCTGCCGGCGAGCGTTTCCTCCAGATAATGACGTCCGAGCTCGTGCCCGTAGGTCCAACTGGACTCTTCCGGCGTCCGGTCGTGGATAAAGGCGATCTTCAGAGGAGGGGAAGACAGAGGCAGGATCCGGTTCTTCAACGACTTTTCCTCGGATTTCTTCTCGGGCGCCATGACGAGCTCTACGCTTCTTTTCGCCGGATAGATCTGAAAATCCTTCCAGATGGCGGGAATCTCTTCCCGAAGTTCCTTGTAGGATTTTTTCAGAAGATCTTTGTATCCGTAGATTTCCAGATAGGTTAAAAAAGCGTCTCCCGGTTTCAGCGGGAGATTATTTCCGCCCTTTTCTTCGTAAATGTCCAGAAAATGAATGTAGGAAGAATGAAAATCCATCTTCTCGTCGTCGGTCCACGGTTCGTCCGCGGTTTTCCCGAGAACGGAAAGCAGTCTGGCGTAGCAGCCTTCCTGGCTGAAATCCAGATAGTTGATGGAAGTGGTCCTGTAAAAGTCGAGAAATTCAAAATAGATCCGGTTCTCTTTCGAATCCGTCTTCCGGGGAACCAGTCTTGTGACGTTGGCCTGGATGCTCACGGCATCCACATATTTGAGAACGCTGACCCGCTTGTTGCCCTCCACGACATAGAACCGATTCATAAACTCCACAGCCGTGATCGGATCCCGGATGCCTTCCTCCATATGAGCGTTGTAGAGATTCATCCATTTGCGCGCGAACTCGGAGTTCTCCTCCAGAAGCGGCATGAAATTGCTGGCAAAGGCCTGCTTCCTGCCGGCGGTCTTGGTGCCGGCGATGGCGTTTAAGGGGATCTCAACCAGCCCCAGATCCACTTCGGAAGCGATCTCGGAGAAGGAAATCAGGTCGTCGAGTGCCTGCAGATAGGGATAGGTTCCTTTGAAAAGTTGGGTGCGGTAGGTTTTCTGCGCCTTTTTCCGTGCTTTGATATATTCTGATACTGACATGATGGTAGTCCGCCTTTCAGGTTCCATATTTTCGTTATTTGTCACACTCACGTATCCGGACGCCCGGCGCGGGCTGATCATCCTTCAAGACCCCGCTCGCGCTTAATGAAGGGACGCAACGGTACTCTAATTCCCGCAGGGGCACTAAGGCACTCTTTTTGCGCCTTGGTGCCGGCGCCCTTCAATGGGTCTTTCAGGAAGATCAGTCCACGCCGGGCTGAAGGCCGGTATGCGTGAACAGAGACGTATTTTCTGTAGAAATTATAAGGGATATTTCTCAAAAGGGGAAGAGAAAAATGGTCGGTTTTCTGTAAAGATTTTGTTTATTATGTGAAAAAAATGTCAGACTGCAGTCAGAAACGAAAAAAATGACTTGAAAAAAGGCAGTCGTGTTGTTACAATTAGAATCGGCAGACCTTGGGTTAACATTAATGAAATATAATGGAGGAGTAAAAATGAGTAATTCGGCACAGAGCTTGGCAGGTAAGAGGATCAACGCCTTACTTGACGAGAACAGTTTTGTTGAGATCGGCGCAGCGGTTACAGCGCGCGCCACGGATTTCAATATGAACAACACGGACACGCCATCCGACGGTGTCATGACCGGGTATGGCGTCATTAACGGCAGTCTCGTGTATGTGTACAGCCAGGACGCTTCCGTACTGGGAGGCTCCATGGGCGAGATGCACGCAAAGAAGATTGCCAGGATTTATGATATGGCAATGAAGATGGGAGCCCCTGTCATCGGACTTGTGGACTGTGCGGGTCTGAGACTTCAGGAGGCTTCTGACGCGTTAAACGCTTTTGGCGAGCTGTATCTGAAGCAGGCCCTGGCATCCGGCGTTGTGCCGCAGATTACGGCAGTCTTCGGAAGCTGCGGCGGAGGTATGGCAGTGGCGTCCGCAATGTCTGATTTTACTTTCATGGAGAGCAAAAAGGCGAGACTGTTTGTAAATTCCCCCAATGCACTGGAAGGAAACGAAGTGTCCAGATGCGATACGGCCGGTGCGGCGTTCCAGAGCACGGAAGCGGGGATCGTGGATGTGGTGGCGGAGGAGTCGGAGCTGATCGCAAAAATCCGCGAACTGATCTCCCTGCTTCCGGCGAACAATGAAGACGACCTGTCCTATATGGACTGCGACGACGACCTGAACAGAGTGTGCGCGGACCTCGAGGCTTCCGCAGGCGATCCGGCGCTGGCGCTTCCCATGATCTCGGATTCTCATATTTTCTTTGAGACCAGAGCGGATTATGCGAAGGATATGGTGACCGGTTTTATCAAACTGAACGGGACGACGGTAGGCGCGGTGGCGAACCGCACAGTATTATATGATGAGGAAGGAAACCGGGCGGAGGAATTTAAGGCGGAGCTGTCCGCGAGAGGCTGCGAGAAGGCGGCGAAGTTTGTGAGATTTTGCGACGCGTTCAACATTCCGGTGCTGACCCTCACGGATGCGTGCGGGTTCCGGGCTTCCAAATGTACGGAGAAAAAGATAGCGAAAGCGGCGGCGGCGCTGACCAGCGCGTTTGCCGAGGCTACGGTTCCCAAAGTAAACGTCGTGACGGGAAAGGCTTACGGCAGCGCTTACGTGATTATGAACAGCAAAGGGCTGGGAGCGGATTTTGTATACGCATGGCCGAAAGCCGAGATCGGCATGATGGATGCGAAGCTTGCGGCGAAAATCATGTACGCGGACGCGGATGCGGCGGAGCTGAAGGAAAAGGCGAAAGCCTATGCACAGCTTCAGAACAACGCGGCTTCCGCGGCGAAGAGAGGCTACGTGGATACGGTCATTGAAGCGCAGGATACAAGGAAATATGTGATCGGGGCATTCGAGATGCTGTTTACCAAGAGGGAAGACCGGCCGGACAAAAAACATGGAACCATTTAAAACGAGGTGAATCATTATGAAGCAAACTATAAGAAAGATCCTTGCAGCGCTGGTTCTTGCCGTATCTGTGCTCGGATTGACTGCCTGTGGGAGCGCGGCTTCCGCCGACCAGCAGATGGAATATGATCAGGCGCAGCTCCAGTCTGTGACCGATTATCTGATTACACTCTGGCAGAGTATGCCGGAGGAAGGGCTCCGGCAGTATGCGCAGATGGACAAGGAAGATATCCAGATGATGCTCGACGCCTATGGGCTTCCGTTTACGGCCGATGCGTTTTCAACGGCGTTCGCAGGGTATGCGGGTTCTGTGGAGGAGTTGGGAGCGTATGTTTCCACAGACGGTTATGAGGAGCCGGAGGTAAAAGGAGACGAGGTGACCTTCGCGGCGAATCTGACCTATGAGAAGCGTACGGCAAGGCTGTCCCTGGTATTTAATAAGAGGGGAGTGGTAGAGTCCGTGACGCTGGATCCGAAATACAGCACAGGGGAGATCCTGAAAAAAGCAGGCATGAATACGATTCTCGGCATGGGAACCGTGTTCATCGTTCTGATCTTTATCAGCCTTGTGATCTACTGCTTTAACTTTATCCCCGGCAACCGGGCGCCCAAACAGGAGGAAAAGCCGGCTCCGAAACCGAGACCCGCGAAGAAGGCGGCGCCGAGACATCCGGCGCACGGCCATGGCGACGGAAACCTTGTGGATGACGGAGAACTGGTGGCGGCAATTACGGCGGCGATCTGCGCATACAGCGGTACGTCTGCGGAGGGCTTTGTAGTCCGTTCCATCCGGCGTGCGGAACCGTCCAGATGGAAGAAAGATTAATGATATAGCAAAGAAAATATTGGAATTTTGACAGGAGGAATATTGAAGATGAAAAATTATACCATTACCGTAAACGGCACCGTATATGACGTAACTGTAGAGGAAGGCGGAGCAGGAAGCGCACCGGTCCGCGCGGCGGCTCCCAAGGCGGCTCCCCAGGCTCCGGCGCCGGCGGCGGCTCCCGCTCCGGCAGGAGATGCGGGTTCCATCGAGGTGAGCGCGTCCGTTCCGGGCAAGGTGTTCAAGGTGGAGGCGAGCGTCGGACAGGCGGTCAAAGCCGGTGATCCGATCATCATTCTGGAGGCGATGAAGATGGAGATTCCGGTAGTGGCTCCGGAAGACGGAACGGTTGCAAGTATTGACGTATCCGTAGGCGACGCGGTAGAATCCGGTGATGTATTGGCTACGCTGAACTAAGGCGGACAATCGGCTGATACGTGAATAAATCATTGGAGGTTACAATATGAGTTATATTGCTGATACATTGGGAAACCTCGTGCATCAGACAGCGTTTTTCAACCTGACCTGGGGCAATTATGTCATGATTGCCGTTGCATGCGTGTTTCTTTATCTGGCTATCGCAAAGGAATATGAACCTCTGCTTCTGGTTCCTATTTCCTTTGGCATGCTTCTGGTAAATATTTACCCGGATATTATGCTTAGTATCGAAGATTCCGCCAACGGCGTGGGCGGTCTGCTTCATTATTTTTATCTGATGGACGAGTGGGCGATCCTTCCCTCGCTCATCTTCATGGGTGTGGGCGCCATGACGGATTTCGGTCCCCTGATTGCGAATCCCAAGAGCTTCCTCCTGGGCGCATCCGCACAGTTCGGCATCTTCGCCGCGTATCTCGGCGCTATGGCGCTTGGCTTCAGCGATAAAGCGGCGGCGGCGATCTCCATCATCGGCGGTGCGGACGGTCCTACGTCCATCTTTCTGGCGGGAAAACTGCAGCAGACAGCGATTATGGGTCCGATTGCGGTGGCGGCGTATTCCTATATGTCGCTGGTGCCGATCATTCAGCCGCCGATTATGAAGCTTTTGACGACGGAAGAGGAGCGGAAGATCAAGATGGAGCAGCTTCGCCCCGTATCCAAGCTGGAGAAGATCCTGTTCCCGATTATTGTTACGATCATCGTATCCCTGATTCTGCCGACGACGGCTCCTCTCGTAGGAATGCTGATGCTTGGCAATCTGTTCCGGGAGAGCGGTGTGGTCCGTCAGTTGACGGAGACGGCTTCCAATGCGCTGATGTACATTGTCGTTATCCTTCTGGGAACCTCCGTCGGCGCGACGACCAGCGCGGAGGCGTTCCTGAACTGGGATACGCTCAAGATCGTTGCGCTTGGTCTGGTGGCATTTGCGTTCGGTACGGCCGCGGGCGTTCTGTTCGGAAAACTGATGTGCAGGGTGACCGGAGGAAAGGTCAATCCTCTGATCGGTTCCGCGGGCGTATCGGCAGTGCCGATGGCGGCGCGCGTATCTCAGAAAGTCGGAGCGGAGGCAGATCCGACCAATTTCCTTCTGATGCACGCAATGGGACCGAATGTGGCGGGCGTAATCGGTACTGCGGTGGCAGCCGGTACGTTTATGGCTATCTTTGGAGTAATGTAACAGGTAAGAAAATAGGAGGATTCAATTATGAGTGATACGGCGAAAATGCCAATTAAGATAACAGAGACCATCCTGCGCGATGCGCATCAGTCTCTGATCGCGACCCGTATGAGCACCGAGCAGATGCTCCCGATCGTGGAGAAGCTGGATCAGGTAGGCTATCATTCCCTGGAGTGCTGGGGCGGCGCTACGTTCGATGCCTCTCTTCGTTTCCTGAAGGAAGATCCGTGGGAGAGACTGCGCCAGATCAAGGCAAGAGCGAAGAACACCAAACTGCAGATGCTGTTCCGTGGCCAGAATATCCTCGGATACCGTCCTTACGGGGACGACGTGGTGGAATATTTTGTGCAGAAATCCATTGCCAACGGAATTGATATTATCCGTATCTTTGACTGCCTGAACGATTTGCGCAATCTGGAGACGGCAGTGAAAGCTTCCAATAAAGAGGGCGGGCACGCGCAGATCGCGCTTTCCTACACTTTGGGCGACGCCTACACGCTGGAGTACTGGACCGGCATTGCGAAGGAGATCGAGGAGATGGGCGCAAGCTCCATCTGTATCAAGGATATGGCCGGCCTTCTGCTTCCGTACGAGGCGACGAAGCTGGTGAAGGCGCTCAAGGAGACAGTGAAGATTCCGATTCAGCTTCATACGCATTACACCTCCGGCGTGGCGTCCATGACCTATCTGAAGGCCGTGGAAGCGGGCGTGGATGTGATCGACTGTGCGATGTCCCCGTTTGCGTTGGGGACTTCTCAGCCGGCTACCGAGGTTATGGTGGAGACGTTCAAAGGAACGCCGTATGATACCGGCTTTGATCAGAATCTGCTGGCGGAGATCGCGGACTATTTCCGCCCGATCCGCGACGAGGCGCTGGAGAGCGGCCTTCTGAACCCGAAGAATCTGGGCGTCAACATCAAGACGCTGCTGTACCAGGTGCCGGGAGGCATGCTTTCCAATCTTACTTCCCAGCTCAAGGAGCAGCATGCGGAGGACAAATACTACGAAGTGCTGGAAGAGGTTCCGCGTGTGCGTAAAGATCTGGGCGAGTGTCCGCTTGTCACCCCGTCCTCGCAGATTGTCGGTACGCAGGCGGTGTTCAACGTGCTGATGGGCGAGCGCTACAAGATGGTGACCAAGGAGACGAAGGCGGTTCTGTCCGGACGCTACGGCAGAACGGTGAAACCGTTTAATCCGGAAGTTCAGAAGAAGTGTATCGGCGACGAGGAGATCATTACCTGCCGTCCGGCGGATCTGGTGGGCAACGAGCTTGATACGCTGGAAGCGGAGATGGCGCAGTACAAGGAGCAGGACGAGGACGTGCTGTCCTATGCGCTGTTCCCGCAGGTCGCGATGGACTTCTTCAAATACAGGGAAGCGCAGAAGACCAAAGTGGACGCGACGGTCGCGGATACCGACAACGGAGCGTATCCCGTATAAGAAAGAAAATTTGTCACTTTTCATACCTATGCTGGTTTCAGCCTGATGCGGGCAGATTTTCCTGAAAGACCCATTGAAGGGTGCCGACACCAGGGCACGAAAAGCGTGCCTTGATGCCCCTTCGAGGATTTAATTACCGCTGCGTCCCTTCATTAAGCGCGAGCGGGGTCTGGAAGGATAATCTGCCCGCATCGGGCGTCCGGGTGGAATAGATGTGAAAAGTGACAATACTTTCGGGGAAAACAGACGGGAGAAATGTCGATTCCTACATAATGTACAATCACATGAAGAAAAAAATATGATATGATAGATCGTAGAAAATTTAACAGTATTTGTCCGGACACGGGGTTTCGTCCGTACCGAGGCAAAAAACAGGAGGGGTATCAATGTTTAGAGATGAATTTGGAATCGTATGCAACGGAGCGAAGGGGAAACTGAATCTTTTGAAAAATAATCCGGCCGGTTATGTAATCGCAGCGGTTATGGCCGGGTTCTTTATTGCGTTCGGAGGATTTGTCATGCTCACGGTGGGGGGCAATTTGGGTACGACCGGCGCGGGCAAGATCATGATGGCGGCTTCCTTTGCGGCGGCGCTCAGCCTGGTCGTCATGGCCGGGGCGGAGCTGTTTACCGGCAATAATTTCGTGATGGCTTCCGCTGCGTTCGCGGGAGAAGTGCAGTGGGGCGAAGCGGTCAAGCTGTGGGTTATCTGTTACATAGGCAATCTGGCCGGTTCTCTGCTGGCGGCGGTCCTGTTCCATCTTACGGGACTTGCGAGCGGCACGGTGGGCGAAGTGATTGCCACCGTGGCGGCGGCGAAGATGGGCGGAGCGGCGCTGAATCTGTTTGTGAAGGCAATCTTCTGTAATATGCTGGTATGTCTTGCCGTGTGGTGCGGTTCCAAGATGAAGACCGAATCCGGCAAGCTGATCATGATTTTCTGGTGTATCTTCGTGTTCGTGCTCTGCGGCTTCGAGCACAGTGTGGCCAACATGACGATCATGGCGTCGGGACTTCTGGATCCCAACGGAGTGGCTGGACTTTCTGTGGGAGGTTATGTGTACAATCTGGCAATCGTAACGATCGGCAACATGATCGGCGGCATCCTCTTTGTGGCATGGCCGTACTTTATGATTCAGAAGAACACGGGGAAATAGGTGTGGAGGTTTCCGTATAAATATCCCATATAAATGAAAGAAAAGAGCAGGCGGACTGCTCTTTTCTTGATGCGCAGGGATGCGTAAGGAAATTTGCTGCTTTGCAGCACGCACCCTGCGCGGCGAGTAGGGAAGAAATCTTCCCTGCTCAATTTTTTTGCGCAGGAAACAGTTGACATCCCCGGGAAAAATGCTATGCTTAAACTGTTGTGCCGCATGGAAAGCGTGCGGCGGTAAAGGGAAGGATTGTCATTAAATAAACGCCGGGACATGCGGCGCGGAGTTCTGGTATACAATGGAAGACGGAGAGCGTAAGGATGACGGGAACGATTGTGAACACCTGTACGATACTGGCGGGAAGCCTGATCGGCAGTATTTTCAAAAAAGGAATCAGAGAAGAGCAGCAGAACGCGCTGTATACAGCCATGGGTCTGGCGGCGACGGGGCTTGGAATCAACGCGGTGGTGCGGAATATGCCGAACAGCCGCTATCCGGTGCTTTTCATCGTGAGCCTGGCGCTGGGAAGCCTGATCGGGACGAGTATCGACATTGACGGGAGATTCCAGAGACTGACGGAGAAACTGTCCGCGGGCCAGCTTGGCAGAGGACTTTCCACCGGGATTCTTCTGTTCTGCATCGGGACTTTGTCCATTCTGGGGCCGATACAGAGCGCATTATACGGAGATCATACGTATCTGTTTACCAACGCGGCGCTGGATTTTGTGACTTCCATGGTGCTGGCGTCCACTTACGGCATCGGCATGGCTCTGACGGCGGTCGTTCTGTTCTGCTGGCAGGGGGCGATTTATGCGGCCGCCCTGCTGCTGGGGAATTTTATGACGGCGGATATGATGACGGAGCTCTCGGTGGTAGGCGGGTTTCTGATCGCCAGCTCAGGACTGTCCATCCTGAATATCCGGGACTGCAGGACGATGAATATGCTGCCGTCGCTGGTGATTCCGGTTCTGTTCTGCCGGGTGATGGAGTTTTTTTAGCGGAGGAGGAGAGACGTATGCTGCATGTCCTGTTTATCTGCCACAGCAGTTTTGCGGTGGAACTGGATCGGAGCGTGTTGATATTTGACTATTACGGAGAAGGAACGCTGCCCCCGGCGCCGGGAGACAAGGACGTCTATTTCCTGAACACTCACAGGCATCCCGATCATTTTAAAAGAGAGATACTGGCGCTGCGCGAACGGTATCCGGGAGCGCGGTACATCCTGTCGAGAGACATCTGTTTCCGCAAAGAGGAGCGCAGAGAGTGGATTTACAGCGTAAAGCCGAGGGAAACGTATGAAATCGGCGGACTGCGCATCCGGACGCTCCGCTCCACGGACATGGGCGTCGCTTTTCTGGTCGAGACGGAGGGGAGACGCATCTATCACGCGGGCGATCTGAACTGGTGGCACTGGGAAGGGGAAGACAAAGCCTGGAACAACAATATGGCCGCGAATTATAAAAATGAAGTGGACCGGATTAAAGGGCAGCATTTTGACGCGGCGTTTGTGCCGGTTGATCCCCGTCTGGGGGACGCTTATTACTGGGGGATGAAATATTTTCTGGAGCAGACGGAAGCCGATCATGTATTCCCGATGCATCTCTGGGGGAAATATGAGCTGTGCGAAAAGCTCGAACGGCAGCCGGAGATGGCGGGACTGACGGCGCATTGCCACCGGCTCGCCCGCGAAGGACAGGAGTGGGAGTTATGCTGGTAAAAATCTATACGGACGGCTCGGCCCGGGGGAATCCGGACGGCCCGGGCGGATACGGAACGATACTGACCTGCGTGGACGCGAAAGGGACGGAGCACGTCCGGGAATATTCCCAGGGTTATCGGAAGACGACAAACAACCGGATGGAGCTGATGGCGGCGATCGTGGGTCTGGAAGCGCTCAGGCGGCCCTGTGAGGTGGAGCTGTACTCGGATTCCAGATATCTGGTGGACGCCTTTAACCGGCACTGGATCGATTCCTGGGTCAGGAAGGGCTGGATGCGCAATGCGAAGGAGCCGGTGAAGAATCCGGATCTCTGGAAACGGCTTCTGAAGGCGATGGAGCCGCATGAGGTGAAATTTATCTGGGTCAGGGGACATAACGGGCATCCGCAGAACGAACGCTGCGACCGGCTGGCGACGGCGGCGGCGGACGGCGACGGGCTGATTGAGGACGTTGTTTTGTAAGTGCATGCACTGCTGCTCACACTCACGCTATCCGGACGCCCGACGCGGGCAGATCATCCTTCCAGACCCCGCTCGCGCTTAATGAAGGGACGCAGCGGTATTTATGCCCTTTGGGTACTAAGGCGCGAAAAGACCGCGCCTAAGGACTGGCGCCCTTCAATGGGTCTTTCAGGATGATCTGCCCGCGTCGAGCTGAAAACCGGTGCGTGAACAGCAACGCCCGGCGGCTAAAAATTTGCAGAATATATTGCGGTAGTCAAAATCGTGTGATATGATGGATACTATGCAGCCGGGTATGGGTTTTGCGTGCCCGGGCGCGTTCTTGTGCGTTCCTGGCGGGAACCGTCGGGGACGGACGATGTAGAAAGCTGTAAACAGGAGGACGAATGTGAAAGAATACGGTGTGAATGAGCTTCGCAGAATGTTCCTTGATTTCTTCGAGAGCAAGGATCATCTGAAAATGAAGAGTTTTTCTCTTGTTCCTCACAATGACAAGAGTCTTTTGCTGATCAATTCCGGTATGGCTCCGCTCAAGCCATATTTTACAGGAGCGGAGATTCCGCCCCGGCGGCGTGTGACGACCTGCCAGAAATGCATCCGTACCGGCGATATTGAGAACGTGGGCAAAACCGCCCGCCACGGCACTTTTTTTGAGATGCTGGGGAATTTTTCCTTCGGAGATTACTTTAAAGACGAGGCCATTGCCTGGTCCTGGGAATTTCTGACGGAGGTGGTGGGGCTTGACCCGCAGCGTCTTTACCCGTCCGTCTATCTGGAGGACGACGAGGCGTTTGAGATCTGGAACCGGAAAATCGGTATCCCTGCGGACCGTATTTTCCGGTTCGGCAAGGAAGATAATTTCTGGGAGCACGGCGCCGGCCCCTGCGGCCCCTGCTCCGAGGTCTATTACGACCGGGGAGAAGCGTATGGCTGCGGCCGGCCCGACTGTACCGTGGGCTGCGACTGCGACCGTTATATGGAGATCTGGAACAATGTGTTTACCCAGTTCGACAATGACGGAAACAATCACTATACGGAACTGACCCAGAAAAACATTGATACAGGGATGGGACTGGAGCGTCTGGCGGTAGTGGTGCAGAATGTGGACTCCATATTTGATGTGGATACGGTCCGCGCTCTGCGCGACAAGGTATGCGAATACGCCCGCTGTGAATATAAAAAGGATGAGAAGAAGGATGTGTCAATCCGTCTGATTACGGATCATATCCGTTCGGCGACCTTTATGATCTCCGACGGCATTATGCCCGCCAATGTGGGAAGAGGCTACGTGCTCCGCCGTCTGATCCGCCGCGCCGCGCGTCACGGCCGGCTGCTGGGGATCGAGGGAAAATTCCTGGCGAAGCTTTCCGAGACGGTGATCGAAGGGTCCAGGGACGGCTATCCGGAGCTGGAGGAGAAGAGGGAGTTCATCTTCAAAGTCCTGACACAGGAGGAAGACAAGTTCAATAAGACCATCGACCAGGGGCTTGGTATCCTGACGGATATGGAAGAGTCCATGAAAGCGGCCGGAGAGAAGACGCTGTCCGGCGCGGACGCGTTCCGGCTGTACGACACCTACGGCTTCCCGCTGGATCTGACCAGAGAGATTCTGGAAGAGAAGGGCTATGACATCGACGAGGCCGGTTTCCAGGCGTGTATGGAGGAACAGAGACGTCTGGCGCAGGAATCCCATGAGACGACAAACTACATGGGAGCGGACGCCACGGTCTATGACGGGATCGACGCGTCGGTGACGACGGAATTTGTCGGTTATGACCGTCTGGTACATGAATCTGAGGTGACAGTGCTGGCCGCCGAGACGGAACTGACGGAAGCGCTGTCTGAAGGCCAGAGAGGGACGATCTTTGTCAAAGAAACGCCGTTCTATGCGACCATGGGCGGACAGCAGGGAGACAAAGGCGTGATTACCTGCGGCGAAGCCCGCTTCATTGTGGACGATACCGTCAAACTACTGGGGGGTAAAGTGGGGCATGTGGGCCATATGACGTCCGGGTTCATCCGGGCGGGCGACAGGGTGACTCTGGCGGCGGACGCGTCCGGACGCGCAGACACCTGTAAGAACCACAGCGCGACCCATCTGCTTCAGAAAGCGCTCAAGCTGGTGCTGGGCAACCACGTGGAGCAGAAGGGTTCTCTGGTAACGCCGGATCGTCTCCGCTTTGATTTCGCGCATTTCCAGCAGATGACGGCGGAAGAATTGAGCCGGGTGGAAGACATCGTCAACGAACAGATCCGTACGGCGCTTCCGGTCGTGACGCAGGTCATGAATCTGGAGGAAGCGAAGAAGAGCGGCGCCATGGCACTGTTTGACGAGAAGTATGCCGAGGATGTCCGCGTGGTATCCATGGGAGATTTCTCCAAAGAACTGTGCGGCGGCACTCATGTGGCGAACACCGGGATGATCACGGCGTTCAAGATCGTATCCGAGTCCGGAATTGCGGCCGGCGTGCGCAGAATCGAGGCGCTGACCGGGGAGGGAGTCTTCCGTTATTACAGGGAACAGGAAGCAAAGCTTGCGGAGGCGGCGAAGCTTCTGAAGACGACACCCGCGGCCGTGTCGGAGAAGATCGGACACCTTCTGGCGGAAGTGAAAGCGCTGCAGAGCGAAAACGAATCGCTGAAAAGCAGGGCGGCGAAAGACGCGCTCGGGGATGTCATGAGCCAGGTGAAAGAGATCAAAGGCGTCAAGGTTCTCGCCGCGAAAGTGGAGGGCGTGGACATGAACGGCCTTCGTGATCTCGGCGATCAACTGAAGGAAAAGCTGGGCGAAGGAGTTGTGCTCCTGGCTTCTGTGACGGACGGGAAGGTCAGCCTGATGGCGACTGCCACGGACGGGGCTATGAAAGCGGGCGCCCATGCCGGCAACCTGATCAAGGCGATTGCTTCCGTCGTAGGCGGAGGCGGAGGAGGAAGGCCGAACATGGCGCAGGCGGGCGGAAAAAACCCGGCGGGCGTGGACGAGGCCATCGCGAAAGCGGCCGAAGTAGTGGAAAGTCAGTTAAACTGACGGAAAGTGGAAAAAGAAAAGGAGAGTGTTAAGATGACAACAGGATTAAAGGTATGGCTTTGGATTGTACTGGTGGTAAATGCAATATCAGGAGTGACGGCGATTGCGACCGCAATGTTGATCCCGCTGATGTGGGTCGTTGTGGTGGCGGAGGCCCTGGTAGTTGCGGGTGCGGCGATGCTTCTGTTCCCCAGAAAGAAGATGGGCTTTTATCTGATCTGCGCAGGCGCGGCGGTAAGCTTGATTCTGAATGTGGTCCTGGGAGAGAACGTCATTGGTTCCGTGATTTCCGCAGTGATCATGCCGCTGATCGTCTGGCTGCTGATCAAGAAAACCTGGTACGAATTTCAGTAGAAATCGGCGGGAATTGTAAAAAAAACTGCTTGACATTCCCACACGCGATATGTATAATGTAAAGAGTGTGAATGATTCGGGTTGCATTTATGCGGCTTCGAAGATTGACGAACTGAAGCGAGAAAGCATAGAGGAGGTGTAACCTGTGTCTATTTGTCCAAAGAATAAATCTTCCAAGGGAAGAAGAGATAAGAGAAGAGCGAACTGGAAGATGAGCGCTCCGAATCTGGTGAAGTGCAGTAAGTGCGGTGCTCTTATGATGCCTCACAGAGTATGCAAGGCGTGCGGCTCTTACAATAAAAAAGAGATCATTGCAGTCGATTGATTTTGAAGAGATGAGCAAGGCAGGGGTTTGAGGAAAGGCTCGAACCCCTGTTTTTGTATGCGAAGGGGCGCCTGAGGACCGGCGCCCTTCAATGGGTCTTTCAGGAAAATCTGCCCGCATCAGGCTGAGGCCGGCGTAGATGTGAAAAGCAACGGAAACACCGCTTTTTTCGTTTCTTTTTTTTTATGAAAGTATTGACTTAAATAACCGGTTTTCGTATTATGATATAGACAACAAGGAGGAAAGAGGATGCAGGAACTGATCAAGGTTGCAGTCGATGCCATGGGAGGAGACCATGCGCCGCAGGAGATTGTAAAAGGCGCCGTGGAAGCGGTGAACAGCCAGAGCCGGGTGAAGGTGTTTCTGGTGGGACAGAAGGCCGCAGTGCAGGCGGAGCTGCAGAAGTATCAGTATGATTCTTCCAGAATCGAGATCGTGGATGCCCCGGAAGTGATCGGCATGGCGGAGCCGCCGGTTCAGGCAATCCGCACGAAGAAAAATTCTTCCATCGTAGTTGCGATGAAGATGGTGAAAAACGGCGAAGCGGATGCATTCGTCGGTGCGGGAAGTACGGGAGCCGTCCTTGTGGGCGGTCAGTTGATCGTTGGAAGGATCAAGGGTGTAGAGCGTCCTCCGCTTGCTCCCCTTATGCCGACGGAAAAAGGCGTCTCTCTGCTGATTGACTGCGGAGCCAACGTGGATGCCAGGCCTTCTCATCTGGTTCAGTTCGCGAAGATGGGCTCGATTTATATGGAGCATGTGATGGGCGTCAAAAACCCGAGAGTCGCGATTGTGAACATCGGCGCCGAGGAAGAGAAGGGCAACGCGCTGGTGAAGGAAACCTTTCCGCTTTTAAAGGCGTGCAGTGAACTGAATTTTACAGGGAGCATAGAAGCGCGCGATATTCCGTCCGGGTGTGCGGACGTCATTGTCTGCGAAGCCTTTGCGGGAAATATCATTCTGAAGCTGTATGAAGGAGTGGGTGCGACGCTGATCTCCATGGTGAAAAAAGGAATGATGAGCAGTCTTCGCAGCAAAATCGGCGCCCTTCTGGTAAAGCCGGCGCTCAAAGAGACGCTCAGGCGTTTTGATACCAGCCAGTACGGCGGCGCGCCTCTGCTGGGACTGAAGGGACTGGTCGTCAAGACCCATGGAAGTTCCAAAGCGGTCGAGGTCCGCAATTCCATTCTGCAGTGCGTGACCTTTACCGAACAGCAGATCAATGAGAAGATCCGGGCAGGCATCGGGGGAAAAGAAAATCAGGAAGGGAATGGAAGTCATGGAATTTGAGAAATTACAGGAAATCATTGCGGAAGTACTGAATGTGGATGCAGACGAGATTACGATGGACACCACGTTTGTGGACGATCTGGGAGCGGATTCCCTGGATGTGTTTCAGATTATTATGGGGATCGAGGAAGAATTTGATATTGAGATCGCCAATGAGGATGCGGAGAAGATTGTGTCTGTCGGGGATGCGGTGGAGCAGATCAAGAACGCAATAAACTGACACGGTAGCAGTACAGGCGGGCTGCGGCGGGAGCTTCGTTTCAGGCATCATCCGGTTGATGGCAGGAAGAAGGAACCGCGGCAGCCCCTTATGATTCTCGGCGTGTACAAAGACGCCGGATTCGGATGAGAAAAGACAGGAGAAGGAGCAATGACGGAAGAGATATCCCGGTTCAGGGAACTGGAGGAGAAGATCGGTTATCATTTTCAGAAGCCGGCTCTTCTAAAACGTGCCATGTGCCACAGTTCTTATGCCAATGAGAGAAAAATGGGAAGACTGAACTGCAACGAGCGGCTGGAGTTTCTGGGCGACGCGGTGCTGGAGCTGGCGACGAGTGAATTTTTGTATGAAAAATATCCCGAGATGCCCGAGGGGGACGCTACGAAGACCCGGGCGAGCATCGTCTGCGAGCAGAGTCTTGCCGGCTGCGCGGAGAGTATCTCTCTTGGAAGATACATTCTGCTGGGCAGAGGAGAGACGGCCAGCGGGGGGAGGGAACGCCCTTCGATCACTTCGGACGCGTTTGAAGCGCTGATCGGTGCGATTTATCTGGATGGTGGTTTTACTAGTGCAAAAGAATTTATAAGGAAATTTGTTCTCAACGATCTGGAGCATAAAAAACTCTTTTTCGATAGTAAGACCATCCTGCAGGAACGGATACAGGCCCACTGTGAGGGAGATCTGCACTACGAACTGCTCCGCGAGGAAGGTCCGGACCATCAGAAAATATTCGTCGTCCGGGCCATGCTGGGGGACCGGGTCATCGGGGAAGGGCAGGGACGCACGAAAAAGGCTGCGGAGCAGGAAGCCGCCTATCACGCCCTGACCGGAAAAATATGACAGGAACAGGAAGGCTTACATGTATTTAAAATGTATCGAGGTGCAGGGATTCAAATCCTTTGCGAACAAAATCGTATTTGATTTTCACAACGGCATCACGGGGATTGTGGGGCCGAACGGTTCCGGCAAGAGCAACGTGGCGGACGCGGTGCGCTGGGTGCTGGGTGAACAGAGAGTCCGGCAGCTTCGCGGCGGCACCATGCAGGACGTGATTTTCTCCGGAACGGAGAACCGGAAGCCTTTAAGCTGCGCTTACGTGGCGATTACGCTGGACAATCAGGATCATCAGCTTCCGGTGGCGTATGAGGAAGTTACCGTCGCCAGAAGGTTATATCGGTCGGGGGAGAGCGAATATCTTTTAAACGGGACGGTCTGCCGGCTGAAGGACGTGCAGGAACTGTTCTACGATACGGGAATCGGAAAAGAGGGCTATTCTCTTATTGGACAGGGACAGATTGACCGGATCCTGAGCACCAGGCCGGAGGAGTCCAGAGAGCTTTTTGACGAGGCCACGGGCATTGTAAAGTTCAAGAAGCGAAGGAAGACGGCGGAGAAGAAGCTGGAGGACGAGAAGCAGAATCTCCTGCGCGTCAATGATATTCTGGCCGAGCTGGAGAAGCAGCTCGGGCCTCTGGAACGCCAGTCGGAGAAGGCCCGGGAGTATCTGAAGAAAAAAGAGACTTTGAAGGAAGTGGAGATTCATATCTTTCTGCTGGAGATGGAGCAGATCAGGGCGCAGGCCGAAGAACTCAAAAAAGCCTGCGGGATCACGGAAGAGGATATGAAGGAGACCACACAGGCGTTTGAGAATACGAAGCTGGAGTATGAGCGGATCGAGAAGGAGCTGGAGGGCATTGAGAGCCGGATTGATCAGGCGAAGGAGGAGGCTTCCGCGGGCCGTCTCAGGCAGCAGCAGGTAAAAGGACAGATTGCGGTCCTGAAGGAGCAGATGCGTTCGGCGAAAGAGAGCGGCAGGCATTATCAGGAGCGCATGGACAGCATCGGCAGGGAGCTTACTTCCAGACAGGAAGAAGAGCGCGCTGTTCTGCGGGAAAAGGAAGAACTTGATCTTCAGCTTTCGCAGGCTGAAAAAGTGCAGGAGAAGGCCCAGGAGGCGCTGTCTCTGATCCGGCAGAAGATTCAGGACAGCAGGACCAATATGGAGAACAGCAAGAGTGAGATCATCGCTCTTCTGAATCAGCGGTCCTCGATCAAGGGAAAGGTTCAGCGCTATGACGCCATGACCGAGCAGATTCAGATTCGGAAAGCAGAAGTGAGTCAGCGCCTGATCCAGATGAAAAGCACGGAGCTGTCTCAGGAAGAACTGCTGCAGGAACAGGAGGAAGTGCTGGCAAAGCTCCAGGAGGAGCTGTCCGAAAAGCAGCAGGAGCAGGAACAGACCGAGGAACGGATCCGTCAGCTTCAGCAGCAGATCACCATCTGCCGGAAACGGCTGGAGGACGGTCAGACGGCTTATCACAGGGAAGCTTCCAGACTGGAATCACTGAGGAATCTGGCGGAGCGTTACGACGGATACGGAAACAGCATCCGCAGGGTCATGGAGTGCAGGGAACAGACACCTGGTATCTGCGGCGTGGTCGCGGATCTGATTCAGACGGAGAAGCGGTATGAGACGGCCGTGGAAACCGCCCTGGGGGGGAGTATTCAGAATGTGGTGACGGAGGACGAGGAGACCGCGAAGAGGCTGATCGCCTATCTGAAACAAAACCGGTTCGGAAGAGTGACGTTTCTTCCTCTGACGGCGGTGAAAAATCCGCAGCCATTTCAGAAGGAGCAGGCGCTGAAGGAAGAGGGTGTCATCGGGCTGGCGCATACGCTGGTGGAGACGGAGGATCGTTATCGGGATATTATGGCGCAGCTTCTGGGAAGAACGCTGGTGGTCGACCACATTGACCATGCCGTTGCGATTCAGAGAAAATACCGTTACAGCCTGCGGATCGTGACCCTGGAGGGGGAATCCATGAATCCGGGCGGTTCCATGACCGGAGGCGCGTTTAAGAACAGCAGCAGTCTTCTGAGCAGGAAACGGGAGATTGAAGAACTGCGGGAGAAAGTGGAACGCTGCCGTCAGGAAGTGGAAAACGTGCAGAAAAAGCTGGTGGAGATACAAAACGAGAGGAGCAGTTGTTATTCCAGACTGGATGCGGGAGCCGCCGGCCTGCAGGAGATCCGGGTGCTGGAAAATACGGCCCGGATGAATGTGGAGCAGCTTCAGGAGCAGAAGCGCGCGGCGGATGAAGACTATCAGCAGTTTCAGAAGGAATGCGCCGAGCTGGACCGCCAGATGGCGGAGATCCAGGAGATGAGGAAGGAAGGCCGGCAGGAACTGAAAGATTCCGAGGATATGGAAAAGGCGCACACGTTCGCGGTGGAGACGTACCGGCAGCGTCTGGAGGAAGAACAGGCGGAAGAAGAGGAGGCGGGAAAGCTTCTGGAGGAGTACCACCTGGATACGGCTTCCATTCGTCAGAAAGCGGAATTTGCGGCCTCCGGCCTGAAAAGAATCCGGGGAGAGCTGCAGCGGCTTCAGGAGGAGAGCGACGAGCTGAGCAGAAACCAGGAGCGGGTGCAGGAAGATACCCGCAGCAGGGAAGCGGGCATTGAGTCGCTGCAGGCGGAACTGGAGGAGGCGCAGCAGTCCGTGCTGCAAAAGGAAGAGGACATTCAAAAGCTTCAGACGCAGAAGGAGGAACAGTCGGCTTCACATAAAAATTTCTTCAGCAGAAGAGAGGAACTGTCGTCCCATATCAATGAACTGGACAAAGAACTGTTCCGCCTCAACAGCCAGAAAGAACGGCTGGATGAAACTTCGGAAAATCTGAAGAACCATATGTGGGCAGAATATGAACTGACCTACAACGCGGCGCTTCCGCTCCGGAAAGAAAACGTCCGGAATCTTCAGGAACTGAAGAAAAGCTGCAGCGCCGTAAAGGAAGAGATCAAAGGGCTGGGGAACGTCAATGTCAACGCTATTGAGGATTACCGGGAAGTGTCGGAACGCTTCGCCTTTATGGACGGGCAGAGAAAGGATCTGCAGGAAGCGGAAGAGACGCTGCGGCAGATCATAGCGGAACTGGACAGCGGCATGAAGAAACAGTTCACAGAGCAGTTTCTGCTGATTCAGAAAGAATTTGACAAAGCGTTCAAGGAACTGTTCGGCGGCGGAAGAGGAACGCTGGAGCTGATCGACGAGGAGGATGTGCTGGAGACCGGCATCCGTATCATCTCGCAGCCTCCGGGCAAGAAGCTTCAGAACATGATGCAGCTTTCGGGAGGCGAGAAGGCGCTGACCGCGATTGCGCTTCTGTTTGCCATCCAGAACCTGAAACCGTCGCCGTTCTGTCTTCTGGACGAGATCGAGGCGGCGCTGGACGACTCCAATGTGGTCCGTTTTGCAAAATATTTACATAAACTGACAAAATATACACAGTTCATTGTGATTACCCACAGGAGGGGTACCATGAACGCAGCCGACCGCCTGTATGGGATTACCATGCAGGAAAAGGGCGTGTCCACTCTGGTGTCGGTGAATCTGATCGAAAACGATCTGGACGAATAAGCAGCGAAGCTGCATGCAGGAGGTGCCGACATTATGGCAGAAGAAAAAAAGGGGTTTTTCAGGCGCCTGGCGGAAGGATTATCCAAGACGAGAGATAATATCGTATCCGGCATGGATGCCATATTCAACGGATTCTCGGATATTGACGAGGATTTTTACGACGAGATCGAGGAAACGCTGATCATGGGAGATATCGGAATCAACGCCACCACCTCGATCATAGAGAATTTGAAGAAGAAAGTGAAAGAGCAGCACATTAAGAAACCGGAGGAGTGCAAAGAGCTTCTGATCAACAGCATCCGGGAGCAGATGCAGGTGGGAGAGACGGCGTACGAGTTTGAGCACAGGACGTCCGTCGTACTCGTCATCGGCGTCAACGGAGTCGGCAAGACTACGTCGGTCGGTAAGCTTGCGGGCAAGCTCAAGGACCAGGGACGCCGGGTGATCCTGGCGGCGGCGGATACCTTCCGGGCGGCGGCGGGAGAGCAGTTGACGGAGTGGGCGAACCGCGCCGGCGTGGAGATCATCGGCGGCGGAGAGGGCGCGGACCCCGCGTCCGTGGTCTATGACGCAGTCTGCGCGTCGAAGGCGAGGAAGGCGGACGTGCTCCTGATTGATACGGCGGGAAGGCTTCACAACAAGCGGAATCTGATGGAGGAGCTTCGGAAAATCAACCGAATCATCGAACGGGAATATCCGGACGCTTACCGGGAAACGCTGGTCGTTCTGGACGGGACGACCGGACAGAATGCGCTGGAGCAGGCAAGACAGTTTGGGGAGGCGGCCGAGCTGACAGGAATCATACTGACCAAGCTGGACGGAACGGCCAAGGGAGGGATTGCGGTAGCGATCCAGTCGGAGCTGAACGTGCCGGTGAAATACATCGGAGTCGGAGAGCACATCGACGATCTTCAGAAATTTGACGCGGACGCGTTTGTGAACGCGCTGTTTCTGGTATCATAAAAATGATGCAGATTCCGCAGATGTTATGCTTTGGAGCAGATAGGGATACAATAGATGTGAAAGAAGGAGATACGGAAAAATGATGACATTGGATCGATTTGAGGAGGCGTGCGAGGTTGTCGGGAAAGTAACGACCGAGACGCGGCTGATGTACAGTCAGTATTTCAGCGAGAGATCCGGCAATAAAGTATATCTGAAGCCGGAGAATATGCAGAAGACCGGAGCTTTCAAGATTCGGGGAGCCTATTACAAGATCAGTACGCTGTCGGAGGAAGAACGGGCAAAGGGCCTGATTACGGCGTCGGCGGGCAATCATGCCCAGGGAGTGGCGTATGCGGCGAAGGCGTACGGCTGCCGGGCCGTGATTGTGATGCCGACGACAACGCCGCTTATCAAAGTAAATCATACGAAAGAATACGGAGCGGAGGTGGTCCTCTGCGGAAACGATTATGACGAGGCGTGCGCGCATGCGTACGAGCTGGCGCAGGAACATGGATATACGTTCATCCATCCCTTTGACGATCTGGATGTGGCGACCGGGCAGGGAACGATCTCCATGGAAATTTTCAAAGAGCTTCCGCTGGTGGATTATATCCTGGTGCCGATCGGAGGAGGCGGTCTGGCCGCCGGCGTGGCGACGCTGGCAAAATATCTGAATCCCAAGATCAAAGTGATCGGCGTGGAGCCGGAAGGCGCCAACTGCATGCAGCAGTCTCTTGAGCGGGGAGAAGTAGTCTGCCTTCCCTCCAGCAATACGATTGCGGACGGCACAGCGGTGCGACAGCCGGGCAAGGCGATCTTCCCCTATATCCAGGAGAACATTGACCGCGTGATCTCCGTTTCGGACGACGAACTGATCGTGGCGTTTCTGGATATGGTGGAGAATCACAAGATGATCGTGGAAAATTCGGGTCTTCTGAGCGTGGCGGCGCTGAAACAACTGGAGGCGGTGAACAAGAAAGTGGTCTGCATATTAAGCGGCGGAAATATGGATATCATCACCATGTCTTCGGTGGTGCAGCACGGGCTGATTCAGAGAGACCGGATTTTCACCGTGTCCGTACTGCTGCCGGATAAGCCGGGCGAGCTCGTTCATGTGGCGTCTTTGATCGCCGGCCAGCAGGGCAACGTGATCCGCCTGGATCACAATCAGTTCGTCAGCACGAACCGGAACGCCGCCGTGGAACTGAAGATTACGATGGAGGCGTTCGGGACGGAACATAAGGAACGGATTATAAGAGAACTGGAGAACAGCGGATACCGGCCGAGACTGATCCGGGCGAATCCGTAGGAGAGGCGTCTGCGCGTATAAAACGTTACTTTTCATCTCACGTCATCCGGACGCCTGATGCGGGCAGATGATCCTTCCAGACCCCGCTCGCGCTTAATGAAGGGACGCAGCGGTACTAAGGCGCGAAAGGACCGCGCCTAAGGACCGGCGCCCTTCAATGGGTCTTTCAGGAAAATCTGCCCACATCAGGCTGAAACCGGCGTAGGTGTGAAAGCAACGATAAAGCGGCGGACAGAACAAAAACAGGAGGAAACGAGTATGGAGAGCAGAGTGGAAAATGCGGCGGAGAGACATAAGAGCGGATATAACTGTTCACAGGCGGTTGTATGCACTTACTGCGATCTTCTGGGAATTGAGGAACAGGCGGCTTTTCGCATGAGTGAAGGGTTCGGCGCCGGCATGGGTAATATGGAGAGTACCTGCGGCGCGCTGTCAGGCGCCGTGATGCTGGCGGGTCTGAAAAGCAGCGACGGATGTCTGGAAGCGCCGAAGACGAAAGGGAAGACCTATCAGCTTGCGAAAGAGATCGCCCGGCGCTTTAAAGAACAATGCGGTTCCTCTGTCTGCAGGGAGATTAAAGGAGTCGGGACCGGAACGGCGAAATACGGCTGCAGAGACTGTGTGCGGGCGGCAGCCGCGATCGCGGAGGAAGTTCTGTTTGGAGAAAACGCATGAGTAAATACAGGGAAATCAAAGCCGCGCTTCTGGGAGCGGGTACGGTCGGAGGCGGAGTTTACCGGCTGCTGCAGATGAGAAAGGAAGAGATGCTCTTCAAGATTCAGGCTGATCTCACGATCAGCAGAGTACTGGTAAGGGATGCCGGGAAGAAACGGGAGGGCATTCCGCAGGAAATTCTTACGGACGACTGGAAAAGTATTCTCGACGATCCGAAGATTCAGATTGTGATCGAGCTGATGGGTGGCATCGAGCCGGCGCGCACGTATATTCTCGAGGCTCTGGAAGCGGGAAAGCATGTGGTGACAGCCAATAAAGACCTGATGGCAGAGTATGGCAGGGAATTGATGGAGGCGGCGGAGCGAAACGGCTGCGATCTGCAGTTTGAGGCGGCAGTCGGCGGCGGTATCCCGATTATCCGTCCGCTGAAAGAATGTCTGGCGGGCAATGAGATCACAGAAGTGATGGGAATTGTCAACGGAACGACCAACTATATCCTGACGCGCATGACCGAGGACGGCATGGATTTTGCGGAAGCTTTGAAAAAAGCGCAGGAACTGGGATTTGCGGAAGCGGATCCGACGTCCGATATTGAGGGACTGGACGCAGGTCGCAAGATGGCGATTCTCGCTTCCATTGCCTTTCATTCCAGAGTGACCTTTCAGGACGTGGACGTCAAGGGAATCACAAAGATTACGGCGAAGGACATCCGCTATGCAAAAGAGTTCGGCTATACATTAAAGCTCCTCGGAGTGGCGCGGAATCTGGACGGAGAGATGGAAGTGGGCGTCTTTCCGATGATGATTCCTTCCGGTCATCCGCTGGCGCATGTGAAAGACGCGTTCAACGCGGTCTTTGTCCACGGAGACGCGGTGGACGACGCGATGTTCCAGGGAAAGGGAGCCGGAGAACTGCCGACCGCCAGCGCGGTCATGGGAGATGTGATCGACGTTGCCAGAAACATGCAGTACGGCTGCTGCGGGCGGATCGGCTGCAGCTGCTACCGGGAACTTCCCATGAAATCACCCGGAGAATCGAGGCACCGCTATTTTCTGCGGCTGATCGTGGAGGACCGTACGGGAATCCTGGCGGGCGTCGCCGGAGTGCTGGGCAACAACAGCGTGAGCATCAATCAGGTGATCCAGAAACCCGCGGTAGACGGAGTGGCGGAGCTGGTGGTCATTACCGATAAGGTGGAGAAGCGCCACCTGAAGGACGCGCTGGTCATCTTCGGAGAGATGTCGATGATCCGGGAAGTGGCGTCTGTGATCCGCGTGTATTCTCAGAGGCAGGGAGACGATCTGCTCTGACGGAAAATCCGTGTTCTGGAATTTTCTGGAACCGTTTCCGCAGATTACCGGCAGCGTCGGTCCGCGGATTTACACGCGGTGGCTGATATTTCCTGCGAGTCTGTCCCGCAGATGGGCACACTTATATTGTGTAACTCAGAAAGGAGAGCGCCAATGGAAATCAGGAAGATTACCGGAGACAATTTTCAGACTGAAGTGACAGAGGCCGGCGGTCCGGTCCTTCTGGACTTTTACGCGGACTGGTGCGGACCCTGTAAGGCACAGCACCCGGTTCTGGAACAGGCGGCGGAGGAAGCGTGCGACGTCAAATTCTGCAAAGTCAATATTGACGACGACCCGCAGCTCGCGGAGCGCTTCGGCGTGACGCATGTGCCGACGATGCTTGTCATGAACGGGGAGAAGATATATAAAACCATTCAGGGGTTTCATCCGCTGGAGGAGATACTGGAGTATCTGGAGATGTAACTGTCTGCGGAAGGGAACCGAAACTGTCCCGGGGACGGCAGTTGTCAGAGCGTATCAATAATGGTAGCGGAACCGGCGCAGCCTGCGGGCTGCGCCGGTTCTTTTGGAACGGTAACTTAGTCGTTGCTATTCACATATACGCGGCGGGCTGAGAACCGGCATGTATGGACAGTAACACTTAGTCGGTTATTTTTGAAAAACCAGGGTAAGGCTACTTGAAACTATTCGTTTTCTCGAATATAATAGAAATGGCAGTAGAAAGACGCTTGATGGAGGATGATTATGGAGTATTTAACATCGGCAGAGTGTGCAAAAAAGTGGAAGATATCACAGCGCAGAGTAGCGATATTTTGTAAGGATGGAAGAATTGCAGGGGCAGTAATGCGGGGGAGAATGTGGATGATACCATCAGATGCAGAGAAACCAGAAGATCCTCGAAAAATTCAGAAGGGCAGGAATTGAGATACAGAGAATAGCGGAGAGTGAGGAATAAATATGTTACCGGAAAGTGCGAAAAATAAAATTGAGCAAATATGGCTGGATGTAATAGCCGGCGGTGTTTCACAGCCAACAGAGGTAATAGAGCAGTTGACTTATCTTATGTTCGCAAAGCAATTGGATGAAATGGAAGCGGATATTGAAACTTCAGAGCTGTTATCTGGAAAAAGGCAGGAGCATTTGTTTGGCGAATCTGATGAGGAACAGTCATTACGATGGAGAAATTTCAGAAAACTGGAGGCAAGGGAGCTCCATGCGGTTTTTTCACAAAAGGTATTTCCCTTTATTAAATCGGTGAACAGGGATAAAAATTCATCTTTTTCGCGTTTTCTGGCAGATGCGATTTTTAAAATAAACGAGCCTCTGGCATTACAAAAAGTGGTTTCGGGATTGGATGATTTGTTTGAACATGATATAAAAGGCCTGGATATGCAGGGAGATCTGTATGAGCACATGCTTGCGAAACTGAATTCGGCCGGCAGACTGGGCGCTTTTAGAACCCCAAAGCAGATCAGGGACCTGATGGTAAACCTTATGCAGCCAACTGTGGATATGCGCATATGCGATCCCGCATGTGAACCGCCGGTTTTTTGATTTCATGTGCGGAGTATATTCGTGAGCATTATGAAAGAAAAATGTCTGATGAGCAGTGGAAATATTATCAAAATGATTTGTTCACCGGATATGATACAGATGCGACAATGTGCAGATTATCATGCATGAACCTGATGCTGCATTCTGTCAGCAACCCCAGGATAGAGAAAAGAGACAGCGTATCGAAGGATTATAATGAAGAAGGAAAATACAACCTGATTCTGGCAAATCCTCCGTTTAAGGGAACCCTTAATAAAGAAAATATCAGTGATAAGCTGAAGGGAATTACCAATACAACGAAATCGGAGCTGCTTTTTGTAGGTTTATTTATAGAGATGCTTAAAGTTGGCGGAAGATGTGCGTGTATTGTACCTGATGGCGTCTTATTTGGTTCTTCAAATGCGCACAAAAGTCTTAGGAAGGAATTAGTGGAAAATCAGTATCTTGAAGCTGTTATTTCCCTGCCTTCCGGCGTCTTTAAACCATATGCGGGAGTATCAACAGCGATTTTGGTTTTTACCAGAACAAATTCTGGCGGTACCGATAATGTGTGGTTTTACGATATGAAAGCAGATGGATACAGTCTTGATGATAAGAGACAACCCATTGCTGAAAATGATATTCCTGATATTATACAGAGATTCCATGATCTTGAGGGAGAAAAGGAGAGAAGCAGGACAGAACAGAGTTTCTTTGTAAAGAAGGACGAGATTGTTGAAAATGGTTATGATCTGTCAATTAATAAATATAAACAGATAGAATATGTTGCGAAGGAATATCCGCCTACGAGCGAAATCATTGCAGACATTGAGGAACGGCATCAGAGGATTGGAGAGCAGATAAGCATAATTAAGGAGTTGCTTAATATAGAGGAACTGTAAATAAATTCGGATTTGTGGGGATGAATAAGGAGGGAAGAAAAATGCCGGAAATATCATTG
>CAJUNR010000045.1 GCA_910587765.1 uncultured Lachnospiraceae bacterium
TTTTAAGTTCCGTATCTGTGCGCTGCTTCCCCTTCGTCTGGAAGAATTTTCACCCGCCTCCGCGTCTGAAAAACAGCACAAGTACTTTTTTTCAGTGTCGTTTTTTATTTTGCTGCGAGCTGCATAATACCCTCCTGGGTCACGCTCTCGTGATCCAGGCATCCGGTCACCCGGCCGTCGTTCATCACGTAGACCCGGTCGCTCATATTAATGATCTCCGGAAGTTCCGAGGAGATCATGATAATCGACATTCCCTGTTTGACAAGGTCGTTCATAATCGTGTAGATCTCCGCCTTGGCGCCCACGTCCACGCCGCGGGTCGGCTCATCCAGAATCAGTATCTTCGGATCCGTGGCCAGCCAGCGCCCGATCATCACCTTCTGCTGATTTCCGCCGGACAGATTTCCGATCACCTGCTCCTGGCCGGGCGTTTTGGTCGCCATCATGTCGATATATTTCTGTGTAATCTCTTCTTCCTTCTTTGTATTCACGTGAAGGCTCTTAATAAACTGCGAAAGCACTTCAATCGTGGAATTAAAACGAACGCTCTGTACTTTGTACAGCCCCTCTTCTTTCCGGCTCTCCGGAACCAGCGCAATCCCGTATTTCAGCGCATCGATCGGAGTCTTAATCTGTACCTTCTTTCCTTCCACGTAGACATCCCCCGTCATACGCGGCGCAAGCCCGAATATCGCCTTCATGGTCTCGCTCCGTCCGGCTCCGACCAGACCCGCGAATCCGATAATCTCCCCTTTTCTAAGCTCAAAACTCGCATCCTTCGCCATCTTTCCGTCGGAAATGTGCTCGCATTTGAGAACCACTTCCCCCGGCTCCAGATAATCTCTCGTATAGTAATTGGTCAGCTCCCGTCCGACCATCATCGCGATCAGCTCGTCCTTATTCGTCTCTTTTACTACCTTTGTGCCGACGGTCTGCCCGTCACGCATAACCGTCACCCGATCGCAGATCTCCTCCAGCTCGCTCATCTTATGGGAAATGTAGATGATTCCCACGCCCTTCTTCGTCAGTGTTCTCATCGTCTCGAACAGGAATCCGACTTCCTTGTCCGATATGGAAGAGGTCGGCTCATCCATGACCAGAATCCTGGAGTTAAAGGAAATCGCCTTTACGATCTCCACCATCTGCTGCTGCGCAATCGTCAGGCGCTCCACCAGCGTATCCGCATCAATATGCATCTCGTAGGCGTCCAGAAGCTTCTGGGCATCCTCCGACATCTGCCTGCGGTTGATGTTCAGTTTGTTCCCCGGTTCTCTGCCGAGGAAAATGTTCTCTGCAACTGTCATATACGGAACCAGCACCAGCTCCTGGTGCACGATCGAGATCCCCGCCTCACGTGCTGCCACCACACCGTCAATCTTCACCTTCTGTCCCTCGATAAAAATCTCGCCCTCTTCCGCATGATAGATGCCGCCGAGGACTTTGATCAAAGTGGACTTTCCGGCTCCGTTTTCTCCAAGAAGCGCATGTACTTCCCCCGCCTTTAACTGAAGTCCCACATTCTGAAGCGCTTTCACACCGGGGAAAGATTTGCTGATCCCTCGCATCTCAAGTAAATACTGTTCACTCACGAAATCGCCACCACCTGTCTTTTATGTAATCGAACGGGGAAGGAATCTTCCCTGCCCGCGCACCGGGCGTCCGTCAGCCTGCCGACAGATTTCTCCGGACTCCCGTGTGCATATTCAGAAAAAGGCTTTGCTCCGCTTTCAGGAGCAAAGCCCTCTTACTGTCTGGTTACCAGTTACCACTGTCCGTATCTCTTACTGCCATCCTTCGGTTCCGTAATCATCTACGTTGTCTGCCGTTACAAGGAAGGTCTCGATCGGAATATACTCTTCCACGGTCTCACCGTTCAGCCATTTGTAAGCGGTCTCTGCGATGGTCTTGCCGATGGTTACCGGAGACTGTGCGCCGGTGCCCTCAAGCATCGTATCTTTCAGAAGCGCTTTCACATCCGGAGAACCGTCCACGCCGTAGATCAGAGGAGTTACGCCTGCCGCGTCCGCTGCCGCATATGCGCCGAGAGCGGTCGGATCGTTGCCGCCGAAGATTGCGACTACATCCGGGCTTGCAGTCAGAAGGTCGGTTGCCTTCTCATTTGCCACCTGCTGGTTGCCCTGTGCATCCTGCTGTCCCACTACGTTGAAGGTCACGCCGGATTTCTCAATGGCATCCATGAAACCGTTCGTTCTGTCGGTCACGGACTGCATGGTCGGGGAATCCAGTACCAGGATGTCTCCGCCTTCCGGACACTTCTTCGCCAGGTCCTCGCCGCATACATAGCCCGCATTGTAGTTATCGGAGCCTGCGTAAGAGGTCAGGTAGCTCATGTCTCCTACTTCCGTGTCAAAGCCAAACATGGGAATTTCCGCATCTTTGAGCATATCCAGAGCCGGAATAATGCCGTCCGCGTCTACCGGGTTCACAAACATAATCTCCACGCCTTTGGAGATCATATCCTCGATCTGGTCGATCTGGGTATTGGAGTCGTTGCCCGGGTCCATGGAGATCAGCGTATCGCCGTTGCCCTCTACCACTTCTCTGATGGAAGCTTCCAGAGCCACGAAGAACGGGTTCGTTCCGTCCATACAGGTATAGCCGAATACCTTGCCGCCGCCTGCAGCCGGAGTCTCAGCCGCATCCGCCGCGCCGTCATCCGCCGCCGGAGCTTCCGTCTCTTCCTGTGCCGGAGCTTCCGCGTCAGCCGGAGCATCCGCAGGTTTGCTACCGCAGCCTGCCGCCATCGCCGCTACCAGAGCCGTGCATAACAGAGCGCTTACAAATTTTCTCTTCATTTCTTATTCCTCCCATGAATAATTTGTATTTACATGGTCATTTTAACGGTTATTCTATATTTTTGCACCTGTAAATTGTAACCATTTTCAGATGACATTTGTCACATCTGCTGCTCCCAGCCGCCTCTGATCTTCTCCTCCAGCTCCTCCAGCGTCCTCACGCCGCTCAGGGCGTCAAATTCTTCCACGCAGGAGGCTCCTTCCGCCGCCGCCAGGCGCACGCACTGCTCCGCGGAGTACCCTCTCAGAGCGGCGAGAAGAAAGGCCGCGATGCTGACGTCCCCGGCTCCGGTTCCGGAGCGCACCCGCGCGGGCACATAGCATTTCTGAAAACCTTCTCTGCCGTGCCAGCTTTCGGCGTCGATCCCCGCCGCCTGCGGCAGTCCCGCAAGCGTCTCTCTGGTTCCCGTACAGTAATACATGCCGGAAGCGCCGCATTTGACGAGCACGATCCTCGCTCCCAGCGCCATGGCTTCGCGGGCGAGCGGACGGATGTCTTCCTCCGGCCGCAGGATCTTCGTCACGTCCCCGCCGTGCGAGCGCCTCATCCACTCCCGGTACCTCTCTTTGTCCAGCATGCCGCACAGTTCCTCCGCGCTGGGAACGAAGAAATCGACGTACGGAAGCGTCCGTTCCAGAAACCGCCTCCAGTCCGTCTTCGCCGCCTCGGATTCCTCATCCACGGCCGCCAGGTCAAGGGAAACCGCAATCCCCTTTTCCCGCACCCGCCGGAAAAGCTTCAGAAGCTCCGCTCCGCCCTCCAGATACATCTTCCTCATGATCGGCGGATAACCGAAATGAAACAGCGCCACGTCCGAAAGCATCGAATCCGGAATATCGTCCGCGCAGAAGCTGTCGTTGGCCCCGGGATTATGCAGAAAGATCCGGTCCACTCCCGGAGGCGCGATCACAATCGTATAGGAAGTAGAATCCCTCTCGTCCACCAGCACGTCCCCGTCCGCGCCGTATTTCCTCATCAGCCCGAGGACGAGATCCCCAAAGGCGTCCTTCCCGACCTTTCCCACCAGACGCACGTCCGCCCCCAGCTTTTTGAGTGCCAGCCCCGTATTTGCCACCGCGCCTCCCGTATGAATCGCGGCCGGGTTCATATGAAGCAGCCGGCCCGGAATCAGATAGTCCGAAAGCGGACCGTTTTTCCCCTCCGGAAAGACCGGCGTGATGTCCACGCAGAGGTGCCCTGCCACCATGATCCTTTTTTCCATAAAAATCCCCCTTTCCTCCCAAAACCGTTTGCAAAAACGACTTCCTTATGTTACTAATAATAATACAGAGAAAAAAAATTGCAAGTGCTTTCTCACTTGATCAGCGACAGGAAAGGAGTCTGAATCTTATGACCAACGTACGCCTCGGAAAGACCGGCATTACCGTCAACAAAAACGGCTTCGGCGCCCTCCCCATCCAGCGGATCCCGAAAGAGGACGCCGTCCGTCTGCTCCACAAAGCCTTCGACGGCGGAATCCGTTTCTACGACACCGCCCGCCTGTATACGGACAGCGAAGAGAAGCTCGGAGCCGCTTTTTCGGACCGCAGAGAGCAGGTTTTCATCTCCTCCAAAACCGGAGCCGTCACCGTGGAAGGCTTCTGGAAAGACCTTGAAACCACGCTGAAGAATCTGAAGACGGATCATCTCGACATCTACCAGTTCCACAATCCCGCCTTTTGTCCCCGGCCCGGCGACGAAAGCGGTATCTATGACGCGGCCCTGGAGGCCCGAAAGAAAGGGATGATCCTCCACATCGGCATCACCAACCACCGCCTGAACGTCGCCCGGGAGGCCATCGACAGCGGGCTGTACGAGACCCTGCAGTTCCCGTTCTGCTATCTGTCCGGCGAACCGGAATTGAAACTGTTGGAGGGATGCCGGAAAAACGATATGGGATTTTTATCCATGAAAGCGCTGTCCGGCGGACTGATCACCAATGCCGCCGCGGCTTACGCCTTCCAGGCGCAGTTCCCGGAGACGCTGCCTTTATGGGGCGTTCAGCGGGAAGAAGAGCTTGACCAGTTCCTGGCCTTTGTGAACAATCCGCCGGCCATGAACGAGGAGCTCTCCGCCGTCATCGAAAAGGACCGCCGAGAACTGCTGGGCGAATTTTGCCGGGGCTGCGGCTACTGTATGCCCTGCGCGGCGGGCATCGAGATCAACAACTGCGCCCGCATGTCCCTGCTCCTGCGCCGCTCCCCGGCCGCGCCCTATCTGACGCCCGAATGGCAGGCGAAGATGAAGAAGATCGAAGACTGTCAGCACTGCGGTTCCTGTAAGAAAAAATGTCCTTACGGGCTGGACACTCCGGAGCTTCTGAAGCGGAACTACGAAGATTATAAGGAAATTCTGGCCGGAAAGGCTTTCTGATGAGTGAAACGCGCACTTACATCGCCATTGATCTGAAATCCTTCTACGCTTCGGTGGAATGCCGGGAGCGGAGTCTGGATCCGCTTACCACCCATCTGGTGGTGGCGGACGAGGAACGGACGGAGAAGACAATCTGCCTTGCCGTCTCTCCTTCCCTCAAGGCTTACGGCATTCCCGGCCGTCCGCGGCTGTTTGAAGTCGTGCAGAGGGTAAGGCAGATTAACAGAGAGAGGAAGCGCCGTGCGCCCGGCGGAGTGTTCACCGGCTCTTCCTTCCTCGCGCCGGAACTCGCGGAGCATCCCGAGCTGGAGCTTTCCTACATCACGGCCCGGCCCCGGATGGCCTTTTATATGGAATACAGCACCGCCGTCTACGAAATCTATTTAAAATACGTGGCGCCGGAGGATATCCATGTGTACTCCATCGACGAGGTCTTCATGGACGTGACCGGCTATCTGGAAACCTACCGCATGACTGCGAAGGAGCTGGCATCCGCCATCCTGCTGGATGTGCTTCTGAGCACCGGCATCACCGCAACCGCCGGCATCGGCACCAACCTCTATCTGTGCAAAGTGGCGATGGACATCGTGGCAAAACATGTCAAACCGGATCGGTGCGGCGCGCGGATTGCGCAGCTCGACGAGATGAGCTACCGCAGACTTCTGTGGGATCACCGGCCGCTGACCGATTTCTGGCGCGTCGGGCACGGCTACCGCAGAAAGTTGGAGGCCGCGGGACTGTTCACGATGGGAGACATTGCCCGCTGTTCGCTCGGCGGCGAACAGGATTATTATAATGAAGAGCTTCTCTACCGCATGTTCGGCGTCAACGCGGAACTTCTGATCGACCACGCCTGGGGATACGAGCCCGTCACCATGGATCTGATCAAAGCCTACCGGCCGGAGAGCAGCAGCATCAGCTCCGGCCAGGTACTGCAGTGTCCGTACGACGCCGAAAAAGGGAAACTGATCGTCCGGGAGATGGCCGACCAGATCGCCCTCGAGCTGGTCGAGCGCCGGCTGGTCACGGACCAGATGGTTCTCACGGTCGGTTATGACGTCGACAACCTGAGCGACGAGCGGATCCGCTCGGGTTACAAGGGCGAAGTGACCACCGACCGTTACGGCAGAAAAGTCCCCAAACACGCCCACGGAACGGTCAGTCTCGGCCGCCGGACCTCCTCCTCGCAGTTGATTACCGACGCGGTGACGCAGTTGTATGACCGTATCGTCAATCCCGCCCTCCTCATACGGCGCGTGACCATCGCCGCCGGACGGCTGACGGACGAGGCGGACGCCCCGGAAAACGGACAGTATGAACAGCTTGATCTTTTCACGGATTACGCCGCCCTGGAACGGGAACAGAAAGCGGAGGAGGAACGGCTGGCCAGAGAGAGAAAACTGCAGGAAGCCATGCTGTCCGTCAAGAAAAAATACGGCAAAAACGCCATCATAAAAGGTATGAATCTGCAGGAAGGCGCCACCACCCTGAAACGAAACCGCCAGATCGGAGGACACCGGGCGTGAACGAAAATCACAAATATGACGACATCATCCATCTTCCGCATCACGTCTCCGCCCGGCATCCGCAGATGTCGCTCTGGAACCGGGCGGCACAGTTCGCCCCCTTTGCCGCTCTCACCGGGCACCGGGAAGCCGTCCGCGAAACCGCCCGGCTGACCGACTCCTTTCAGGAGCTGAACGAGGATCAGAAAGCCCTGCTCGATGAACGGCTCCGTCTGATTCAGGAGCACCTGTCCGAAAATCCCGAAATCGAGGCCGTGTATTTTCAGCCGGACGGCCGCAAAAGCGGCGGAGCCTATGTGACTTTCCGCGGCGCGGTGAAAAAAATCGACCTCTACCGCCGTCAGATTCTCTTTACAGACGGAACAGCCCTCCCTACGGAACGTCTCCGTTCCATTGAGGGAAGGCTGTTTCATCATTCCTGAGGAAGCGCTGATTTCATCAGCGTTTCCCTAGAGATTCGTATATCCCATCAGCGCCTCGTCCACCTCTCTGGCCGCGTCGCGGCCCTCCCGGATGGCGCGGACGACGAGCGACTGGCCGATGTGCATATCGCCCGCCGTGAACACGTTCGCCACGTTTGTGGCGTGCCTGCCGGCCTCGGTGGCCACGTTGGTCCGCTGGTCCACGTTCACGCCGAATGCTTTCGTCACATAGTCCTGACTTCCGAGAAAGCCCGCCGCGATCAGCACCAGCTCCGTATCGAGCACAAATTCGCTGCCCTCCACCGGAGCCATGATCATCCGTCCGCTCTTCTCGTCTTTCCGGCTCTCCAGCTTCACGATCTTCGCCTGCTTCACGTTGCCGTTTTTATCTTTTACGAACTCCTGCACGGTCGTCTGATAGATCCGCGGATCATGGCCGAACTTCGCGATGGCCTCCTGCTGGCCGTAGTCCGTCTTGCACACCCGCGGCCAGACCGGCCAGGGATTGTTGTCCGCTCTCGTATCCGGAAGCTTCGGCATCATCTCAAGCTGCGTCACCGACCTGCATCCCAGACGGATCGAAGTCCCCACGCAGTCGTTGCCGGTGTCGCCGCCGCCGATGACGAGCACGTTCTTCCCTTCCGCCGGAATGAATTTCTTGTCCGCAAAACCGGAATCCAGAAGGCTCTTCGTCGTCGCCGTCAGAAAATCGACCGCAAAATAGATGCCTTTGGCATCCCGCCCGGGCACCTTGATGTCCCGCGGATTGGCCGCCCCGCAGCAGAGCACCACCTTGTCGTATTCCTTCAGAAGCTCCTCCGCCTTTTTGTCCACGCCGACGTTGCAGTTTGTGACGAACGTGACGCCCTCTTCCTTCATGATTTCCACCCTGCGGTCAATGACGTGCTTTTCCAGCTTCATATTGGGGATGCCGTACCGCAGAAGGCCGCCCACCCGGTCCCGTCTCTCGTAGACTGTGACCAGATGCCCTCTGCGGTTCAACTGGTCCGCGGTCGCCAGACCGGACGGACCGGAACCGATGACCGCCACCTTTTTGCCGGTGCGCACCCTGGGCGGCCTCGCGTGGGCGTAGCCCATCCGATAGGCATTCTCTATGATCGCCAGTTCATTGCCTTTGGTCCCTACCGGATCGCCGTTTAAATTGCAGGTGCACGCCGCCTCACAGAGCCCCGGGCAGACGCGCCCGGTAAACTCGGGGAAATTGCTCGTCTTTGCCAGACGGTAGTAGGCCTCCTCCCAGTTGCCCAGGTACAGAAGGTCGTTCCACTCCGGAACCATGTTCTGCAGCGGACAGCCCGACATCATACCGCCCAGCATCTGTCCGGCCTGACAGAAGGGCACGCCGCAGGCCATGCATCTGGCTCCCTGCCTTTCCTGCTCCGCCTTTGACAGGGGCGTATGAAATTCGTTGAAATGCCTGATTCTCTCAAGGGGGGCTTCCGCCCCCGCGTCCTTACGTTCATAATCCAAAAAGCCGGTTGGTTTTCCCATGTCTCGTACCCCCTATCCTCTCTTGACCGCATAAAATGCTTCGATCTGCGCCTGTTCCGTGTTCATGCCCTTCTCTTCCATCTGGACGATCATGCTCAGCATCCGTTTGTAGTCGTTGGGTATGATCTTCTTGAATCTCGGCAGATACTGTTCAAAATGATCGAGAATCCGTTTTCCCTTCTCGGAATTGGTATAGGCCACATGTTCCTTGATCATATCCTTCAGCTCCAGAACGTCGTATTTGCTCGTCACTTCCTCCAGGGAAACCATGGACTTGTTCACCTTGGTATAGAGATCCTGATCCTCGTCCAGCACGTAGGCGACGCCGCCGCTCATCCCGGCCGCAAAATTTTTGCCCACGCGCCCCAGAATCACCACGCAGCCGCCGGTCATATATTCGCAGCCGTGATCGCCGGTCCCTTCCACGACGGCCCGGACTCCGGAATTGCGGACGCAGAACCGCTCGCCGGCCACGCCGCCGATATACGCTTTTCCGCTGGTCGCGCCGTAGAACGCCACGTTTCCGATAATGATATTCTCATCCTTCCGATAGGTCACGCCTTTGGGCGGATAGACGATCAGCTTACCGCCGGAGAGTCCTTTGCCGAAGTAATCGTTGGAATCGCCCACCAGCTCCAGCGTCAGCCCGCCGGGTATAAAAGCCCCGAAGCTCTGTCCGCCCGCGCCGGTGCACTTGACCGTAAACGTATCCTCCGCGAGTCCCTCCGGATACCGCCTCGTGATCTCCGCGCCGAAGATCGTCCCCACCGCGCGGTCCGTATTGCTCACATCCACCTCGATGCTCCGCTTCTGTCCCCGCTCCAGGGCGCCTCTGAACTCTCTCAGGAACACCTTCTCGTCAATCGTCTTCTCCAGTTCAAAATTGTAGACCTGCTTCGGATCGAAGATCACCTTCTGCCCCTTTCCCGCATAGGGATTGTAGAGAATGCGGCTCAGGTCGATCGTTGCCATCCGTCCCTCGAGGTTCTCCTTCACCTTCAGAAGATCCGAACGCCCCACCAGCTCATCCAGCGTGCGCACGCCGAGTCTTGCCATGTATTCTCTCAGATCCTGGGCGATGAATTTCATAAAATTCACGACGTATTCCGGTTTTCCCTTAAACCGTTTCCTAAGCTCCGGATTCTGGGTCGCCACGCCCACCGGACAGGTGTCCAGATTGCAGACCCTCATCATCACGCATCCCATGGTCACGAGCGGCGCCGTGGCAAATCCAAATTCCTCCGCGCCGAGCATGGCGGCAATGGCGACGTCCCTGCCGCTCATCAGCTTGCCGTCGGTCTCGATGCGCACTTTGTTCCGCAGCCCGTTCATCAGAAGCGTCTGATGCGTCTCGGTCAGACCCAGCTCCCAGGGAAGCCCTGCATTGTGGATCGAACTGGCCGGCGCCGCTCCGGTGCCGCCGTCATAGCCGGAGATCAGAATCACCTGCGCGCCCGCCTTGGCCACGCCTGCGGCCACGGTGCCCACGCCCGCCTCGGACACCAGTTTCACGGAAATTCTGGCGTTCTTGTTGGCGTTTTTCAGGTCATAGATCAACTGCGCCAGATCCTCGATCGAATAAATGTCGTGATGCGGCGGCGGGGAGATCAGACTGACACCCGGCGTGGACAGCCTCGTCTTCGCAATCCACGGATAGACCTTGCCGCCCGGCAGATGCCCGCCCTCGCCCGGCTTCGCGCCCTGGGCCATCTTGATCTGAATCTCCTGCGCGCTCACCAGATAGCGGGAGGTGACGCCGAAGCGGGCGCTTGCCACCTGTTTGATCGCCGAACAGCGGTTTCTGCCGTCCGCGCCGACGCTCAGACGCTCGATGCTCTCTCCGCCCTCGCCGGTGTTGGATTTGCCGTGAATCTGATTCATGGCAATCGCAAGGCACTCGTGAGCCTCCTGGGAGATCGAACCGTAGGACATGGCGCCGGTCTTGAAGCGGGTGACGATCGAATCCACGCTCTCCACTTCCTCCAGCGGAATCCCCTTCTTAGGATATTTAAAATCCAGAAGCGTGCGGATCTGGCCGTGATTGTTCTCGCCGTTCACAAGCTTCGTATATTCTTTGAAAAGCTCATAGCTGCCTTCTCTCGTGGACTGCTGCAGCAGATGAATCGTCCGCGGATTGTACAGATGCTCCTCGCCGGAACTGCGCTCCTTGTGAAGCCCGAGGCTCTCCAGCGCCGGCGTCGTCTCGAGGCCAAGCGGATCGAACGCCGCCGAGTGCAGAAGCTCCACCTGCTCCTCGATTTCCTTCAGGCCGATGCCGCCGATCCGGCTGACCGTATTTGTGAAATATTTATCAACCACTTCCCTGCTGATGCCGATGGCCTCGAAAATCTTGGAGCCCATATAGGACTGAATCGTGGAGATTCCCATCTTGGAGGCTGTCTTCACGATGCCGCTGATCACCGCCTGATTGTAATCGTCCACCGCCGCATAATAATCCTTGTTCAGGATCCGCTTGTCGATCAGCTCCTTGATGCTTTCCTGCGCCAGATACGGATTGATGGCGCAGGCCCCGTAGCCCAGCAGCGTCGCGAAATGATGCACCTCGCGCGGCTCTCCGGACTCCAGAATGATGGAGACGCTGGTCCGCTTCTTCGTCCGCACCAGATGCTGCTGCAGAGCGGATACCGCCAGCAGCGACGGGATCGCCACATGATTCTCGTCCACTCCCCGGTCGGACAGAATGAGAATGTTCACTCCGTCCCGGTAGGCCCGGTCCGCCTCCACGAACAGGCGGTCGATCGCGCGTTCCAGGCTGGTATTTTTATAATAGGTGATCGGAAGCACTTCCACCTTGAAGCCGTCTTTTTTCATAGCCTTGATTTTCAGAAGGTCTGTATTGGTCAGAATCGGATTGTTGATGCGCATCACGCAGCAGTTCTCCGGCTTCTCCTCCAGCAGATTCCCGTCCTTGCCGATAAAGACGCTGGTGGAGGTGACGACCTTCTCACGGATCGCGTCAATCGGCGGATTCGTCACCTGGGCAAACAACTGTTTGAAATAATTGAACAGCGGCTGGTGATGATCGGAAAGCGCCGCCAGCGGGACGTCGATGCCCATGGCGGAAGTGGCCTCCGAGCCGTTGGCCGCCATATGCATGATCGAATCCCGGACATCCTCATAGCGGTAGCCGAACGCCTTCTGCAGCCGCATGCGCTCCTCCGGCGTATGCTCCTCGATCCGCTGGTTGGGGATCTTCAGCTCCGACAGGCTGATCAGATTGTGATCGAGCCACTCCCCGTAAGGCCTGCGTCCCGCATAGCTCTCTTTTAATTCGTCATCGTCGATGATCCGCCCCTGCTTCGTATCCACCAGCAGCATCTTTCCCGGATGCAGACGCTCCTTGACGACGATTCTGGAAGGCTCGATATCCAGCACTCCCACCTCGGAAGAGAGGATCAACTGGCCGTCGGAGGTCACATAGTATCTGGACGGACGAAGGCCGTTGCGGTCCAGAACGGCTCCCATCACGTCTCCGTCCGTGAAGAGGATCGACGCCGGGCCGTCCCACGGCTCCATCATCGTCGCGTAATACTGGTAGAAATCTTTCTTCTTCTGGGACATGGTACGGTTGTTGACCCACGGCTCCGGAATCAGAATCATCACCGCCAGCGCCAGATCCATGCCGCTCATGACCAGAAATTCCAGCGTATTGTCCAGCATCGCGGAATCGGAGCCGGAAGCGCTGATGACCGGAAGGACTTTATGAAATTCCCCCCGCAGATACTCGGACTCCACGGTCTCCTCCCGGGCCAGCATCTTGTCCGCGTTTCCCTTGATGGTGTTGATCTCTCCGTTGTGCACCAGAAAACGGTAGGGATGCGCCCGCTCCCAGCTCGGCAGAGTATTGGTAGAGAAGCGGGAGTGCACCAGCGCGATGGCGCTCTCATAATCCGGACTCTGAAGATCGAGGAAGAAATCCCTGAGCTGCCCCACGAGGAACATTCCCTTGTAGATCAGCGTCCTGCTCGAACAGGACACCACATAGGCATCGTCGTTGGACTGCTCGAAGATCCGTCTGGCGATGTAGAGTTTGCGGTCAAAATCGAGCCCGCACGCCACATCCTCCGGTTTCCCGATAAAGGCCTGCATGATGGCCGGCATCTTCTGCAGCGCCTTGGAGCCCAGAACCTTCGGGTTCGTCGCCACCTCTCTCCAGCCGAGAAAACGCATGCCCTCTTTTTCGACAATGATTTCGAACATCTTCTTTGCCTGATTGCGTTTCAGTTCGTCCTGCGGCAGGAAGAACATGCCGATGCCGTATTCCCGCTCGCCGCCCGGCTCCATGCCCAGCGCCCGGCAGGTCTTGAGGAAGAATTTATGGGAGATCTGTACCATGATCCCCACGCCGTCGCCGGTTTTGCCTTCCGCATCCTTTCCGGCCCGGTGCTCCAGATTCTCCACAATGCTCAGCGCATCTTCCACGGTTTTATGCGTCTTCACGCCTTTGATATTGACGACAGCGCCGATTCCGCAGTTGTCGTGTTCAAACCGCGGATCGTACATTCCTTTTGCTGTACATTCCATTCTCATCTGTTCATCCATAAGCTGTATCCTTCTTTCTGAATTCTGCCCTGGTTTCGCTTCATGCCACCCGGACGCCTGATGCGGGCAGATCATCCTTCCAGCCCCCGCGGGAATTTATGCCCTATGGGTACTTAATGAAGGCAGGAAACCATGCTGCTTTCTTCTTCAATGACAGTTTACTCCCATCTGCACCCTCTGTAAATCCCTGTTTTCTTTTGAATTATCTGATTATCTGAATATTTATATTTATTAATTCTGTTTTCTTATAATTCTTTTGTTTTTATGCTTTTATGCTTTCTATTTCACACAATATACGGCAGAAAAAACACCTGTTTTCCAAAAATCCGTAAATTTTACGGTTCGGAAAACAGGTGTTGTTCTGAATTTTCTTATTATTTTATACAATTCAGCGTTCCTTGAGCGCCGCGGCGGCGCACAGAAATACGACGCCGCTTATCAGCATCATTCCCAGAAAATTGACGTCCGACCGGTAGAAGATGTCCAGGACGCGGAAGTCTTCCAGCAGGACGATGAACACATTGGCCGCCATATGCCCCAGCATGGGGGCCAGAATCCGCTGTGTGCGCTCCATAAGCCAGGCGAAGAACAGGCCGACCAGAAACGCGTAGACACCCTGTATGACATTTCCGTGAAATATGCCGAACACCAGCGCGCTCCAGATCATGGCGGCCGCCGGACGCATCATCCCGCGCAGCCTCTGGTACAGAAGCCCCCGCATGATCAGCTCCTCCACCGCCGGTCCGAAAAATCCCACCGCCGCCATCCGCAGCCAGACGCTCCCCGAATACAGCGCGTCATTCACTTCCTCATAGCTGTCCGCCCACTGCTCCAGGGGAAGAAAAGCGACAAGGCCGTTGCCGAACAATGCCAGCGCCGCGCTTCCCACCGCCGCCCACAGAAGCTGCCATTCGGTCAGCGGATACCATTCGTCCCTCCAGCCGCACTGCTTTCTCTGCCGCATGTCGCGGCAGTACAGCCAGGAGAAGAGGGGCAGGCTCAGCAGCGCCGACAGAAGAACCACCGCCACCGTCCCCCCCTGCGCGTACCGGTCCATAAGATATTCGTACAGGCCCGCCGGCTCCACGCCCGAAAACACGGAATACGCGGCCAGCACGATCATATAGAGGAAACCGGCCGCCATCTGCAGAGAGAGATAGAGCAGAACCGGATACAGGCTGCGCCACAGGCCGCCCGGCGTCACTTTCCTTCTGATCTCCATCCCTGTTACATCCTCTCCGGCGCCTCAAAGCCCAGAAGATCCATACAGGTTTCGAGCACGCGCCTGGTCAGCACCAGAAGCCGGATCCGGCTGTCCTTTCGCGCCGTATCCTCCGTCCCGAGGATGCTCGTCTCATGGTAAAATTTGTTGAACGCGTTGGCGAGGTCGTAGAGATAGGCACAGACCTTATGCGGCGCAAGCTCCTCGTACGCCGTCTCCATGACGCTGTTGAAGCGGGCAAGCTCTCTCATGAGCGCCTTCTCGCTCTCGTTTTCGCACTCCATCATCCGGCCCTCTGTCGTCCGGCCGCCCTGCTCTTCGTATTTCTTCAGGATGGACTTAATGCGCACGACCGTATAAAGGATATAGGGACCGGTATTGCCCTCGGAGGAAGTAAAGCGGTCGACGTCGAAAATATAGTCTTTGGAGGCCTGATTGGACAGATCGCCGTATTTGACGGCGGACAATCCCACCACCTTCGCGATGTCCGCCGCCTCTTCCTCGCTCATGGGACGGCTCTCCCGGATTTTCTTCAGCATCTCCTCATTGATGTCCGCCAGCAGATACTGAAGCCGCATGACGCCGCCCTCCCGGGTCTTGAACGGCTTGCCGTCCTTCCCGTTCATCGTGCCGAATCCCAGAAACTCCAGCCGGGTGTCCTCCGCCACCAGTCCGCACTTTCTCGCGCAGCGGAACACCTGCACAAAATGCATCTCCTGCCGCTTGTCCACCACATAGACGATCCGGTCCGGACGGTACAGCTTCATCCGCTCCACGATCGTCGCCAGATCGGTCGTGGTGTAGAGCGACGCCCCGTCGGATTTCAGAAGCATGCACGGAGGAACCTCTTTGGTGTCCGATTCTTCTTTAACGTCGACGACCAGAGCGCCGTCGCTCGTGTAAGCGTACCCTTTCTCTTTCATCTCCCGCACCATATCCGGGATATAGGGCTGTACGTCGGACTCGCCCTTCCACAGATCAAAGTCCACGTTCAGATTCGCGTAATTTTGCTTCAGATCCGACACCGATACGGCCAGTATCTGTTTCAAAAGCGCCTGATAGCCTCTGCGTCCCTGCTGCAGCTCGAAGGTTGCCTGCATGGCCGCTTCCTTGTAGGCGGCGTCTTCCTTCGACCTGCCGCTGGCCGTCGGATAGATCTCCTCCAGCTCGGCGATCGTAAACGGCGCCTCCTGCGGATAGCCGCCCTCATACGTCTCGTCAAAATACGGAAGCGACGGTTTGCGCTCTTTTAATTCCGTGATGATCAGCCCCATCTGCAGGCCCCAGTCTCCCAGATGGACGTCTCCGATCACTTTGTGCCCCGCAAAGCGGGCGATCCGCTTGACGCTCTCGCCGATGATCGCGGAACGCAGATGCCCCACATGCAGGGGTTTCGCCACATTGGGCCCGCCGTAGTCGATCATGATCGTCTCCGGCGCGTCCGTCTTCTCATATCCCAGGCGTTCATCCTCCGCCATTTCATTCAGATAACCGCTCAGAAATCCGGCGCTCACCTTCAGGTTGATAAAACCCGGATTCACCGCCTGCACATCCTCAAGGAGTTCGGTCCCCGCAAGCGCTTCCACAACTGCGTTCGCAATCAGAATCGGGGCCTTGTGGTATTTCTTCGCCGCCGCCATCGCTCCATTGCACTGGTATTCGCACAGATCCGGGCGGTTCGAGAGCGTTACCCGCGCATAGGCGCCGTCGCAGCCGGCCTTTATAAAAGCCTGCTCCAGTTCCTCGGTAATTAAATCCAGTAATTTTTTCAATTCTTCTTCCTCCACATCCGAAAACTTCATTCAGTATAGGAAAAACGGGAGCGTTTGTCAAGCTTCCCGCCCAACGCCGTATTTTTACGTCCCGGACGCCCGACGCGGGCAGATCATCCTTCCAGACCCCGCTTGCGCTTAATGAGAGGACGCAGCGGTACTAAGGCGCGTGAAAAACCGCGCCTAAGGACCGGCGCCTCTCAATGGGTCTTTCAGGATGATCTGCCCACGCCGGGCTGGGAACCGGCACGTGTGAACAGCAGAAAAAACGACGCAACTATGACAGGCCCCCCGCGCCCCTTTGACAATTCGGACGCCATCCTCTATACTGGAAGGGCAACAGATCACAGAATTGGCGTACGCTCTGCCGCGGCGGCGGGAGGCGGGGCCGGTCCGCAGGGAAGGAGCATACGAAAATGATAAAAATCGGTTCTCATGTGGGAATGAGCGGTAAAAAAATGATGCTGGGCTCGGTGGAGGAAGCGCTCTCCTACGGTGCGAATACGTTTATGATCTACACCGGCGCGCCCCAGAACACGCGGCGCAAAGAGTTAAGCGAGCTGAACATCGACGCCGCCCAGGCGCTGATGAAGGAGCACGGCATCCGTGAATTTATCGTTCACGCCCCCTATATCATCAATCTGGCCAACACGGTCAAACCCGAGACTTATGAGCTGGCCGTCCGTTTTCTCCGGCTGGAGTTAACCCGCGCTTCCGCCATGGGCAGCCGCATTCTGGTCGTCCATCCGGGCGCTCATGTGGGCGCGGGATGCGAAGCGGGCGTCGCCTCCATCGTCAAAGGACTGAATGAAGTGCTCACCGACGACACCGACTGTCTCGTCGCCCTCGAGACTATGGCCGGAAAAGGCTCCGAGATCGGACGGACCTTCGAGGAGCTGGCGCGGATCTATGACGGCGTCGCAAAAAAAGACCGCCTGCGGGTCTGCTTCGATACCTGCCATACCCACGACAGCGGTTATGATATCATCGGCGGTCTGGAGGGCGTTCTCGAAAACTTCGACCGCGTCCTCGGCAGGGATCAGATCGCCGTCTTCCACATCAACGACAGCAAAAATCCCCGCGGCGCGGCCAAAGACCGGCATGAAAACATCGGCAGCGGATGCATCGGCTTCGACGCCCTCCGCCGCATCGTCCACCACCCGGACTTCCTGGAAGTCCCCAAGATTCTGGAAACTCCCTGGATCCCGGTCGGAGACGACCCGAAGAACACCCGAGCGCCCTACAAAGAGGAGATCGCCAGGCTGAGAGCCGGAGGCTAACCCAGGTACGGATTATACTTCTTCTCGTACCCGATGGTCGTATCTTCCCCATGCCCGGTGTGTACCTTCGTCTCCTCCGGCAGGGCAAACAGCTTTTCCTTCACGGAGCGCACCAGCTCCGACATACTGCCGCCCGGAAAATCGCTGCGTCCGATCGACCCCTGAAAGAGGGTGTCTCCGGAAAATACGCAGCCCGCTTCCCTGCAGTAATAACAGCATCCGCCCGGCGTATGCCCGGGCGTGTGCTGCACCTTCAGCCGGATCCCGGACAACGTCAGCTCCTGTCCGTCCTGCAGCAGTTCATCCGCCTGTACGGTAATCCCTTTGTGCTGAATAAAAGCGGAGAGATTTTTCACCCCGTCCCGCAGCAGCGCATCTTCCTCCTCCAACGCGTAGACAGGCGCGCCCGTCCGCGTTCTCAGTTCCTCTGCGCCGCCCATGTGATCCGAATGCCCGTGCGTCAGAAGGATGGCGGTGATCTTCCATCCCTGTTTCTCCGCATATACAAAAATCCGTTCCGCCTCGCCTCCCGGATCGAAGACCAGCGTCTCTTTTCTGTCCTCATTTGCCAGGAACCAGCAGTTCGCCGCCAGCTCGCCCACCATCAGCGATGCGATGCACAGTTGTGCCATAGCCATCCTCCATTTCACCTCCCGCCGCGCCCGGCGGAGGTTTTTTCTGTTTCCTTTTCCTCTGCATTTCGTTCCAGGGGCGCTGATGCAATCAGCGTTTCCCTAACTGACCGAACGTTCAATGTCGAGAACGCTCTCCACCTGTCTTAACTTCTCGATGATCCGGTTCAGTTCGTCCACGCTGGAAATATCAAAGCTCACCGTGATGGTGGCCGTGCCTTTCCTGCTGGTGCGCACGTTCATGGAGATCACGTCGATCTCCCGCTCGCTTAATATTTTCGAGATATCCACCAGAAGCCCGGTGCGGTTGTTGCCGTAGATCTTGATCTCCGTGGTGTATTTCTCCCCGGCGCGGGTCGAAACGCCGCTCTGCCACTCCGCCTCGATCAGCCGCTCCCGCTCCGGCTCCGCCAGATGCAGCATGTTCACGCAGTCGGTACGGTGAATCGTCACGCCGCGGCCCCTGGTCACAAAGCCGACAATCTCGTCTCCCGGCACCGGATTGCAGCATCTGGAGAAGCGAACCGCCACATCGTCGATCCCCTTGACCACGATGCCGCTCCCCGATTTGGAGATACGGAATTTCTGCTCTCTGGCCTCGCTGACGCTCTCGATGATCTTCGCGTCGGTGACCGCCTTTTTCCTCGCCTTCTCGTACTCCTCCACCAGACGGTTGACTACCTGGCCTTCCTTCAGGCCCCCGTGTCCCACGGCCGCCATCACCGAATCCCAGTCGCGGAAGCCGTATTTGCGAAGAACGCTCTCCTGATACTCCGGCTTGACAATCAACTGCATCTGAATGCCCTTCATCCTGCAGTACTGGGTCACCAGTTCCTTCCCCTTGATGATGTTGCTCTCCTTGAACTCGGTCTTGAACCACTGGTTGATCTTGTTCCTGGCCTGCGTGGTCCTGACGATGTTCAGCCAGTCGCGGCTGGGGCCTTTGGAGTTCTGGGAGGTGATGATCTCGATGCGGTCGCCGTTGTGGATCCGGTAATCGATGGGAACGAGTTTCCCGTTCACCCTCGCTCCGATCATCTTGTTGCCCACCGCGCTGTGAATACTGTACGCGAAGTCAATGGGATTCGCCCCCCGGCGCAGCGTCTTCACGTCCCCGCCGGACGTAAAGCAGTATACGCTGTCGGAGAACAGATCGAGGTCGCTCTTTAACAGATTCATAAATTCCCGGTTGTCGGATTCGTCCCGCTGCCATTCCAGAATCTGCCGAAGCCAGGTCAGCTTCGCCTCCGCACTGTCTTTACCTTCCACATTCTGTTCTTTGCTGCCGCCGCTCTCCTTGTACTTCCAGTGCGCGGCAATGCCGTACTCCGCCGTCCGGTGCATCTCATACGTGCGGATCTGGATCTCAAAGGGCTGCCCCTTGGGACCGATCAGCGTCGTGTGCAGCGACTGGTACATGTTGAGCTTGGGCATGGCGATATAGTCTTTAAAACGCCCGGGAATCGGCTTATACATCTCGTGAATCACGCCCAGCGCCGCATAGCAGTCCTTCACCGACTCCACCAGAATCCGGACCGCGAACAGATCGTAAATCTGATCGAGCGTCTTCTCCTGATTGACCATTTTCTTGTAAATGCTGAAGAAATGTTTCACCCGTCCTTTTACATCCGCCTCAATGTTGGCGTTTTCCATATGCTGCTTCACTTCCGCCACCACGGACTGTACGTATTTCTCCCGGACGCTCTTCTTGTCGGAGATCTGGGACACGAGGTCATAATAGACCTCCGGCTCCAGATATTTCAGCGCCAGATCGTCCAGCTCGATCTTTACCTTGGAGATACCCAGACGCTGAGCGATGGGCGCATAGATATCCATCGTCTCTCTCGCCTTCTCCTTCTGCTTCTCCGGACGCATGTATTTCAGCGTCCGCATATTGTGCAGGCGGTCCGCAAGCTTGATCAGGATCACGCGGATATCCTTGGCCATGGCCAGAAACATCTTCCGCAGATTCTCCGCCTGTTCGTCCACCTTGTCCGCGGAATAGCTGAGCTGTCCCAGCTTGGTCACGCCGTCCACCAGAAGCGCCACCTCATCCCCGAACAGTTCCGCGATATCCTCCGTCGTCATCGGCGTATCTTCCACCACGTCATGCAGAAGCCCGGCAACAATGCTCTCCTTGTCCAGCTCCAGCTCCGCGAGGATGATTGCCACGCAGATGGGGTGAATGATATAGGGTTCCCCCGATTTGCGGACCTGGTCCTTATGCGCGTCCATGGCAATATGGAACGCTTTCTCGATCATGGAAATATCGGTGGACGGGTGATATCTGGCCACGCTTTTAATCAGCTCCTCATAAAGCTGTTCGGGGCTGGTAAAATCCTCCATCACTTTGATATTTCGCTCATCCCTGCGGTTTTCTTTCGCTGTCGTCATGTTCATCACCGTTTCCATCAGTCTGGGTTGTCTTACAAACTCTTACTTTCCTTCGTAACAGATGACGCTGTCCACGTCATATTTTTTCAGTTTCTCTCTGCCCTTGAGACCGGCAAGCTCCATCAGAAAGACCATCTTCACTACTTCGCCGCCCAGAAGCTCCACCAGCTTCGCCGCCGCCTCGATGGTTCCGCCCGTAGCAATCAGGTCGTCAATGAGCACCACCTTCTGCCCCGGTTTGATGGAGTCCTTGTGCATCTCGATCTCCGCGCTGCCGTATTCCAGCTCATACTCCATGGATACGGTCTCCCTCGGCAGCTTCCCTTTCTTGCGCACCAGCACAAAAGGCTTGTGCAGATTGTACGCCACCGGCATGCCGAAGATGAATCCTCTGGATTCCGTCCCGGCGATCACGTCGAACTCAAGGCCTTCCAGCTTCTCCTGGAGGCCGTCGATGGCAAGCTTCAGGCCCTCCGCGTCCTGAAGCACGGAAGTCACATCCCGGAATATGATGCCCGGCTCCGGAAAATCCGGAATGCTCACTACATAATCCTCTACTTTTTTCATCGGTACCCTCTCCTTTATCTATATTCTGTCCAACTGTTCCGCCGCGCAGACATCCGGTTTTCCGGCTGTCCGCATCCGTGCCGCGACAGATACGATCGACATAAATATAACACAAAAACGCTTGTTTCGCAATCGGTCAGCAGTAATTCAGTATCCGCAGCTGCAGGCGCCTTTGTCCCCGATATTCATCGATCTCCGGATAATACAGAATATGCATCGCCGGCCTGCCCTGCAAATCCGCGAGCACTTCCTGCATGCGGCTGCTGAAATAGATGCCCTCCTGCTCCGAACCGCTCTCGTCCATGAGCTTCATCCGCAACACGTTCCGGTTTTTCCCCAGCACCCGGGATTCGAGGACGCGCACGTTCCGGGCCGCAAAGACCGGCTTCGTGTTTCCCTTTCCGAACGGCTCCAGAAGGGCAAGCTCCTCCGTAAGCCGCTCCGACAGGCAGGAAAACGGCAGCGCCATATCAATATGTATCACTTCCGTCAGATCCTCCTCAGTGAGCCGGCAGTCCTCGTTCAGCCGGCTTCGGAACTCCTCCACCCGCTCCTGCGGTATGGACAGCCCGGCCGCCATCGGATGGCCGCCATATTTGAGGAACAGCTCCCGGCACCGGCTCATCTCCTCAAACATGGAGTAGGCCTCAATCGAACGCCCCGAACCTTTTACCGCCTCTTCCCCCTTTGTGAGGACGAAGACCGGACGGTAATAGCGCTCCCGAATCCGTCCGGCGATGATCCCCGCCAGACTCTCATGGCAGTCCGGCAGATAAACGACCAGCACCTTATCGTTCTTCAAGGAGCCCTGCTCGATCTGCTCCACCGCCTGCTCCACGCCTTTCTCGGTCAGCGCCTTGCGCTCGTCGTTCAGACGCTTCAGCTCCCCGGCGCGCGCCAGCGCCTGCGCGCGGTCCTCCGTATTCAGAAGCTCCAGCGCCCGCTTCGCCGTATCCAGCCTGCCGCTGGCATTGATGCAGGGACCGAGTACGAAGCCGATATGATACGCGCCGAGCCGTTCCCTCGAGAGCTCGTTGACCTCGATCAGCGCGGACATCCCGGGATGTCCGGTCCGCCGCAGAAGCTTCAGACCTTCCTTCACAAGAATCCGGTTCTCGCCGGTCAGATCCATCACATCCCCCACCGTGGCGAAGGCCGCGAACATCAGCAGATCCCCGTACGCCAGCTCCGGCGGATAAGAAAGTCCGTCCCACAGCTTCTGCACCAGTTTCCACGCCACCGCCGCCCCGCACAGCTTTTTATAGGGATAGGGACAGTCTGGCTGCCTGGGGTTGACGATAACGTCCGCGTCCGGCACCGTCTCCTGCAGCTCGTGGTGATCGGTGACGATGACCGTCATCCCCATCTCTTTCGCGAAAGCGATCTCCGCCGGCGCCGCGATCCCGTTGTCACAGGTAACGATGGTGTCCACCCCCGCCTCCCGCGCCCGGCGGATCAGTTCCATGTTCAGTCCGTAGCCGTCCTTCTTCCGGTCCGGAATGTCGGTGTCCACTCTGGCGCCGGCCTTCTCCAGCCCTTTCAGAAGGATGTAGGTGGCGCAGACTCCGTCGATATCATAATCGCCGATGATCCGGATCAAAACCTTCTGCCGGATCTTCTCCGTCAGAAGCGCCGCCGCCTCCGGGATTCCCTTCATCAGGGAAGCCGGATGCAGATCCGCCAGGCCTCCGTGCAGGTATTCCTCAATCGCTTCCTCACCCACGATATCCTTGTTGCGGATCAGGCGCGCCGTAAAAGGCGTAATCTGAAATCTTTCGCCGACCGCCTGAAAATCGGCGCCCTTGCGGATCTCCATCCATTTTGCCATCCGTCTGTCTCTCCTGTCTGTTTCCGAATATGAGGTTTATTTCTGCTGTAAATGGAACTGGAACGCCGTGTACTCCGGCACCTCCCGCTCAATCGGAAGACCGGCGTTCATCAGCGCCGCGCCGGAATATACGGCCTCCCCGCCGTTGACCGTATACAGAGCGTCCGGCAGAAGCCCTCTGGCGCGGATATACTCCTGAGGGCCGTTGCACGTGAGGTTGGTCACCACCACGCTCAGAAGCGACTCCTTTTTATCCTTGCTCACATGCTGCCAGGCCGTCATATTTCCCGGCTCAAAAGGATTGGTCAGCCGGTAGTAGTCGCCGCGGACGATCAGCGGATAATATTTCCGGAACAGATCGCTCTGCTCCCTGCAGAGTTTCTGCTCCTCCTCCGTCAGGTGCGTAGCGTCCAGCTCGTACCCGAACGTCCCGCACATCGCCACCACCGCTTTGGTACGCAGGGGGACCAGTTTCCCGCTGTCCGAGATATGCGCGCCCATCGTGGACACCGGATAGACAAAGGACGTGCCGTAGTGCAGTTTCAAACGGTCGATCGGATGGTTGTTGTCGCTCACCCAGTACTGCGGATAATAGTGCAGCATGGCCGGATCATAGCGCCCGCCTCCGCCGCTGCAGCCCTCGAAGAGGATATCCGGATGGGTCTTGATGATGCCGTCCATCACCCGGTAGAGTCCGAGAATGTAGCGGTGGTACACCTCTCCCTGCCGTCCTGCCGGCAGCGCGTTGGACCAGATATCGGCGAGCGAGCGGTTGATGTCCCATTTCACATAGAAGATATTGGCATTGTCAAGAATCTGATTGACGCTTTGAATCAGATAATCCTGGACCTCCCTGCGGCTCATGTCCAGCGCCATCTGATTGCGGCTGCGGACCGCGTGGCGTCCCGGGATCTCCATCGTCCATTCCGGATGGTTCCGGTAGAGCTCGCTGTCCTCCGACACCATCTCCGGCTCGAACCAGATCCCGAACTTCATCCCCAGACGGTTGATCTCCTCCACCAGATGATCGAGACCGCAGCGGATCTTGTCCTGATTGACCACCCAGTCGCCCAGGCTGCTGTTGTCATCGTTCCGTTTGCCGAACCAGCCGTCGTCCATGACCAGCAGGTCCACGCCCATCTTTTTCGCCGCTTTCGCGATTTCCAGAAGCTTTACGTCGTCAAAGTCCATGAAAGCCGCTTCCCAACTGTTGATCAGAACCGGTCTTTGCACCTCCGTCACATATTTGCTCGCGCAGAGGTTCGTGCGGTAGAAGTCATGGTACAGGTGCGACAGGCCGGTAAAGCCGTCCTGCGAAAACGCCATCACAACCTCCGGACCCTCAAAATCCTCCCCGGGCTTTAATTCATAGTCAAACTGTTTCGGATGAATCCCCATGACCAGACGGACCTGATCGTACTGGTCGAGCTCCGCCTCCGCGAGGAAATTCCCGCTGTACATGAGGGAGAATCCGTAGCAGTTCCCGTGCTCTTCCGTCGTTTCCCGGTCGCAGAGAATCACGAACGGATTCTGCTGATGGCTCGACGAACCGCACACGCTGCCGATGTTGTGGATGTGATGCGTCATATGCTGGCGTTCCACCTGACGCTCCTGCCCGTAACGCCCCGGCAGGCTCACCAGATCCATATGTAATCCGTTCAGGAAATCCAGGCAGACCGACATGATCTTCTTCAGCCGGATGGATTTCGTCCCGGCATTGACCACCCGCACCGCCCGGGTAATCACGTCCGCCTCTTCAAACACGCTGTACAGCAGAACCGCCTGTACCTGGCTGACCTGATCCGTCAGCGTAATCTCAAGCGTATCCACGGTATCCTCTTCCCGCGCAAAGACCGTCGGCAATGTGCGAAGCGAATATTTTCCCTTCCGGACCTCAAAGTCCGTCACCTTCCCGTGAAAGGAATAGCTTCCGTCGCCGTTCACCACTTCGATACTGGACGTCCGGAAATCTCCCTGCTGCTGAGTGCTGAATTCCTGCGGCTGCGCATCCAGAGAAAACGTCCGCTCATTCCTCGACTCATAGGGATTTCCGGAAAAGCCCCGGTCATACTGCCGGATCTGATAGCTCAGATCCTCGTCGCGGACCGTCGGTCCATAGTACAGATGCAGCAGATAATCAAGGTTTCCCGTCTTCATCTGATAGGACGTGTTCTTTGTGTGCAGCGTAAAAGTTCTGCATTTCTCATGATAAATGATTCCCATATGTCTCCTCCTGTTGATGAAATGATTATGATACACTCTATTGAATGAACGACCGCCGGCTGCCTTCTACAGTTTTTTCTCCAGACAGACCAGCCGTACGTCCGGAATCCCGTTGAACACACACGGAACGACGGAAACTTCGCGGTAACCCAGCTTTCGGTACAGCGCCCGCGCGCCGGTGTTCTTCTCGTTCGTATCCATCCTGAGATAACGGCACCCGCGCTCCAGCGCGTACGTTTCATAATAGCCCACAAACCCGGTTCCCAGCCCCTTCCCTCTCTCCGCGGGGGAGACGACCAGCGTATGCAGCACCATCACCTGCTCCCCGGGAGCGTCGTACTGCCAGTCGGCATCCGCGTATTCCGGCACCTGTTCCTGATTGATCCGCGCGGCGGCAACGATCCGCCCCTCTTCCTCCGCCACGAACAGATCGTTGCAGCGGACGGCCGCCCGGGCCGTCTCCTGGGACGGATAGACACCCCGGATCCAGCCGGTCGTCATCCGTCCCGCCTCATTTTCCGTGTGGATCTCGTCATAGATCCTGCCGATCTGCTCCACATCCTCCATCGTTGCTTTTCTGAACATATCTTCTCCGTTTCTGCCGGACAAAAGGCGGCGTCGCGGGACAGAAGACTCCCGGAACACAAACGGCGCCATGCAACGTTTATATTCCGGAAAATCCCCGCCCCGCGGCGCCGGCCCCGTCCGTCTTATGCTTCTTTTTTTACTATCCGCGTCTTCATGAGATACCACAGTGCTCCCGTAATGCACACGGACGAATACGCGCCGCATACGATACCGACCATCAGCGGCAGCGCAAACTCCCGGATAGACGCCACGCCCAGCGCATAGAGCACCGCCACCATCACAAAGGTCGTCAGCGACGTATAGATACTCCTCGTCAGCGTCTGGGTGATGCTCGCGTTGACCACGCCCTCCAGCGTATCCTTCTTCTTCATATCCGCCAGATTCTCACGGATGCGGTCGAAGATGACGATGGTCGCGTTGATGGAATAACCCACGATGGTCAGCATACACGCGATAAACGTATTGCCCACGGACACCCGCGCCACCGCATAAAATGCCAGCACGACCAGCACATCGTGCACCAGAGCCGCCACCGCGCTGGTGGCAAAACGCACGTCCTTGAAGCGGATCCAGATATAGATCAGCATACAGATCGTCGCGATGATGACGGCCACAATGGCGTCGTTCTTCACTTCCTTACTGATGGCTCCGCTGATATTCTCCGCTGTGATCGTCGTCTCGTCCACGCCGAACGACTCCGCAAGCTTCGCGTTCAGCTCCTCGCGGCCCGTAAGATCCAGTTCCTTCGTCTTGATGATCACCTGCGTCGTGCCGGCCACCTTCTGTGTCTGGATATCGTTGTCGCCGGTCACCTCCGACACGACCGGAACGACCTGCGCGTCAATCTCCTCGATGCTCATGTCCTCAGGAAACTCCACGGTCGTGGACGTACCGCCCTGAAACTCCAGACTGTATTCAAGCGCGCCTCTTCCGGAACCGGCATTGACGCCCATCAGAATCAATCCGCCCGCAATCACCGCCAGGGAGACGATAAAGCAGATCTTTTTCTTTCCGAGGAAATCGATCACCTTCTGCTCCTTCGCCACGCCGTACAGCTTCACGTCCTGCAGTCCCAGCGCGTACAGAGCGCTCAGCACCAGCCGGGTCACCACAAGCGCCGTGAACATGGACACCACGATACCGAGCGCCAGCGTCTGCGCAAAGCCTTTCACGCTGCCGGAACCTTTCAGCGACAGCACGAGCGCCGCGATCAGTGTCGTGACATTGCCGTCCACGATGGCGGACAGCGCCTTCTGGAAACCGGTCTTCATGGAAGAACGCACGGTCTTCCCGTCCGCCAGTTCTTCCCGGATGCGGGCGAAGATGATCACGTTGGCGTCCACCGCCATACCGATCGAGAGAACGATACCCGCGATACCGGGCAGCGTAAGCGTCATGTCAAAACCGTTCAGCAGTCCCAGCACCAGTCCCACATAGGAAGTCAGCGCGACTCCGGCCGCCAGTCCCATCAGACGGTAAACCGCAATCATGAAGATGAGGAGCAGAACAAATCCGATCGCCCCCGCCTTCAGACTGGTAGCAATCGCCTCCTCTCCGAGCTTCGCACCGACCACATTCGAGCGGAGCTCCTGCAGTTCCAGCGAGAGCGTACCGATACGGATCGTGGAAGCAAGCTGTTCGGCCTCCTCAAAGGTAAAGCTGCCGCTAATCTGCGCCTGTCCGCTTCCGATCGCCTCATTCACCGTAGGCGCGCTGATCACCTCTCCGTCATACACGATAGCGATCTGCTTACCCACATTCGCCGCCGTTGCCACCGCGAACTTGGTCGTACCCTCGTCCGTCAGTGTCAGCGAAACGACATATTCCCGGCTTCCGGTGATCTCGTCCGTCCGGGAACCCGCCTGGGCATCCGCCACGTCCGTACCTTCCAGCACGACCGCTCCGTCCGAAGTCTGGAACTCAAGTGAACCGGGTTTGCCCAGCTCCGCCAGGATGCTGTTGGCGTCTGTCACGCCCGGAATCTCGATATTGATCCGGTCCGAACCTTCCTGATAGACTTCCGCCTCCGTGCTGTAGATTTCCACACGTTTCTGCAGTTTGTAAATCGTATCCGACATATCCTCCGCAGACGGGGTTCCTTCGCCCACCGCCTCGTAGGTAATACTCACACCGCCGGCCAGATCCAGGCCCAGTTTGATGTTTTTCGCCGCTCCCGACTGTTCCTCTCCCCAGCCAACTGCCGCCGTGAAAAGCAGCAGTCCGGTCAGGACAACGGTCAGAAGCAATGTAATTACCGCTTTATTTTTCTTCATAACTTTCCTCCTGTATAGAGTACTGCATCTCCCTTCTCCGTATCCGGGAGTATGCTGTTTTTATCCCGGCTCCCGGCTTATTTCGTCTTTCTCCGCCTCGGCCGCCTTGATCATAATCGCGCATTCCACCCGTTTGCGCTCCAACTCGCAGCTCAGCTCATACGTCTCGTTGATCGCGCCGTGGAATTTATACGCGTTGGCCGCACACCCGCCGCTGCAGTAGAACTTCGCGAAGCAGTTGCGGCATTTCTCTTTGGAATACACGTTACAGCTTTTAAATTCTTCCCGGATCGCGGGCCTTGTAATCCCTTCCTCCACGTTTCCCATCCGGTACTTCTCTTCCCCGACGAACTGGTGGCACGGATACAGATCGCCCCAGGGAGTAACCGCCAGATATTCCGTCCCGGAACCGCATCCCGACAGGCGCTTCGCCACACAGGGCCCTCCGGTCAGATCAAGCATAAAATGGAAAAATGTAAACTCCTCATCCGTGCGGTAACGGCGCACCATCTCGGCCGCCAGACGGTCGTACTCCGCAAACACTTCCGGCAGATCCTCCGCGCGCAGGGCATACGCCTCCTCTTCCGCCCCCACGACCGGCTCCACCGAGATCTGCTTAAATCCCAGATCCGCCAGATGAAGAACGTCTCTGGAAAAATCCAGATTCTCTCTCGTAAACGTCCCTCTCACATAATACCGTTCCTGATTCCGGCTCTCGGCCAGCTTCCGGAACCCGGGAAGGATCAGGTCATAGCTCCCCTTTCCGCTCCGGAACGGGCGCATACGGTCGTGAACTTCTTTCCTGCCGTCGATGCTGAGCACCACATTGCTCATCTCCCGGTTGACAAACTCCTGCACCTCGTCATTTAACAGGACGCCGTTGGTGGTGAGCGTGAAGCGGAACTTCTTATTATGAAGTTTCTCCTGCTGCCGCCCGTAGGCAACCAGGTCCTTTACCACCTGCCAGTTGAGAAGCGGTTCCCCGCCGAAGAAGTCCACCTCCAGATTCTTCCTGTTCCCGGAATGTTCCATCAGAAAATCAAGCGCCTTTTTCCCTGTTTCATAACTCATCAGGGCGCGGCGGCCATGGTACTCTCCCTCCTCGGCAAAGCAGTACCTGCAGGCCAGATTGCAGTCATGGGCAATGTGCAGGCAGAGCGCCTTCACCACCGGCTTTTTCGCCTCCGAAATCTCCTGAATGTAGTCTTCGTAGACGTCTTCCGTATATAATTTCCCAGCGGCGATCAGTTCTTCCAGATCCTCCGCCGCCTCACGGATCTCCTCCTCCGGATAGCGATCCGCCAGAAGCGTAACGGTCTCTTCCAGTCCCCTTTCCTTATAATAAGGGATCATGTCATAGACCAGCTCGTCCACCACATGGACGGAACCGCTGTTCACATCCAGCAGGATATTGTAACCGTTGTTTTTGTACTGGTGAACCATCTGTTCCCCTTTCCGATACTTCATGAAAATAAGCAGCGACGCCGCCGCTGCTCATTCTATTCGTCTGCTGTCCCTGTGCGAAAAGGCCTAGCGGCTGTTCTCACAGCTCTGGTTTCCCACCGTACAGGATGTCTTACATGCGGACTGGCAGGATGTCTGGCACTCGCCGCAGCCGCCCTTTTTCATCGTGTTCTGCAAAGTCTGCGTATTTAAAGTCTTAATGTGTTTCATCCGTTTTCCTCCTTCATTTTCCTTCATTTCCGCGGACCGAAAACCGGACGCCGCCCGTACGGACCTCTCCGGCATACGCCGCGAAAACCGGATATCCTCCGATTACGGCAGAATATCGGGTTTCGCAGGAATTTCTCACAGTATAGCATATCCGTCCGGAAATGAAAAGAGTTTTTTCAATGTTCTTCTTCCTTCACGACCGGCGGAATCTGGGACAGCAGATTGTCCACATCCTCAAACATGGCGCTTTTGGTCGTACCCAGATGACTTGCACGGCGGATATGCCGCACGACTTCCTGATACTGCATCCGAATCCGATCGAAAAATCCCCGCAAAATATGAAGAGCCTTTCTGGAATTGTCGATGACTCCGGAAATCTCCGACTGCACCTGCACCGCGCCGTCCGCCGCCCGGGTAATGCTGTCGAACATAGCGCCGGTCTCCTTTACCATCTCCATATTCTGTCCCAGCGCCTTTCTGGAAGTACGGATACTGGCGTTCAACTCCTCCGTCCCATGCTCCACCGAATGGATGCCGGAATCCACATCCTTTGCCAGAAACTTAATCTCATCCGCAAGCTTCTTTACCTCCGTCGCCACCACGGCAAAACCCTTTCCCTTCTCTCCCGCGCGCGCCGCCTCAATGGACGCGTTAATGGCGAGAATATTCGTCTGGTCGGCAATGGATACGATACTGCCCATACACTGCTTGATCTTCTCCACGGAAGTCCTCAGTTCCTCAAAGGTGCCCTCCATCTGATCAAAACAGCCTTCCACCTGACGGGAGCTGAGACTCAGGCTCTCCACTTCCCGCTGCGCCCGAAGCACAGAAGCTGTAATCTCCTGCTTTACGCCTTCAAACTGACCGGACACCTCATTGATACTGGCAAATGTGTCTTCGAACTCATCCAGCTTCTGCTGAAAATTCTCCGCCTCTTCCAGCACTCCGTTAAACGAACTGCCCACCAGGCCGAGCTCCTGCAGGGATTCCACCTCCTTCCGGACCAGTTCCTTCTGGTAATCCTTCAGGACCTTTATGACATACAACACCGGATACAGACCGGTTTCCCTCACCGGCGCCTCCGTCTTGCTTTTCCGGTTTTTTCTCTGAAACAGCATGCTTCCGCTCCCCCTTTACTCAAATACGGCACAGGTCATGGACTGATTCACGAACCGGTTGTTATAGTGTTCGCCGTATCCTACAAATCCGGCATGATTCCCCAGCGCCTTCATCTCGTTCAGGTACTCTTCCATATAATGCTGTTCGCTGAACAGCTTATACCGGAACAGACAGTTCACCGAAAATACGGCAGACGGTCTGGGAAAATCCTTACGGATCCTGCCGATGGTATCCTTCACGGCGGCTCTGTAATCGCCCAGCTCCAGAAGTACCAGTACATCCGAATCATTTACCTGACGGAAGCAGGCCAGTGCGTTACCGTCCACTTCCTTGATCGAGATAATACAGATGTCCTCCCCATTCAGTTTCCCAAAAGGGTTTTTGAAGGTCTGAGTGGGAATCTGCTGTTCACTCACATGAAGGATGTTCTGATATACCTGTTTTGCAGGCTGTCCGTTCAGAGAACCCAGTATGTATCTTGCCCTGTCCGTGCCGGACGCGATAAAACGGTGGTCCCCCATCTGATGATAAATGTTTTCTTTGTAGGTTTTCACTCTCCCGCCACGGTTTTTGACCAGTGCGTAAGCGACCGCATCCTCATAGACGTTTCCGTTGGCGGACACCTTCCCGGCATCGCCGGTACCGCCCACCAGAGAGATGCCTCTCTGTTTGAGCGCCGTATGGATTGTTGTCAGTACGCAGGCATCATTCCCGGAACAAAGATCGATGCACACCGTATCTTTCTGAGAAGCATCCACCCTCCGGATATCCTCCTCCAGACGCCGGATGTATCTCACCGGCATCACGGATGCCTGCTCCAGTACGTTGGCCGCTGCGGTAACGCCGTCCAGAAACGCGATCACACTGACGCCTTTTTCTATCACCCGGGTATCATAGCTCATTCCGACGCATCCGATGCTGGGCACACCGGGATAGAGACGCTCCAGCTCCTCTACATGATTTTCAAATTGTCCGTCATTGGAAAAAAGCATGATGAACTGCGGATGGCTCAGACCCTGCACGGCCTCCTTCAGATGTCCCTGACGGCTGGTGCCAAAAAACTGCCTCACTGCGCCACTCCTTTCTTTCGTGGTAATATTTTCTGTCGCAATGATTATACCGGACGGACAGGCGTCCCGTCAATACTCTGTATAACCGTACGAAGTACCGGCGTGTGAAAAAGTTATCTAAGGCAGGCAACATCCATAGCACAGAACAGGGACCCCCGCCGGGATCCCTGCTCTGTGTATACATGTAGGAACAAAAACGATGGTCGCGGATCAGATATCCGGATTTAGGGAAGCCCTGTGCAGAATCAGTTCGGCCGTAATACTGACCGCAATCTCCTCCGGCGTCTCCCCTTTGATATCAATACCGATCGGCGAATGGACTCTGTCATAGCAGTCCTCCGGATAACCAAGTCCGATCAACCGCTGCTTTGTGGCCGCAATCTTGCTGCGGCTTCCGATACAGCCGATATAACTGAGCGGATGCTTCAGGCACTGCGCAAGCACTTCAAAATCCGCCTGATGCCCCCGCGTCATAATGATCACATAATCTTCTTCAGACAATGCAACCGATGCTTCAATCTTTTTAAAATCTCCCAGAACCACGTCATATGCCCCCGGGAAGAGCGCCGGATCCGCAAACGCTTCCCTGTCTTCAAAAACGATCACCGGAAAATGCACGTGCGCCAGCATTGGAACCAGCTCCTGAGCGACATGACCGCCTCCGAACACATAGACAAATCCTGCCTCCGCCACAGGCTCCGCATAGTAGGACGGCGACCCTTTCAGATAGACCGCTCCCGGCCGGATCAGCCTCTGCAGGCTGTCCTGCCCGATCTCGTCGCAGAAATGCAGTCCCTCCTTGTCGTAAATCCCCATGGAGGTTACGCTTCTGTCTTCGATCTTCCGGATCAGCCACGACCGACGGTTCCGGCGGTACGCCTCCTCAAGATAAGAAAACAGCGGAAGCTGCTCCCGTCCGTACAGATACTGGAAATATACGGTCACGTCGCCCCCGCAGATCATACCGAGATCCGCCACATCATTTTTATTCAGGCAGTAACCCACTGTATCCGAAGAACGGCTTTGCAGCAGCTCTTCTGCATGTGTCTGCGCGGCGTGTTCGACCGCTCCCCCTCCGATGGTCCCTTCCGTATGGCCGTCCTCAAAGACCAGCATCGTAGCGCCGGAACCCCGCGGCGTAGAGCCGGAGCTCGCCAGAACACAGACAATCATCAAAGCTTTCTGCTCTTCCAGTGTCCGAATGATCGACTGCAGCAATTCCTGTTTCATTTTCCTGTACCTCCCGGGTCAAAAATAAATGCCTGCCGCCTTTCACACCCGCGCCGCCCGGTACGGGCAGAAAACCGACCTGAGTGTAAAAAGCAGCAGATGCCCCTCCGGCAAAACACCTGCCGCCTGTTCAGACAGCAGGTGCGGTGCTTTTGGGAAACTTTTAGAAATCTACTTCTGTATCATAATAGCAGCATTTCAGAAGTTTTTCCATCTCTTCCTGGCTGGGCTGACGCGGATTCGATCCGGTACATGCATCCAGAATCGCGTTCTTCGCGATCTCCGGCAGTCTCTCAAGGAAAATGTTCTCCGGCACGAAGCCCTGATCGGTCGGATAGCTGTCCTTGCCGTAGTTCTTGATGCAGTGCGGAATATTCAGATCGTCGTTCATCTTCCGCAGGCACTTGATCAGCAGATCCACTTTCTCGTCGTCATTGCTTCCGCCAAGGCCCATGAAGTCCGCGATCACGCCGTAGCGCTGTTTCGCAACCGGATCCTTCGCGTTGAACGCGATCACCTTGGGCAGATACATTGCGTTTGCCGCGCCGTGGATGATGTGCGCGCCCTGGTCTGCGAAGACCGCGCCGGTCTTGTGTGCCATGGAGTGCACGATACCGAGAAGCGCATTGGAGAACGCCATACCTGCCATACACTGTGCGTCATGCATCGTCGCTCTCTTCTTCATATCCTCATTGAAGGAGCCTACCAGATTGTCCTGGATCATCTTGATGGAATGAAGCGCCAGCGCGTCGGTGTAATTGCAGTTCGCGGTGGATACATACGCCTCGATGGAATGCGTGATCGCGTCCATACCGGTATGAGCCACGAGCTTCTTGGGCATGGTCTCTGCCAGCGCCGGATCGACGATTGCCACATCGGGCGTAATCTCGAAGTCCGCCAGCGGATACTTGATCCCCTTCTCATAGTCCGTGATGACTGCGAATGCGGTCACCTCGGTTCCGGTTCCGGAAGTGGAGGAGATTGCGCAGAAATGAGCTTTGGTGCGCAGCTTAGGAAGTCCGAATACCTTGCACATATCCTCGAACGTCACATCCGGATACTCGTACTTGATCCACATCGCCTTGGTTGCGTCGATGGGAGAACCGCCGCCGATGGCCACGATCCAGTCGGGCTGGAACTCTCTCATCACCTCCGCGCCCTTCATCACGGTGTCAACGGAAGGATCGGGCTCGATGCCCTCGAACAGCTTCACTTCCATGCCTGCTTCCTTCAGGTAATCGGTCACCTTGTCAAGAAAGCCGAAGCGTTTCATGGAGCCGCCGCCCACGCAGACCATTGCTTTCTTTCCGTCCAGAGTCTTCAGCGCCTCCAGAGCTCCCGGTCCATGATATACGTCTCTCGGTAATGTAAAACGTGCCATTAATTGTACCCCCTTATATATTTTTAATTTTATTAGGAACCTGTATCAATAACCCTGTATATACCCCCTTAGGGTTTCTGCCGCCGGGGATGTCCCCCACCCCCGACGCCAAAACCGCCCATAGAGTTACCCCTGATACCTCACACCGCCTGATTTTTACAGCGCGTCGATCGCGGCCTTCACAACTTCCGGTCTTGCCGGGATCTTCGTTACCCGCGCGCCCGTCGCAT
>CAJUNR010000046.1:0-33063 GCA_910587765.1 uncultured Lachnospiraceae bacterium
ATGCGACGGGCGCGCGGGTAACGAAGATCCCGGCAAGACCGGAAGTTGTGAAGGCTGCGATCGACGCGCTGTAAAAGGCGGAAGATTCGTCAGAACAAGAGTGACAGGGGCTGTCGTGAATCAGGCGGCAGCTCCTGTCTTTCATCTTATTGGGAAATCCATCGCCGCAGGCGATTCTAAATGGCCGGATGCCGTAACCGTTCCGCGGTTATCCGAACGGTTACGGCGGGAAGCACGGAGAAGGAGATGGGATGGAGCAGAAAAACGAACATGGTTTTATTGGAAAACATTATTTGATGAAGCAGGCATTTGGACAGGAAGAGCTGCATGAACGGGAGGCGGTCTGTACGAGGGATGATCCGCCCGCGTGTACGGCGTCCTGTCCGCTGCATATCGATATGCGGACGGTATGTTCCCATGTGGCAAAGGGAGATTTTAAGAAGGCGGCGGGAGTGATCCGGACAGTGACGCCTTTTTTGCATCTTCTCTCGAAAAACTGCAGCCGGCCCTGCGTGCAGGCATGCAGGCTTTCGGAGCTGGGGGACGGAGTCTGCCTGCCGGCGCTGGAGCGGGCGTGTGCGCTGTACGGAGGTTCCGGAGCGGTCAACCGGTTTATGCTGCCGAAGAAAAGTCAGAAGGCGGCGGTGTTCGGGGACGATCTGTTTGCGCTGGCATGCTGCTGGGAGCTGGGGAAGAAAGGCTATGAGGTCCACTGGTATACCACCTGTTCTTCCATGAACGACGTCCTGTCCGCCTGGGGGCTTTCGGCGGAAGAAGCCGCTGCGGATCTGACGGCTTTCGGCGGCCTTCGGATTACGCTGGAGAAGCGGGAGGAACGGAAACGGGAGGAGCTGGAAGAGATGGTTTCCGGAGCGGACGCCGGGTGCGTCTCCCCGGCTTTTGGCTGGACAGAGCTGCCGGAAGGCGTGTATACGGCGGAGAGAAGGGAAACGGTGGAGCAGCTTCTGGCGGAAGCAAAACACGCGGCGTTTCTGGCGGAACGGCATATCCAGGGAGTTCATACCGGTTCGGAGAGAGAGGAAAAGGAGAGCCGCCTCTTTGTCACCATGGACGGGGTGGAAGGCAGCAGCGTGCTCGCCGATCCGGAACATGTGACGAAGGAAAGCGCCGCGGCCGAGGCGGCCAGATGCATCCAGTGCCAGTGCGTGGAGTGCATCAAGGGCTGTGTCTACCTTCAGCATTACAGGAGAAATCCCAGAGCGGCGATCCGGGAAGTCTACAACAATATGTCCATCGTCATGGGCAATCATATGGCGAACGGCATGATCAACGCCTGCGACGAGTGCGGACAGTGCAGGGCCGCCTGCCCCAACGGATTTGATTATCCGGATGTCTGTCAGATCGCGAAACATACGATGGTGGAGACCGGAAAGATGCCGGGTTCCGCCCACGAATTTGCCCTGCTGGATGCGCGGTTTTCCAATGGGGAGGCGTATCTGGCGAAGCCGGAGCCGGGATATGAAAACTGCCGGTATCTGTTCTTCCCGGGCTGTCAGGCGACTGCGGTTTCCCCGGATACGGTGGAGGCGGCGTATGCGGATCTGCGCGCCCGGCTGGACGGCGGAGTGGGTCTGATGCTCGGCTGCTGCGGGGCCGTGGCAAAGTGGGCGGCCAGAGAAGACCTGTTTCAGGGGGCGATGGAACAGCTCCGCGAACAGTGGGAACGGATGGGAAAGCCGCAGGTGATCTGTGCCTGTCCCACCTGCAAGGGTATTTTTGACGAGTATGCCGGATGTTCCGCCGTGGGAATCTGGGAGGTGCTCATGGAATCCGGCGTGAAGCCGGTGTCGGACGAAACCGTATCGGTTCACGACGCCTGCGGGGCGCGGGGCGATGCGAAGATGCAGGCGGACGTGCGGGCCTTTGTCGAGGCGCTGGGCTGCCGGATCGAGGAAATGCCCTTTGAGGGGGACGTCTCTCCCTGCTGCGGCTTCGGCGGGCTTGTGAAATACACCAACGCGGAGGTCGCGGGGAAAAAGGCGCGTTTTGCGGCCGGAAGGGCAAAGCGGAAGCTTCTGACGTACTGTATGGCCTGCCGGGATCAGTTTTCGCGGGCGGGGGCGGACACGTGCCACATTCTGGAGCTGGCGTATCAGGTGGAACCGCGGCCGGTGCCGGATCTGTCCGCAAGGAGGGCCAACCGGCTCAGGCTGAAGCAGAAGCTTCTGTCGGAATTATGGAAAGAGGGATTTGAGATGGAGACAATGCTGCCGGTAACCTATGCGGACGGGGTCATGGAACAGATGGAAGAGCGCATGATCCTCAAAAGCGATGTGGACGCGGCGCTGAAGGCATACGAGGCGTCGCAGGAAGCGGTATTTGACGAAGAGAACCGGTGGTTTGTGACCTGCCATCGTCTGGGCAATGTGACCTTCTGGGTAAAATTCACCCGGGAGGAGAGCGGATATACCGTACACGGCGCGTACAGTCACCGGATGACTGTGGAGTAGGAGGAACTATGGCGGAGAAAAATTATTATACCATCGACCCCATGGGGAAGCTGACCTGTGCGAAATGCAGGATCCCGCTCGTGAAAGGGAAAGCCACGTTCGGCTATCTGGGGAACGCGTTTCCGGTGGAGCTTCCGGTCTGCCCGCAGTGCGGATTTATCTATGTTCCGGAAGAGCTTGCCCTGGGGAAAGTGCTGACCGTGGAGCGCAGTCTGGAGGACAAGTGATCGGCGGACATCCCGGAGGAGCGCGGCTGACCGGGCGTCTTCTGGCGCTGGCGGGGGCGGACGGGCCGTCCGGGGCCGGCGCGAAGGTGCGAAGCGGGATGCCGCCGGCAGCGTCTCCCGGGAGAAAAGAGGCAGAAAGGGCGCTGGATCTGGGAGCGGGAACGGGAGAGAGCGTCCGCTGTCTGAGAGCGCTTGGCTATGACGCCGTAGGAATCGACCTGGATGCGGGCGGGGACGGCGGCGGAGCCTCTGCGGACGGAACGGCTTTCGTGATACAGGGCGATATGACGGCGCTTCCGTTTGCGGACGGGAGTTTTGACCTTTGCCTTGCCGAGTGCAGCGTCTCTGTCTGCGGGGACGGTCCCGCGGCGCTCGGGGAGGCGTACCGGGTGCTGCGTCCCGGAGGGAGCCTGCTGTTGTCCGACGTATTTTTTCATAAGGAGGATGCGCCGCATCTTTCCATGCCGGCGCCGCTTACGTGTTCCTGCTGGGAACAGGAGCTGCGCCGCGTGGGATTTGCCGTCCGCAGAAGTTCGGATGAGACGGCGCTGTGGAGAGAGTTTTTTCTGGAATGGCTCTGGGCGGACAGCCCGGACCCGGCAGGCTGTGATTTTTACAGAGAAGCGGGGAAAGCGGGCTGCGGGTATTTTCTGGCCTGGCTGCAGAAAGCGGACGCGCGCGGCGGCGGTGGCGGGAAGGACGCAGGCTGAATGAAAGGGGGCAAAGGATGGATTTATTTGACCGTATGCTGGAATTGTCCAACAAAGGATATTACTGCGCGCAGATTCTGATGATTCTTGCGCTGGAATCCGAGGAGAAGGAAGATCCGGATCTGATCCGCGCCATGAGCGGACTAAACGGCGGGATGGGCTTCTCCGGGCGCCTGTGCGGGGCGCTGACAGGGGGCTGCTGCCTGCTCGGCTATTTCTGCGGAAAGGGCGAGGACGAGGAGATCGAAGACCCGAGGGCTTCCGAGCTGATCCGGGAGCTGGCGGCGTGGTTTGAGGAGACGGTGGGCGGCGCCTACGGCGGCTGCGACTGCAGCTGCATTCTGGAGGACGATCCGTCCAACAAGATGAAACGCTGTCCGGAGGTGGTGGAAAGTGTCTTTATGAAATGCATGGAGCTGCTGCAGGAAAACGGGATGCTGGCATGAGGATCAAAGGACTGATCGCGGCGGCGGGACTGTCGAGCCGTATGGGCGGATTTAAGCCTTTTATGAAACTGAACGGATTTCCCATGATCGAGATGACGGTCCAGAGCCTGAAAAACGCGGGCATCCGGGACATTACCGTCGTGACCGGATACCGGGCGGAGGAGATGGCCCGGCTTCTGGAGCCGCTGGGCGTCCGTCCGGTGGAGAACCGCGCGTACCGGGAGACGGATATGCTCGCGTCCATCCGCAAAGGGCTTGCCTCAATGAAGGATGCGGACGCGGTATTTTTTCTGCCGGGGGACATTCCGCTCATTGCGCCGGAGAGTATGAAGCGGGTCCGGGAGCGGCTGAGCCGGCTTCCGGAAGGGACGCAGGCGCTGGTTCCGGTGACCGGGGAGAGCACCTCCCATCCGCCGGTTCTGCTTCCGGGGGGATTCGAGGCGGTGCTCAGCTATCAGGGCGAAGGCGGGCTGAAAGGCATCTTTTCTTCCATAAGGACAGAATATATGGAACTGGAGGACGCCGGAACGCTGGCGGACGCGGATTTTTGCGGGGATTTTGCAGAGCTGGAAGCTTATGCGAGAGCGCACAAAGGCGTTTCCCGGGAGCTGTGCGGGCGCTGGTATGACGAGGTGCGGCTTCCGGAGCATGTGAGGGCGCACTGCAGGGCGGTAGGAGAACTGGCCGGATGGATGGCGGAGCGTCTGACGGAACACGGAGCGTTTCTGGACATCGAGCTGTGCAGAAGCGGCGGCGCTCTGCATGATCTGTGCAGGCTGTCCGCGGACCATGAGAGGAAAGCGGGGGCGTTTTTAAGAGAAAAGGGCTATCTTGCGCTGGCCGCGGTTGTGGAGCGGCACCGGGGATTTGAGACGGAGCCGGAGACGGTCTGCGAGGAAGGAGCGATTGTCTGTCTTGCGGACAAACTGGTCCGGGAGGACCGGCGCGTTTCGCTGGAGGAGCGTTATCGGAAGGCGTTTTCGCATTCTCCGGTGAAAGAGCGGATTTTAAGGGATATCAGAGTCTGCCGGAGACTGAAGGAAGAATTTGAGGTGATAACTGGTGAGAGATTATGAACAGCCGATCTATATGAATAACGCGGCCACCTCCTGGCCCAAGGCGCCGGGAGTGGCGGAAGCCGCAGCGGAAGCGCTGCGCAGGATGCCGGGAGAAGCCAACCGGGGAGGAGTGGCGGATTTTGACGTTTTCGGGGAAGTGAGGAGCGGGCTGGCGGAACAGATGGGGGTTGACCGTCCGTCCCAGATCGCGCTGGGCTGCAATTCCACCTGGGGCCTCAACCAGGCGATTTTCGGATATCCGCTGAAGCCGGGAGACACGGTGCTCTCCACCGATGCGGAGCACAATGCCGTCCTGCGCCCGCTTTATGTGCTGGAACAGCAGGGGGTCCGGGTGGTAAAGCTTCCCGTGGACGCGGCGGGGAGGGTTCCCCTGGCGGAATGGGAGCAGGCGCTTGCCCGCTTCCGTCCGAAGCTCTGCATCGTGACCCATGCCTCCAATGTGACCGGAGCTGTCAACGACACCGCGGCTCTGACCGGCGCGGCGAAGAAGGCGGGAGCGGATCTGCTTCTGGACCTCTCGCAGACGCTGGGCTGCATTCCGGTGCGACTGTCGGAGTGGAACGTGGATATGGCGGCGTTTACCGGGCACAAATATCTGCTGGGTCCGCAGGGGACCGGCGGAGTGTATGTAAGAGAGGGGCTGCGTCTTCGGCCCCACATGGTGGGCGGAACCGGCGTGAAGAGCGATCTGGAAGAGATGCCGGAGGAGATGCCGCTGCATCTGGAGGCGGGGACGGGCAATGAGCCCTCTTATCACGGCCTTCTGGCGGCGCTGCGCTGGAGCAGGGAACATCCCCTGGAGCGGGAAATTCTGGAGAAGAGGACCGGACGGCTTTCGCGGGGGCTGCAGGAGCTGGGCTGCCGGGTGATCGTGCCGGGCGGCGCGTCGACTCCCGTGATCTCCTTTGTGATACCGGGGATCTCTTCGGCGGATGCGGCCGATATTCTGACCGGAAGCTATGATATCATTCTTCGGACCGGGCTTCACTGCGCGCCGAAGATTATGGAGGATATCGGGATGAAAGGCGGTACCATGCGGCTGAGCCTGTCGCGTTTTACGACGGAGGACGAGGTGGAGCAGGTGCTCGGCGCGGTGCGGGACATTGTGGAGAGCGGCGTATGACCTATCGGTGCAGAAAAGTGGAAAATTGTTTTGCGGAGGCGAGAACCTATGAATACGAGCTTCCGGTGACCGGGCAGGAGCTTCTGGCTTATCTGGCGGACTGGGAGATCCGGGAGAATCACAGATTCCGCCGGCCGGTGTTTTCCGCGAAACGGGAGCGTCTGGAGATCAAAGGGATTCTTGCGGCACATGTAGTAAAGGTAAATTATCCGGCGGACGGATGGGAAGAGGAAAAGGAGCGGTTGGAACAATGGATGGAACAGATCGGGCGGGAAACGTAATCGGAAGAACAGAGAGTGTCTGTCCGGAATGCCTGGAGGTACTTCCGGCGTCAAAGGTGTGCAGAGAGGACGGGATCTATCTTGTGAAAACCTGTCCCCGCCACGGGACGTATGAAGCGCTGATCTGGGAGGGGAGCGTTGAAAGTTATGAAGCCTGGGGGGCGGATCTTCAGCCGGCGGATGAGATCGCGGATGCCCGGAAAGCGGAAAAAGGCTGTCCTTACGACTGCGGGCTGTGCGAAGCCCATGAGCGGAGAGGATGCTGCGTTCTTCTGGAGGTGACCGGCCGCTGCAACCTTTGCTGTCCGGTCTGCTTCGCCGGCGCAGGGGAGGCCGGGAGCCGGGACGTGCCCATGGAAGAGCTGGAACGGCGGATGGACTACCTGATGGCTCACGGCGGCCCGTTCAACCTGCAGATTTCCGGCGGGGAACCGACGGTCCGGGACGATCTGCCGGAGATCATCCGGATGGGAAAGGAGAAAGGTTTTACTTTCTTCCAACTGAACACCAACGGTCTGCGTCTGGCGGAGGAGCCGGGCTACGCGGAAACGTTGAAGGAAGCCGGGCTGTCCTGTGTCTTTCTGCAGTTTGACGGAGTGGACGACGCGGTGTACGAGGTGCTCCGCGGCAGGGCGCTCTGGCGGAAGAAGCAGGCGGCCATCGACGCCTGCGAGCGCGCCGGACTGGGGGTGATCCTGGTGCCGGTGGTGACTCCGGGCGTCAATGAAGATCAGGTGGGAAAGATTCTGTCTTACGCCGTCAGCCGGATGCCGGTGGTGCGGGGCGTGCATTTCCAGCCCATCAGTTATTTCGGAAGGTGCCTGAAAGCTCAGGGCAGCTACCGGATCACGATTCCCCGTCTGCTCTCTCTGATGGAAGAGCAGACGAAAGGACAGATGCGCGCGTCGCATTTCACCGGGGGAAATGCGACGAACCCCTACTGTACGTTTCAGGCGAATTATCTGCTGCAGGACGACGGGAGCATGCAGCCCATGCTTCACGGCACGGCACGGGCGTACGCCACCTCCGAGCAGGCGCGGGAGTTCGTGGCGAGACAGTGGACCGGACCGGAGACGGAGGAGCCGGCCGGAAGCTGCTGCTGCGGGGCGGAGACGGAGGAGGCTGCCGGGACCTGCTGCTGCGGAGCGGAGGCGGAAGAACCTGCAGGAAGCTGCTGCTGCGGGGCGGAGGCGGAAGAGCCTGCGGGAAGCTGTTGCTGCAGTGCGGAGGCGGAAGCGCCTGCGGGAAGCTGTTGCTGCAGTACGGAGGCGGAAGCGCCTGCCGGGAGCTGCTGCTGCGGGGAGGAGGCGGAACCGGCCTCCGGCGGATGCTGCTGCGGGGAGGATACCGCTCAGATGCAGTTGGATACGTCGTCGCTGGACGAGTTTCTGCGCCGGCTGCACAATCATACGTTCGCCGTCTCCGGCATGCTGTTTCAGGATGCCTGCAATCTGGACCTGGAGCGTCTGCGGCGGTGCTATATTCTGGAGACGGACAGCCGTTACGGGATGGTTCCTTTCTGCGCCTACAACATGACCGGACAGAAAGGAAAGGCATTGTATCGATGAAAACGGCGTCGCTGGACCTTTGGGTGAGAGAACAGGAAGGGCTGCATGTCCTGACGGAAGAGACGATCAGAGAGATTCAATTGAAGAAGCTGAACCGGCTGCTGGCAAGGGAGAAGGAGAGGGGCGGATTCTATCGGGATCTTCCCGGTCATTTATCCGCGCTGTCCGCATTGACGGAACTTCCTTTTACGACCGAGGAAGATTTGAAAACGCATGGACACCGGATGGTGCTGTTAAGCCAGGCGGAGATTGCGCGGATCCGGACGGAAGAGACGTCCGGGACGACCGGACAGGCAAAGAGAATGTATTATTCCGCCGCCGACAATGAGCGGACGGTCTCGTTCTTTGCCGCGGGGCTCTCGGAGCTGGTGTATCCGGGGGAGAAGACGATGATCTGCATGCCCTTTACCGGTCCGGGCGGACTGGGGGAGCTGATCGCCGGGGCCGTCCGCAGGCTGGGCGCCGAGCCGCTGCCGGCCGGGATCGGGAAGACCTATGGAGAATTGCTCCGGATTGTGGACCGGGAGAAACCGGAGACCTTTGTGGGGATGCCGGTGCCGCTGCTCTCCCTGCTGCGGCTGCGGGGAGAGCAGAGCGGTCTGAGGAGGGTGCTGGTCAGCGCCGACGCCTGTCCGGAGACCGTGACGGCGGAGATCGAGCGCCGGCTTGGCAGCAGGCTGTATCCCCACTACGGTTCCAGAGAGACGGGACTGGGGGGAGCCGTCACCTGCCCGGCCTTTTCCGGCATGCATGTGAGGGAAAACGATATCATTGCGGAAATCATTGACGAGTCCGGAAAACCGCTCCCGGACGGACAGTGGGGAGAACTGGTGATCACGACCGTACAGGCGGATGCGATGCCGCTGATCCGCTACCGGACCGGAGATTATACCAGGCGGATACCGGGAGTCTGTCCGTGCGGCTGCCCTCTGGCCAGACTGGACCGCGTCGTGCGGATGGGAGGAACGACCCGGATGGAGCAGCTTGACAGCCGGGTATTTGCCGTCCAGGAGCTGATCGACTACCGGGCCGAACAGAGGGAGGGGACGCTGTATCTGGAAGGATATGCGACGGATTTGGGCGGCAGCCTGCCGTCGGAGCTTCTGGGGTATCCGGTCCGCTGGAACCTGTCGCTTTTCTCGGAAGAGAAGCGTCCGTGTTATACGGCGAAGCGGAAGCTTTTGTAGGCGTATATAGAGAAGGGGTAGTTCGGATGAATGCATTTTACTGCAATACCCGGGTGCGGGTGAAAGGAAAAGATTCCAAAGAGAACGATTATTTCGGGCGCGGCGTAGCGGATCTCCTTCATGGGGTGGAAACCTGGCATTCGCTGAATCTGGCCGCGAAACATATGGGGATGGCCTACAGCAAAGCCTGGAAGATCGTCAGGCTTGCCGAGGAGACGCTGGGGATCCAGCTTCTGTACCGCATGGGAAAGAACGGCTCGAAGCTGACGGAAGAAGGGGCGCGTCTTCTGGAAGTCTACGAGGAAGCGGAACGGGAGGCTTCCAGAGTCGTGTGCGAGATCTTTGCAAAATATTATCAGGAACATGCCGGAGGATGACGCGCGTCATCCTCCGATCTGCGACATCCTGCGCTGTTCCGCGGGTCCTTCCAGAGCGGCCAGATGAAACTGATGTTCGGTCGGCTTGCGGAAGATGGCCTGTTCCATGGCCGTGCGGATCAGACTGTCCGGATAGCCTGCGTGCAGCATGGATTTGAGATCAATCCCGTTCTGATAGTACAGGCAGAGCTTGAGGATCCCGTCGGAAGTCAGACGGACCCGGTTGCAGGTTCCGCAGAATTTGCCGTGGATCGCGTCGATAAAACCGATGCAGCCTTTAAATCCGGGCAGATAGATATAGGTTGCCGGGCCGTTGCCCCGGTGTTCATGAACCTGGACATGATTCGGATACCGCTTTGAAAGCATGTCCAGCAGTTCCTGACGGTTGCAGCCCTTGAACTGCTGTCCGAATCCGATGGGCATGATCTCGATAAAACGCACATCTACCTGATAGGTTTCGGCCAGTCCGACAAGCTGGAAAAAATCATCTTTATTAATGTCCTGCAGGAGAACCGAGTTCACTTTTGTGCGGATACCGGAAGCCTGACAGGCAATGACGGCGTCCATGACTTTGTGAAATTCCGAACGCCCGGTGATCTGCTCGAAGGTATGTTCATTGAGCGTGTCCAGACTGATATTGACGCCGTCCAGACCGATGCGTTTCAGTTCAGGGAGATATTCTGACAGAAGCGTGCCGTTGGTGGTAAGAGTTACCTGTTCGGTTGCGGGAAGCTCTTTTAGATCTTTTAAGAATTGCATACAGTTTTTGCGCACAAGCGGCTCGCCGCCCGTCACTTTGAATTTGCGGATCCCCAGTTCGCCGGCGAGACGGCAGATGTGCAGAATCTCTTCGAACCGCAGAATCTTTTCGTGAGGAATGGAAGGAAGGTCTTCCGGCATACAGTATTTACAGCGCAGATTGCACCGGTCTGTGATGGAAATGCGCATGTAATCAATGTTTCTCCCGTGTGAATCTTTCATGATGGATGCTCTCCTTTTTTCACATTTGCATTGCCTGTTAAAAAATAAACATGTTAATATTATAACAAAAAAAATAAAAAAAGTATACAGTTTTTGTTTAAAAAAACAGGATAATATGGTATAATAAAAGACGGATTGGACAAAGAGAACAAAAAGGAGAATTACCTATGAAAAAGCAGAGACAGTTATTGACGGCGCTTCTGACAGGCGCCATGCTGGCGGCGGTCGTTACCGGCTGCGGCGGCAAGGAGGAGCCGGCACCCGCACAGACACCGGCGGAAACGCCCGCGGAGGCTCCCGCAGAGAGCGGCGGCGATGAGGCGGAGCAGGTTCCGGAGGAGACGGCAGAGGAGACAAAAGCCCCCGCAGAGAAAAAAGGCGTGCTGATGATGGCGACGACCACCAGTACGGCGGACACCGGGCTTCTGGACTATCTGGCACCGATCTTCCTTGAGGAAACCGGCTGGGAGCTCCAGTGGAGCGCGGTCGGAACCGGCGAGGCGCTGAAGATGGGCGAGAACGGCGATGTGGATATCGTACTGGTTCATGCGAAGGCCAGCGAGGAAGAATTTGTCGCCAACGGATTCGGAGTCGAACGTTTTCAGGTGATGTATAATGATTTCGTTGTAATCGGACCCAAGGAGCCGGTTGCGCCGACGGAAGACATCGAATCCCTTTTCAAGACGATTCAGGACGATCAGCTCACCTTTGTCTCAAGAGGAGACGATTCCGGTACCGACAAGAAAGAGAAGGGAATCTGGAAGAAGCTGGAGCTTGACCCGTCGGCGAACCCCAACTATCTGGAGTCCGGACAGGGCATGGGCGCGACGATTACGATGGCGGATGAAAAAAGCGCGTACTGCCTGACCGACCGGGGAACCTGGCTGAAGATGAAAAACGACGCGGATGTGGAGATCCAGTTGGATATTGTCTGCGAGGGCGCGGCGGATCTTCTGAATCAGTACGGAATCATCGCTGTGAGTCCGGAAAAATATCCGGAAGTCAATAACGAGGCTGCCAACACCATGATTGAGTGGATCTGCTCCGAGGAGGTTCAGGAACTGATCGGAAACTATGGTGTGGATCAGTATGGAGAGGCATTATTTACTCCGAATGCGAACGAATAAGGAGAAGAGAGGGGTTGCCGCTGCAGCCCCTCTTTCATTCTCTCTCAGGGGGACGGTATGCAGTTGATCAGAGATCTTTTAGATACGGCTTTTTCGGATGTGGGCGTGTTTGACGCGGTCTGTGTGACCTTTGAGCTGGCGTTCGGCGCGACTGCCATTTCTTCCGTGCTGGGCATTTTTCTGGGGCTTTTGCTGGAACGCGCCCGCTTTGCGGGCAAGAGGATCGTGATCCGTGTCAATCGGACGCTGATGGGGGTTCCGCCGGTGGTGATCGGTCTGGTCGTCTATATGCTTCTGATGCGCAGGGGACCGCTTGGCCGGCTGAATATGCTGTTTACGGTACAGGGCATGATTCTGGCGCAGGTGCTGATCATTACGCCGATCATCTGCGGGATGACTTACACAAGCCTGATTTCCAAGGCGCCGGCGATCCGTACGTTTGCGAAGACCATGGGGGCGGATTCCGTGCAGACCGAGCGGCTGGTCATCCGGGAACTGAAAAAGGAACTGTATTTTGCGGTCGTTACCGGATTTGGGCGTTCGATCAGCGAAGTGGGAGCGGTGATGCTGGTGGGCGGAAATATCAAAGGACATACCCGGACGATGACGACCACCATTTCGCTGCTGAAAAGCCAGGGAATCTTTACGGAAGGGCTGACGCTGGGCGTTCTGCTGCTGATTATGGCGTTTATCATTCAGAGCCTTGCCGATTTTTTTCAAAAGGGAGAAAAGACCGATGAGAATTACTGATCTGGAGAAAAAGCAGGGAGATTTCCGGATGAAGATTGACTCGCTTGTGCTCGGGAGCGGGAAGATCCACGGCATCATCGGCGGAAACGGGTGCGGGAAGACGACGCTCTGTAAGCTGATCATGGGGATTCTGGAGCCGGACCGGGGAACGCTGGATTACGAGGGGCTGGATATGCAGAAAATCACCATGACCGCTCAGCGGCCGTATTTTATCCAGGGCAGCGTCTATGAAAATATCTGTTATCCTCTGAAAATCCGCCGCGTTCGCGCGGATGAACAGAAGATTGATCAGTGGCTTGCGCGGTGCGGGCTTACGGAGAAGAAGCATCAGTACGCGAGAAGCCTGTCCAGCGGCGAGCAGCAGAAGGTGTCGATGATCCGGGCGCTGATCTTTGATCCGGAGCTGGTGATGATCGACGAGACGCTGTCCAATCTGGACCCGGAGAATCTGGAACTGTTCGAGAATGTTATTTTTGAGATCCAGAAGAAGCGGAAGATCACATGGCTGCTGATCAGTCACCGTCTTGCCCATATCTACAAGATGTGCGAGGAGCTGCATTTCATGCATGAAGGGTCCGTGGTGGCGAGCGGAAGCAGGAATGAGATCCTGTTTGAAAACGCAGACGAGAGGATCCGGCGCTTCGTGGCCAACGAAGTGATTAAAATGGAAGATTCCGTATAAAAAAGTCCGCCTGCATCTGCGGATCGCGGCAGACGCAGGCGAAACGATTATATAAAAAGGGTGTTTTTTATATCATAGTCGGATGCGGACCAGCTCGGTCTCCATATGGAGCAGATCCACATACAGAATCCCGCCGTTTAAGGAACATTCGCGCCCGCACAGGTATTTTACGGCTTCTGCGGCCTGAAAGGAGGCGCAGACGGCAGGCGTAAAGGAGAGGGCGCTTTTGTCGGACGGTTCCGTACCGTGTCCGCACAGAAGGTCCAGCAGCGGATCGCCCGGCATGATCAGACTGATCTGCGCGTACCATCCGCTGATGGCTCCGTAGATCAGGGGGATTCTCAGCTTTGCGCACTGTGTTCCCATCAGCCTTCTGACGGCCAGACTGTCGACTGCGTCGAGAACAAGATCGTGGCCTTTCAGCAGTTCTTCTGAATTATCTTCTGTCAGGAAGGAATCGACGGCAGTCACCGTCACTTCACTGTTGACAGCTTTTGCACGCTCTTTTGCGGTTTGCGTTTTGGAGGAACCGATGTGGTTTTCGTCACTTAAAAGCTGACGGTTCAGATTGCTTTCCTCAAAGCAGTCTCCGTCAATCACGGTAATATGCCCGATTCCGGCCCGCAGAAGATATTCCAGGAGATAGCCGCCCAGTCCGCCGCAGCCTACGATGCATACGCGTTTCCCGGACAGCATTTCCTGCTCATTTTTTGTTAAAGCATGCAGATTCCGTTCATATCTTGCTCTCATGCTCCCGCTCCCCGTAAACGGTTCCCGCAGCCGGGAATTTCTTCAGCCGCCTCCCACCGGAGGGAAGATGGCCAGAACATCCCCGTCTTTCACAGGATCCTGCGTTTTGCTGTGGAAACCGTTGATCAGGAAGATGGAAACTTCTTCTTCCGGTATCTGAAATTCTCTCAGAATGTCGGTTCCGCAGCGGTATTTGTCTCCTTCGAGAAGGAAGACTTTGCCTCTTCCTTCCCTAAGGGTTGCAAATAATCGGACTTCGATCATTTTCCGATGCACTCGTCAAGACCGAGTTTCTTCAGCGTCTCGTCGGTCGGGAACGCGTCCACCCATCCTCTCGCCTCATAGTACTGCGGCAGGGTAAGCGCGATCTGGGAGGTCATGCCCTTGGACGGTCCGTCCGGAATCGGCACTTCCTGGAGACGTTTCGGGAGTCTGTCGTCTTCCGGCTTCATTCCGGCCGCTTTGTTGAACATTCTCTCGATGTTGTAGATCCGGTCTCCGACCGTCAGAAGTTCTTCCGTCGTGTAGTTCGTTCCCGTCGCCGCGTTCAGCAGATCCGCGTATTCCTGCGCGCCCATGGCGAAGGACGTGAACAGACAGTTGCCCATGGAGTCGATGACCGCGGTCAGATCCTGGAAGGTCTTTGCCCATGACGCTTTATCGTCTGTCACGGTACGGTCAAGCTGCTGCGGAAGTCCCAGCACCTCGGGGCTGATCATGTATCCGCGTACGTGGCATCCGCCGCGGTTGGAAGTCGCGTATGTAATACCGATTCCCTGGATTCCGCGCGCGTCGTACGCCGGCATCTCCTGCTTCTTGACCGACATGGAGATCTCCGGATGTCCGTAGTGCTCGCACAGTCTCGCGGAACCGGAGCTCATCAGCCATTCCAGCTCGGTATTGGGATCGCCCATGCGCCTGGTCCACTCTACGATGGCTTCCACAGAACCCCATTTGAGCGGGATGCCGCCGCATTCTTCTTCCTTAATATATCCTTTTTCATAAAGTTCCATAGCCGCCGCGATGGTACACGGTGTGGAGATGGCGTCCAGACCATACTCGTTACACCACATGTTCGCTTCGTCAATGGCGTTGAGATTGTTGTTGCCGCAGTTGCCGCCGTATGCCCATAACGGCTCATACTCCGGACCGCCGGTTACACGGCCGTTCACATCGACCACACGTCCGCAGCCGATGGGGCAGCGGTGGCAGGCGCTGTTCTTAACAAGATAGGTTTCCTTCAGCGTCTCGCCGGAGATATCGTCTCCCTGCGGGTAATATGCGCCCTGCCAGTTGTTGGTCGGGAAACATCCGATGTTGTTTACGATGTTGACCAGTACGGCCGTACCCAGATCTCTCAAGCCGGAGCCGGTGACCGGGTTGGCTTTCAGGATCTCCATCGAACGCTTGTTTGCGGCCTTGAGCGCCTCCTCGTCGTGGATGATATCCAGCTTTTTGCGGGATGCCGTCACCACGATGGCTTTGAGCTTCTTGCTGCCCATGACGGCGCCTACGCCGGAACGGCCCGCCGCGCGGTCCTTGTCGTTCATGATCGCCGCAAGAAGTACTTTCTTCTCCCCTGCCGGGCCGATGTTCAGAACGGACGCTTCCTTGCCGTGCTTTTCTTTTAATGTATCGTCGATCTTTTCGGACATCATACCTACGTATTCCGCCGCGTCCAGAAGTTCGATTTTGTCGTCTTCAATATTGAGGTAACACCAGTTGGGCGCTTCGCCTTCCACAATCAGCGCGTCCCATCCTGCGTATTTCAGTTTGGCGCCCCAGATTCCGCCGGAATTGGAACATGCGATCATCCCGGTCAGCGGGGACTTGGTACATACCATATATCTTCCGGAGGACGGGGACAGCGTTCCTGTCATGGGGCCGGTGATATAGACCAGTTTGTTGTCCGGTGACAACGGATCCGCCGCGGCTACGCCTTCATCGTACAGGATCTTCGTTCCCAGACCGCGGCCGCCGATGAATTTCTTCGCCAGATCAAGATCCAGCTTCTCTACGGTGATCTGTCCGGTAGTCAGGTTGATCCGTGCGATTTTCTCGTAATAACATCCACTCATAAAGATAGACCTCCTTCTTGGTAAAATGTAAAATGGATTGGACAAAGATTTTTATTTTATATACAATATCATACCGTTTTCGCACAGAAATAGCAATCAAAATCAGTAAAAGAACGAAATACTGCGTGAAATGAGATATATCTGCGTCAAATATAATAAAAACGGCTTTTGGTAAAACACCTGCCGGCGTCGTGCCGGCAGGTGCGGGTTCTTACTATGTAATTTTTTTATGTAATTTTGCGGAACATTCTGCCGGTTTTAGAAATCGACTTCCGTATCATAATAGCAGCATTTCAGAAGTTTTTCCATCTCTTCCTGGCTGGGCTGACGCGGATTCGATCCGGTACATGCATCCAGAATCGCGTTCTTCGCGATCTCCGGCAGTCTCTCAAGGAAAATGTTCTCCGGCACGAAGCCCTGATCGGTCGGATAGCTGTCCTTGCCGTAGTTCTTGATGCAGTGCGGAATATTCAGATCGTCGTTCATCTTCCGCAGGCACTTGATCAGCAGATCCACTTTCTCGTCGTCATTGCTTCCGCCAAGGCCCATGAAGTCCGCGATCACGCCGTAGCGCTGTTTCGCAACCGGATCCTTCGCGTTGAACGCGATCACCTTGGGCAGATACATTGCGTTTGCCGCGCCGTGGATGATGTGCGCGCCCTGGTCTGCGAAGACCGCGCCGGTCTTGTGTGCCATGGAGTGCACGATACCGAGAAGCGCATTGGAGAACGCCATACCTGCCATACACTGTGCGTCATGCATCGTCGCTCTCTTCTTCATATCCTCATTGAAGGAGCCTACCAGATTGTCCTGGATCATCTTGATGGAATGAAGCGCCAGCGCGTCGGTGTAATTGCAGTTCGCGGTGGATACATACGCCTCGATGGAATGCGTGATCGCGTCCATACCGGTATGAGCCACGAGCTTCTTGGGCATGGTCTCTGCCAGCGCCGGATCGACGATTGCCACATCGGGCGTAATCTCGAAGTCCGCCAGCGGATACTTGATCCCCTTCTCATAGTCCGTGATGACTGCGAATGCGGTCACCTCGGTTCCGGTTCCGGAAGTGGAGGAGATTGCGCAGAAATGAGCTTTGGTGCGCAGCTTAGGAAGTCCGAATACCTTGCACATATCCTCGAACGTCACATCCGGATACTCGTACTTGATCCACATCGCCTTGGTTGCGTCGATGGGAGAACCGCCGCCGATGGCCACGATCCAGTCGGGCTGGAACTCTCTCATCACCTCCGCGCCCTTCATCACGGTGTCAACGGAAGGATCGGGCTCGATGCCCTCGAACAGCTTCACTTCCATGCCTGCTTCCTTCAGGTAATCGGTCACCTTGTCAAGAAAGCCGAAGCGTTTCATGGAGCCGCCGCCCACGCAGACCATTGCTTTCTTTCCGTCCAGAGTCTTCAGCGCCTCCAGAGCTCCCGGTCCATGATATACGTCTCTCGGTAATGTAAAACGTGCCATAAAAATACCTCCTTTAATGATAATGGCTTGTATGTTATATCTAATATCATACGAGTTTGCGCAGAAAATATCAATAAAATAAATAAAAGTATTGAAATATTGTGCGAAATAATATATATTAATGCCAAATACAACAAAGGAGGAGGGCTTGATTGGATCAGAATAAATCTCTGTCGACCGAAGAGGTCGCCAGAATCCTTCATGTCAGTAAAAGCACCATTTATGCGCTGATCAAAAAAGGAGAGATTGTCTCCTACAAAATAGGCAGAAAGGTCCGGTTTACCCAGGAGGATGTGGACGCCTACATCGCGAGGAGCCGGCATTCCCAGCAGGTGGCGGCTCCGGTGCAGAAAGTGACCGTGCAGAGCAGCCTTCTGTACGGAGATTCCGCGCAGAAGCAGCCCCTGATCATCTCCGGGCAGGATGTGATCCTGGATATCCTGTCCAACTATCTCCATCAGTACGGCATTCAGGCGCTGCGGGCTTATGTGGGGAGCTTTGAGAGTCTGCTGTCCCTCTATCAGGGAAACGTGCAGGCGGCTACGTGCCATCTGTGGGATTCCGATACGGACAGCTACAATCTGCCCTATATCCGCCGTCTGATGCCGGGGGTTCATGCGGTGGCCGTCAACCTGACCTGGCGGATGCAGGGCTTTTATGTAAAAAAGGGCAATCCCAAGGGAATCACCTCGTGGGAGGATCTGACGCGGCCGGACGTGGCCATTTTGAACCGGCGCAGCGGGACCGGTTCCCGAATCCTGCTGGACGAACATTTGTTCCGGATGAAGGTTCCTTCCGCGTCGGTCAGGGGATATGAGAACGAGATGTCGTCGCATCTGACGGTGGCTGCGGCCATCGCGGAAGGGCAGGCGGATGTGGGAATCGGCACCGGGCGGGTGATCAAACAGTTTCCGGATCTGGATTTCGTTCCGGTTCAGAGGGAACGCTATGATCTCGTCGTCAAGAAAGAAATGTATCATTCACCGGGGATCCAGGCCATGCTTCAGATTCTGAGATCCCGGGAATATCAGAACGATATTTTTTCCATTGCGGATAATGATTACACGGATCTGGGAAAGATCGTAGGGGAGGTATGAGATGCTGACGGTAAAGACACCTGAGGAAGTATTCGAGATCATCAAGACGCAGTTTGAACCGGCCGCGGACAGAACGGAGACGGTTCCCTGGACGCAGGCCGCCGGGCGGGTGCTGGCGGAAGAGATCCGCGCCCGGGAATATGTCCCCGCTTTTGACCGCTCCACCGTGGACGGATTTGCCGTACATGCAAAGGACACCTTCGGCTGCAGTGACAGCATTCCGGCGATTCTGCAGAACACGCAGGAGATTCTGATGGGACAGGCGGCCGGCTTTGCGCTGAAGGAGGGATGCTGCGCGCCGATTCCCACCGGCGGGGAACTGCCGGAAGGTGCGGACGCGGTGCAGATGATCGAATATACCGAGGATTACGGGGACGGAACGACCGGTATCCTGAAGCCGGCCGCACCGGGGCATAACGTGATTCTCAAAGGGGACGACGTGTATCCGGGCAAGCCGGTCCTTCCGTCAGGACGGAGACTGACGCCCCAGGACATCGGGGCGCTGGCGGCCATGGGCGTGGTGGACGTTCCGGTGGTGCGCAGGCTGAAGGCGGGCATTCTGTCCACAGGGGACGAGCTGGTCCCGCCGCAGCAGGCGCCGGGACCGGGGCAGATCCGGGATGTGAACAGCAGCCTGCTTGCGGCGCTCATGGCGCGGCTGGGGGCGTCGCCGGCCGTGTACGGAATCATCCCGGATCAGGAAGAACTGCTTGGACGGAAGATCGAGGAGGCCGTGCGGGAATGCGATCTGGTGCTGCTCTCCGGCGGCAGCAGCGTGGGAGTCAAGGATGCGGCCTGCCGCGTCATCGAAGCCCGCGGAGAGATTCTCTTTCACGGGATTGCCATGAAGCCCGGAAAACCGACGCTTTTCGGAAAGATCGGCGGCCGTCCGGTCATTGGGCTCCCGGGGCATCCGGTGGCGGCGTTTTTTATCACGCACATCTTTGTCCGGAGGCTGCTGGCGCAGCTTGGCGGATATGCGCTGCGGGATATCCCGGTCATGGCGCGGCTTTCGGAATCCGTGGAGGCAAATCACGGCCGCGCGCAGTATAACGGGGTCTTTCTGGAACAGACGGACAACGGGATTACGGCCCGGCCGATCCGCGGAAAATCCGGCCTGATTACGACGCTGGCGGGCTCGGACGGTTATTTCTGCATTCCCAGGGACTGCGAGGGGCTGCCCGCGGGGGCGGAGGTTGCGGTCACCCTGTATTCGGCCGACGGATGAGCGGCGGACGACCGGAGAATGGCCGGCGGATGAGTGACAGACGGCCGGAGAAGGATTGACGGATGAATGACAGGCGACTGGAAAATGATGGATTGATGGAAAAGGATGGAAATTGTAATGGCATTTCAATATTTGACCAATGTGCCGCTGGAACAGGCGAAGAAAGAATATCTGGAACTTTTAATCAAAAACGGAATGGGAGGCGTTCCGGAGCGGATCCGCGTGCAGGACGCCTGCGGCAGAGTAACGGCCTGCGCGGTCTATGCGCACATCTGCGCGCCCCACTATCATGCGAGCGCCATGGACGGGATTGCCGTGCAGGCGGGGGATACGTTCGGCGCGACCCAGACGACGTCGGTGACGCTGCCGCCGGAGCGGTACACGGTGGTGGATACCGGAGATCCGGTTCCGGAACATTGCGATGCAGTCGTCATGGTTGAGGATGTGGTGAGGGAAGAGGACGGTTCGGTCCGTCTCTATGATGCGGCGGCGCCCTGGCAGCATATCCGCCAGATCGGGGAGGATATCTGCGCGGGCGAGATGATTCTGCCCGCTTACACGGCCGTCTCTCCCTCGGCCATCGGCGCGCTGCTGGCGGGCGGCGTGATGGAGCTGGATGTGCTGAAGAAGCCGGTGGTCGGCATTATCCCTACCGGCGATGAGATCATTCCCCCGACCGCCGATCCGGCGCCCGGCGACATAATCGAATTTAATTCCTCCATCTTCTCGGCCATGCTCCGGCAGTGGGGAGCGGAGCCTGTGACCTTCCCCATCGTGCCGGACCGGTTTGACGAGATCAAAGCCGCGGTGTCCGGGGCGCTCTCGAAGTGCGACATCGTACTTCTGAACGCCGGTTCCTCCGCGGGCCGGGAAGATTATTCCGCCCGGGTGATCCGGGAGCTTGGGGGCGTGCTGTACCACGGGATTGCCATGAAACCCGGAAAACCGGCGATTCTGGGCTATCAGGGCGCCAAACCCATCCTGGGCGTTCCGGGGTATCCGGTCTCGGGAATCATCGTGATCGAACAGCTTTTAAAACCGGTCATTGAATATATGACCCGTCATCCGCTCCGCCGGGAGGAAACCGTCCGGGCGCAGCTTTCCCGGCCGGTGGTTTCCGGACTGAAGTATCAGGAGTTTGTCCGGGTCCGCATGGGGTATGTGGACGGGCGTCTGATTGCGACTCCTTTGAACCGGGGCAGCGGCGTGGTTTCCTCGTTCATGAAAGCGGACGGGATCCTGACGATTTCTCAGGGACTGGAAGGCTGTGAAGCCGGGAGCGAGGTGCCGATCCGTCTTCTGCGGCCGAAAGAAGAACTGGAACATACACTGGTGGCCATCGGAAGCCATGACCCGCTTCTGGACGAACTGGCGGATCTGCTTCACCGCAGAAATCCGGCGCACTTTATGGCCTCCACCCATACCGGTTCCATGGGGGGCATCATGGCTGTCCGCCGCAGAGAGACACATGTGGCGGGGATTCATCTTCTGGACGAGAAGGACGGAACGTATAACGAATCTTATATCCGCAAATATTTTCCGGGCGGAGGCGTCCGTCTTGTGGAATGCGTCGGGAGAACCCAGGGGATTATGGCGGCGAAGGACAATCCCAGGCAGATTACCGGGATCGAATCGCTTGCGTCGTCCGGCATCCGTTATGTCAACCGGCAGAAAGGCTCGGGGACAAGGATCCTGATGGATTATCTGTGCGCAAAACACCGTCTGGATACGGCTTCCATCTACGGCTATGAGCGGGAGGAATTTACGCACACTTCGGTTGCGGCGCAGATCGCGTCCGGCTCTGCGGATGCGGGGATGGGAATCTACTCCGCCGCGAAGATGTACGATCTTGCATTTATTCCGGTCTGTACGGAGCAGTACGACCTGCTCATTCCGGACAGCGCGTGGGAGACGCCGCTGGTACAGGAGATGCTTGCGCTTTTAAGGAGCAGGGAATTTGCCGGGAAGCTGGAGGAACTGGGCGGTTATACGCTGCGGTCTCCCGGAGAAGTGCGGCGCCGTTTTTAAAAAACGGTGTGAAACATAGGCGTTCCGCCGCTGCCGTCTGTGCACACGGGCATCCGAATGAAACAGGTCAGCGGACTGACTGGCGCCCGGTGCGTGAGCATGGGATGAAATCCATCCCGCTCAAATGCCTGAGAAAAACGAAAGGAATGGATGTGTTTTATGAAAGCGGAGAGGGAAGAGGCTGTTGTATGGGACGCGGCGGTGATCGGCGGCGGGCTTCTGGGCTGTTTCTGCGCGCTGAATCTTTCCCGCTGTTCGGTGAAAACCGTGCTGTTGGAAAAGCGGGAGGACGTCTGTACCGGCATTTCCAGAGCGAACACCGCCGTCATCTATCCGGGATATGACAACCGCCCCGGCTCCATGAAGACGAACCTGACGCTGAAAGCGAACCGGGAGCTTGACGAACTCTGCCGGAAGCTGGAGGTGCCTTATCTGCGCTGCGGCTCGCTTCTGGTCAGCTTCGGGCCGGGAAGCGATCAGACCGTGCGGAAAAAATACCGTCAGGGGATGGAGAACGGGGTTCCGGGACTCCGGCTTTTGTCTGCGCGGGAGGTGCGCGAAATGGAGCCGGGGCTGACGGAGGAGGTTACTCTGGGCCTGTACGCGCCGTCTACCGCCACGCTTCATCCGTGGGAGCTGGGAATCGCCGCCTGGGAGGCGGCGGGGGAGCTGGGACTGAAAACGCGGTTTGACACGGAAGTCACCGCCATACGCAGAGAAAACGGCTGCTTCTGTCTGGAGATGAACCATGAGCGGACGGTGCGCAGCCGTACAATCGTCAACTGCGCCGGGATCGCGGCGGATCGGGTACAGGAGCTGTACGCGGAACCGGCGATCCGTATCCGGGCGGAGCTGGCGGAGTATGTGCTGTTTGAACCGGAAGACGGCGGCGCGCCCGGGCATATCATTTTCTGCGAGACCGAGGAGCGGGGAAAGGGGATTACGCTGGTCCCCACGGTAAACGGGAAGCTGCTGGCAGGTACGGTCAACCGTCCCGCCGGCGCGGATTCGCCTCCGGCCACTTCCGCCTCCGGCTGTGAAAGGCTGATTGCCGAGAGCCGGAAACTGTTTCCGCGTCTGGCGGACAGCGTCCGAATCCGCAGCTTTGCGGGCCTTCGCCCGAATCCGTACCGGCCGGACAGCCCCGGGACGCGTCTGTGCGGTCTGGAACCTCTGATCACGGAGACGGGGGACGGGCTGATCAGCCTGATCGGAATCAAGACTCCGGGACTTACCTGCGCCAATGAACTGGGAAAGCTGACCGCCGGCAGGGTTCTGGCCGCGCTGGGGCGGGAGAACAGCGGTTTCTTCAAAGAAATTCCTCCCCGCCGCAGATACAGGGCGTACCTGGAAGATCCGGCGTATCAGAAGATCGTCTGCCGGTGCGAACAGATCACGGAGGGGGAGATTCTGGAGGCCGTCAAAAGAGGTGCGGTCACTATAGACGGCGTAAAGAGGCGCACCGGCAGCGGGATGGGGCAGTGTCAGGGCAGCCACTGTTCGCCGCGGATCGCCGGGCTTTTGGCACGGCAGATGTCCGCAGAAGACGGACAGATCATCAAAGACGGGAGAGGTTCTTACTGCCTCTTTCAGAAAGACGGAGGAGAACGGGATGTATGACAGTCCTTTACTGATTGTCGGCGGCGGAGCGGCGGGGATAGCCGCCGCTCTGTCCGCAAAAAAGAGGTTTGCCGAGCTGCTGCCGGGAGAATCGGCCGGAAATCTGATCGCCGTGCTGGAACGGGAATCCGCTCCGGGCGGCGTGCTGAGGCAGTGCGTGCACCGCGGGTTCGGCCTCACCCGTTTTTCTTTTGATCTGACGGGAATTGAATATATGCGCCGGTTTACCGGACCCTTCGCCGGGTCCGGTATCCGTTTTTGGGCGGATACCGCCGCCTTGGAAGTGTTTCCCGATCGGACGCTGCTGGCGGTCGGCCCCCGGGTCGGCCGCCGCAGGATTTCTTTTGCCCATCTGATCCTGGCCAGCGGCTGCTACGAGCGTTCCTTTCCGTCTCTGACGGCTGCCGGGACGAGGCCGTCCGGCATCTATACCGCGGGGGAGGCCCAGTATCTGATCAACTGCTGCCATGCGCAGATCGGAGAGCGGGCCGTGATTCTGGGCAGCGGGGATATGGGGCAGATCCTCGCCCGCCGGATGGTTCTGGAAGGGAAGGAGGTACCGGCCGTTGTAGAACAGGATTCCGTCTGCGGCGGACTTTTGAAGAACCGCAGGGACTGTCTGGAGAAGTACGGCATACCGGTGCTTCTTACGTCCACCGTCGTTTTCGTGCATGGGGAGGGGCGAATCGACGGAGTTACGGTCCGCAATCTCCGGACCGGGGAAGAGACGCGGATTGCCTGCGACACGCTGATCAGCGCGGTGGGGCTGATCCCGGAGCAAAGGATCCTGAAAAAACTCCGGCGCGGCGGGGAACTTCCGGACTGGATTACGCTCTGCGGAAACTGTCACCATGTCCATAAAATCGTGGACAGCGTGACGCTGCAGGCGGAGGAGGCGGGGGCCGCGGCCGCAGAAAAAATTGTTTCTTACCGTTTTTCCGAATTGTAATCTTCAGGCAGCCGTTCAGAGCGCATCTGAACGGCTGTTTCCGCGCAATGCTACCTGCAATGAAGGAGAAAAAAACCGTTGACAGAATGCTGGTTAATTTGTATGATTAACTGTATAAGATTGTTAAATTTTTGTTGAAGTTTGACAAGAAAAAAACAAGGGTGTTTGCAACAATGGTATTTTCCGTACAGAATGTCCGGGAAATAAGAAGGAGGAACGGTATGAAGTGTATTAACACAGTCGATGCGGCAGGCCATGTGCTGTGTCACGACATCACAAGGATCGTGAAAGATGTGGTGAAGGACGCGGTATTCCGCAAGGGGCACGTAATAACGGAGGAAGACATTCCGATGCTGCTGTCTGTGGGGAAAGAGCATGTGTATGTGTGGGAGAAAGACGAAAACATGCTGCACGAGGACGAGGCGGCGCAGATTCTGTACGAGATCTGCAAAAACGAGAACATGCATCCCACACCGGTGAAGGAGGGCAAGATCGAGCTGATCGCGGACTGCGACGGGCTGTTCCGCGTGGATGTGGACCGGCTGAATGCGGTCAACGAGATCGAAGAGATCATGATCGCCACCAGACACACGAACACGGCGGTGAGAAAGGGCGACCGGCTGCTGGGGACGCGGGTGATTCCTCTGGTCATCGAGAAGGCGAAGATGCGGCAGGTGAGAGAGACTGCGGGAAGCGAGCCGCTTGTATCGCTGACTCCGTTCAGGTGTATGAAGGCGGGTATCGTGACGACCGGCAGCGAAGTGTACCACGGCAGAATCAAAGATACGTTTACACCGGTCGTGGTCGACAAACTGTCCGCGTACGGGATTTCGGTTCTGGAACACCGGGTCTGCGACGACGATCAGGAGAAGATCACGGATACGATTCTGGAACTGAAGGAGAAGGGGGCGGATCTGATTCTCTGTACCGGCGGCATGAGCGTGGATCCGGACGACAAAACGCCGGGAGCGATCAAGCGGACCGGAGCGGATATCGTCTCTTACGGTGCGCCGGTGCTGCCGGGCGCCATGTTCCTCCTGGGATATTTTGCGGACGGGACCCCGGTGATGGGGCTTCCGGGGTGCGTGATGTACGCCAAAGCGACGGTCTTTGACCTGGTGCTGCCCCGCATCGCGGCCGGAGTTCCGGTGACGAGAAAACAACTGGCGCATATGGGGAACGGCGGCTTCTGCCTTGGCTGCGGGACCTGCCATTACCCGAGCTGCGGATTCGGTAAAGGAGTATAGAGCGGAAAAGATATGATAAAAACAGGCGCTTTGATCATCGCTTCCTCTGATTTCAGAGAAGAGAACAGAGACAACGAGGACATTCCGGTATTTCTGCCCATGTACCCGATCGACGGGACGACGGTCATCAAGCGGGAGATCGCCATGCTTCGGAAAGCGGGCCTTTCCCCCATACTGGTGGTGCTGGGGTACCAGAAGGAAGTGCTGAAAAACCATCTGAGCCATCATAAAGTTCTCTGCGTAGAGGACGGGCAGTATCGGGAGCATGATCTGCAGGCGTCTCTGCGGCTGGGGCTTTCGGAAGCGGAAAAGTTCATGGACCGCGCGGCGGTGATTCCGGTGGAATATCCGGCGTTTGCGGGAGGAACACTGGAGACGCTTCTTCAGTGTCCGGGAAGCGCGGTTCCGGTCTGTCAGGGGACGGAAGGTTATCCCCGGCTGTATGCGTTCGGAGAACAGAAGGAGGCGGACGGCTGCCGGTGTCCGGTGGAGGATCCGGGATGCATCCTCTCGATCCGGACGGAAGACGGGATCCGGCGGGCGGAACAGTATGTGAAGGCGCAGAGGGACGCCAATGAACTTCGGTGCCGGAACCGGTTGATTCTGTCGAAGGAAGAGGATTTTTTCGGTCCGGAAGAGTACCGGCTTCTGCAGCTTATTGATGAGACCGGTTCCATCCAGGCGGCCGCCGGCAGGATGAATATGTCCTACACCAAAGGGTGGAAGATGGTGAACCGGCTGGAGAAGGAGATGGGCTTTCTCTTTTTGAACCGCTGCAACGGCGGCCGGAACGGAGGAAGCTCTACGATCACCGGGGAAGGAAGGGCTTTTATGGAACGGTATCATGCGATGGAGGAGGATATGCGCCGCATGGGACAGCGTTTCTTTGACACCTATTTTCGGGATTTTCAGTGAATCTTTTTCTGCCGGGACGGGCGGGGGGTGAAATTTTTCCCCTGCCCGTTTTTTAAACCGGTTTTATTATTACTTACGAATACCGGTTCTCAGCCCGACGCGGGCAGATTATCCTGGAAGACCCATTGAAGGGCGTCGGTCCTTAGGCGCGGTTTTTTCGCGCCTTAGTACCCAAAGGGCATAAATACCGCTGCGTCCCTTCATTAAGCGCGAGCGGGGTCTGGAAGGATAATCTGCCCGCGTCGGGCGTCCGGGGGCGTGGATGTTAAAGTAATTGAAAAGTAATCATGTTTTTAAATTTTCTGAAAATTAAACGGACAGCCTGTTGACAAAGCGGTTTTCCGACGTGTATAATATCCGTATCGTTATTTATTAAAAAAAATAACAAATAAGAGATAATATGAAAAGGGGTGTGAACGAAAATGAAAAGAAGGATGATCGCAGCAATAGCGGCAGCGGTCTGGGCGGCGTCCGTACTGTGCGGATGCGGTTCGGGCGAAGCGCCGCCGGCAGAGACGCCGGAGGCAGAGGAGAGCGCCGAACCGGAAGCGTCCGGATCCAAAGAGGCCGAAGCTTCGGCGTCCGCGGAAAAGACAATTACCCTGAACGTCTTCGCGGCGGCTTCCATGACGGAGACGCTGGAAAAGATCGGGACAATGTACGCAGAGGAGGCGCCGGAGGTGGAGCTTGTGTTTAACTTCGATTCTTCCGGTACTCTGAAGACGCAGATTCAGGAGGGGGCGGACTGCGACGTGTTCATTTCCGCGGCGCAGAAACAGATGAATCAACTGGATCTGGCTGCAGATCCGCAGGCGAATGAAGAGGGGCTGGATTTTGTGCTGGAGGGAAGTCGGATCAATCTTCTGGAAAATAAAGTGGTGCAGGCGGTCCCGGACGGGAATCCGGCGGGCATCGAGCGCTTTGCGGATCTGGGTACGGACAGGCTGAAGTTGCTGGCGCTGGGCAACGAGGACGTGCCGGTGGGACAGTATTCCACGGAAATCCTGACGGCGCTGGGGCTGCTGGAACGGCTGGAAGCGGACGGGAAGATTACCTACGGGTCCAATGTCAAGGAAGTGACGACGCAGGTGTCGGAGGCCTCTGCGGACGCCGGCATCATCTACGCGACAGACGCGTTTTCTGCGGGACTGACGGTTGTGGACGAGGCGGGGGAGGATCTGTGCAGGCCGGTGATCTACCCGGCGGCGGTGCTCAAAACGTCCGAAGAGCAGGCGGCGGCGCAGGCTTTTCTGGATTATCTGAGGACGGACGCATGTATGGAAGTGTTCGGCGAAGTCGGATTTTCCGCGGCGCAGTAACCGGTGGAAGGTGTGAAGGTATGGACTGGTATCCTTTGTACAATTCTCTGCGGATTGCGCTGATTTCCAGCGTGATCGTATTTTTTGCGGGCATCTGCTCCGCCTACTATATCGCCGGGCTGCATCCGTTTCTGAAAGGCTTTCTGGATGTGGTGCTGACGCTGCCGCTCGTGCTGCCGCCCACGGTGGTGGGTTATTTTCTGCTGGTGTTACTCGGTCCCCGCCGCCCGTTCGGCGCGTGGTTTCTGGAAACCTTTGACACGAAGCTGGTGATGACCTGGTACTCGGGGATTTTCGCGGCGGCGGTGGTCGCTTTTCCGCTCATGTACCGGACGGCAAGAGGGGCGTTCGAGAGCTTTGACGAGAATCTGGCGGATGCCGGCCGGACCCTGGGACTCGGAAACGCGTACATTTTCTGGCGCATCCGGATGCCGGCGTGCCGCCAGGGGATTCTGGCGGGGGCGGTGCTGGCTTTTGCGAGGGCGCTGGGGGAGTACGGCGCCACCAGCATGATCGCCGGATATACGCCGGGACGGACGGCGACCATCTCCACGACGGTCTATCAGCTCTGGCGGACGGACAACGAGGCGCTGGCCTTTCGCTGGGTGACGGTCAATGTGGCCATCTCGGCGGTTGTGCTGCTGGCGGTCAATCTGCTCGAACGCCGGGAGCGGGCGCGGTCCGGCCGCGCGCGTTCCCGGTCCTGAGAAAGCCGGCGCGGGAAGGAGGGGCGGGATGGCGCTGTATGTGGATATCCGAAAGAAACTGGGAGATTTTGAGCTGCGGGCTTCTTTTGAGACGGACGGCGGCGTGACGGGGATTCTCGGCGCTTCCGGCTGCGGGAAGAGCCTGACGCTGCGCTGCATCGCGGGCATCGTCCGGCCGGATGAAGGCCGGATCGAACTGGACGGGACGGTCTTTTTCGACTCGGAGAAGAAGATTGATCTGCGGCCGCAGAGGCGGCAGGTGGGGCTGCTGTTTCAGAATTACGCGCTGTTTCCGGACATGACGGTGCGGCAGAATCTCCTGACCGGTCTGAAAATCCGGGAAAAAGACCGGGAGAGGAGGGAGACGCTGCTGCGGGAGGCGCTGAAGCGCTTTTCGCTGGAGGGGCTGGAGGAGCGCCGGCCCTGCCAGCTCTCCGGAGGGCAGCAGCAGCGGGCGGCGCTGGCCCGCATTCTGCTCACGAAACCCCGCCTGCTGATGCTGGACGAGCCTTTTTCCGCGCTGGACGGCTATCTGCGCTGGAATCTGGAGCTGGAGCTGTCGGAAGTGCTGCGGGAATACGGGTGCGGCACGCTCTTTGTCTCCCACAGCCGGGACGAGATCTACCGGATGTGCGATCGGGTGTGCGTGATGGATCAGGGAAGATCCGGAGCGGTGATACCGGTGAAGCAGCTTTTTGAGTCTCCGGTGTCCAGGGCGGCCGCTCTGCTGTCCGGCTGCAAAAATTATTCGCGCGCCCGTCCGGCGGAAGGAAACAGAGTCCGGGCGGAAGACTGGGAGCTGACGCTCGTCTATGAGGGGGAGGCTCCGGAGGACTTCCGTTATATCGGAATCCGCAGCCATTATCTCCGTCTGGTGCCGTCCGGGGAGGCCCGGGGGCAGGAAAATCTCTTCCGCTGCAAAGTGGAGAGGATCATAGAGGACGTATTTTCCATGGTGATTATGCTCCGGCCGGTCGACGCCCCGGAAGTGTCCGCTTCAGACGGACATAAGAACCGGCTCCGTCTGGAGCTGTCCAAAGAATCCTGGGAGTCGTTCTGTAGAAAAGAAGGGCGGCGGGAGGAAGTTCTGGTCTGCGTGGAACCGGAGGATGTGATGCTGCTGAGATGATTCCGGGCCGGCAGGCGTGAAGAGGAAACGCGTTGGCTTTATGCTGTCTTGCTTTGAAACAAAAGCTTTACACGGTGCGGCCGATTGATTATAATGGAGACAGCAGCACAGCAGATCGGGTCGGTGAAAGGATGGTGACAGCATGAGTGAGAAAGAGATGCTCAAGATATCAGTGGAAGAGTTCGACAGACTGCAGGATTACATGCAGTCTTGTGACAAAGAATCAGAGGCGTACAGAAAGATGAAAAGGCGGTATACGGCGTTAAAAGTGATTCTCACAGCGTCGGGTATCAATTTGACAGAGATTGATTATATCAAGGAGTAATGATTTGGAGGGAAAGATTATGAGAGCGGCAATCATTACATCCAGCGATTCCGGATACGCGGGAGAGCGGGAAGACAGAAGCGGTCCGCTGATCCGCGGGATTCTGGAAGCGCACGGTTATGAAGTGGTGCACAGCATTCTGCTTCCGGATGAGAGGAAACTGCTGGCGGAAGAGATGGCGCGGATTGCGGATGAAGGGATTGTGGAGCTGGTGCTGACGACGGGCGGGACGGGTTTCTCTCCGAGAGACTGTATGCCGGAGGCGACGACGGACATCGCGGAGCGGATGGTGCCGGGGATTCCGGAGGCCATGCGCGCCTACAGTATGACCATCACGCCCCGCGCCATGTTAAGCCGGGCGGCCGCCTGCATCCGCAAATCCACTCTGATCATCAATCTTCCGGGGAGCCCGAAGGCGGTCCGGGAGAGCCTGGAGTACATCCTGCCGGCGCTGGAGCACGGTCTGGAGATCCTGACCGGAAGAGCGTCGGACTGCGGGAGAAAATAAGAGATAAAAGGGAAGTCATTGCAAAACAGATGGAAGATCATCCGTGGAGCAATGACTTCATTTCTGTCCGGCAATACTGGAACAGTTCTCACAAGGTGGTCGTTTTGGCCATTTAATTGAATTTGGCGTTTCTGTAAGAAAGGAATGCGATGTATACAGGGAGCAGCTTCCAATTGAGACGTTAGCGCTTTCATTTTTTAATAAACTGAAACTGAAAACAGATGTATTTAGAAGTGTTTATTCCAGAATTATGGATACGCTGGTAGTTCCTGCTGACTTTTGCGAAAATACAGGAATTTTGGAAGAGTTTTTGCCAAAAGTGATTGATCACGAAAAAGAGATTCGATTTTACACATTCCATAAAGGCAAAAACGGAGAAGATTATCCGCTGAGTCTGTATTTTGAATCTGAGGGTACAATCAAAAGTATTATGTTGTGAAAGTCCAGAAATACTTGAAATTTCTTCCAGAGCATATTTTCCGGCTGCCAGCATACGAAGCGCAACTTCTTTTAAAGATTCAATTCTCATATCTTCCATAATTTTACACATCTCGTTCACTCCTTTCGGGTTCTCTTTTAGATACCGTGTCCGGTTAGCCATCAATTCAAAATTCATATCATCTGCTTTGGTGCAATTAAAATCGTGCATGAGTTTTCCTATAGCGGAATCCCCACGATATTCACCATTCACATAAAGAATATGCTCCCCATCTTCAAAAGATTTACCCGTTGCAAGGTTGATTCTCTCAATCGGATAAACAGCTTCGCCCTGACCATAAAAATCTTTTTCAATGATAAAAATTGTATATGTGTCTGGCAATTCTTTAAATTCCTGACCAGAATGGAGATTCTCTATATCCATTACGCTTGAATGATACCTTGCCCTATGTGGGTCTGCTCCTTTGTCTTGTCTCTGGATTTCCAGATCATATTTTTTTCCAGCTGAATCCGTTCCATATGCGTCCAGGCAGATAGAACGTGCCCCAGCCAGCCTTTTCATACAATCAAACTTTGTTATCCTTCCTCACAATCTTCTCTGCCGCCGCTTTGGTCGCCCCGGCCCCTTCCTAAAATGGAAGTCCTATATCCTTTGGTTCGTGCGCTCAAACTGGATTCCAGAGAGATTTTCAATCCCGAAATGAAAAGGGAAAGCCCTGCAATCCGCCAGCTTCGATTTATGATTGAGGAATGCAGCGAACAAGAGTCTGCCTCCCTTATCCCAATCATTGAATCCGTTTTATCTGTACCAAGGGCAAAAGGAGCCATTGAAATTGGAACTGATACATAACATGAGAGAGAGCCTGCGTTCCCGTACCAAAGGAAGCAGTCTTTCCGCATTATGCGTCTGGCTCTTTGCTTAACGTCATTTTTAGCTGTACTACATTTCGGACAGAAAAGCGGAAAATTCAAAAGTACCGTATCCCCATTCTTCATATTTCCTTTTTTGTATTATTTGTTTCAATTTGTCGGATATAGTGCTAAATTATTATTTTAGGCAGACTTTTGTTGCTGCTTATGGGAGAAAATAACCAATAGCAACTTAAAGTTGCGGAATTGTCAGAGTTGAATGATAGACATTTTGAGCCATTATGCTACTATGGGCGAGAACAAGGAGGAAAAAATATGACATTCGGAGAAAAGCTGTATAAGCTACGGAAGTCACAAGGACTTTCACAGGAAGCGCTGGCAGAAAAATTAAACACAAGCAGACAGGCAGTAAGCAAATGGGAAAATAACAATGGTTATCCCGAAACAGAAAAGATAATCTTAATCAGCAAAATATTTCAAGTGAAATTAGATGACCTATTGCTTGATGACAGGGCGATTGGTTCAGATAATGAAAAAAAATTACAGGAAGAAACGAAAGGATTTTATGTAAGCAGAGAAACAGCAAATGGCTTCCTGTTCTATTACAAAAGAAAATTTTTGCTGTTGGCAACGGCGTGTGGAATTGCGTTAGGCTGTAATTCAGTATCTTATACTTCTACGGAAAATTACTTTTTTGCTTCCAGTGTTGCGCCAATACTTACAACCATATCTATTATGCTCTTACTTGCTGTTGTGATCTACATTGCGTTGAAACAAAATCCTTATAGGGTTCTTCGGAAAAAGGAACTTGTATTTGCGGAGGAAGTGCGAAAGGAAATACAGGAAGAATTTCTTAAAATGAAGAAAATGTTGGTTGGAGGTATTGCGCTTGGTCTTTTGATATTTGTAGCTGTTGGCAGTGGTTGGGGGCTTCCTGTATTTGAGAGTATGAAGTATATGGATATACTGTTTTGCATTACTTTCTCCATGATTTTAAGCGGTATTGGCAGCTTTATCACATTTTTTTGTATAGGAATTTACTGGTCTTATTCAATACTGCTCCGAAATCAGAATGAAAAAAATATCTGATTTATTAGAATCCAATATTTAAGCAGAAGAAAGGAATGGTGGGATATTATGGCGAGAAACCATTTTATTGAGGTTAAAAACCTTGTAAAGAATTATGGCACGGGAAATGTAAAAGTTACCGCTGTTGACAATGTAAGTTTCTATGTAGATAAGGGGGCTTTTATTGGAATCATGGGTGCTTCCGGTTCGGGAAAAACGACCATATTAAATATTTTGTCTACCATAGACAGAATGTCCGGCGGGCAGGTTCTTTATGACATGGCTGATATTTCCCAAATGAC
>CAJUNR010000046.1:33163-34575 GCA_910587765.1 uncultured Lachnospiraceae bacterium
CAGAGTAAAGAGTATATCAGAAACTTTACATATCTGCGACATTTTAAGCAAATTCCCGTATGAAGTGTCCGGCGGGCAAAAACAGAGGGCGGCTTGTGCGAGGGCACTTGTCAATAATCCCAAACTGATTCTTGCTGATGAACCAACGGGGGCACTGGATTCAAACTCGTCTGCTATGCTTCTTCATACTTTACAGATTATGAACAGGGAATTAGGCGCAACGATTTTAATGGTAACGCATGATGTGTTTTCAGCCTGTTATTGTGAAAAGATTTTGTTTTTAAGTGACGGTAAGATATGCTCTGAATTGGAGCGGGGAAATATGGGTAAAAAGGAGTATTTAAACCGTATTCTTGGTATGCAGTCCAAAATCGGGGGTGATGATATTTATGCTGAATAAACTTGCATTACGAAATGCCCGCAGGCTATGGAAAGATTATCTGAATTACTTTCTAACCTTGTGTATGATAACAGCCCTCACTTTTTCCTTTCATTCTTTGCTGTTTTCAAAGGATATTTACGAAATGATTCATTTTGGAAACAATGGGGAGCTTTCTACGGCAGGAACAATGTTAGTTACATTTATGGCAGTTTCCACAGTGGCAATCCTTATTATTGTTGCATGGCTGATAAACTATATGACACGTTTTATTTTAGAAAAAAGAAGCCGGGAATTTGCGATTTACTTATTATCGGGAATGAAGAAAAAGCAGATTGCAGCCCTTTACATGAAAGAAAATTTCTATCTTGGAATATCCGCTCTTTTTGCCGGATTGCTTTTGGGGAGCGGGTTACAGCAGATATTATTTTATGTTTTTTATAAAAGTATCGGGAAAAATTACAGGGTAAATATAGAAATATCAGCAGGAAGCATCTTATTGACAATTATCCTGTATGGGGCGTGTTTTATGATTGCCCTTTTTCGGAATAAGAAGAAATTCTCCAATATGGAAATCATCAGTCTTATTAACATGGACAGGCAGAATGAAACAGTAAACGAGAAAAGAAACGCTATATGGAAATGGTTATTCTATCTTTCCATAGGAAATGTATTGTTTTTGTATTTTCTCATTTTTACCGGCAGGATAACAAAGTGGGCGGCAGTATTTGAAATGATTGGGCTTGCTTTTACATTTTACTTTTTCTATTTAGGGCTTTCGGCATTTCTGATGAAATATATAAAAAGCAAAGGGAGCTTGATTTATAAAAAGGACTGTTTGTTTTTAATGCGCCAGTTTTCCTCTAAAATGCGTAATACGTGTTTTGTATTGGGAACACTAAGCCTGTTATTTATGTTTGCTTTAGTGGGAAGTTCACTTGCATTTATGCTAAGTGATTATCAAAACAAGCAATTAAATGTGGAATATCCCTTTGATATTATTTTAATCAGTGACAACACAGAAAACGATTTT
>CAJUNR010000047.1 GCA_910587765.1 uncultured Lachnospiraceae bacterium
AGATCAGAGCCGCACGAAGTGCAACGGATACGACATGGATCACAGACGTTACGTCTTTGCCAAGCGGCACGATACGTACTGCATAGCCCATGTTCAGGCCCGCCTCTACGCACTGGTCGATGACGCCGCCTACCAGAGTCACAAGGATACCCTGTGCCTGATAACTCTTCACCAGAGCCACTGCGTCTTCTTTGGTCGGAGCGCTTCCGAGGATAACAGCCACGCCCGGGATGTCGCCGGTAACCAGCGGCACGCCCAGCTCACGGATCGTCGCATCTGCCAGATGTCCGTAAAGGGGCTCTTCGTACGGGGTTGCCCCGTCGATGTATTTCAGCACTTCGATGAACTCTGCGCACAGAGCCGTGGCAACACCGCTCATGAATGCGTCGTTCAGTCTCTTCTCTCTGGTCATGAGCGTTTTGACAACGCCGAGCGCGGTCTTTAACTCACCCAGATTGGCAACTTTCGTTCCGGTTACTGCATAGTAGCAGGGCAGGCTGTACGCGGTATGCGGGAAGGCAACCGCCTTGTCAGCACCATGCTCTGCGATGGCTTTGTCGATGGCAGCCTCGGTAAGGCCATAGACTGCGTCGTTTCCGCCGAATACTCTGTCAAATAATGTCATAGCCGTCCCCTCCTATATTCCAAGCGCCGCACGCTTTTCTTCAATTCGTGTAATCATCGCGTCACAGAGTTTGTCAATGTCTGTTTCCACCGTATAGGCAGCTTCCACCCAGTCCCGGATGCCTTCTGTCAGAAGTCCGGTTACCTCGCTGGAGCCGGTCACCTGAGGAGCAACCCCGAGGAACGTATCGATTCCGGTGGCCACCACATAATTTCCAATGGATACAGCCTTTTCGGACATCCACTCCGGCGCACAGCCCACCAGCGGAAGCTGGGAGATGTTGAGTCCGGAATCCTTTGCCAGTTCAGAGGCCAGCACCATCATCCGGCTGATATCCACGCAGGAGCCCATATGGAGCACCGGCGGAATGTCGGCAAGCTCGCAGACCCGCTTCAACCCTGCGCCGCACAGATCCTTCGCCTGCTTGTCCATCAGCCCTGCCTTTGCCGCCGCCTGCGCAGAACAGCCCGACAGCACCAGGATAATATCGTTCTGGATCAGTTTTTTCATCAGCCCCACATGAGCGGAATCGGGACGGACCCTCGGATTGTTGCAGCCCACCATGGCCACAGCGCCCCGGATGACTCCGGAGGTAATGCACTCAATGAGCGGCTTCGTCGTTCCCAGTACGTCTACCTGAGAATTGGTCACCCCGTCCAGAGTTTTTACAATGGCTTCCACCGAGTACCCCACGGTTGCTTTCTGCTTCATCTGCGGAATATGTACCAGATCCGATTTGCGGTTTACATAATTCTCCACTGCCGTGCGGACGATTTTTTTCGCATTTTCCGCCGCGCTCTCTGCACTGAAGCGGATAAAGTCCGAATCCGGCATCTGGGCGATAGGCGATGTGGTGATGAATTTTGTATGGAAGCATTTGCTTAGAGGCCCAAGCGCCGGGAAGATGCACTGCACATCCACCACGATGGCTTCACAGGCGCCGGTCAGCACCACATTTTCCTGCTGCAGGAAATTTCCCGCCATGGGAACGCCGCGGCGCATGGCTACTTCGTTGGATGTACAGCAGACCCCCGCCACGTTGATTCCTTTTGCACCCAGAGATTTTGCAAGAGCGATCATCTCCGGATCCCCGGCATACTCACAGATCATCTCCGAGAGAGACGGATCATGCCCGTGGACGATAATATTGACCTCATCCTCTTTCATAACGCCCAAGTTCGCCTCCGTATCCACCGGCATGGGCGTACCGAACATGACATCCGAGAACTCCGTTCCGCACATGGAACCGCCCCAGCCGTCCGCCATGCCTGCGCGCAGAGCCTGACGCACCAGTGCCTCCGGCAGGGAGGAACATCCCATATGAGTCATATGCATGGCACAGGACACTTCCCGGTCAATAGCCCGGGGCTCGATCTCCGCCTTCTTCCACAACTCTCTTGTATGCTCCGGCGCCCTGGACAGCCAGCGGGAGATGCCAAAAGGCTTTCCGTACTCCATCAGAGCCAGCTCCGACATCTCATGGGCCAGATCATAAATATCCTTTCCTTCCGTCTCCACGCCCCATTCCCCGGCGATGCGGATCAGCTTTTCTGCGTCCTTTACATGATAGCTTCCGTCTCTGGACGCACAGTGCAGCGTGTGGCAGATCTCTCTGCCGTGATCCGAATGGGTCGCCGCTCCGCCTGCCGTAAAGCGAAGGAAATTCCGCCCTACGATACCGTGGGCGTCGCAGCCGCAGATTCCTCTGGGCGCCTTCGGCGTGATCCGGCACGGTCCCATGGAACAGATCCGGCAACAGATCCCCTGCTCGCCGAATTTGCAGTGAGGCGTCTGATTCTTCACGCGCATTTGCCAGGAGTCCGCGCCCACTTTTTTCCCGGTCTCCAGAAGCCGGTCGGTGGCGCTCTCAAATTCTTCAATCGTTGTCAGTTTAAATCCCATACAGTTTCCCTCCATCTTATTTTATCACGGGTTTCTTTCTCCTTCCATTATACCGCTCCGCCTGCCGTCCCCGGTATCAACAAGTGGTTCCCGGGTGTCAATAATTCGTTGAGCAGAAGGAAGCAATATTAAAGCAATTAAAAAGAAAAGAAACTCCTTCTGCCAGCCATACCTCTGACAGAAGGAGTCTCCTGATTTATATGAGATGTGCTTACTATAACACATCTTCCGTTCAATGAATATCAACAAACAGCGTACAGGTATCAACCGCTTTTCACTCACCGCAGCCAACGTTCTTCAGCGAAAACCGGCGATCGCCCCAGACCACGTCCGCCGTAAGCGCGCAGCCGTTAGAGCCCGCCGTCCCCGGCGCATCCTCAGACCAGAACTCCAGTTCTGCCCGGAGGCGGATCTTTCCTTCCGCTTCGTCAAACGAAAAACCGACCAGTTGTCCGACGCTCGCCGACTGAAAACTCCCCACGCCTTCTTCGTCCTCCATGGGCGCTCCCGCAGGTTCTCCGTCTATATACGCCTGCAGGCCGTGTTCCGTCCGCTCCCAGGTAAGATGTTCCCTCATCTGTTCGGTAAAGTCTTCCTCCAGGAACTGGTATACCCACGCGCCGTTGTTCTCGAAATCCGCCACAAGCAGGGTGTCGATGCTGCTGCCGGTCCCGTGTTTGACGCAGAAGCGGACGGCCAGCTCCGTGATACCGTCATGATCCAGATCCGCCTCCCAAAGCTCCGGCTCCTCCGGACGGCCGGACCGATACGGATGTGTGATTTCCGTATACCGTCCGTTTCTGGCAAGCAGCATGGACCGGTAATCGCCCTTTCCGTACAGCGTCCAGTATTCGGTTTCTCCGAGGAGGTACGTCTTCTTTCTCTCGGAGACGCCAGGCTCCGTGGGCAGATTCTGAAACTGTTCCCGCACGTCCGCCGCGTGCTCCGGATCCCAGCCCTTCGCCTCCATTCCCACCGGATGCCCCACCATGGGCTCCGTATACCAGGAGTCATCCTCCCATCCCGGCGTCAGCCGGTCGGGAAACCAGATGCCGATTCCGCCCTGGCCGCTGACGGTCAGGTGCACCTCTTCTTGCGCCAATTCCGGAGAACCGTCCGCCTGTCCGTCCGTTCCCGCGGTCCCGCCGGTCAGATGGCTCACCGTCACATAGACCATTTCCGGAAAAAGATTCAGCTCCGAATATGCCACACTGTCTCCTCTTTGAAACTCCCAGTCAATGCAGACACTGTCTATCGCCGGTTCCGCGTCTCCGGCCGCCGGAAGCATCGCCTCCATATCAAGAAGCATCTCTTCCTTCTTCTGATCCGGCAGAACGCGCACCAGACTGCTCACGGAACCGTAAACCGGATGGTCCGTTTTCTTCTCCGCCAGCAGCGTATGCATCTCTTCGTCCGCCAGCAGAAGCGTCAGTCCTTCTCCGATCTGCTCCTCTTCTGCAAATTCATAATCGGTCCGGAACAGCTCCGGCGTCCGGTCCTCCCGGCTCCGGTACCGCTGAAAATAGACCGCACCGTCCATCACGGCAAAATGCGGAAGACCCGTCAGTTCTCTGCTCACGAGCGCGCCTGACCCCGGTTCATAAGAATAACAGAGAATCTGCGCATGATCCGTACCCGCTTCCGAAGCGGCGGCAAAAATCAGACGATCTCTGCCCTCGTCCGCGTAAAACATCAGAATCTCGTCCGCCGGAATCCCTTCTTTCATCAAATCCGGCATTTCCGTCCGGTCGATCTCCCGGATCCGGTCCACATGCAGGCCGTCCGCCTCCCTCCTGGAAGTATACAGATACCCCGCGTAGTTTCCGAGATACGATACGCCTTCCCGGGAAAATCTTCCGCTCTCCTCCGCCCACGTATCATACCATCCCAGACATTCCCCGCCGTTCTTTGCCGGAAACATGCAGTAGAGAAACTGCCCGTACTCCGTACTGTCCACAATCCTCCCGTTGAACAGCCACCGGAAACCGCTGCCGTCCGTCTCGTACCGGCAGACATGCCATGTTCCGTCGTCCCCCTGCACCGACGTGTAGAGTGCCTTTCCATCGGAATAGAGCGGCGCGCCGTCCATGTAATAATATTCCCCCTCCACGCAGACAATCTCTCCACCGTTATTGGCCACCAGCCCTTCCTTTTGATCCGTCGCAGGCTCCTCGCCCTCCGGCAGGGGAAGCGCCTCCTGAACCGGTTTTTTGGCCGGCGCCTTCTCTCCCGACGGGTAATGCAGAAATCCCACTGCCACCCCGGCCACGCACAGACCGGCTGCCATGGAAATCCACATGCTTTTCTTACGGAAACGGAGTACATTCCGAATCCTGGATTTTACGGAAGGCTCCCCGAAACCCGGCGGACTGAGAATGAAGCGGTTCTGTACGGCCGCATATTTCAGAAGACTCTGCGCATATGCCTTCCGGATGCTCGTCCCCGAACGTTCAAGGACCTCTTCGTCGCAGGAAATCTCCATATCCTTGCAGGACAAGACGTATGCCGTCCATACAAACGGATTGAACCAGTGCAGGATGGTCACCGACAGAAGCAGAAGCTTCACCAGATGATCCCTGCGGCTTCGGTGAATCTCCTCATGAGCCAGAATATAGGTTCGCTCCTCTCCCGCCAGACCGGACGGCAGATAGATGACCGGGCGGAAAAATCCCCACACAAAAGGCGACGGTACGCCCTGTGCTTCCACAATCCGCATCCCATCCTTCTGCTCCGGCCGGCCGTAGCGGGAGCACCGGCGGGACATGCGGTACAGAGCGGACAGATAATACAGCCCCAGGGAGAGGACGCCCAGAATCCATACCTTTTCCGCATCCGCCATGGACACCGATCTGTTTTGGCCGAACCTCCGCCCTGCCGGTTCCTCCGCCGCCGGAAGCGGAACCTGTTCGGCAGGCGCCGTCCCCGCCGCGTTCTGCAGCCGTCCGGTTGCGATTCCCGCCGCCGACAGCCGGTGCAGCGTCACTGGCTGCGCTTCTTCCGCCTCCGTCTGCTCTTTTTGCGTTTCCATTCTTCGCGCTTCCTGCGCTTCCGTCTGTTCTTCCTGCGCTTCCACCTGTTCCTCTCGCGCTTCCAGCACGTCCGCCAGCGAAAATCCCGCTACCGATTCCGGAATCAGGCTGTAATTTCCCGGCAGCGAGACCGGCAGGCACAGACTGACAAACACCAGCAGCCACAACTGATAAGCGTAACGTCTCCCGCATCGGATGAGCAACAGCCGGACGGCCAGCACGACCCCGATGCTGCAGCAGCCGATCAGGCTCATCTGAAATATTTTTGCAAACAACAGCCCCCGCATCCGTCAGTCCTCCCCGTATTCTTCGATCATCCGCGCCAGCTCTTCGATCTCCTGACGGCTCAATTTTTTCTTTTTCAAAAATGCCGCCACGAATCCCGGAAGCGATCCGCCGTAGTTCTCCTCCAGATACCGCTCCCCTTTCCTTCTGGCATACTCCTCCCGGCTCATAAGCGAAGTCACCACCGCCTGCTCATTCTGAAAAATCCCGTTTTCACAGATTTTGCGCAGCACGGTGTACGTGGTGGACTTCTTCCAGTTCAGCCGCTCCGCCGCCAGTTTCACAAGCTGCCCGCTGCCCACCGGTTCCTGCTCCCATATAATCTGCGCCAATTGATTCTCCGCTTCTGTCATTACATAAACAACCATCATCTCATCTCCTGTCATCGCCCTGCAGTTTTCTGCATCCTGTTTTTTACATTTGTTTTTTGGTCTATATTTTATAAACCCCGTATATTTAGTTTAAAATATTTAAACCTGTTTGTCAACCGGAAATTACCGAAAAACAGAAAATAAAAAGCAAAATAAATAACAAAAATAAAAATCCGGAAAATGGCACCACAGACGGTTTTAACCATCCTGGATTTGAACGAATAACCGTCCGCATTTTCGGGCACATTGATAACAGGCATGTAATTTGCCCGTTCAAACTATGAGTAAGGCAGAAAATCAAGGAGGTGTTGCTATGAATAAAACTCTGGATATTCTGGCCCTCACCATCGGCATCATCGGTGCTCTGAACTGGGGGCTGATCGGATTTTTCAATTTTAATCTGGTTCAGTTTCTGTTCGGAGCCGGAGGGCTGGCGCGGATTATTTATGCAGTCGTAGGTATCTGCGCCGTATATCTCCTGACCTTTTACGCAAAAACAGGCAAGGTCTCTTACGAATAACCGGTAAGAGAAAAAAGGTGTAAGGAGCCGCAGATTGTTCTCGGCTTCTTACACCTTTTCTTTTCTTATCTTTCTGTCCCGGCAGCGCTTCCCCACGCAAGCTCCCAGTCCCAGCACCACGCATACATCCGCTCATCCATCGGAAGCACGACTTTGTCGTTGATTCCCGGCGCTTTCAGAAAGAACAGACGGCATCCCGCCATACATTTCTGCAGATACGGAACATCGCGCCTGAGCACGTAAAAATCGCCTTCGCGGAAATGATATTCCTTCCCGCAGGCAAGATCTACATATTTGGTCTCTCCGGACAGAAGATAACAGTATTCACTGGTCACCGTGTGATAATGGGGCTGTTCCCATTTATAACAGGGATAATTGCTGATGCCGGATTCAATGTTCCGATCCCGAAGGAAGCGAAGATGCTGCGGGAGTTTGAGTTCTCCCGTAAAATACTGCCGGGAGTTGTGGGACAGAGCTTCTTCAATCTCCCCGCTGCGCAGAAATTCAATCTTTCCGGTAAATTTCCGTTCTTCGTTCCCCACCTGCCCGGTCTGATCCGCCGATTCCGCCGGAATAATATCCGGTTCCATACATGCCGCCTGATCTGCCGCTTTGGCAGGCTCCAGACCTGCTTCCCCGTACGGGCAGGATTGGGGATCAACGATCAGAAATGGTGATTCTGCCTTTAACATGGCTGTTCCTCCTCAGTGGTATTGTTTTACAAATGTTATATTATTTAATATAATAATTTTTGTGTCTACAATTGTATATTTCAGATAATCGTTAGTCAATGCCCGTTTTGATTATTTTTCCTTTTAACCGGATTCCAATCACACTCCGTCTTGAAAACAGACCGGAAAATATGTTAAGATACAGTCAGCAGACTGCTGCCGTCAGGAATCCGCAGGCAGGAAACCGGCCGAAGGAAACAATGGCAGCCAGAGTTCTTCTCTGCCGGAAAGGAAATCTTCATGAACAAAAAAGACAATGCCGAGCCCATGCTCGATAAGATCGTGCTGGTCGCAAATCTATATTATAAAAGTAAACTGTCCCAGCAGGATATCGCCGGTAAACTGGACATCTCCCGCCCCTGGGTATCCAGGCTTTTATCCCGGGCGGAAGAACTGGGAATCGTAAAGATCGAGATTCAATCCCCTTCTTCCGGCTGTCCGGCTCTGGAGGAGCATTTAAAAGAGCGTTACGGGATCTCCCATGCGGGCGTCGTCCCGGCTTCCGACTGTTCGAGAGACCAGGCGGCTGCGGCTGCGGCCACCTATTTTGTCTCTCAGCTCCAGCCGGACGACGTCATAGGAATCGGATGGGGCGATGCCGTCTCCCGCTTTCTCCGGCAGCTCTTCCCCCTGCATCTGCCCGACACCCGGGTAGTTCCCATGGCCGGAAGCTTCGGGACTTCATCCGAGACTCTTCCCAATTACATCGCCATGCAGCTTGCCGAACGGCTGGGCGGAACTTCACTTCCGCTTCATGTGCCGGCGTTTTGTTCCACCCGTGAAGAATACCAGGCGCTGATCGAAAATGAACAGACCAGAAAAATCCTGTCCGTTATCAATCATGCGGACATTGCCATTTTCGGTATCGGAAGCTTCACCTCTTCCTTTCTGTTCCGCCATCACGTACTGTCCGGGGAAGAAGAGCAGGAACTGATCCGGGCAGGTGCAATCGGAGATCTTTCCCTTCACTTTATCGACCGTCAGGGGGCTCCTGCAGACTGCAGTCTCTGCCGCCGCATCATCCATGCCGACCTGCCTGAAATCAGAAAATACGCCCGGACCGTCATCGGAATCGCGCAGGGCAATGAGAAACTGGAAGTCATCAAAGCCGCCTTAGACGGCAGACTGATCGACGCACTTTTTACGGACGAGATCACCGCCGCCGCACTTCTGAAGGGGTGACATGATACGAACGACTCTGTTCTGCTGCATGGATTCCCGCTTCGCCCGCAGAATCGCTTCCGCCATCTCCCGGATCCTCGCCGCCGGAGAGGGCGCGTTCAGAATGCCGGAAGTCGCGCCGGTTCCGTCGGCTCCGAGCTTTATCACATTGTAACAATCTTCGGCAGTGCTTACACCGGAAGCAATCATGACAAGCGCCCTGGGATTGATCCCGTGCAGCGCTTTCACGGTTTCCATCGTGTAGGAATCATCTGCCACCTGTCCGGTCCCGATCAAGTCTGTCGGCTCCGCCAGGACAATGTCCGGATCCATGCATGCCACTGCTTTCGCTTCTACAGTAGAGTCCGCACAGACAATCGTGATCATCTGCAGCTCCTTCGCCCGCCGGATGGCGGCATACAGCCCGCTGACAGTCTTTGGATTCTCCGCATGATTTAAAAACACAGCATCCGCTCCGGCTTCTTTTAACGATTCCGGAAGCACGCGTCCCATTCCCCGGCCCGGCAGCAGCGGATCCATGGACTGAGCGCAGACAAGGATATGTTTTGTCTGCTCCCGGACCATACGGATATCCGCGTACGGACAGGTAAAATAAATCTGTAGTCCGGTGTCCGCCGCCGTCTGATCCGCCGCTCTGGCAAGCTCCAGACTTTCTGCTCCATACAGATAAGATTTTGGATTGACAATCAAAAACGGCGATTCTGTTTTTAACATTTCGATTCCTCCTCGTTTATTCCCCGATTACGATGATTTTACATTTTCTGGTGCGCTGCCTGGTGCGGTCAAAATCCACGAAATATACATAGCCGGTTGTTCCGACTCCCAGCCCGCCGTTATCTACTTCAAAAGTCTCGCTTGACCCGAGAAGCGTGGAACGAAGGTGCGCGTCTCCGTTGAACAGCGCCGTACGGTCTCCGCCCGGCAGATAGGCTTCCGCATCCGGCCAGCTCTCAACCGCCTGATAATGCGCTTCTCCCGGATAACAGTACTGATCCTTACTCCTGTGAGCCGGAATGATTTTCTCAAGAACCTGATTCAAATCCTCCTGAAGAAATTCATCCCCCGCATCATTGACGTCGTGTACAAACTCCTCAAAAAATACCGAACATGTGGTATGCGGAGAGATCACCGTGCAGATTCCGTTCTGAATCCCGCTTTCTTCGATGATCCTTCTTACTTCCGGCGTAATATTCACATAAGTCGGCGTATTCCCATGAGACTGTACCGGAATGGTTTCTTTGTATACGGACATTTTTCCTCCTCTTTATTTTCTTTTTGTAATTATTATATTAGTTAGTAACTTATGTTATTTATTATATATTAATTTACATTTGTATGTCAATACTTTTTCTGTATTTTATGGATTTTTCAGATCGTTTGAAGAAAACTTTGCAGAAAACAGAGAGAGCACTGAATCCGCATTTTTCGCACAAAAAAATGCCGTAAAACGCATTCCGCCCGGCCGCGCAACATTGCTGCGCGGCCGGGCGGAATCGCATCCTACAACAGTCTCTTTTTTACAACTGTCGGTACTTACAGTACGTTTCTTCCATACATGGCATCCTGCTCTTTTCTGAGCCTGTAGATCAGCGTGTTCCGATCCAGCTCAATATCATCATAAGTGAGAAGCTGGCCTTTCTTCACGTCTCTCTTCATCACTGCCTTACTCGTCACCAGACCGAACGGCACATACCCCTTCGCGTTGGATTCCTCCGCGGTCGCGATGGAACCGTGCGTAGTGAATCCGCCGATCCCGTCGATGGTCTGACCCGCTTTCAGATCAATCTTCGCTCTGGTAATACACTCGGAAACCAGACCGTCGATGGGTACGCAGGTAACCTCGCCGTCAATGACTGCCTTCGCAACCGTGAGCGGCGTCTCCAGATTGCACAGATGGAACGGACGGTACAGTGTCCAGAGTGGACCCGGGCCCATGCTGTGATAACTCATCTGATAGGCAATCTCCTGATTCGGCGTGGACACGGTCACAAATACGCCCGGCGCGATTCCGTTGACGTATTCCACGACGCCGTGTTTGTCGAGAATGCCGCCGTCCTTCTTCAGCTTCAGAATCTCGTTCAGTTCTTTGATGCCTTCCGTTCCCGGAGCGGTCTTCGGACCATGCCCCCCGATCACATCCGGAATCAGCCCGGTATAGTTGGACATGGCAGTCATCTCCACCATCGTCTTCGTGCCGTCTTTGAACGCGCACAGCATCTTGGGACTCATCTTCCGGCGGGTCGCCTCCTCCAGCACCGTATCCGGGTTGCATTCATAGTCGATCTTGTTGTTCTTACCCTTGCCCATGACTTCCACAGTCATGCCCATGGCCTTTGCAAAGCTGTACAGTTCCATAACCGCACCCGGTTCGTCTCCCGCAGAACCGGTATAGATCACGCCTTCCTGCGCCGCCAGCTTCTTCAGGTACGGTCCGATGACCACATCCGTCTCCACATTCAGCATAACCACATGTTTTTTGTTCCTCATGGCATCCGTAGCAACTTTGGCGCCCACATCCGGAACACCGGTGGCGTCGATCGCACACTCTACCAGATTGGCAGCGGATACGAAATCCGCATTCTCGCAGGCCACATATTTTCCCGCCTCCATCGCCGCGTTGGCATCCGCCAGCGTCTTCGCAACGGCGATATCCTCATCGGAAACGCCTGCATATTTGAATGCGTTGACCGCATTCTCTACTCTGATATCCGATACAATCGCCGGCATCATGCCCTGCATCAATACCATCTGTGTGACCATGCCGCGGCCCATCTGTCCCGCGCCCACGATACCGGTACGAATGATCTTTCCTTCCTCCTGACGTCTCCTCAGTTTGCTGTCCATATTTAACATGATAATTTCCTCCTGTTTTTGTTTTTTTGGCTATTCTGCACAATCATCACTCTGTTTTTGGGCGCAAAACGGGAGGCACCCCCGATATGGAGCTGCCTGACTGTTTCCCGCAAGCCCATAATGCGATGATCCTGTTACACAATGTTATGAGATTTTAGAAGATTTCGATGATTCCGCCCTTCACGATATCCTCAGGCGCAGGCCGGTCTCCTTCCAGCATGATATACCCCGGACACTCCGGTGTGTCTCCGCCTTTGAAACAGAGGGTACAGTGTCCAAGCTGCCGGAGCGTATGTAAAGCTTCCGTTCCGATGGCAGTGATTTTAAAACTTTTCCCGCAGATCCGCACGGTATCTCCGACGGCAGGATCCGCTCCCAGCTCCGCTATCGTGTGCAGGATGGAAATCTCCACCAGCTCCTCCGGTGCGTTCTCATTGAAAATCACGATAAAGTTGCAGTCTTCAATCTCGAGAAAACCAAGCGCGTCCGCACCCCATCCGACGATCGTACTCTGATATTTCATGCAAGCCTCCTTTCAACGGTGCGCATTATGGTTGATGTTCTATGCATACAGCCCGATGCTGAATACAAACGCGATAACCACGGCCAGAGGCCCGGTGATGATGCGGGAATACAGGACTGCCGGAACACCCAGCTCGATGGTCTCTGATTCCGCTTCTCCAAGCGACAGGCCGACCGGAACGAAATCGCCTCCCACCTGAGCGTTGATGGCAAACAGCGCCGGCAGCGCATACTGCGCCGGGATGTTTCCCAGTCCGATCTGCGCGCCGAGAAGCGTTCCCACGACTTGAGCGATGACCGCGCCCGGTCCGAGAATCGGCGACAGGAACGGCAGTGCGCATACGACGGAGATCGCCAGCATTCCGGGAAGCGTCGCACACAGGGGCGCAATCGTTTTGGCAATGATATCGCCCAGCCCCGACGCGCTGATAATACCGAGAATCGTGGCGGTAAACGCCATGAACGGCAGAATGTTGCGGATGACCATGTCGATGGTCTCGCGGCCGGCCTGGAAGAACTTGCTGACCACCTGACCCACGCCGATGCCGATCTTCGTGATAATTCCCGGATCCTTCTGTTCTCTCATCTCAGCGATCTCTTTCTTCGCCTGATCCTTGCTCTTGGGCCCGGCATTCGGACTTTCCGCCGCCTTTTCCCGTGCCGGCTCCGCCGCCCGGGAAGATTCCTGCTGCGCGTCCGCATAACAGATGTCCTTCTCTGTCACCGCGGACACGTACAGCTCTTCCGTGATAAACTGCGCCAGAGGGCCGGATTTGCCTACCGGCATCACATTGACCGTGAAAATCTTTTTCTTAGGATAGACTCCGCATCTTGCCGTACCTCCGCAGTCCACCACTGCCACGAGAACCTCCTCGTCCGGCACGCCTCCCGAAAACCCGTCCACAGGCGTGGCCCCGGTCATCTCCGCGATCTTTGCCGCAATCGGATGAATGCCTCCTCCGGTAACGCTGAGTATCTTGTTTTTCTTTTCATCCGGCTTTACCGTCAGCGGGCCTCCCCAGCCGCCGGAACCGCGGGTAATTGTTACTGCTTTATACATAATGGCTCCCCCTTTCTTACCTTCCTGCCTTCTTGCACATATTCAGATAAATCCGCTCCGTCAGAAGACCGCGGATAAAGATTACGATCAGACCGACTGCGAAATACCGGATTGCCAGATCCCCCAGAGACAGTCCCAGCGCCGTCACGCCTGCGGCAATTCCCATGTAGACGAACAGTTCGCCCGGGTTCGCATGCGGAAACAGACCGGTAACCGGATGCAGAAACGACACACAGGAATCATAATATGCCGGTTTGTATTTCTCATCCACGAAACGCCCAAAGGTATAACACATGGGATTTCCAAGAAACATGACGGCCAGCACCGGAAGTACCAGATAACGCCCGAACACGTTTCCTGTCATCTTTTTGGCGAAATGCTCCACGCGTTCCTCTCCGATCAGCTTGATGATGGAGTTGATCGCCGTCATCAGACATACGACCATGGGAATGATGCCGGTAACCCAGCCCATAAAAGTCTCCCCGCCGGCTTCAAACAGGGACATAAAGCCATTGGCCGCCCATGTAATGCCATCCATAAATTGTTGCATAGATTTTCTCCCTTCTAAATTTCTTTCTCTTCCTTAAAAGATGATGGTTATTGTTTTCTCTATGTACAGAAACCGCACATTCCGGCAGGGCCCTTTACCGGGGCATCCGGTTCCCTATACATCACTCCGTAACCGCGTCCGTGTCTTCCGGTATGGTCTGCTGCTCAAGACGCATCTTCAGCGCCTCCAGCGCCTGTATATATCCTTTGTAATATTTGCGCTTTCTCTGATCCAGCGCCTGAAATTCTTTTAAAAATTCTTCAATATGTACATGATGCAGCTCTTTCCCGAGTACGGATCTGCAGGGATGAAACTTTGCCAGAAACGTCATACCGTCCATCACTTCCGCGCCTGTAATCATCCCTTCCGCGTCGCAGGCAATCAGTACCAGATAACCGGTGAGAAATCCTCCCTTTTTCTGACCGATACCCACGTTTCCCAGCTTGTGAACCCGGTGTATGGCCTTTCGATAATCCCGGATCTGAAACCATCCGCCCACCGCCTGCATCGTAAACAGCGCAAATGCGATCAAAAACAACAACTGTACCTGATTATTCATTCTCCTTCTCCTCTTTTCCCATCTTGATCAGCTTGATCGCGCATTCCTGATCGGTAACCAGAATATTAATAAAACCGCCGCGGATCGCGCCGTGTACGGCTTCCGCCTTGTGTCCTCCGCTTCCGATACAAATCCGGTTCTCTACTTTCCGAAGCTGTCTGAGCGGCATTCCGGTGACCCGCGCATTAAATTCCCGGAACCGGTCCGTGTTGCCGTCTTTATCAAAAAACTGAAGCGACAGATCTCCGACAACCCCCTGTCTCACCATCTCCTGCAGTTGTTCCTGCGTAATGTATCCGGCCCGGATCATCGTGGAGCCTGCCCGGTTTGGCGTTCCGATTCCCATAATCACCGTCTTGACTTTGTGGTAATACTGCAGAACACTCTGCATGGGCGCCTCGTTCATGAAGCCTTTCAGAACCGCCAGATCCTGGAAAATGGCCGGCGCAAAAAACTCTACATACTCTCCGCCGAAAAATCTTGCAAAATTCATGGCCGTCTGATTGGAATGCACATTCATGGTTGCGCTGCGTCCGCTGCTGATTCCTCCCACAATAGGCACAAACGTGCATTTGATGGTATGGACGGAAGAATTTGTCCCGTTACATACATTGTGCAGCGTATTGCCCATGGACACCCCCACCACGTCATTGTCGTGAAGATAATTTTCCAGAAGTCCCACGGCTTTGGCGTTCAACTCCGAGAGATGATCGTAGGCGGTCGCCAGCGGGCTGTTCTCCACCACCACGGCTTCCTTCAGTCCGTACAGCCGCTCCAGATCCTTCTCCATCTCCGTATAGGTCAGATGACTGGGCGGTACGATCTGAATCTTGACCAGCCCCAGCTCTCTTCCGGACTGAAGCATCCGCGAGATCGACACCCGGGACACGCCCAGCAGATCCGCAATCTCCTGCTGCCCCCTGTTTTCCTCGTAATAAAGCTTGCAGCATTTATAGATCAGCCTTGGATTATCTATGATCTTCTGCATGTTTCCTCTCTCCTGTCCTCTGTCTTCCTCCTGTTTTTTCTCTGTTTCCTTTGTTGATTGTAGTATATTTTCTCCTCCTCTTTTTTGCAATAGATTTGGCGCAGAACATCGGATAAAGTCGATTTCGCCGTTTTTTATATGTTTACAATCGTAAATATGATGTTAATTTTTGCTAAAATAAGAGGTTTCCTTTTGTGCAGAATACCGAAAAAAAAGAAACAAAAAAAGGATTCCAGGGCAGACCGTTTTATCTGTCCTGGGATCCTTTTCCTTTTTTCTGTTTCCGGGTCCGCCATAGGAAAGAAATAATCATACCGCAGGTTCCACACTTCCCTGCGTATTTCCCCGGCAGTCCCACCGGCCTCCATTTCCTCCGCAATAATGATTTTGTTACCGGACAAACAGATTCACCGCCAGCCCGGTTATATAAGAAAACGCCATAACAAATCCTAAATACAGCAGAAATCTTCTTGTGCCAAGGACAATTTTTACCGCCCCCAGATTGGTAATCTTCGTAGCAGGTCCGGTAATCATAAACGCCGCCGCACTCCCCATGCTCATGCCATTTGACAGCCATTGTATCAGGAGCGGGATGGTTCCGCCCCCACAGGCATAAAGCGGTACGCCGATGGTAGCTGCCAAAAGAACGCCAAACCCCTCGTTTTCACCGAAAAGCCCGCTGATCCATTCAGCTGGAACATACCGCTGAAATAGTACAGATAATACGATTCCGAAAAGGAAATACAGTCCGGTTGCTTTGATATTGCGCCAAAGGTTCTTCAAAAACCGTATCAGGAGATTGGGATCAGTGTCTTTATTCCTCGGTTCCTCAAAACCGGAAAAGTCAAAAAATCCCTTTTCCTTATAAAACCACCTGAGTAGAAGCCCTGCCAGCACACCGCACAGGAAACAAGATAAAATGCGAACGGTGAGTGCCACTGTTCCAAGCGCCGTACTGTAAATAATAAGCTGCGGATTGAGAAGGATGGAGCTCATCATAAATGCCGCCAGCCAGTCATCCCGAATTCCGCTTTTGGAAAAAGAGGCGGCAATGGGAATCGTACCGTACATACACAGCGGAGAGGCAATCCCTGACATACTGGCTGCAAAAATTCCTAAAACGCCAGGCTTTCTTTCCCCCAATGCCCGGAATGTACCGTGAATCCGCTCTTTCAGGAATACGGAAACCGCCGAGCCAAGCACCATGCCTAAAACCCAATAGGGAAAAATCTGCCCCAGCTGCAATTCAAAATAATACCAGAGATATACAAATTCCCTGTGAAGCGTTTTCGCCATCTTTCATCGCCTCCCAATCTTGCAATTTTCAATTCCTCTGTTCGTCCGAAACTTCCCCGCTTCTCCCCTCTTTGCCTGTGATCGTAACGGACACAAGACCGTTTTGGGCGGGCTTTCCCGTAACCGGATCAATGTCTCAGATAGAATATCTGCTATTTATTATGATTTATTGCCATCCGCTTTTTGCAGGCGCCGCATGATCAGGTGGGTAAACTGGCAAAATGCCAGCGTAATCATGGCGTACTCCCCATAAAACCGGAAGGATTCAAAATACGGGTTTTCCCTTGGAAGCAGCAGCATATTTCTCCACAGACTGCTCTTTGTAAAGCATAGGATTCCTGCGGCTAACACCAAAATGAAAACCAGATAATAGGAATAGGCAAAAATAGAAGCACCTGCTTTTTTTGTAAGCCTTTCTAACAGCACATGGGTGTGAAGCCCTACATGAAGCAGCATAAATAAAAATCCCCACGCTGTCGAAAAGATATGAAGTGTCCGGGCAAAATGTGTGGTGATGAAAGGGGAAAAGCTGAAAATATCCCCCGACATCATTACGGAGCTGACGGCCATCCCAGCCATTGCCGCAAAAAGGAAAAAATCAATTCCCACAAAAAATATTCTGGCCGGGCGATACCGTCCCTTTTTCAGTCCGCCGTACCAGCGTCCATTTAAGATATGGTGCACCACGAACAGGAGAAACAAAAAACAGCCCAATATGCCATGCAGAAACAATCCCCGCCCGGCCCGGTAGCTCATCAGATAAAGGAAAATGAAATACATCACCACATCTGTCACTATTTTGACTTTGTGTTTCATGTTATCTCGCCTCAATCCCGTTTGAAGTAAGCCATTCGTTCAAATTGTCAGAAAGACCTCTTCCTCCAGAATACTCATACTCAAAGCCCTGACCGACATAAGCGCCCTGTGCCGTTTTTGACAGGTCAGATATGCTGTCCCCAAACCGGGTGCCGCCATTGCTGCTGAACGGAAGTATCGTTTTTCCTGAAAAATCATATTCCTCTAAAAATGTGAACACCGGCATGGGCATGGTGCTCCACCACGTCGGATAACCCAAAATGATAACATCATACTGCTCCATATTTTCCACATGGCTTGCCAATGCCGGATGAACATCATGATTCAAATCTGCCTGTGATACCTCATAAATATTTCCGTTGTATGGGTGCTCCATCTGAATTTCAAAAAGATCGCCGCCAGTCATATCAGCAATCATCTGCGCCCCATTCTCCGTATTGCCGGAGTAAGAGAAATAGGCCACCAAAATACGGGGATTTTTTGTTGCCGGGATATTCAGCGTGTAAGTGGTTTCTACCACACCCTCGCCTGCTTCCTCATTTCTGGCAATCCGAAACCCCAGATTTTGTTCTGTGGTATCCGGCGTCGTGGCAGAACGGTAGGCACTTCGGAGCTGCTTGGCAAAATCGTTATAGCCTCCGCCACGGTTTACCCTGAGAGAGCCGCCTGCCGCGCCAGCCGGATCAGCTGCCTGCGCCACATCATATGCTCCGTAATAGTCAAAGCACCACTCCGACACATTGCCATACATATTGTAGAGGCCAAACTGATTCGGCGGCAGGCTGTCTACCGCAATCGTCTCTCCCCGGTTTCTGCTGGTAACTACCGATGAGTCGTGATGATTTACATAATTTTCCTCAATCAGATAGGGATAGCTGCCCTCAAAGTTTGCATTGTCGCTGGTAATCTGATCCCCGTCATGGAATACCGTAACTGTATTCGCTCTTGCTGCGTATTCCCACTCAGCCTCGGTAAGAAGCCGGTAGCCATTTGCGCTGCGATCCCAGCTCACGGTGTTTCCATCAATCGTATAAGCAGGCGTCAATCCCCGGCTCTCACTCATCCGGTTACAATATTCCACCGCATCATACCATGTCACATTTTCAACCGGAAGATTTCCACCGGTGAAATGGCTTGGATTTTCGTCCATGATCGCAGCATAGTCTGATTGTGCAACTTCATACGGATCGATATAAAAACTGCTGACCGTCACATCATGTTGTATTTCATCTTCCTGACGCTGCCTCTCACTGGAAGGGCTTCCCATAGAAAATGTCCCGCCCAAGATCAGAATCAACTCGTCTGAAATGTTCTCCGGCTCTTCATTTTCCGTTACTGCCTCTGGTTCCGGCGCTGTTTCAGATACTTCCGGTACTTCCGTCTGCGTTGTTTCCTGCGCACTTTCCGGTCTTTGTACCATTTCCGGTTCCTCCTCCCTCGTAAAGAAGTAAATGCCGGTTCCAACTGCTGCCAGACACACAAGCGTTCCCACTAAAGTTATCATCTTTGCTTTCTTTCCCGCTTTCATCGTCTTATCCTCCTATTCATCAATAGACACCAGCGTATAACTGCGGCTGCCTAAGCCAATTTCTTCTGCGTGTTCCAGCGTCAGCAATCCGTTTCGTGATTCTATTCTTTCAATCAAAGACGCACTGTCCTCTGCTGCATATACTAAATCTACGCAAGCCTGATCCAATGCCACCGGGTCTGTTGAGGCAAGGATGCCAATATCATGCATATCCGGCTCAGCAGGATTCCCATTGCAATCGCAATCCACAGAGAGATAATTCATAACATTGATATATATAATTCGATCGCCCAGAGCATCCGCCACTGATTTCCCTGCTTCTGCCATACTTTCCAGAAAAGCATTCTGTTCACCACCCCAGGCATTTGTCCTGCTTGTACCGCCGCTGTGAATCCATGCCTTTCCTTCACCGGAACCCAACCCGATAGAGATATTTTTGATTGCGCCGCCAAAACCTGCCATCGTATGTCCCTTAAAATGTGAGAGAATCAGATAAGAATCGTAATCCCCAAAAGCCGCCCCCACATAATTTTCAGAAAGATGTGTTCCGCTTTCTACCGGTAAAGCCACTGAGCCATTTTCATCTAAAATCTGAAAATCTGCAATAGCAGTAAATCCATGGTCCTCCGCCACCTGATAATGCATAGCCGTTTCTGCACGGGAACCTCCATAAGCCGTATTACATTCTACAATCGTTCCGTCCACTGTCTGTACCAGAGCTGCAATCAATTCCGGAGACAGATAATGGCTGGCCGGAGGTTCTCCAGTAGAAACTTTGACTGCTACTTCTCCTGTCGGCATCCAATTAAGCGCTTCATAGATTTCTGTCAGTCCATGCGAACTGATATTTGTCGTCATATATACCACCGGCTTACCGTCATTCTCCGTTATAAGCTCTGACTGTACCGACTCTGACTGTACCGGCTCAGTTTGTATGGTTTCTGGCTCTTCCATATCTGATTTCTCATCTTCCACCTCTAAATTTTCACCACTCGCTTCTGTCTGAACGGCTTCCGTTGAAACATTTGGTATATTAGGGGTTTCTTCCTCAGTTGGAGCATCATCCGGCGTTTCCTGGGTAGAATTTGAACAGGCTGTCAAAGATAAAATCAGCACGACAGACCAAAAAATACACAACATTTTTTTCATGATTGCAATCTCCTTTATTATGTAGCTTGTTTATGTAATTCATATCGAAGATAATCCAGACGATCCAGTTTCCGCATCAATATGGTATTCAGCCGCATGTGCCTTATGGCTTACCAACACCGGTCTTGCCATAGTCACTGGAATAGGGTTCTTCCACAATGATCGAAAACAGGTCGCCCCCTGTCCGCTCCCGAATCCGTCCGGCAATCTTTGTCGCATTGCCAGGAGGCAGTACGCTTGCGGACGTCGTCGCATCCACATCTACTTCCTCCGGGTTATCCACCTGCGTATTATCCGCCCATGTAAAATAAGCAATCAGGATTCTGCTGCCGGAAATCCGCTCATTTTCCCTCTCGCCACAGGAAGAAAGGGAACACGCCATACAGATGCATAAAAGCAATGCCATCCACTTTTTCATAATCCATCCCCCTCCTTTTTCAGAAGCCGCAAAAATTTACCTGTATAATGGGAAATAAAAATAAACAATCCCATTAAGCACAGATAATCCATGTAATACAGAATCTTCGATTCCTCATAATCCAGAAAAACAAATTCGCTCCGTAAAAACAGATAAGTAAAAAAATTTCTCTTTACGAAAACCCATGCCCCGTAAAGTGCGGCGGCTGATCCCAAAATAAAACCAGTCCGCCGCAAACTACGCGAAACAGCCTTACTCTTTCTTTGAAACAGCCCCAGCACCATATTCCAGTGCAGCCCCAGATGCAAGCTCATCAGTACAAATCTCCAGTAGGAACCCAGTATATGCAGTCGCCTCGCCAGAGCCAGCCCGCTCTCGATCGGAAGGAATGCAAATACATGCCGGGACAGGACAATGCCGCTGTACATTAACGCAGACATGGAAAGCAGTGTCAGCATATCCACGCAGACCTGAAAAATACGGACCGGCAAATATCTCCCCCGGCACAAATTTTTATACCAGCTCCAATTCAATATATGGTGGGCCGCGAACAGGGCAAACAGCCCTGCTCCCGCCCATTCGTGAGCTTTCTCGCCCCAGAGCTGATAACCCGTCAGAAACAGCAGGGCCAATGTCATCAGCGCATCGACGGCCGTTTTCCCTTTTCGTTTCATATCGTGCCCACTATCCTTTCTACTTCAAACAGCCATAGGCAGCAGCATCCACTGCTTCCAGCCATTCATTCGAGCTGTCCGCTCCGGGAACCTCAACCGCCAGATGGGAAAACCAACTGTCCGGCGCAGCCCCATGCCAGTGCTTCACCCCTGCAGGAATATTGACCACATCCCCCGGATGAAGCTCCCGCGCTTCTTTTCCCCATTCCTGATAATAACCCCTGCCGCCTACGCAGACAAGAATCTGTCCGCCACCGTTTTTTGCATGATGGATATGCCAGTTATTCCGGCAACCCGGCTCAAACGTGACATTGAAAATACCTGCTTGTTCTGTGGAAAGGGGCGCAATATAACTCTGCCCAATAAAATACTGCGCAAAGCCATCGTTGGGTTTTCCGACAGGAAACAACATACTCTTTTCATGTGCTTCCTTTGCGCCATCTGCCGGTGTATCTTCCGTCCAGACCTCCTTCGCCATCTTAAATGCCGCCCATGCTTTCGGCCAACCTGCGTAAAACGCCGCATGGGTCAGTATCTCGGCAATCTCCTCTTTTGTGATCCCGTTATTTTTTGCGCTCATCAGGTGATACTGGAACGAAGAATCCACCAGCCCCTGCGCCATCAGCGATACGACTGTCACAAGGGAGCGGTCCCTTAACGAGAGCTTTTCCTCCCTGTTCCATACCTCGCCAAACAATACATCATCATTCAACTGTGCAAATTTCGGGGCAAATTCCCCAAGCTGATCCCTTCCTGCCGTCTGCTTAACCATAATCTCATCCTCCTGTTCTTCAAAGCTGTCTGACCATTTATATTTTCTGATTTCCAGTAGACCAGACGTGTTTCTCTTTTGCCGCCGAAGCCGTATTCTGCGCCATCACGCCTACAAGGGCATGGGGAACATACGGCTCCTCCAGATATGCGGTTTCTTCTTCCGTAAGAATCAAATCTACCGCCTTAGCCGCGCCTTCGATATGATGCAACTTTGTCGCCCCGACCACCGGAGCCGTCACTTTTGACAACAGCCACGCAAGGGAAATTTCTGTCATGGATACGCCATGCTTCTTTGCCAGCTCCATCACGCGCCCAATAATCACGCCGTCCTGCCCTGCGGTCGCATCGTACTTGAATTTTGCATAACTGTCCTCCAGAAGTCGCTTTGAAGTCTCGCAGGGGGCCTTTGACAGACGCCCGCCTGCAAGCGCGCTGTACGGCGTCATGGCAATGTTGTCCTCTGCGCACAGCTTCGCCATCTCCCTTTCCTCCTCGCGGAAGATCAGGTTGTAATGCCCCTGAACGGAGACAAACTTTGTAAATCCCTCCTTTTCCGCCAGTGCGTTCGCCTTTGCAAGCTGCCATGCAAAACAATTGGAAATGCCGATATATCTCGCTTTCCCCGCCTTAACGATATTATCTAATCCTTCCATAATGTCATAAAGCGGCGTCTGGTAATCCCACATATGGTAAATGTATAAATCTACATAATCCATACCGAGATTTTCAAGGCTCTTATCGATCATGCGCCGGATATGCTGCTGCCCAGTCACGCCCACCGCAATCTCGTCCTCTGTGCGGGGAAGGAATTTTGTCGCCACAACCACCTCGTCAAGCGTCCACGAATGCTGTCCGTTTGCCGCATCTCCAAACCCCATGCATCCCATGCAGATACGGGATACGTTCAACTCCGAATTTCCCAGTTTTGTATATTTCATATGCCGCTCCTCTCTCCTGCTTCATCAGTTCCGGCATCCGTAACTTTTTTCATGCCCTACTCCTGTTCCGCAGGCCCGATGCTGTCAAGCCACTCCGACACACTGTTTTCCGCGCTGTCTGCTGCGGAATCATTGACATGAAGACCGTCAAGCACCACAGCCCCCTCTTCCAGCCCTGCGATCGTCCCCGGTGTTCCCGAAAGCCCGCTGCCGCCGCTGGTACAGAACGGCGCGATGGTCTTTCCGTCAAAATCATAAGTATCAAAAAACGTATACAGGATCCGCGGCATATCGCCCCACCAGATCGGATAGCCCACATAGACGACATCATACTGTTCAAAATCCGTTATGCCGCCCTGTATGGCGGGACGGGCATCCGGGTCGTTCTGTTCCGCTGTTGCACGCGTGTTACGGTCGTTGTAGTTCAGATCCTCGTCCGTGTAAGGCTGCTCCGGCACGATTTCATACAGATCGGCGCCCTGCAGCCCGGCCAGTGTCTCCGCAACCGCCTTTGTGTTCCCCGTAGCCGAAAAATAAACAACCAGTGCTTTCCCTTCTGAACCGTCCCCTTCCTCTGATGGTTCACCGGGCTGCTCCTGCGTGTCAGGGGATAATCCGGTTTCATCCATATTTTCATTTGTACTGCTTTCTTCCGCCGTCTGTAATTCCGACTCAATGCCGGGGGATGATTCTTCCGTATCCTTTCCGCTGCCACAGGCAGCAAGACTCAACATAATTGCAAGTGTCATTAAAACAGATAAAAATTTTTTCATAGTAATTCTCCATTCTTTTTATAAACATTTTCCAAATTCATATACCCTCTGTGGATATTCGCTAATTAAAATTTTCATGCTTCCATTCCTCCTTCTTTTTATTCTGACACAGCGTCAGTGTATGTATTATATCCTCATTCTGACATTGTGTCAATATTATGGGTAAAAAATCTGTCCTTTTTAGTGTTGTGATTCCACAGGTTTACATCTTCATATACAGGTTCCGCAACCAATATCCTATCCCCAAAACGCCTGCACTCTTTATCAGTCGTGAATCTTCCATCCGTTCAGCCACTTTGCCGTTTCAGCGGCGCTGTGGTCAATGATTTCGCTGTGTCCCAAATCCAGTGCGCCAATCGCCTCCATATCCTTATCAGTCAGGGTGAAATCCCAGATATTCAGATTTTCCTCCATGCGCTCCTTATGTGTAGATTTCGGGATAACGACAACGCCGCGCTGTGTGTTCCAGCGGAGGGCCACCTGTGCGGCGGTCTTTCCGTATTTTGCACCGATCTGCGTCAGAACCGGATGGGTAAATATCCCGTGCTTTCCTTCCGCTATCGGCCCCCACGCCTCCGGCTGTACACCGGCTTCCTTCATGGCCGCAAGCGCTCCCGCCTGCGCAAAGAACGGATGAAGCTCTACCTGATTGACTGCAGGCGTCACTTTCATATTTGCGCACAAGTCAGCCAGCCTGTCAGGATAGAAATTGCATACGCCGATAGCGCGGATCTTCCCCCCTTCGTACAGTTCCTCCATTGCGCGCCATGCCCCATAATAATCGCTCATGGGCTGGTGGATCAGGTACAGGTCAAGATAGTCCAGGCCGAGTTTATGAAGCGAAGTCTCAAACGCTTTTTTGGCGCCCTCATAGCTGGCATCCTGAATCCACAGCTTCGTGGTAATAAAAAGCTCCTCACGGGGGATATCGCTTTTTCTGATTGCGGCTCCCACCGCCTCCTCGTTGAAATATGCTGCAGCAGTGTCGATCAGACGATACCCTGTGGCAAGCGCATCACTGACAGCCTGCTCGCAGACCGCAGCCTCCGGCACCTGAAACACTCCAAAACCTTCCATCGGCATCTTTACTCCATTGTTCAATGTTACAAACTCCATGTTCATACCTCCATCATTTTTAAAATCTGATTTCATGCAAATTGGCCGGCGCTGCAAGTAGATTTACAATAACCCCTTATTTATGGTATAATGTCGTCAGACATTATACTGCGCCGATCTGCGTCCGACCCAAGGAAGGACATTTTCATTGGCAGACCGGTCGCATCCCCCGGAGGGAGCATGTGCGGAGCACATGGTATAATAGGGAAAACCCGCTCTGCCATCTGCTGATTTTAATTATACGGATTTTTACAGCAATGTACACTACATTGTTTTTATACTGCATAACCATTTATTTATGCTAAGACTGAAAGGAGATTTCCTATGGACATAACCCAGTTTCAATATTTTAAGGTGATCGCGGAAACCGGCTCACTGACAAAAGCTGCGGAAACACTGCACGTTTCCCAGCCCGCTATGAGCGCCATGCTGAAAAAATTTGAAGAAGAACTGAATGTAGAATTATTTGACAGGAGCCCGAACCGAATTTTTTTAAATCAGACTGGTGAAATTGCCTTAGTCCATATCAATCATATTTTACAAAACGTGGAGCAGATGAAAACAGACCTGTTAAATGCCGCGCAGCAAAATCTGACGCTTCGGATTGCCTTCTGCGACCCGGGCGTCCGCTGGTTTACTGTTCCAAGATTTACCGTTGCATATCCGGAAATCCAGATAAAAGACGAATTATATGACGGAACAGAGGCTGCAAAATTACTGTCTGATCGGGTATATGATCTTATCGTTACGCCGGAAAAAGTTCAGTCACCTGGCATAGAAAGCCAGCCCTTTCTGCCGGACCAGGTTTTTCTCTCTGTTCCGGTAGAAAGCAAACTGGCCGGCCTTGAAAGTGTTTCGTTAAGAGAGATACCGGAGCAGCCACTGCTATATCCGCAGATTGGCGGGCATTTTCTGACACAGATTGAAACAATCATCACCCAAAACGGCCTCCCCATCACATTGGTAAAAAACGAATACAATATTACCCAGCACTTAATCCGTACCACAAATTTCCTGGCTACGATATCAACCCTGTCAAGAGATTTGAGGAATGACGGGACACACAGGACGCTTATTCCCCTGAGCGATCCGGAATTAAAGGTCATGTATTACGTTTCGTTTCTAAAAACCGGAAAAGAAAAAAGCAAAAAATTTCTTATATGGTCTAAGGAGAGCCAAAAAAGCATTAAACTTATTTGAGTTTCCTTTTTCTCTTTTTACTCCGCTTCCCCGGCCTGCGCCTCCATCACCGCAAACACCGTATCCACCCGGAACAGATCTCCGTCCAGCGTCAGCTCAAAGCTTCCGCCGCAGGCTTCCGTGAAGCTTCTCGCAATGGCAAGTCCCAGCCCGTTTCCCTCCGTGCTCCGGCTCTTGTCCCCTCTTGTAAACCGCTCCATAATTTCTTCTGCGCTGAAATCCATCTCACAGTCCGACGTATTCTTGATCGAGGTCCGAATCTCTCCGCCGCTTTGCGATACTTCCACATAGACCCGGCTTCCCGGCATGGAATATTTCAGCGTATTCTCAAACAGATTCTGATAGACCCGGTACATCTTCTTGCTGTCCCCCAGAAAAGGAAGCTCCCGGTCCTCGATTTTGATCCGGTAGTGAAGTCCGGAGGCGTCGATCCGGTCCTGCATGTCCGCCATCGTCTGGCGGATCAGCCGCGCCATATCCAGCCGCTCCATCACCAGATCCTGTCCGCCGCTGGTGGCCTTCGCCATATCGAACACATCCTGAATCATCCCCCCAAGCCGCTCCGCCTTGGCCGAGAGAAGACTCACATAATCCTGCGCCTCCTGCGGAAGGTCCTCCACCTGCTTCAGCAGATCAATGCATCCGATCATGGAAGTCAGAGGCGTCTTCAGGTCATGAGATACATTGGTGATCAGATCCACCTTCATCCGCTCGCTCTGGAGACGCTTCTCCATGCTCTCCCTCTGGTTTTCACGGATGCGGAACAGCGCTTCCTCCGCCTTCCGAAAGAGCGAATACCGGCCCAGCGCCGGACTGCTCTGCGTCCGCCGGTCTTCCGCGATATGAGCGATCTCGTCCAGAAGCACCCCCACTTCGCTCGAAGTCTTCAGGACTGAACGAAGATCGAACAGGAAAAAGACCGCTCCCGCCGCTGCGGCTATGGTCATAACTTCTTCCATATTATAATAGACCGCCCCCACCCAGAGACATCCCAGCAGAAATATCGCCCCCTGAATCCCCAGAAACCAGAGCTGCCTTCTGCGGAAAATCCTGACCGTCTTCCCTCTCTCGATACGAATCAGACGACGTTCGTTCCATTCTTTTCGGACATGCCGGATTTTTTTGAATGCCCGCTCCCTGACCTGCCGGAAAAACAGTTTTTTCCGCAGCTTTTCTCTGGACAGATGACGCGCCACGGACATATACAGAATGACGAGAAACAGGACGATCGTTCCCGTCAGAAAGACCACCTTCAGAAACCCGATCAGAAAAATAAGCGGCAGCCAATACTTTGACAGCGTCTGGCTGACCATATAGCTGTAAGTCCACCATCCGGAATTGCCGTTCCAGCCCCAGCCAAACAGGAAAAAACACAGCGCCGCCAGAAGAAGGGACAGCACCAGATCCGGCAGCGTCCTGTCAAACAGACCGACCGGAAACAAATTTTCCTTTTCGTTGCCCATGATCCGGTACAGATGCACCAGAGAAACGGCGGAAAATACCAGAAACCACAGTCCCGCCACAAGAAAGAATCCGTTGCCTCTGAAGTACGCCGCTGCAAACAGGATCAACGCCGCGGTTGGGCACAGAACAGAACCAAAAAAACTCCAGGAGGGGTTCCGCTGTTCCGTACCGTATCTAAATTTTTTCCATCTTATATCCAATTCCCCACACCACCTTTAAATATTTCGGATTTTTAGCGTCGATCTCGATCTTCTCCCGGATTCTGCGAATATGTACCATCACTGTATTCTCCACCGCATAGGCGTCCTCGTTCCAGACACGGGAATAGATCTCTTCCGCCGAAAATACCTGTCCCAGATTTTTCATGAGCAGTTCCGTGATCCGGTACTCGGTGGCAGTCAGCCGCACCTTCTCTCCGTCGACACTGAGTTGCTTTCCGCTCAGATTCAGCGTCAGTCCTCCTGTCTTCAGCACGTTGTCCTCCTGCTCCTGACGCCTGGCATCCCCCAGCATCAGGTACCTGCGGAGCTGGGAACGGACTCTGGCCATCAGCTCCGCCGTCTGAAACGGTTTGGACACATAATCGTCCGCACCCATCGAAAGGCCCAGTACTTTGTCGCTCTCCTCCGTCTTTGCCGAGAGGATAATCACCGGTATATTCTGTCTTCTGCGGATCTCCATCAGCGTGGACAGGCCGTCCAGCCTGGGCATCATCACATCCAGAAGAATCAGATGGATTTTTCTCCCTGTCAGAATCTCCAGCGCTTCCATCCCGTCGCGGGCGGAACAGACCTGATATCCTTCCAGCTCCAGAAGGCGGCTTAACACTTTCACAATCTCTCTGTCGTCATCCACCACCAGAATCATCTGTTTTTCTTCCATCATCGCATCGCTCCCTCTCTGATGCTTCTATCATAGCAGATAAATCCAACATTTTTAAGAGGGAAACCTTACGGTTTTCTTACAATCTCATTGCCGGAATTTCTCAATAAACTCTTCTGACATGGCAAAAGCCGGCAATACCTGCCATCGGTATCGCCGGCTTATCCGCACCGTTCCCAGGCCGGCGCCCTGCGGCAACGGGCCGTACGGGCCGAAGCGGCCGCTGTCATCCGTTCTGCGGCCAGTCGGATAGCTTTCCTTCCGTAATCGCATGAAACATCCGTTCCTTCGCCCCAGGATGCGCTCTCTGAATCTGCGCCAGCAGCTCCTTGGCATATGCCCGGTTCGTCGCTCCGTCCACCGGACAGCCGCTTTTCATTACCGGAATGCCGTAACTGCCGCAAAAGCCTTTTATCTGCGCCTCCTCTACCAGCATCAGGGGACGAAGCACCGTAAGCTGCGTATCCTCGAACCGGGTCACCGGCGGGAACGCGTAGAACCGCCCCTCAAAGATCAGGGACAGAAGCATCGTCTCCACAAAATCGTCTTTGTGATGGGCGTAGGCAATTTTGTTGCATCCCCTGTGAAGCGCTTCCCTGACAAGCGCTCCCTTTCTCAGCTTTGCGCAGAGCGCGCAGGGATTTTTCTCCCTTCGCTCTTCCATCACGATCCGTCCGATCTGTGTAGGAAGGATCGTGAGTACCGTGTCAAGTTCCCCGCAGAAACGGCGAAGTGCTGCCTTTTCTATCTTATCTATCTTTCCGTAACCCAGATCCACGCAGATGGCGCAGACTTCAAACGGTTTCGGATAAAATTTCGACAGTTCCTTCAGCGCCAGAAGCAGCGCCATGCTGTCCTTTCCGCCGGAAACGCCCACCGCGATCCGGTCGCCCGCATCAATCATCTCATACCGCTCGACGGCCTGCCTTACCAGGCTTAACAATTTCTGTAATCTCATCCTCCGAACCTCCCGAAAAAACCGGTATGCCGCCTCCTGATGGATTTCACCTCTAAAATCCAAACAAGAAAGGGAATACGGGTATCCTTCTTTATGCGATCATCGCATTTTCCTTGAACATATTTATAACCTGTACAAATTTAATCTGCTCGTCACGGGTAAAAATCATGCTGAATTTAAAGGGCCTGTCAAATGGTGCCTTCATCAAGTCCAATACATCCTTAACATATCCATTTTCAACCACATAATCCACTACCTGATTAATAAAGTGGATCTGTTCAGCATTTGGCCTTTCTTCAGCAATAAATGAGGAAAAAGCTGCATATGCAGAATTCCTGTCCATCTTTGCTATTTTACGAATCAGGATTCCAAAGGGTGTATCATTAAAGTTATTTTCATACTCTTCTTTTGTTCCCAATTCTTTTGTAAAAATTCGCTCCAGCTCTTTATAATCATCCCGTGTGACAGGTTCATTATATATCAATTTCTTTATAGATGGATGCTGCTTATGCGTTTCAACATATTCGTTGACCTTTTTTCGATAATCCTCGAAGTCATCCGTAGACAGATTGACTTCTCTTCCTTCGATCCGGTATAGTGTCTCATCTTCAAAATCAACATAATGGATTCTTGTACTTTCAGATGGAAGGAATTTCATAATATCCCGCAATTCTATCCTTGTCTGCTCAAATTTCAAAATATCCTTTTCGTTCCAATAGTGTTCTGACTGGATCTCTTTCAATTTCGGGATTTTATCTTTCACTTCTGGGATTGTTGCACATTCATTCAGCAATGTAGCAGCATTTTTCTGTATATGATTCTTAATCCTGTTCAGACTTTTGTTTTTCTCAAGTGCTGACAATATCAGACCATACATTGAGTTATCAAAGTTAACCGCATTCTCATCCGTTTCACAGGAACTTATTAAAGCGGCCAAATGCTCTATGATATCCTCCTTGTCTGCATCTGTCAAACACGCAAAGCGCTTTTCGTCTTTATATTTTTCTACATACCGAAGTTCCAGCTTAACCTCTATCCTTTCTGGATTTAAGCTGCGGATTCCCTCAATGACATCCTTTATTAACTCGTTCCTGAAATTCTGATATTCATCGGCGGCATATTCTGCATCCTGTAATAATTTGATGATGCGTACCTTCTTTATAAAAATCTCCGTTATAGGAGACAGCATGATCCCAGCTTCCCTGCCTTTGGGATGTTCGTCAAAATATTGGAAATTTCTCACATAATCAAAAATGTAAAACTCTGCCTTATGGTTCCCGCTTCCAAATAAATCCTCACATAAGCGTGTGCCTCTGCCTGTCATCTGGTCAAACTTAATCCGGCTGTACACTTTTTTAGCAAACACCAGATTTACAATCTCGGGCACATCAATCCCTGTTTCAAGCATATCTACTGTAATTGCGATAAACGGCATGTTATCTGCCTTCTTAAAATCTTCCAGATTCTTATCTGCATACGGTTCATCACAGATAACCAGCTTGCAGAACTGCCCCTTGTATTCCGGATAAAGCTCATTGAACCTGTCCACCAGAAACTGTGCATGTTTCTTTGTCTGGGCAAAAATAATGGTTTTTCCTACATGGTTCCCATTTTTATGCCTGATTCCATGATTCATCAAGTCACTGATCATCTTATCGGCAGTGTCTTTATTAAAGATATATTTATTGATTTTTTCAGGCGGAATCCTTTCTGGTGTCTCTCCTTCCTCAGTAAATTCATCCTCATAATATTCCCGCTCTTCCTCATCCATCTCGTTTGGATTCAGTCCTTCGTCCGGTATCTTTGTGCTGGTTTCTATCAAATAGAACGGCACAAGTACATGATCTTTCCGGACTGCTTCTTCATATTCATATACATCTGTCGGCATATTATTTTTCATTTCAAAAAAATCATAAGTAGACTGATGCACTGTCTTCTTTGGCGTAGCTGTCAGACCCAATTTGCAGGCGTCAAAATAGGTAAAGATAGCCTTATATTTATTAAAAATACTTCTATGGGCCTCATCCACTACAATCAAATCAAAATGACCTGGTGAAAAGAACCTGCTCCCATCTTCATTTAATTCTGTATCAATCGCATTCAGAATGGTTGGATAAGTCGAAAATATAAATCTGGCATTACGCCCTTTCCGGTCCTTTACAAGATTACAGGTGGTTGTGTGCGGGATATATTTCTGGAATGCCTCATTTGCCTGCTTCACAAGCGCTTTCCGGTCTGCCAAAAAGAGCATTGTCGTAATATGTTCTCCCCTTGTCAGAACATCTACGATAGAAGCCGCTGTCCTTGTCTTTCCTGTTCCTGTTGCCATAATCAGAAGACAATTCCTGTCGCCCTTTTCATAATTTTCACAGCATTTTGTTACGGCACGAAGCTGATAATGTCTGTTTGTGATACTCTCATCAATTTTTATAGAATGAAGAGGCTTCCGATTGTAACGCCTCTCTATCATCTTATCCAGATCACAGCGTTGAAATATACCGCTGACCATCCTTGGCGCCCCCATCATGTCATCCCATAAATATGTCTCAAAACCATTTGTATAAAATATAATGGGCCGAAAGCCCTGCATATTCTGGATACAGTTTGCGTAGATCTCGCCCTGATTTTTTCCTTTTTCCGCAGATACGGAAGTTTTCTTTGCCTCAATCACAGCAATTATTTTTCCGGTATCGCCCCATATAACATAATCTACAAACCCTGTGCCGGAAGCATTCGGCATACCAACAACAGGGTACTCTGTCTCAATGCAGTTTCTTTTTTCTGTCTGGCTGAATGTATAGCCATTATACTTCAAATCTGCATCAATATACCTTTTACGGGTTTCCCATTCCGCCATCTTATCATCATAAGAATAAGTCCGCTGCTGCTCATGAATTTTTCTGGCTTCTGTCCTCTCCTGACTCAACTGTGCATTCATGCGCAGCAATTCCTGGATCTGCTTGTCCTTCTCATCAACAATTTTATCAGCATTTTTTTGTATATCCTTGATTACACGGGTATACTCTGCCTCTATTCTTTTGCTTTCAGCATTCGCATCAGGAATTATATGGGCATCAAATTTCCTCTCCGTGTACTCCTGACCATAGCAATACTCAATCCATTGAACAAAATCAAATAGAATATTCAAGGAAAGAACAGCATCTTCTTTTGAAAGGACCTTTGCTGTATGTACAGACATATTCCCATTTTTTACGATATACTGGAATCTCCTCCATAGACTGTAATCCATTAGAGAAGGAAAACCATTATTATGTAATAGAGCCTGTAAACCGTCCGCCCTTGGTTTACCAAGTGTCTCATCTGTAGAATAGATCCACTTCACACAAAGTTCCAATGCCTTGCGGGATGCCACTGCACTCATCACAGGCGAAGTAGACAGGACATTCTCAGCGTCAATACACGCCGGCCCAAAAAGAGCATATTCTGTTTTCCCTTTTAAATATGAAAAATTCGTATCCATACTTTACATCCCTTCTTTGAAATTATGCTGCTGCACATCAACAAATCTAAAACCCGTCATTTAATTATCGGTACAGTCTCATAAGAATTTCATCCACTTCTTCTTTTCTCATCTATTTTAGATTGCTCCGTTATATATGCTACAAAAATATACTTTCCCGAGTCGCTTAAAAAATATATATCTGGATTCACCTTTATAGTTGAAATCCTCTACCTCCCAAGGTGGGCAATATACGATTTTTTATCACCGACGTCATTTTGAACCCTTTTTATGCGCATCGACAAAAGAATCTGTAACTATGCGACTGAGTTTTTACTGCCGAATACAATCCAATATCTTCTTTCAACAACTTTCAATTTGTCTACTTGGTGGACAAATTCAGAAAACTGATTTTGGAGGTT
>CAJUNR010000048.1 GCA_910587765.1 uncultured Lachnospiraceae bacterium
TGCAAAAAAGTTTCAGGGGCAGGTGTGATTCGCACGAATCACACCTGCCCCTGTTTGGAACTATCTATTTTCCGACGGCCCCCTGATTCGTCGTTACAGAAACATCAGACGATTCTCTGCCTGCAGCAGATACTCGTTTTCCGCTTCATGAAATGCCCCGTTTGCAAGTTCTGCCAGCCTGGGATCGACAGGCATTCTGCCAAGCACCGGCAGGTCCAGCTCCTCGGAAAGGGCGTCAATGCCGCTCTCGCCGAAGATCCGATATTCTTTCCCGCAGTCCGGACAGACTACATAGCTGTAATTTTCCACCAGACCAAGAACCGGGATCTTCATGGCTCCCGCCATATTCAGCGCCTTTTTCACAATCAGGCGCACCAGATCCTGCGGAGATGTCACCACGATGATTCCATCCACCGGAATCGACTGGAAGACCGTCAGCGGCACATCGCCGGTTCCCGGCGGCATGTCCACAAACAGATAGTCGATCTCGCCCCACGCCACGTCGGTCCAGAACTGTTTTACCATACCGGCAAGAATCGGCCCTCTCCAGATAACCGGAGACTCTTCATCCGGAAGGAGCAGATTGACAGACATCGTTTTGATGCCGTTCTTCGTCAAAAGCGGCTGAATGCACTCTCCTTCTACCGGCGCCGGCCCGTGAAGGCCGTACATCTTGGGGATGGAAGGTCCGGTAATATCCGCGTCAAGAATCCCCACACGGTACCCCTGAGCCGCCATCAGATTCGCCAAGGAAGCCGTCACCAGGGACTTGCCCACGCCCCCTTTTCCGCTGACAACACCCACCACATGCTTAATATCAGAGTATACATTCTGCTCCTCCAGCATGCTCGCAGGCTCCTGCTGCCTGCTGGGGCATCCCTCACAGCTCTCTTTTGTACAGCTTGTGCTGCTGCATTCTCTTTCTGCCATTTGTAAAAACCTCTCTTTTCCTTATGTCTTTCTTTTATCTAAGACGATTGCATTCGAACTTCTCCATCATGGACAGACAGTTCAGAATCTCATCGTATTTTTCCTGCGTACTTTTTTCCTCAACTACCAGATCAAGGGAGATGGCAATGCTGTTCAGCAGGTTGTCATCCATCTGGTTTCTGCCGAAGATCATAATGTGCAGTTTGTCCTCCAGCGTCTCCGCGTCCAGAAATTCCAGCAGGAGCGGATTCACGCCTCCGTCCCCGGGCTGCCTCCCGGCAGAGGACGCCGCTTCTCTTTTCCTCGGTACCTGTCCGGCCGCCGTTTCTTTTGCATCCGCCGGCTGTTCTGCTCCGGAAGAGGACACAGTCCGTTCCTTCTGCCCGGCTTCCGCAGGCTTCACCAGCTCAAAACGGTACTTCTGCGCCGCCTGAGGATACTTTTCATGATCCACCTCGCTCACAAACATCTCATAAGGTCTTACATATACACGGTAATCCCCGTAAAGCGCCTGATAGACCACCATGCGTTCCCCGGTCTCCGAATGTTCCGCTACCGCCACAATCTGATACAGGCGGTCTTTAAAATGTCTGTAAAACTGTCCTTGTCGAACCTCGCGCATACTCTCTCACTCCCTTACCTCACATATTATAGCACTCTTTTCCCTCTTATGCTACGGAAATATTTTTATTCCCGATTTCCTGCGCGCAGCCAGTTACTGTTCACACCTACGCCGGTTTCAGCCTGATGCGGGCAGCTCATCCTGAAAGACCCATTGAAGGGCGCCGGTCCTTAGGCGCGGTTTTTTCGCGCCTTAGTACCCAAAGGGCATAAATACCGCTGCGTCCCTTCATTAAGCGCGAGCGGGGTCTGGAAGGATGAGCTGCCCGCATCGGGCGTCCGGGTGGCGTGGGGATAAACAGTAACCGCAGCCAAGGGGCTCCCGGACATGTTCCACATGCCGGAAGCCCCTGATTTCAGCGGTTCGCTCAATGATTCGGTTTGCGTACCCGTACGGTATCCGGGTGGGAAATCAGCAGGTCGCTCCGCCCTTCGTGTGCAGATTCGCGGCCAGAATCTCCTCTTTTCTTGCCAGAATGTCGTCGGAGAGAAGCTGTGCCTCCACATTCTCGAAGCCAAGACGCTCGATTGTCTGGGAGAGACGCTCGCCGGTCTTACCCTGCTCTCTGAACAGAAGGATACACTTCTCGATGACGGACAGCATCTCCTCCTTATCCGTAAAAATCTTCCCCAGCGCACGGCCCCGGGCCACTTTCTTGCCCCAGCGCCCGCCGATGCAGATCTTATATCCGTAGGTGCCGTCTTCAATGGCGTCAAACGGACATTTCTCCACGCAGCGCCCGCAGTTATTGCAGACGTCCGGATCAATGCCGAGAATGCCGTCCTCCACTTTTGCCGCTCCTACCGGACAGGTCTTCTCAACCGCACATTTCTTGCAGCCGTTGCAGGAATCCTCGTCAAAATTCGGGATATACTGACCGATCACGCCCAGATCGTTCAGATCCGGCTTCACACAGTTATTCGGACATCCGCCCACCGCGATCTTGAACTTATGCGGGAGCAGGACCTGACGGTAGCCCTCATAGAAACGCTCGTGAATCTCCTGCGACAGGGCGTAGGAATCCAGCAGTCCATACTGGCAGGTCGTTCCCTTGCAGGCGACGACCGGACGTACTTTGGAACCGGTTCCGCCGGTCACAAGCCCCTCTTTGGCAATAAACTGCTGAAACTCTTCAATCTTCTCGTAAGGAATTCCCGGCACCTCCACCGTCAGACGGGTGGTAAAGACCACCTCGCCGTTTCCGAATTTCTCCGCCGCCTCCGCGATGCATCGCTGCTGCGCCGCGGTAATCTTCCCGTTGACCGTGATGATCCGCCCGTTAAAATTATCGGTTCCTTTGTTGTTCAGAAACCCCATGCCTTTGACTCTTTTTTCATCTGCCGCGCTCACTGTTAATGCTGACATCATAACCTCCTGTTTTGTCTTCTTTTATTCTGCTTCCACTTCGTTAAAGGTCAGGCCGCCTTCCAAAACCTTTGTTGCTGTATAGCCGTAATATTTCAGACGGTTCTGCGCCATGTAGCCGCGTTTTCCTTTGGCACATACCAGCAGAATCGGCTCATCCTTCGCAAACCCCTCCACTTCGCCCTCAATTTTCGTCAGATCGACGTAAGGCGCTCCGTCGATGGAAGGCTGCAGGGACACGTCCATAATCCGATAGTCTTCGGCCTCCCCGGCCGCATATTCCGCGGGCGTTATCGTCTCCAGCGTTCCGTCCATCTTGTTCATCAGTACGTTCACCGCATGCGCCAGAGGATGAATCGCGGTCGAGAACGGCGGCGCATATGCGAAATCCATATCCGCAATCTCGTCCACCGTCGCCTTCATGGCGATGGCCGCCACGCAGGTATCCACCACCTTGTCAACCGAACCCTTTCCCAGCACCTGTACGCCCAGAAGCCTCCGGCTGTCTCTGTCCGCGACCAGCTTGATGATAAAGCTGTCCGCCCCCGGCATATAATGCGCTTTGTCATCCGTCACCATGATCACGCTGACCGCGTCGAAGCCCGCTTCTTTCGCCTGCGTTTCGGACATGCCGGTTTTACCCGCGTTCAGCTCGGGAAGCTGACAGACAGCCGTGCCCATGGCTCCGCGGTATGCCGCATCTTTTCCGGTGATGTTCTTCGCCGCCATACGGCCGGTGATATTCGCGGTCGAACCCATCGGGGACCATGCGGCCGCTCCTGTGATCCGGTTCGTCACCATCGCGCAGTCGCCCACCGCATAGATATCCGGATCGTTCGTCTGCATATGATCGTTGACAATCACCGTCTGATTGGGCGCCAGCTCGATGCCCGTATCCTGAAGGAAGCCGGTGTTGGCGCGGATTCCGATGGAAAGCACAACCATATCCGCTTTCAGAGCCCGTTTGCCCGTCTGCACCTTTTCCACCCTGCCGTCCCCGGTGACTCCCTCAAATCGGGTGCCGGTCATGGCATTGATACCGTGCTCCGCCAGATGGTTCTCCACGAAATTCTGGACTTCCTCATCGAATCCCGGGAGTACATGGGGCGCCATATCGAGCACATTGCAGCGAACACCCATGGAAGTCAGGTTCTCCGCAATCTCCAGGCCGATAAAACCTCCGCCTACGACGACCGCCCGCTTGATTCCCCCTGCTTCCACCGCCGCGCGCAGCTTTACCGCGTCGTCCGGCGTCCGCATAAAAAATACCTGCGGCAGATCCAGCCCCGGAAGCGGCGGCTTGATCGGAGAAGCGCCGGAAGCGATCACAAGTTTATCGTATTCCCAAGTGCTTTCGTTCCCCTCCTCATCCACTGCCGTTACCTTTTTCCCGCTGCGGTCCACTTTCGTCACTTCCATACCGGTCAGGACCTTTGCCCCTGTCAGCGCCGCGAATTTCTCCGGCGTATTTACCACCAGACTCTCCCGATCCGGAATCACCTTGCCTACATAGTACGGAAGCCCGCACCCCGCGTAGGAGATGTCCTTCCCCTTCGTCAGAATCGTCACCTCCGCGCTGCGGTCTTCTCTCTTCAGTTTCGCCGCAACCTTGGTACCCGCCGCGACGCCGCCGACAATCACTACTCTCACATTCCCGTCTCCTTTGCTTATTGATTGATTGCCCGTTGAACTCCGCGGCAACCCGTTGCTGCTATTATAGCACTTGTTTTTCATACTGAAAAATGATATTATTCTATCAATCTTATAGGTAAAACCTATAATGTCACTTTCCATACTTACGACACTTTTCGGCCCGCAGCGGGCAAAGCGTTCCGACAGACCCGATCCTCCGGGGCGGGTCCTGCAATCCGGAGGTTGCATTCATGACAATCCGACATTTGAAAATCTTCATCGCCGTTGCGGAGTGCGGTTCCATGAACACGGCTGCAAAGAATCTATACCTCTCCCAGCCCACCATCAGTCAGGCCATCCGTGAACTGGAAGAGCACTATGACACCCGGCTTTTCGACCGCCTTTCCAGAAAGCTGCACATCACCCCTGCGGGACAGGAACTGTTAAACGATGCCTATCAGGTCGTCGGTCAGTTTCGCCGGCTGGAACAGCACATGCAGAAAACCAGCAGGAAAAACAGCATCCGCATCGGTTCCACCATCACCGTCGGCTCCTGCCTGACGTCCAATATACTGAACGATTTCGCCCGGGAAATGCCCGACACGGAAACCTATACTTTTATTGCCAATACCCATATGATCGAAGAAAAGCTGCTGAAATCCGAGCTGGACATTGCTCTGGTGGAAGGAGAGATTCATCATCCCGATCTGGTTGCGGTCCCGTGCATCCGCGATTTTCTCGTTCTCGGCTGCGCCCACGACCATCCTTTCGCAGACCGGACCAAGATCCATGTATCGGAACTGCAGGAGCAGAAATTCATCATCCGGGAACCGGGAAGCGGTACCCGGGCGCTTTTCGACCGCTTTGTCAAACGCCACAGCCTGAGTATCCGCACCGCGTGGGAAGCGACCTGTCCGGACGCCTTCCGCAACGCGATCCTCTATAACCAGTGTCTGGCCGTGGTCTCCGTACGGCTTCTGGAACGGGACATCCGCAACCGGCAGATCCGCATCTTCCTGCCCCATACCGACGAACTCGAGCGTTCTTTCAGCCTCGTCTATCACAAAGACCGGAGCTTTACGCCGGCCATGGAGGCCGTACGGGATATCATCGCCCACTACCGGCAGCCCGACTGGCTCGATCATATTCCCACAGGCACGCTTACCGGGTAGGACGGGAGAGGGACATGGCCTGTTCGTTCGCCCCGTCCAGCCACTCCAGATACCGTCCCTCCTCCGTCACCTTTTTCAAAATGCCGTTGATTTCCTGAAGAAGTTCCGGCTCCCCTTTCACAACGCCTCCCACGACTCCCACGGACTCTTTCGGCGGGCCGTCGAGCGCCGCTCTGGAAACGGCCAGTTCCGGATACTCCTCCGCGAACTTCTGCGCCTGTACCTCCTCAAGAATCACTCCGTCCGCACGCCCCTGTCTGAGCGCGAGAACCGCGTCCGCCGCATTGTCCGTCAGCTCCGGATAAGAACCCGGAAACTGCTCCGCAAGAAGCTGCGCCTGCAGGCTTCCGTACTGCGCCGCCACCGTCTTCCCTTCAAAATCCGCAGGCTCCCGAAGCTTCTCTTCCTGCGCATTTTTTACTATAATCACCTGACGGCCCGGCTCATAATAGACATCCGTATAATCCATCACCGTATGCCGGTCCGCTTTCGGCAGCATGCCGAGAAGCACCAGATCCACGCTGCCTTCCGCCACGGCCGCCATGCAGTCGTCAAACCCCATTTCCACAAATTCCGCTTCCGCTCCCAGTTCCTCCGCAATGTATCTGCCCAGTTCCAGATCCGCTCCCGCATAAGGCAGCGCCTCGTCCGGCAGTTCAAATGCAAACGGCGCGTAATCCGCAGAGATGCCGATCCGGAGCATTCCCGACTGCCGCACCGCTTCCAGACGGTTCTCCGCCGTGTCCGGCGCCTCTTCCTTTACGGACTCGCCTGCGGCCGACACCCAAGGCACGCGCCCCGAACATCCGGACAAAAGGACCGCCGCCGCCGCGGCCAGACAGACCACTCTCCTGTTTTTTCTCATATCACGATTCCCCTTCTTCCTCATCCATCCGCTCCTCTATCCCCCGGAAACAGTTGCGTCCGGACTGCGCCCGTCAGCTTTGCTGACAATCTTCCTTTGGGCGCCCGTATCTATTTCTAATCGGGCAAGGGAATGCTCCTCTCCACTGCCCGCGCATCGGGTGCCCGTCAGCTCTGCTGACATTCTTCCTTTGGGCACCCGTATGCAAAAAGGCTTCGGAAACATCGCTCCGAAGCCTGTGCAGGGACAGAAGGACTCGAACCCTCGACATTTGGTTTTGGAGACCAACGTTCTACCGACTGAACTATATCCCTGTATCTTTGACACTCAGATAATATACCACATTTTGCGGACAGTGTCAATTATTTTCTTGCAATATTCCGAGGCGTTTCCGACAGGCAAATTGAGCACTCTATTTTTCAGACAGTTCCAGCGGAACGATTGTAAGCGTTTTTCCCATAGACACCAGCAGTTTTAAAATGGTTGACAACTGGGGATCTGTTTTTCCGCTTTCCATTCTTGCAATCACGGACTGCTTAACCCCTGTCATATACTCCAATTCTCTTTGTGATATATGATTTTCCTTTCTGGTCTTTATCATTTCTCCAACCAGCTTAACCATTAAATCATTTTCGGCGATTTCTTCCACCGTATAATGTTTCTTTCTGTATTCGCCCCAGCTTTCCCCCAGCGGAGAAATTTTCGTTTCATGATTCATCTTCTCTGCTCCTTTCCCTGAAATCTTTCTTTTATTATATTTTATTCTTGCATCTTTTTGCGGACAGTGTCAATTATTTTCTTGCAATATTCCAGACCGCATAATATAATGATTACTACTCACACAGCCGGTTTTCAGCCCGGTGTGGACAGATCATCCTGGAAGACCCATTGAAGGGCGCCGGTTCTTAGGCGTGGTCTTTTCACGCCTTAGCACCGCTGCGTCCCTTCATTAAGCGCGAGCGGGGTCTGGAAGGATGATCTGTCCGCGCCGGGCGTCCGGTTGGCATGAATGTGAACCGCATAATATAATGATCTACATCACGGCTGCCATGGAGGAATGCATATGAACCTGTCTGTTTCAAATATCGCCTGGACTGCCCAACAGGACGCCCGGGTATACGAAATCATGAAAGAAAACGGCTTCTCCGGTCTGGAGATCGCTCCGACGCGGATTTTTCCGGAACAGCCGTACGAACACCGGGAAGCCGCCGCCGGATGGGCGCGCGAATTAAAAGCGCGGCACGGGCTGCGGATCGTCTCCATGCAGTCCATCTGGTACGGCGTACAGGAGCGGATCTTCGGTACGGACAGCGAGCGCCGGTATCTGGTGGATTACACCCGGAAAGCCGTCGATTTCGCGGAAGCCGCCGACTGTCCGAATCTGGTCTTCGGCTGTCCCCGCAACCGCTGTATTCCCGAAGGCGCCGGGGAAGAAACGGCTCTTGATTTTTTCCGGGAACTGGCCGACTACGCGGCTCTCCGTCATACGGTAATCGCCATCGAAGCCAATCCCCCCATCTACAACACCAACTACATCAATACCACCCCCCAGGCCATGGAACTGGCGGAGCAAATCGCTTCCCCCGGATTCAAGGTAAATTTGGACATCGGGACGATCCTCGAGAATCAGGAACCGCTCTCCGTGATCGAAGGGAAGCTGGACCGGATCAGCCACATTCACATCAGCGAACCGGGCCTGAAAATGATCCGCAGAAGGCCCCTGCACCAGGAGCTGGCGGCGCTTCTGCGCAGGGAAAACTATCAGGGATATGTATCCGTTGAGATGGGAAAGACCGAATCGGCCGCGGATATTGAAGAGACCTGCGTCTATATAAAGGAGGTATTTGGATGATCTTTCAGAGAAAACCCGGCGTCCCCGCCTTCTCCTGCGAAGAATATGCCGGTAAACAGAAGGATTATGTGGTGCTGATCCCGATCATCAACGAAGGGCAACGCATTCACCGGGAACTGTACCGCGCGAAAAAAAGTCATGTCTCCGACTATGCGGACATCGTCGTCTGCGACGGCGGCTCCACGGACGGAAGCACGGAGGCACGCCGTTTAAAATCACTGGGAGTCAATACGCTGCTGACCAAGCAGGACACGGGGAAACAGGGCGCCCAGCTCCGCATGGGGTTCTGGTGGGCGTTAAGAAGAGGCTACAAGGGCGTCATCACCGTCGACGGCAACAACAAGGACAGCATCGAAGACGTTCCCCGCTTTATCGGGAAGCTGGAGGAAGGCTATGATCTCGTCCAGGGTTCCCGCTTTGTAAAGGGCGGCCGGGCGATCCGCACCCCCTTTATCCGGCTCGTCTCCGTAAGGCTGATTCACGCCCCTCTGATCTCTCTGACAGCCGGACAGTGGTTCACCGATACGACCAACGCTTACCGCGCCTATTCCGCGGATTATCTCCGCGACCCGCGGGTTCAGCCTCTCAGAGACGTCTTCCAGACCTACGAACTTCTGGCCTACCTGTCGGTGCGGGCGACACAGACCGGACGGAGAGCCTGCGAGATCCCCGTGACAAGAGCCTATCCGAAGCAGGGCAGGACACCGACAAAAATCAGTTTCTTCAAAGGCAACAGCGAGCTTCTGAAAATCCTCTTTCTGAACCTGTTCGGAGCCTACCGCCCGCGATAAGCTTCCGGACGCGGCGTCTGCCGCCGGCGATGTCTTTCGCCCGCGGCAAAGCCGTCACTTTCTCTCCTCTTCCGTCTGCCCCTTCCGATAATGATACAGATACGTCTCATAATAGCAGGACACCGTCTCCACGGTTCCCGACCGTTTCAGAACGTTCAGAAGCGCCTGCGTGTCTTCCTTTTTCTCCGCAATCTCATGGGAGGTATAAATGTACACAGAATCATACGCTTCGATCAGCGCCGCGTCCTCCAGCACCGCCTCCTCCACCGTCTTCCCTTCATAACTGTACGCCACCTGATAATCGTACGCGAAAGTAGGCTGTCCGAGAATGCAGTCGTCTTTGACCAGCGGCGTCTCATACACCAGATCCACATCCCCCCAGGGATAATTTTTCTCATACAGGAACGCCGGGATCGCCTCATTGCGGACATAAATCATGTCTTCGTCCGTCTTATGCTCCGCCAGATAGTTCAGGCTTCCCGCAGTCTCCGAACCGACCATATAGACGCCGCCCGGCCTCCAGTATCTGAGGTCGCCCAGCATACAGACCAGAAGAAGCAGCAGGCAGCCGCCCCGCAGCAACAGGCCGGGCAGCCGGCCCTGTCTTCTCAGCAGCCGGCCGGCCAGTTCTTCCAGTTCGCTGACAGCAAAAAGCAGCAGCGTTACGGACACAAACAGCACCAGCCGGTCCTGAATCGGATAAAAGCCCAGCCAGGACGCGGCCAGCAGAAGAACGGTTCCGGCCAGGATATGAAGATCCGTCGGACTCACATACCGCCGCCGCACGCACCGCACCGCCTTGCTGACCGAAAGGAGCACCGCAATCAGGCGGAAAATCCCGAAAGGCATCAGCATCTGCGAAAAAATCTGCGCCATCAGCCGCAGATCGGACAGTCCGGTCGGAATGAGCGGAAAGCGGACCAGCGCCCAGTACCCCTGTCCCTCCGCATTGCCGGAAGTGGCGGAGAGCCAGAAGACGTAATTGGCGATGAAGCTGATCAGTACCAGGAAGCAGTACGGCAGCGCACGCAGGAACCGCTTCCGCCCGTCCTCGTCCCGGACGCTCTCCCGCAGCATCCCCAGCCCGATCAGAATCATCCCGCCCGCGATGTAAAATACCGCCGCGAAGGAAAACCACAGAAGCAGCGCATAGGCCGCCGTCAGCGCGCCGAGCCCGCAGCGCCGCCCCTGATACAGACCGTACAGCCATATCGCCAGCAGCACGAAAAAACAGTCCGACATATAGGGCTTCAATTCATTTCCATAATAAATGTAAACCGGCAGCACTGCCAGCAGCGCCGTATAATACAGTCGGTAATCCGTCTTCACGACCTGCCTCAGAATCCGGTGAAAAACAATCACACAGCCGAAAAAAGAGAGCAGGGACCACAGGCGCAGCGCCGCTTCTCCCGTGCCGAAGGCCAGCGAGAGCAGTTTCACCACATACAGATAGCCGACCGGCGCGCTCTGCCCGGCATCCAGCGGAGAAGCCGTCAGCGTCCACAGCGTACGGTTCACGATAGAACTTGCAAGCCTTGCCTCGTCAACCCACAGAGAGCGGTGATACAGATACGGCATGACATGACTGAAAAGCCCGAAAAAAATGACCGCATACAGTCCGTATCGAACTCTCTTATCCTTCATCGCTCCCCCGCATCTCCTCCAGCACAAACTTTCTGACCGCTTCCATCACGTCCTCTCTGCCGAGAATGTAGCCGTTGTCTCCGCCGAAAAGCCGGTCGTACCGGGTCCGGTAATCGTAATCGGCCGCCGTGCCGGGAAGTTCGTTGACGAACGGCTCCCCTTCCAGATACTCATAAAGTTCTCCCGCCGTCACCGGTTCCGTCGCCGGATGCCAGAGCGTCAGACCCGCCCGCAACGCCGTCTGTATGTCCTCCCACAGCCGGTCCAGCGGATAGAACTGATAGCGGCTCCTGCTGTCGGTGAAACAAAGCGCCGAGAATCCCAGTCTGCGGAAAATTTCTCGCAGCGCCGCCTCTTCCCCGGCATCCAGTTTCCGGCAGCGGTAGAAACCGTTGTCCTGCAGTTCATAATAACGGGCCAGCTCCTCCGCCCGTGCGCTCAGCTCCTGGAATTTTTTTCCGTTCAGCATCTGCGGAATCCGCCGGATATAGTCAAAGATGAAATTTTTCTTGATATTTTTCCCGAACAGCCCCGGCAGACGTACGATCAGCGCGTCCGGATACTGTTCCCTGACGCGGCATTCCAGCCGGTAGCGGTTCAGGCCGTAGGCCTGCAGCCCCTCCGTTTCCACCGGCGAACTCTCGTCCACTCCCCGGGGATCGCGAAACACGTCCACTGTTGAAATCAGCACCAGCTTTTCGGGCGCGATTCTGCGGATATTTTCCTCCGCCTGCCGGATCAGCTCCAGATCCTTCTCCGGCGCGCGGTTTGCCAGATATTTCTCCGCCCGCAGCCCCGCGTACACCAGAAGCTCCGGCTTCAGACCGTAGGCATCCCCGATATTCCGGGAATGAAATCCGCAGTCAAAGCCGCCTTTCCGATAGAGATTGCTGCCCACAAAACCGGTATCACCAACCAGTGCGTACATAGAATCCGTCCCCTCCTTTGATTCCTAGGATAATTTTTCAATGCTCTCAAAGCTGTATTTGGTCCTCTGAAAGCTCAGCTTCAGCAAAATCTGCAGATATTTGATGATGATGGTCAGTATGATAAACAGGCCGAGAAACGCCACGGCGAGAAAGAGAATCGTCGTCGTCCATCCCGCGACCGGCTTCGCCATCGCATAGACTGCCACCGTATAGACAATCATAAACAGCGACAGGAACATCATCAGACCGGTCATCAGTTTGGAACAGAAATATCCGGCGTCCGTGAACAAAAGCAGCGCGTCCGCCGCCAGGCTGCTCCGGTATTTTCTGAGACTTTTGTCCTCGCGCACCTGCACGGGCGCCCCGGCCGCGTGATAGCGAATATTCAGCGTACGCAGCCCGCAGTTCGCATAGATTCCTTTGCGGTAGGGAACGGTCCTGCTCATGCTGCCCACCCGGTTGAGCGCCCGCCGGCTGAGCACCCGGAAAGTCTCCGAACATATTTTCTGATTGTGATCGCTGAACCGCTCATACACCCGGTAGAACAAACTGGAGGTAAACCTCTGCTTTCTGTCCGGGGAGGCGCTGACAATATCATACCCCTCCAGCACTTTGCGGTATACATTCATGATCTCCTCCGGCGCGTAGTCCTGCACCGTGCGGTCGACCTCCAGCACGAAATCCCCGATGGACAGATCAACCCCCGCGTTCATGGCAGTCTCCACGCCGTGAAAATAGCTCATATTCAGCACGGAAACCGCGGTTGTCTTCGCTTTTTTGCCCGCCTTTTTAATCTCCCCCACGCTGTTGTCCGTGGAGAAATCATTGACGCAGATGATCTCCGAATGCTCAAAATGTTCCTCCAGAAAACAAATCATCTTTTCCAGAAAGTCCGCAATGTACGGTTCCTCGTCGTGGACATAGACAACCGCCGACATAAAATTCTTTTCTTTATTCATGTAACAATACCTCATCCAGATCATAAACGGTGTTGATCTTTCCCGACAGCACGCTGACATAGACCGGCTTCCCGCCGTATTTCCGTATGACCGTCGGCCGGGAATCATCCACTTCCGAGCTCATCAGTATCGGTTTCATGGAATAGAGCGAGTGGTCATATTCAAACACGAACTCTTCCCGCATATATTTTCTCGCCAGATTCGCCATATACGGAAACGCCGATGCCGGACGGGCCGGACAAAGATTGCAGTTTCCCAGATACTGCGCGCTGCAGTAGCCGCCGCTTCGCTCCTGACACTCGAAAACCGGCACTTCCTCATAGCCGGTGCTGTGAGGAGTAAAGGTCACGGACGTCAGGGAATGAAAACCGGTCCTGCCAAACGGCATGATGGAGAAGAAAGGACCGTCCATCACTGTGAACCCATAGCCGCTCAGCGCCTCGTTGACATTGCACAGTATGATCTCGCACAGTTCATATTTGATCCGGAACGTCTCAAAGCCAAGCATCCGCGAGATCTGGTTGGTGGAGGCGTAGGTGGCGTTCAGGAGAAAACCGCTCTCATACAGGCGGCGGTCCGCCGTGTGCACTTCAAACCGGTCCTCCTGTCTCTCCACATGATCAATGCGCACGCCGAAACGCAGGTCCACCGTCGGCAGTTCTTTCAGCCTGTCCATATAATAGTCTCTCAGTATCCGCGCATCGTACGTATATTCTCTGGTGAGAAACGCCCCGTCGCACATGCCTTTTCGGAAGAAACGCTCCGGGCACAGCTCTGTGCAGGGAATGTCTGCCGCTTTACAAAAGTCCCGGAACTGTCCGGCGCTGGACCAGGAAAATTCCTTCGATGTGGCGTATACTTTTTCAAATTCCCGATTGATACAGAAGCCGTAGTCTTCCTGAAAACGCCGGAAGTATCCCGCCGATTTCAAGGCGGTGGACAGGGAACGGGGATAGTGATAGCCCTGATGCACTCTTGCCTGGTTGACATAAGTCGCACGGCTGAAGGGCGTCTCCTCCGACTCCAGCACCAGTACGCGCTGCCCGCTGCGCCCGCACAGCTCCGCCGAGTACAGCCCGTACAATCCGGCTCCTATAATGATCTTGTCATACCACTCTTTCATCCGCTCCCCTCCTTTATCGGAATATATGAATCGGGTTCAGCGCCCTGATCTGCCACCGGAAGACTTCAAGGCCTTCTTTTTTGAAAAACAGGTTGGAAAACATCAGGGACGCCGCCTGCGTGATCACCGTGGCGATCGCGGCTCCATAGATTCCCCACAGTCGGATCCCCGCCAGATTCATGACAATGTTGGCGCCGACGCTGATAAACTGCGACCAGGTGAGGATACTTCCGTGGCCGTTCAGCGTGAAATGGCCTTCCCGGAGCGCCGCATTGTACATAAAGAATGTTCCCAGAACATGAATGCAGTATACCGGCATAGCGGCGGCATATTCACTGTTCAGGAACCGGAACAGAAACGGCAGAATCAAAAACGAAAAAGCGACCCCCGCGATATAGATCCAGGTGAGAATGCTGGAGATCTGCACATAGCGTCTCTCATAGCCCTGACGATCTTCCTCATAGAGGCGGATCATTTTCGGATAGACCGATTCTCTGACGGGGGCAATGGCGATCTGAACCACATTGATCAGACTGACAGACACCGAATAGATCCCCACCTCCGCCGACGTCAGCATGGCGCCCAGCATAATGCTGTCGCACCGGGCGTACAGCACGGAACAGGAACCGGCCAGCGCCAGCGGAAAGCTCTCCGCAAGCATCTCTCTGGCGGACGCCCGGTCCAGGGAGAAGCGGAAACCTCCTCCGAACTCCGCCCTGTACTGAAAGTACACGATCACGATACTGATGACGGTGGACACGAGCGCGATCAGCGCCAGCGTACGGACCGGCCGGTGATAATGCACCGCAATCAACTGCAGGCAGGAGGCCGCGACCACCGCGATGTCCGAAGCAATGACGATTTTTCTGGATTTCAGCAGATACTCAAACCGGTTCGCCATCCCGAACTTGATACTTCCCGCCGCCATGTTGAGAAGCAGCAGCAGAAACATGACCGTGAACTCAAAATCCCCGCCGTAGACAGCGGCGAACGCGACGCCGGCCGCTACGGAGACGCCCGAAAGCAGAACCCTCAAAACCGTCGCCGTCTGCACCACCTGCTCCGGCGCCTGTTTCCCATACCGTTTCTTGACCACGCGCCCGTCGATAAAGGTCGCCACAATCTCGAAGACCGCTATGATATTGACCGCATACTGATAAGAACCGTACCCCAGAGCGCCGTAATAATTGGCGATCCTCACGGAGACAAACAGATTCAGCGCCAGTATGAACACCCTGTCAAATACCATCCACGCCGTATTCGACAGGATTTTTGCCAGATCCGTATTTACACGGATTCCTTTTATGTCCTTGATCTTCACATTCTTATTCCTTCTCAGGATTTTTCTCATATTGTCTAATCTATCATATACAGGACCGTATTGCAAGCCTGCACACGCTCATCCGATGATCCGCAGCGCATCCCGCACCGCGGCGACCCCGACCAGCTCGATCCCCGTTACGGCTTTTACCTGCTCCATACTGCTCTGAGGCAGCAGCACTTTCGTAAACCCGAGTTTCTTTGCCTCCTGCACCCGCTGCCTGGCCATACTGACCGCCCGGACTTCCCCGCTCAGGCCCACTTCCCCGAAAACGACGGTCTTCCCGGACACAGGTATGTCCTTATAACTGGATATCATCGCCAGCACCAGCGCCAGATCCATGGCCGGCTCGTTCAGCCTCAGCCCTCCGGCGATGTTGACGTAAGCGTCGTAGCTCGAAAAGGGAAGGTTGAGCCGCTTCTCAAGCACCGCCAGCAGAAGATTGACGCGGTTAAAGTCCATCCCGGCCGCCGTCCTCCGCGGCAGTCCGAAGTTGGTCCTGCAGACGAGCGCCTGCACCTCGAGGAGCATCGGCCTTGTCCCTTCCATCGTACAGGCGACCACCGACCCGGACGCCCCTTCCGGCTTCCCGTTCAGCATGTATTCGGAAGGATTCGCCACCTCTTTCAGGCCGCTCTCCTGCATCTCAAAAACGCCGATCTCATTGGTGGAGCCGAACCGGTTCTTCACGCCCCGCAGAATCCGGTAGGACGCGTGGCGGTCCCCCTCAAAGTAGAGCACCGTATCCACCATATGCTCCAGCACTCTCGGTCCCGCGACCGTTCCTTCCTTCGTCACATGGCCGACGATAAAGATCGTGATCCCCTGCTCCTTGGCCAGGCGCATCAGAACGCCCGTCGCCTCCCGAACCTGGGATACGCTTCCCGGCGCGGAGGAGATCTCCTCCTGATACATCGTCTGAATGGAATCTATGATCGCCACCTGCGGCTTCTCCCGCAGCACCACTTCCTCGATGTCCGCCAGGTTCGTCTCGCACATCAGCTTGAGCGACTCCCGAAACTCTCCGATCCGCAGCGCCCGCAACTTGATCTGCTGCAGCGATTCCTCGCCGGAGATATAGAGCACGCCGGAAAGCCGATCCGACAGATTGCGGCACACCTGCAGAAGCAGCGTCGATTTCCCGATGCCCGGGTCGCCACCCACCAGCACGAGGGAGCCGGGAACAATCCCGCCTCCCAGCACCTGATCCAGTTCTTTCATGCCGGTGGAAATCCGCTCCCGTTCCCCGGAAGCCACCTCCGCGAGACAGACCGGTCCGCTTCTCGCCTCCCCGCTCCGTCTCGCGGGCGCCGGCCCCCCTCTGCTCTTCTTCGGGGCGGGCTCCTCCGCAAATGTATTCCACTGCCTGCACGCCGGACACTGCCCGGACCATTTGGCCGACTCGTATCCGCAGCTCTGGCAGAAGAAGATCGTCCCTCCTTTTTTCATGCCTCTTCCTCCGGTCTGACCAGTATCCGCACGTTTCCGTTCGTCACTTTCACGTCCACCCGGCTTCCTTCGCGCACGTTTCCTTCCAGAATCTCATCCGCCAGACGATCTTCCAGACGGCTCTGTATGGCCCTTTTCAGGGGGCGGGCGCCGTATTTCACATCATAGCCGGTCTCCGCCAGCCACTTTTTCACGGAATCCTTGAACGACACCCGGATGGAAAGCTGGCTCTCGCAGCGTTTCTCCAGCTCTCGCAGCAGCATTCCCGCGATCTGAACGATCTCCTCCTTCTGAAGCGCGTGGAAGACGATGGTCTCGTCAATCCGGTTGAGAAATTCCGGCCGGAAGATCCGTTTCACCTCTTCCATAACGCTGTTTTTCATATATTCATAGTCCTGCTTCGCATTGTCCGCGGAGGCGAATCCCAGTTTCTTCGGCGAGATGATCGCGCCGGCCCCGGCATTGGAGGTCATGATAATCACCGTATTCTTAAAGTCCACCTTTCTGCCCTGCGAATCCGTGATATGTCCGTCGTCCAACACCTGAAGCAGAATATTGAATACGTCCGGATGCGCTTTCTCAATCTCGTCAAACAGAACGACCGCATATGGATTGCGGCGCACCTTCTCGCTCAACTGCCCTCCGTCGTCATGCCCCACGTATCCGGGCGGAGAACCGATCAGTTTCGATACGCTGTGCTTCTCCATATATTCGGACATATCCACCCGGATGATCGCGTCTTCCCTGCCGAACAGCACTTCCGCCAGCGCTTTGGAAAGCTCCGTCTTACCGACGCCTGTCGGTCCCAGGAACAGAAACGAACCGATCGGCCGCTTCGGGTCTTTCAGCCCCACCCGGCCGCGCCGGACTGCCTTTGCCACTGCGCGCACCGCCTCTTCCTGACCGATGACTCTCTTGTGAAGCGTCTCCTCCAGGCGGCGCAGACGCTGGGATTCCGCCTCCGCCAGACGCTGCACCGGGATCTTCGTCCAGCGGGACACCGTCGCGGCAATCTGCTCCTCCGTCACGACGGCGGAAGCCTTTCTTCCCTTCTTCGCCTCCCGTCCTTCCAGGCGGTCTTCCAGCTTCTGCACTTCCTGCCGGACGGTATGCGCCCGCTCCATATCGCCTTCCATAAGCGCGGCTTCCAGTCTCTCTTTCGCCTCCGTCAGCTCTTTCAGAAGATCCGAACGGCTGCTCCCGGGCGCATACCGGCCCATGCGGACACCCGCGGACGCTTCGTCCATCAGATCAATCGCTTTATCCGGCAGAAAGCGGTCGTTGACGTAACGCGCGGACAGCTTCACCGCCGCCTCCAGCGCTTCATCCGTGATTCTGACCTGATGATGCTCCTCATAGTATGGACGCAGTCCCTTGAGAATCTCAACCGTCTGTTCGACTCCCGCCTCCTCCACGGTAATCGGCTGAAATCTCCGTTCCAGCGCCGCGTCCTTCTCGATGTGCCTGCGGTACTCTTCCAGCGTTGTAGCGCCGATGATCTGTATCTCCCCTCTCGCCATCGCCGGCTTTAAGATATTTGAGGCGTCCATGGCGCCCTCCGCGCCGCCCGCGCCGATCATCATATGAAGCTCGTCAATGAACAGCAGTACTTCCCCGGACTGGCGGACTTCCTCGATGACGTTCTTGATCCGCTCCTCGAACTCTCCGCGGTATTTGGAACCCGCCACCATGGCGGTCAAATCGAGGATACAGAGCCGTTTCCCGAGGACACTGTCCGGAACCTGCCCGGAAGCAATCCGCATCGCCAGCCCTTCCACGATCGCCGTCTTGCCCACGCCGGGTTCGCCGATCAGGCAGGGGTTGTTTTTCGTCCTGCGGCTCAATACCTGAAGAACTCTCTGAATCTCCTCCTCCCTGCCGATCACCGGATCCAGCTTTCCTTCCTCCGCCAGCTCCGTCAGATCGCGGCTGTACTGATCCAGCGTCTGGGTCCCCCGCATCCTTGCGTCCTCCCGGTACTCGGACGCCTTTTCTCCCATGGAAGTGACCAGCTCCGTATACAGGTCGCGGAGACGGATGCTCATGGTATTCAAAAGTCTCGAACCGACACACTCGCCGTCTTTAAGAATCGAGATCAGAATATGCTCCGTACCGACCAGGGGCTCGCGGAACCGTCTCGCCTCCGCGGCCGCGTCATCCAGAATCTTCCGCGCTCTGGGCGTATAATCTCTCCTCTTCTCCATAAGGCTGCCGCTCTCGGGTGCGATCAACTGGCGGATCATATCCGTCAGCGCCTCCTCCGTCACTCCGGCTCCCCTGAGAACCTGACCGGCCGCTCCGGAATCCTCTTCCAGCAGCCCGATCAGAATATGCTCCGTACCGATATATGGATGTTTTAAACGGGCAGACGCCCTTCTGGCCAGTTTCAGGGCGTGTTCGGCCTTTTCCGTATAGATATTCATAAGCTCCTCCTGTCTGATGTTTCTGTGTCCTCCCACCGGAAGGATGCGTTCTCATGCTCCGTATTCCGCATAGATCTCATCGATCAGTTCATGAACCTCTTCTCTGGTAATGTTCTTGCAGCTTCCTTTGGCCAGTATGACCAGAAGTTCATCCTTCATCTCGTTCATGGCTTTCAGCTTATCCGCATCCACAGCGATCACCGCTCCGCACCTGCGGTCCAGGCGGATATACCCCTCCTGCCTGAGAAGGCTGTACGCCTTATTGACCGTGTGCATATTGATCCCGATCTCTTCCGCAAGCTGCCGGACACTGGGAAGCGCATCCCCCTCCCGAAGCCTCGATGTGGCGATTCCGATAATGATCTGATCGCAGAGCTGTACATAGAATGCTTTGTCACTGTTAAAATCAATCTCCAGATACATGCTGTCACCTGTCCTTTGTAATGGTATCCAAAATCCCGCGCTCCGGATGTATACATGTTATACACACAGTATAACAAACTTATTCCCTCCGGTCAATAGAATCAGGCAGGGGAGATTTCTTCCCCTGCCCGTCTTTATTCATCTTCCTCTACGTCATCCAGATCAATGATCTCCAGATCAATCTCCTCTTCTTCGTCGTCCTCCGAATCCGGCTCCTGAAAATCCGTCTCGTCCTCGTCCAGGTCTCCGGTGACAAACGCTCCGGAGGCGTCCCGGCGGTCATCGGAAGGTTCCGTCTCGTCCTCCGAATCCGGCATCCGCATCCGCTTCATGCGCAGATACATCAGGACGATGACATTCAAAAGCACCACGATGATAATCGTCATGAACATAATGATATAGAGCCGTCTGCCCATATCCCGGTCATAGCGCTCCAACTGATCGCGGCCGTCCTCCCTCAGTCCCATCTCTTTTTCCTCCAGTTCCAGAATATAGGTCTGCTCGCCCTGATAGGCAACGTCATCAAAAAGCTGCAGGGAATTTTTATCATAATCAAAGCTGTACCAGGCTTTCTCCCCCTCCTGATTGATGCCGTAGATCAGGTAGCGGTTGGTATCGTCCGGAATCTCGTCCACGCCGTCGATAATCACGTGTTTGAGCGCGGGAATGCGGTATTTCGGCCCCCAGCCCAGTTCGACCGGCACATAGCGGGTAGGCGTATAACCGTTCTCTTCCGGCTCGATGAAAATCACATCGTCGGTGCCGCTCTCCATCTCCACAAAAGGAATCACCGTTCCCCGGTCCGGGTCATAGACGAAATCATCGCGGAAGCTTCCGTTGTCGCTGTTCAGCCGGATCACATACAGATCCAGCCACTGATGCTTCAGCACCGGACTTTCGATCCCCTGAATCTCCATCGTCACCGCGTCAAAATCGTCCAGGGCCGGCGGCCTGTGGACATAGAACATACGTTCGTCGATCTCGAATCCCGCGCGCTCCTGATCATCCTCCGCCACGTCCTCCGGCTCCTCTCCTTCCTCCGAAGAGGAACCGCCGCTCAGAACGTCCACCTCCGTCCCGTCGACGACGGCTTTGCAGGACAGAATGCCGATCTGCGTCTCCCCCGCTTTCCGGCCTTTAAACCGCACGGAGAAGGAGGCCGTCGTATCCTGCGGACGGCTGCCGAGCGTCACGCTTCCGTTGCCGCCGCTTCCGGAGAAGCTGTCGCCGCCGCTTCCGGACACGTACGTCAGCACCTCTTTGTCATAGGAAAGAGTCAGCGTCACGCTTTCCATCGCCTCGTCATTTGTAATCGTATACTCCGCAGAGACGGCTCCGCCTTCCGTTACCGTCAGATCCGTATCCCCTTTCACGGCCGGCGCCGCCATGGCCGTCATGCCGCAGCACAGAAGCAGCACGGCCAGAAGGATACCCGCTGTTTTCGATACATTTTTTCTATTGCTCATAAAAATCTCTCTTTCCAGGTTTTTTCTGCCTTGAACCATTACAATAAGGCTTCCGCGAAGGAAAGTCAACGCCTTTCACAAAACTTTCATCAAACTTTCTCGATTCCGCAGCCGGTCAGATCCCCCCTGAACGTTTACCCGGCCTCGTCGATCGCTTTTCCGATGTCGCTCCGGCAGTACTTATTGTCGAAGTCCACCAGCTTCACCGCCTCGTAGGCATTGGCGCGCGCCTCCCGCAGATCCGCTCCGGTGGCAGTCACTCCAAGAACGCGTCCGCCGTTCGTCACCAGCCTGCCGTCTTTGCGCCTGCTGGCCGCGTGGAAGACATAGTAGCCCTCCTTCTCCCGGAACGCCTCCAGCCCGCGGATCTCAAACCCTTTCTCGTAGCTCACCGGATAGCCCGCGGACGCCAGAACGACGCAGACCGCCGCATTGTCCTCGAACTGAAGCTCCAGCCGGTCAAGCGTCCCGTCGATGCAGGCTTCGAACACGTCGACAATATCGTTCTTCATACGCGGAAGCACCACCTGGGCTTCCGGGTCCCCGAAGCGGGCATTGTATTCGAGCACGCGCGGCCCTTTCTCCGTCAGCATCAGCCCAAAGAAAATCACGCCCTTGAACGGCCTTCCTTCCGCCGCCATGGCGTCCACCGTCTTCTGATAGATGTGTTTCTGACAAAAAGCGTCCACTTCCTCCGTATAAAACGGACTGGGCGAGAAGGTTCCCATTCCCCCCGTATTCAGGCCCTGATCCCCGTCCAGCGCCCGCTTGTGATCCTGCGCGGAGGTCATCGTCCGGATCGTCTTCCCGTCCACAAAACTCAGAACGGAGACTTCTCTGCCGGTCATAAATTCCTCGATCACCATCCGGCTGCCGGCGGTCCCGAATTTTCTGTCCAGCATGATGGACTTTACGCCGTCTCTGGCCTCCTCCAGCGTATTGCAGATCAGAACGCCCTTCCCCAGGGCAAGCCCGTCCGCCTTGAGGACGATCGGGAAGGAAGCGTGCTCCAGATAGGCAAGCGCCTTGTCCGGATCGTCAAAATTCTCGTACGCCGCCGTGGGAATGCCGTATTTCTTCATCAGGTCCTTGGAAAACGCCTTGGAACCCTCGAGGATCGCCGCGTTTTTGCGGGGGCCGAACACGCGGATCCCTTCCGCCTCGAACACGTCCACGATGCCGCCCACCAGCGGATCGTCCATACCGATTACGGCCAGATCAATCTCCTTCTCTTTGGCGAAAGCGGCCAGACGGTCAAACTCCATCACGCCGATGTCCACGCACTGCGCATATTCTTCGATTCCCGCGTTTCCCGGCGCGCAGTAGATTTTCTCCACCTTCGCGCTCTGCGCCGCCTTCCACGCAATGGCGTGCTCCCTGCCGCCGCCGCCTACGATCAATATCTTCATCTCATTCCTCCATTACTGTTGCGCTGTTACCGTTCCGTTACCAGCCCGTTCTCCACTTTGATCTTCCCGTTGGCAATCAGATCAATGGCCTGGGGCATGATCACCCACTCCGCTTCCTCCATCACGCGCCTCTGAAGCGTCTCCGGAGTATCTCCGGGCCGGACGCCGACCGCCTTCTGGAGAATGATCGGGCCCGTATCGGTCCCCTGATCCACAAAATGCACGGTTGCTCCCGTCACCTTCACCCCGCGCCCCAGAACCGCCTCATGAACCCGCAGTCCGTAATAGTCCTTTCCGCAGAAGGAGGGAATCAGCGCCGGATGAATGTTGATCATCCGGTTCTCGTATTTTTTCACAATTTTCTCCGGCATCACCACCATGCAGCCGGCGAGGACGACCAGATCCGCTCCCGAAGACTCCAGCGCCTCGAGCAGAGCGTCGTAAAAGCGCTCTCTGCTGCCGCAGTCCCCGGGGCAGATGCACTGCGCCGGGATTCCCGCTCTCCGCGCGCGTTCCAGCGCGTACGCGTTTTTATTATTACTGATGACCGTCACGATCCGCGCATTGGTGATCCGGCCGTCCGCAATGGAATCCAGAATCGCCTGCAGATTCGTACCGCCGCCGGACACCAGCACCGCAAGTTTTAACATAAGCTGACGCCTTTCTCTCCGTTTTCCACGATGCCCGCCGCATACGGAGTCTCCCCGGCTTCCCGGATGGCTTCCATCGTCTTCTCCGCATCCGCCGGATCCACGGCCAGCACCATGCCAAGCCCCATATTATAGGTATTGTACATCATGTCTTCGGCAATCCTGCCCTCTTCCCGCAGCATCCGGAAGATCGGAGGCACCGGATAACTGTCCTTCCGGATCACCGCGCGGACGCCCTCCGGCAGCATCCGGGGAATGTTTTCATAGAACCCGCCGCCTGTGATGTGGCTGCAGCCTTTGATCGTCACTCCCGCGTCCTTCACCGCTCTGAGCGCCTTCACATAGATCTTCGTCGGTTTGATGAGCGCTTCCCCGAGCGTACAGCCGAGGCTGTCATAATATGTACGCAGCGATTCCTCCGTCATGCGGAACACTTTGCGCACCAGAGAAAATCCGTTGCTGTGCACGCCCGAAGAGGCGATGCCGATCAGTACGTCCCCGGCCTTGATGTGCGCGCCGGTGATCAGATCCTTCTCGTCCACGATGCCGGTCGCAAATCCCGCCAGATCATACTCGTCCTCCGGATAAAAGCCCGGCATCTCCGCCGTCTCGCCCCCGATCAGGGCCGCCCCCGCCTGTCTGCAGCCCTCGGCCACGCCGCTCACGATGGAAGCGATCTTCTCCGGACGGTTTTTGCCGCAGGCAATGTAATCAAGGAAGAACAACGGCTCCCCGCCCGCACAGGCGATGTCGTTCACACACATGGCCACGCAGTCGATGCCCACCGTATCATGCCGGTCCAGAAGGAACGCCAGTTTCAGCTTGGTCCCCACGCCGTCCGTACCGGATACCAGCGTAGGCTTCTCCATATTCTTGAACGCGCTCATGGAAAACGCCCCGGAGAAACCGCCGATTCCGCCCAGCACCTCCGGTCTCATGGTCGTCTTCACATGCTTTTTCATCAGTTCCACCGACCGGTAACCGGCCTCGATATCAACGCCTGCATTCTTGTAATCCATAGTCAACCTCCTCGTCAGGGTTCTGCTTTTATTTCATCTGCTTCAAGTATTCGCGATAACCGATTCCGTCCAGCTTCTCCGCCTTCGCTTTCACTTCTTCCTCCATCTCCCGGGAATAGGCTTTCAGCCGCTCCAGAAGCTCCGGATCCGACACGGAGAGGATCTTTGCCGCCAGAATCCCCGCATTGGCTCCGCCGCCGATTGCCACCGTCGCCACCGGAATGCCTCCCGGCATCTGGACAATCGAATAAAGAGAATCCACACCGCCCAGATCCGATGTCTTCATGGGCACGCCGATGACCGGCATCGGGAAGATCGCCGCACACATCCCAGGGAGATGCGCCGCCTTGCCGGCTCCCGCGATGATGACTTTGAATCCGTTTGCCTCCGCGTTCTTCGCGTATTCAAAGAACACGTCCGGCTCCCTGTGCGCGGAAATGATCGTCATCTCGAAGTCCACGCCAAGCTTCTCAAGTACCTCTGCCGCTTTGCTCATCACAGGCAGGTCCGAATCGCTGCCCATGACAATTCCTACTTTTGCCATTCTGTATTCTCCTTTGCATCTCATTCTTTGTCAGGCCTTTTCAGGCTACACTGATCATAACAGGCGCGCTTTCTTCTTGTCAAGACAGAACCTGCGTCCCTCCAAAAGGCTCGTTCAGCTCCTCCGTCCCCGCCAGCACGAACCTTCCGTCGCGGATCAGCGCGGTCCGGCTTCCGTCCCCGTGCAGGACCGCGATCTCCTGAAGTTCCTCATACGGAATCGTGATGTCCGTATGACAGTTATAATACGCCCGGCTCACATCTTCCCTGCGCAGCGCGGAGCACTCGTTTTCCTTCGCGATCATCTGCTTTCCGTCCGGATTGCGGGTGACCACGTCCTCCTCCCAGGAGAAACAGGTGTCGCCCACCGCAAAGTGCGGTCCCATCTTCTCCGCAATCAGAATCGGCAGCCTTGCGGCGATGTGATAGTTCTTCGCCGCCACGTAGGCCGTCGTGTTGGTTCCGATCGCAAATTCCCCCATGGGAAGCGTCTCGTGATGCATCAGGACGTTCTCCCGGATATAGCGGCGGTTATCCTCCTCCCGCCCGTAGTTTCCGCAGGTGTATTCCGCGACCATTCCGTCCCTGAACATCAGCCGCAGATCCCGGTAAAACAGTCCGTTCAGGTAGACGCCCGTCACATGAAGCACGCCGTTTGTACCCTGCAGGCGCGGGGAAGTAAACACCTCTCCCACCGGGATATTCACATCCGCCACACAGTTTTCAAAGACCGTCTCCCGCTGCGGATCGCCGATCGGGCACAGTGCAACGACCAGATCCGTGCAGTTCTCTCCTTTTCCGAGAATATGGACCGCCGTTCCGGTGTCCAGCACGTCGATCAGGCGCTGCTGGATCCGCTGCCAGGTCATGTAATCCAGCGTATTGATCTTCACGGTCTCGCGGAAAATCTCCTCGAACTGTCCGCCGATCTCCGGCACCGGAAAAGCGATGATCGTAAAGCTTCTCTCGTCTCCCGGAATATATTCATTAGTGATCTGACCCGTGCGGCTGTTCAGATACACCTGAACCTCCTGCTGCTTTTCATCCAGTTTAAGCGCCTCGGGCTTCCTCACCGGCTCAAAAGGAGTCTCCCCGAAGATCTCCATAACGGCAGGCCCCCCGTGCACTGCCGCCAGCTCCCTGTACCGCTCGTACGCCGTCTTCAGCACTCCCAGCTTCCGCTCCGCAAAAGCCTTGTCCATAAAAAGCGCCGCGTCTCCCTTGTGATCGTAATCATACTGCCGGTTGGGAATGGCTCCGTAATATCCGATCCGGTTCGCCTCCCGCATATTCACGCGCGAAACCGCCGCGCGGTAGAGAATACACTCCAGACCTATCGCCTCAAAGTTCTTCACCGCCTGACGGACAATCCGTTCAAACCCCAGACAGTAGCGGATATTGACGGTCTTTTTCTTCTCCAGCGGCTTCTGGTTGACCGCGAAGCCCATCCGGTAGCCCTCCGTAAATACGGACGCCATCCGCCGGATCTCCTCTTCCGGCAGAGACGCCAGATACCGGCTGGTGCGGATCTCGCTGTCCGTAATATATTCTCCAAACCAGTACAGATACTCCGGCTCATCCAGCCGCGCTTCCATGATGATATCCCGGGCAAAAGACAGCGACGGATCCAGTTGTTCCCGGACTCTTCCCGTCACCAGCACGTCGCTGTAATCACTGACGAACCAGTAGACGTCCGCCAGAAGCTCCTCCCGGTCCGGGACCGCCCCGCCCGCGAACTCCCCGTGAATCTGCAGGAACAGTTCCATGCAGATGAGCAGTTCCTCGCTGCGGCCTTCAAACGCATAGACAATCATGCCCCGAAGCTCTGCATAGACAAAAGAGAGGATCTCTCCAATCCCCTGCGGAAACTTCGCCGCCGCATAGGACGGATTGGCGTAGCTGCGCTCGTAAGCCTCCGAGGTGATATCTCCGTAGAGCAGACAGTTCCACCGTTGAAGCTCCTCAAGAGAAGCGTTTCGGAAGCTTCCCCGCTCCAGCATCTCCTGAATGTCCAGCACAAGCAGAATAAATTCCGCTGTCCTTTTGAAATAATCGCCTGCATTTCCTTCCGCTTCCGGATTCCCTGCAATCTCCCGAATCCGGCCTGCTGCAAGCGCCCGGCGCTCCATCCATATTTCTTCCATATTTTTCACCATCCTGCCACATAGATACAGACAAACGCGGTCAAAAGCAGCCCGTTCAGCACGCATCCAAGGCGCGGGAAAAACGGATAGCTGTCCTCCTCCCGCAGTCCCCGGAGCCCCTGGTACAGCCCGACAAGCGCAAGGAGCAGCGCCAGAAAACCGCAGACCGCGATTCCTTTCCCCGCCGCTCCGTAAGCCATATACGCCTCCAGGAGCATGCCGCCGGTAAGCAGCAGCGCCAGCACTCCAATGACCGTGGAGACAATGCCCGTGCGGGACTGGTTCTTGTCTGTAAATTTATATCGTCTCCTCATAAAACCTCTTTTCTTCTCCTTCCGAACACCATTCGGAAAATGCCGTATCCGATGCATCCGCCCAGCGTATTGAGGATCATATCGTCCACATCGCAGCTTCCCACTCTCAGGACAAGCTGGGAGACTTCTATGAAAAGCGTCAGTTCAAAGCTCAAAAGGGCGGTCCTGAAAAACCCCGTCTTCTTCTTTCGTATCGCCGGAAGCAGCGCGCCGTAGGGAATAAAGCCGATGATATTCCCCAACAGATTCCAGAATACCCTCCAGGGTCCGATCTGCCTGTGATATTTCAGATAACGGCTGATCTCGCGAAAGGGCACCAGATTGTAGCGGTAATCTCCTTCCAGCATGGTACGGCCCCAGTCCTCCGCGAAAAACATCAGATAAACCAGAACCAGCAGATAAATTCCGAAGAACACGCGGCTGACGAGCCGAACATACCTTTCTGTCTCCTTTTTCACATAAAGCTCCTTTATAAAATGTCGGAAAAATTTCCGCCCACAGGTCTTTTTGTCCGGCGGAAATCCCGGTCAGACAAAGAAACTGCCGCAGCATGTGCCGTTCCACCTTCAGACAGCTCACCTTACGACAGTTTCACCCACATCAGAACATCAGGTCGGATTTCCCTTTCAAAAGCCGGGCGCCGTTGACGATCATCAAAACTCCTGTCACAATTCCGGTTACCAGAACGATGATGCCAAGCGCCAGATCGCCCGCTCCGACGGTTCCCATCGTCTTATAGATCTTCTCATTGTTCATGCGCGTCTCCTCCCTGTCCTGCACCATACTGTTCATAGTATGCGTCGATCGACGCCTTTAATACATCATCGATGATCACCTTACCCTTATAAGGGCGGTTATACAGATGCTCCGTCACCTCGGCCATGGTTACGATTGCCGCGGTTTCAAGCCCCCAGGTCTCATGGATCTCCTGGAGGGCGCTCTTCGTTCCCTGCCCTCTCTCCATGCGGTCCACGGACACGACCAGCCCCACCGGCCGGATCTCTCCCTGGGCCCTGAGGATCGGCAGAGTCTCCTGGATAGAGGTTCCCGCCGTTGTCACATCCTCGATGATCACGACCCGGTCTCCGTCCCTGATCGGGCTTCCCAGCAGAATGCCTTTGTCCCCGTGATCCTTAACCTCCTTGCGGTTGGAGCAGTAGCGGATATCCTTTCCGTACTTCTCGCTGATGGCAATCGTCGTCGCCACGGTCAGAGGGATCCCCTTATATGCCGGCCCGAACAGAACGTCAAAATCCAGCCCGAAGCGGTCGTGAATCGCCTTTGCGTAATATTCTCCCAGTCTCCGAAGCTGCGCGCCGGTGCGGTAGAAACCGGTATTCACAAAGAACGGAGTGTTCCGGCCGCTCTTGGTCACAAACTCCCCGAACTTCAGAACCTGACAGTCGATCATAAATTCGATAAATTCCTGTTTATACTGTTCCATCTATTGCTGTATCCTCCATCCGATTTCTTCCATCTTATCATATACGGCAGGCAATTTCAATGCGGGAATGCTCCCGCCTTACCGCACCGCCCCGATCAGTTCCCGGACGTCCTCCACCTGATACCGCTCCATATACCGTTCAATCCCTTCCGCCGTCTCTTTTGCCGCAAAGGGATTGGCGAAATTCGCGGTTCCCACAGATACGGCGGTGGCTCCCGCCAGCAAAAACTCCACGGCATCCTCTCCGCTGCAGATTCCGCCCATTCCGATAATCGGAAGGCGGACGGCCTGCGCCGTCTGATAGACCATGCGCACAGCCACCGGCTTTACCGCCGGTCCGGACATGCCGCCGGTTCGGTTGGCGATGGCGAACGTTCTTCTGTGAATGTCGATCTTCATGCCCGTAATCGTATTGATCAGGGACAGCACGTCCGCGCCTCCGCATTCCGCCGCTCTCGCCATTTCCGTAATGTCCGTCACATTGGGACTCAGTTTCATAATAATGGGCTGCCGGGCATGTTTTTTCACTTCACGGGTGATGGCTTCGAGCGCTTTCGGATCCTGGCCGAACGCAATCCCTCCCTCTTTGACGTTGGGGCAGGACACGTTGATCTCCAGAAGATCCACCGCTTCCTCCGACAGACGCTCTGCCACCTCACAGTACTCCTCCACCGTCTTTCCACAGACATTGACGATAATCCTCGTGTCAAACTGCCTTAAAAACGGAAGATCCCTTTTCACAAACACTTCCACTCCCGGATTCTGCAGACCGATGGCGTTGAGCATTCCGCTGGCGGTCTCCGCAATGCGGGGCAGAGGATTCCCCGGCCACGGTACGCTGGCAACCCCTTTGGTCACCACCGCTCCCAGAGCACCGAGATCATAAAATTCGCTGTACTCGCCCCCGGAGCCAAACGTTCCGGACGCGGACATAACCGGATTCTTCAGCTCCACTCCGGCAAGCGTCACCTTTGTATTTCTCACAGTTCCACCTCCGTGCTCAAAAAGACCGGCCCGTCCTTGCACACTCTTTTGTTATGCACCTGCGTGTGACGGTCCACTTCCGCGGATTCGCAGACGCAGGCCAGACAGGCGCCGACCCCGCACGCCATACGCTCCTCCATGGAAATCCAGCACTCAATCCCTTCATCCAGCGCATACGCCCGGACGGCCCGCAGCATCGGCTTCGGCCCGCAGGCATAGATGACGTCCGCCGTAAGCCCGTACCCGCGGACCGCGTCCAGCACGTTCCCTTTCGTACCCGCGCTCCCGTCCTCCGTCGAGATCCAGAGCGCGCCGCAGGCCGCCAGCTCCTCCGTCAGAAAGAGCTCGTCCCGGTATCCGGCAATGATCTGCACCTCGCAAGCCAGTTCCCTGGCAAGCTGCAGCATGGGCGGAATCCCGATACCGCCCCCCATCAGAAACGCTTTCTTCTTCCCGGTCTCCAGCGGAAAGCCGTTGCCCAGAGGTCCGAGGATCCCGAGCCGCTCCCCCGCCTCCAGACGGGAAAACTCCTCTGTTCCCTGTCCGGCAATCCGGTACACGAGCCGAATCCTCCCCGTTTCACGTTCAAGTTCGCAGATGCTGATGGGCCTTGGCAGCATCCGGCTTTTGTCCCGGCTGAACAGAGACAGAAACTGTCCCGGCTTCGCTTCCCCGGCAATCCGCTCCGTCTGAAGCCACAGACTGTAGATGTCCGAAGCGATCTTCTTCTGTCCGACCACCACGGCAGATTCTTTGTACTTCATAAACGATATCCTCTCCTGATCAGAGTCCCGCGTCCGCGCTCTCCCTGCGCCTGCGCGCAGAAAAGCAGGCGTCCGCTGTTTCGGCGTCCCGTTCCTGTCACCTTGTCTCCAGCGCTCCCCGGATGTCCGCGATCATATCCTCCACGGCGGCGCGGGAAGCTTCCGCAAAGCGCTCCTCGCCGTAGCGCGCATACGCCTCCTGTTTATAGGCGGCGATAATGCCTCTGGAGGAGTTTACGATGGCGCCAAGCCCGTCCTCACGGAAGAAATGCACCAGATCCTTTCCCCTGCCGCCCTGGGCGCCGTACCCCGGCACGAGAATCAGTGTGTTGGGCATCACTTTCCTGAGAGCCTTTCCCTGCTCCGGATAGGTGGCGCCGACGACTGCGCCGACATAGCTGTATGTATCGCCCATATGTTCCTCTCCCCACCGGGCGACCTTTTCGCCGACCAGCTCGTAGAGGGGCTTTCCGCTGACAAGCTGATCCTGAAATTCTCCGCTTGAAGGGTTGGAGGTCTTCACCAGAATGAACAGCCCCTTTTTCTCCTCTTTGCATACCTCAATAAAAGGCTTCACTCCGTCCGACCCCAGATAGGGGTTTACCGTCGCAAAATCCTCATCAAAGCCCGAACAAACCGCGCCGCCCACGCGCACCTTCCCAAGATGCCCCGCCGCATAGGCGGCGGAGGTGGAGCCGATATCGCCGCGCTTCACGTCGCCGATGACCACCAGATCCCGCTGATGACAGTAATCCACTGTCTTCTTATACGCTTCCATTCCTTCGACGCCGAACTGCTCGTACATGGCAATCTGCGGTTTGACCGCAGGAACGAGATCGTAAATCCGGTCCACGATCTCCTTGTTGAACTGCCAGATCGCCTCGGCCGCCCCTCTGAGCGTCTCCCCGTATTCGTCAAAAGCCTTCTGCTGAATCTGCCGGGGCACATAGTCCAGCATCGGATCCAGCCCCACCACAACCGGCGCGTTCGTCTCCTGAATCTTCCTGATTAACTTGTTGATCATCTCGTCTCCTCCTCCGCATTTTCCCAATTATACTACAGTTTCCCCGTAAACACAATTACCGTTGCATTTCGCATCTACGCCACCCGGACGCCCGATACAGGCAGATCATCCTTCAAGACCCCGCTCGCGCTCAATGAGAGGACGCAGCGGTATTTATGCCCTTTGGGTACTAAGGCGCGAAAAGACCGCGCCTA
>CAJUNR010000049.1 GCA_910587765.1 uncultured Lachnospiraceae bacterium
CGTCCACCACAAGGGTGCGCTCGGTTCCGTTGATAATGAGAACTTTTTTGATCATTCCAAACCTCCTGTTTATTTAAAATTCCGCACCCGCCCGCCGATGCCCGGCGTCCGAAAAACGCCGCGCGCCCTTCGCCAGATGCCGTTAAAGCTGCCGTTTATCATGCACTTTTCCTACGCGTCCCCTCCGGACGGCTGTTCAAATCCCCCGGATTCTGTTAGAATAGACGTTGTAATCACAGACCGCAACTCTGTTTCCCGAAAGCCGGCCTGCCGAAAGCGCCCGGGCTTCTGTCGTTAAAATGCACAATAAAACCATCGTTATACATCAAGTATAGTTGATTTCGACCAACAGGTCAATGGAAACCATGTCGTCCTATTATTCTATTTTGAGAATAATATCAACCCACACAGGAGGAATCTTATGAAAATCATCTTATTTGGAAGCGGACAGGGCGGACAGATGGCTGCCCGATGGCTCCCCGCCGGCTGCGAACTTCTGGCCTTCGCCGACAACAATCCCCGGAAGCAGGGCGCGCTTTCCGGAGGAATACCGGTCATCTGCCCGGAGCAGATCCCGGATTACCTGCCGGATCTGGTGTGGCTCACCGTTCTGAACACGGACGCGGCGCGTTCCATGGAACGCCAGTTGAGAGAGCTGGGCTATCAGGGGCCTGTCCGCACACTGGAACCGTTTCGGGAAATGATGGATCTGCGGCTTGCCCACCTGAGGCTTCTGGCGCAGGAGATCAAGGACCGGAAGCTTCCCGGAGCGGTCGCGGAGCTGGGCGTCTATCAGGGAACGTTCGCCGCCGAGATCAACCGCCTGTTCCCGGACCGCCCCCTTTATCTGTTCGACACATTCACGGGATTTTCCCCGGCAGACGTGGAGGCGGAGAAAAAGATCATCCTGGACACAAGAGCCTCTGCAGGAAATTTCAGCGATACCAGTGTCGAGCAGGTGCGCACGCGCCTTCCGCACCCGGAACAGGCCGTCTTCTGCCAGGGTCGTTTTCCGGACACGCTGCCCTGCGATCTGCCGCCTCTGGTCTTCGCCAGCCTGGATCCGGATCTCTACGAACCCACGCTGGCGGGGCTGCACGCCTTCTGGCCGGTTCTGGTTCCCGGCGGAGTCATCCTGATCCATGATTACAGCAGCGCCCAGTTTGAGGGCGTCAAAAAAGCCGTGCAGTCCTTCTGCCGGGAACAGCGCCTGATGCCGCTCCCTCTCGCGGATCTGCACGGAAGCGCGATTTTGATGAAACCACTCTGAAGAAGGACTCAGGCTTCGCAGAAAGACAAAGCTCCCGCAGCGCGCGGCGCAATCTGACGCGCGTCTGTGGGAGCTTTGTTTTCCGCACCGTTTTACCGGAGTCTCTCTTCCGCCGGAACATGCCGGAGACGGTTTTCCACCGTGCCGCTCTTGCCGCCGGTCTTTCTGCACAGATAGATCTCGCCGATCTCCATCGACTTGTCCAGCGCCTTGCACATGTCATAGACCGTCAAAAGCGCGACGCTCACGCCCGTCAGCGCCTCCATTTCCACGCCGGTCTTCCCGGTCACCTTCACCGTGCACCAGCAGTAGATCGTCCGCTCTTCCGGCACCATCTCAAAGCGTATCCGGCAGTTGGTGATCGGCAGGATATGGCACATAGGGATCAGTTCCGCCGTCCGTTTGGCTCCCATGATGCCCGCTGTGGTGGCCACCCCGAGAACATCGCCTTTTCCAATCCTGCCCTGCTCCACCGCCTCGTAAACCTCCTGGCTCACCGTAATCTTTCCCGCCGCCGTCGCCTCCCGGACGGTATCATTTTTGTCGGTCACATCGACCATGACTGCTTTGCCGTGTTCGTCAAAATGTGTAAGTCCCATTCGTTTCCCCTCCTTACACCTATCCTACCACGTCCCGCCCTCCCCGCGCAAGTCCTGCCGGCAGTCCGATACCGGTAACTGTTGTGACTGTTACTTTTCACACTTGCGCTGCCCGGACGCCCGACGCGGGCAGCTCATCCTTCCAGACCCCGCTCGCGTTTATGCCCTATGGGTACTTAATGAAGGGACGCAGTAGTACTTATATCCCCGAAGGGGCATCAAGGCACGTTTTTTGTGCCTTGGTGTCGGCACCCTTCAATGGGTCTTTCAGGAAGATCTGCCCACGCCAGGCTGAGAACCGGTATATATGAAAAGTAACGTACAACCTCTTACGAAAGCATCCCGCCCAGCATTCCGCCGCCCATACAGAGCAGAAATGCCGTCACAAGCCCCGACGTACTGCTCTGCAGTTCCCGGTTGACCGCCAGGGACACCACCATCATGATGACAAAATAGAGAAGACCGAGGAGCACTCCCCACAGAAACTGCCTGCTCTTCATCATCTTCCCCGCCAGAAATCCTCCGGTAAAGCAGGATAAGATATACGTCGCTATGATCCCGATCTGGACCTTCCCCTCATCCAGCCGAAAACGGTATAAGAGCCCGGCAATCAGAAGAAGCAGAAGCCCGGTCACCAGATAGGATACCAGCAGCGCTTTCATGATCCGGACCGCGGAACCGGTATAGACATTCACATTTGGCTGTTTCATTTAAGAAGACTCCCTTCTTTGTTCCTGTTTTTATTGTATTCATGCGCTTTTCAATTATGTCAGGGTATTGCATTTTCTCCGGAAATACCGTATACTTAATAACTACCCGGCAGAACGGAAGCGTCTGCCGGCGCAACACATATTTTACATTTAATAAAGGAGTGAACTGTTTTGGACCCTAGCGACGCCATACAGGTGCTGGTACTTCTGGCCCTGATTGGTCTCTCCGCGTTCTTTTCTTCCGCGGAGACCGCACTGGTAACTGTCAACAAGATCCGTATCAGAAATCTCATCGACGAAGGCGACCGCCGCGCGCTCATTCTCTCGAAACTCGTGGAAGATCAGGGAAAGATGCTGAGCGCCATTCTGATCGGAAATAACATCGTAAATATTTCCGCCTCCTCTCTGTCGACCCTGCTGGTCACAAGGTGGCTTTCCGGCACCGGCCTTGCCGCGTTCGCCGCCGGCATCTCCACAGGCGTGCTGACACTGATCGTACTTGTCTTCGGCGAGATCACGCCCAAGACCTGTGCGACGATCCATTCGGAAAAGATCGCGCTTTCCTATGCGCGCATCGTCTACGGCTGGATGTTCGTCGCCACCCCTCTGATCTATGTCATGAACCACCTCTCCATGGGGATTCTCTTTCTCATGCGCGTGGACCCAAATGACAAATCGGATACTTACACCGAGGAGGAGATACGGACCATCGTGGAGGTAAGCCACGAGGACGGCATCATCGAACCGGAAGAGCGCAAGATGATCAACAACGTATTCGACTTCGGTGACGCCACGGCCAGAGATATCATGGTCCCCAAGGTAGACATGAGCTTTCTGAATGTAACCGCCAGCTACAACGATATGCTGGAATTATATAAGGAAAACAAATACACCCGCTACCCGGTCTATGAAGAGACGACCGACAACGTCATCGGCATGATCAATGTCAAGGACCTGCTGATCTATGAGGACAAAGAGCATTTTGACGCCCGCAATATCATGAGGGACGTTCTCTACACCCACGAACATAAAAAAACGTCCGACATCATGCTGGAGATGAAGCAGAGCTCCACCAACCTGGCCATCGTTCTGGACGAATACGGAGTCACTTCCGGCATGGTCACGATGGAAGATCTCCTGGAGGAGATTATCGGGGATATCCGTGACGAATACGACGAGGATGAAGAAACGCTCGTCACGCAGATCTCCGAACGGGAGTTTGTTGTCGCCGGAGCCATGGGCCTGGACGACCTGAACGATTATCTGGAGCTGGAGGAAAAGGGTCTGCGCCTGGAATCCGAGGACTACAATTCCATCGGCGGGATCATCATCGGCCTTCTGGATCACCTTCCGGAAGTCGGCGAGGAAGCCGTCACGGACAACGGAATCCGTCTGGTAGCCGACTCCGTGGAAAAAAACCGCATCAACGAAGTCCGCATCTTTCTGCCGGAACCGGAAACAGAAGAGACACCGGAGGAAAACTGACCTGCTCTTCGGACATTCCAACCGATATCTCACGGGAGCTGTCATCAGAATGCAGCTCCCGCTTTTTATAAGGAGGACCTTTTTCATGGGACACATATTTAAATTTCACACCGACGTAGATACGGACCAGATCATCGCATCCCAGTATCTGCTCTTTCCGACGGTCGACGAGATGAAAGCGCACGCTTTTGAATCCCTCGATCCGGATTTCGCAACCAGGGTAAAACCGGGCGATTTTGTGGTCGCGGCAGAGAATTTCGGCTGCGGCTCTTCCAGAGAACAGGCCCCCGGCGTCTTAAAAGCGCTCGGCGTCCAGGCCGTCATTGCCAAATCCTTTGCCCGCATCTTCTACCGCAACGCCATCAACATCGGACTTCCGGTCATCGTCTGCAAAGAACTCTACGACCATGTGTCCGGCGGCGACGAGATGGATCTGTCCCTCACGGACGGCATCGCCAGAGCGGGCGGACAGGAATACGTCTGCACCAAGCTCCCGCCCTATATGCAGAGCATCCTCGATCAGGGCGGACTGATCGCTTCATTAAACAGGGAGGTTGAGTAATATGGGAATGACAATTGCAGAAAAAATCATCGCCCGCGCTGCCGGCGTGGACGCGGTGAAAGCAGGTGATATCCATACGGTGGAGGTGGACCAGCTTTTAAGCAACGACGGAACCACGCACCTGACCATTGACATGTACAACAACCGGCTGACGCATCCGCATATCGCGGACGTCAAAAAGCTGGTGTGGGTCGTCGACCACAACGTCCCGGCGGACAGCCCCAAGACTGCGGCTTCCCAGAAAAAAATGCGGGACTTTGCCAGAGAACACGGCATCACTTTCTATGAAGGTCAGGGCGTCTGCCACCAGATCATGATGGAGCATCATGTCCGTCCCGGCGAACTGATCTTCGGCGCCGACAGCCATACCTGCGCTTACGGCGCTCTGGGCGCGTTCGGAACCGGCGTGGGCTGTACGGACTATCTCTACGCCATGGTCACCGGGAAGTCCTGGCTGCTGGTGCCGGAAACGCTGCGCTTCCATCTGACCGGAAAGCTCCCGGAGGGAGTCTATGCGCGCGATCTGATCCTGACCATCATCGGGAAGATCGGAGCCAACGGAGCCAACTACAAAGCGATGGAATTTACAGGAGAAGGTCTGAAGACGCTGAACATGAGCGACCGCATCTCCGTCTGCAACCTCTGCGTGGAAGCCGGAGCCAAGACTGCCCTCATGGAAGTGGACGAAACCGCCATGGAGTATCTGCGCGCCCACGGCAGAGAACCGAAGGCCTGCTTCGCAAGCGACGAAGACGCGGTTTTCGCCGGTTCTTATGAAATCGATCTCTCCACCGTCGTGCCCATCGTGGCAAAACCGCATTTTGTGGACAACGTATGCCCGGCCCGGGAAGCCGCCGGCATTCACATCGACGAGGCCTTTCTCGGCTCCTGCAACAACGGACGCATCGAAGACCTCCGGGTGGGCGCGGCCCTCATCAAGGGAAAGAAAGTCCATCCGCTGGTTCGCTTTCTGGTGGTCCCGGCGAGCCAGGACGTCTATCGTCAGGCTCTGGAGGAAGGAATCCTTCAGACGTTCATGGAAGCCGGAGCCATCGTCATGAACCCCAACTGCAGCGTCTGCTGGGGAAGCTGCCAGGGCGTCATTGGCGAGGGAGAGACGCTGATCAGCACGGGAACCCGGAACTTCAAAGGACGCGCGGGGCACAAGGATTCGTTTGTATATCTGGCCAGCGCGGCGACCGTGACGGCTTCCGCCGTCAAAGGCGAGATCGCCACGGCGGATATGATATAGACAGGACAGGATCAGGATAAAAGGAGGAGAATTTCACAGATGAACGAGACATTTTCCGGCAGGGTGTGGACCCTTGGAGACGATATTGACACGGATATCATCATCCCCACAGAATACCTTGCCCTAAAGACAGTGCAGGAGATGGCGCCTTACGCCTTTTCCCCGCTTCGTCCGGAGCTGGCGGCTCAGATCCGGCCCGGGGATCTCCTTGTGGCAGGCAAAAATTTCGGCTGCGGTTCTTCCAGAGAACAGGCGCCGGAGATCATCAAGGCGCTGGGCATCCGCTGCGTCGTCGCCAAATCGTTTGCGCGCATCTTTTTCCGAAACGCCATCAACAACGGACTGCTCCTGATCGAAAACGCACAGCTTAGGGACGCGGTGTCCGAAGGCGATACCGTCGAAGTGCGGATGAACGATAAGATCACTCATAACGGGCACGATTATCCCATCGCGTCGCTCCCGCAGAATCTGACGGATATCATCGACGCGGGCGGACTGGTCAAAGCCATGCGGCGTCTCAACGGACTGGAGGATTAGGAATATGGGACAGACAATCATTGAAAAAATCATCAGCCGCAACGTGGGAAAGAGCGTAACGCCCGGCGACATCGTCACCGTAAATGTGGACCGCGTCATGATCCACGATATCTTTATCCCCTTTGTGGCGGATAAATTTGAGGAGATGGGGTTTCAGAAGCTCTGGGACCCGGACAAAGTGGTATTAATCTACGACCACCTGGTCCCGGCGAGTCAGGTGGACGACACCCGGCATTTCCGGATCGGCGATCAATTTGCCGAAAAATACGGCATGAAGCACATCCACCGCAGCGACGGCATCTGCCACCAGCTCATGACCGAAGCGCTCTATGTAAAGCCGGGCGATATTGTCTTCGGAACGGACAGCCATACGACCACTTACGGATGCGTGGGCGCTTTTTCCTCCGGAATCGGATATACGGAGATGGCCAGCATTCTCGGTACCGGTACCATGTGGATCCGCGTGCCGGAAACGATCAAGGTGGTGATCGAAGGCACGCTTCCCGCCAATGTGAGCTCCAAGGACGTAATCCTGCGTCTCATCGGGGATCTGCGCGCGGACGGAGCCACTTATCAGGCGCTGGAATTTTGCGGAGATACGGTGGAACATATGAGCGTCGCCGGCCGCATGACGATGGCTAATATGGCCATTGAAGCCGGCGCCAAATGCGCGCTCTTCACACCGGATGAGAAGACGGCAGAATACTGCCGGATCGAACTGACCGAGCAGGAGCGGTCCCTCACAGGAGACGCAGACGCTTCCTACATCCGCACCGTCCGCTACCGGGCGGAGGATCTGGTTCCGGTTCTGGCCTGCCCCTCGCAGGTGGACAACATCCGTCCGGTCAGCGAGCTTGCCGGAACTCCCATTGACCAGGTATTCATCGGCTCCTGCACCAACGGACGGCTGGAAGACCTTCAGAAGGCCGCCTCGGTCCTGAGAGGAAAGAAGGTCGCTCCTTTTGTAAAACTGATTGTCACTCCGGCCAGCCGGAAAATCTATGAACAGGCGCTCTCGGACGGAACCCTCGCCGTTCTCTCCCAGGCCGGGGCCATCATCACCCACCCCGGATGCGGACTGTGCTGCGGCAGAACCGGCGGCATCCTCTCCGACGGCGAGCGGGTCGTGGCAACCAACAACCGGAATTTCCTCGGACGTATGGGAACTTCAAAAGTCGAGATCTTCCTCGCCTCCCCCGCGACCGCGGCGGCATGCGCGGCGGCGGGAAAGATTGTCGTCCCACAGTAGAATTTGATCACGGCGTACAAAGGCGCCGTTTCCGAAGATGCAGCTTTCCTGCCTTCCCGGAAACGGCGCCTTCCCGCCTGTCTTTATGTTCATGTTCCGTCCGCCGTCTCGATATTTTCCCCGGCAATCCGCAGCAGCCCTTCCAGCTCTTCCAGCGGCAGATCGAGATACAGAGACAGTTCTTCCGGCGTCACCTGCCTGCCCAGATCTTCCGTCAGTTCCGTAACGGCATCCGCCAGACGATTCAGCCGGCCGGTAATCTGCTCCCCGGCGCTGTCCGCACCGGCCTGTTCGTCAAGCGCCGCGCGGATCGCCCGGCGAATCTCCTGTTCCAGATGCTCTTCCCAGGAACGTCCGTCCTCTCTAAGCCCCAGCGTATCCGCACCGATCATCAGTCCCAGACTGCCTTCCTGAACCAGATCCGGAAGCGGCAGACCCTGACCGGCATACTCCCCGGCAACGGACAGGACACGCTCCATCCACTGTTCCGTCAAAGCCCGCTTCGCCTGCGGCTCGCCGTCCGCCGCCCGGGCTGCCAGTTCCGCCAGCCTGTTCTCTGGCTCCTTCACAAGCCTGCGCATCTCCTGCCGGTACTGCTTCAAAAATGCCTGCTCTTCCTCCGAATACGGCGGTTTTTCCGCTAAAGTCCCGGAAAACGCCACCCCTTCCACCCGGATTTGTCTCGAGGCAAGATAAGCGTACACCAGCCGATACTGCTCTTCATTCAGATTCATATCCTGCAAAAACGCCTGTACATCCTCCCTGGACAGCCTTCCGTTCTGTTGTTCCGCGTGCGCGCCGAGCGCCGCCAGCGCCGTCCGGAATCTGGTCTGTTCATCCATGCTGCAGTCTCCTTTTACCTTCACTGACCGTTCCTTCTTTTCTCTGGTTCAGCGAAATAATAAACACTGTTGACAGTACAAATACAAAGCCGAGCAGATCCACCGCCTGAAAGCGGACCTTCAGCCATACGACGGAAATCACGGTCGCAGCCACCGGCTCGATGCAGGCCAGCATGCTGGCGCCGGACGCCCCCACCAGCTTTACTCCCGTGAGATAAAAATAAAAAGCGCAGATCGTGCCGAACAGCACGATGAACGTCATTGCCAGCATGGTCTGCCCGTCGACGACCGGCGAGAGCGTCCAGGGACGCATCACAAGCATCAGCGCCAGTCCGCCGAGCAGCATTCCCCAGCCAAGAGTCAGAAGCGTCGAATGCTTCTTCATCAGCCCCGCAGGCTGCAGGGTATAGACGACCAGCGTCACCGCCGAGATCATCCCCCACAGAAGCGCCCGCGCCGGTATGGCCAGTTCCGAAACGTTGCCATGGGTCGCCAGTATGAACGTGCCGAACATGGAACAAAAAAGCGCCGCCAGTTCATAAGCCTTCGGTCTTTTCCGGTCACGGACGCACAGATAGACCAGAATCAGCGCCGGCCCCGTATACTGCAGGACCGTGGCGGTGCCGGCGTTGGAATACTGAATCGTGGTAAAATAAGAATACTGGCAGAGCATCATCCCGAAAATGGAGAAAATGACAATGTCTCTTCTTCCCTCCCGCTCTCTCCACACGTCCAGCACCCTGCCTTTCTCTTTTAACGCCAGCAGAACCAGAATCAAAAAACCGGCAAGCGTCAGACGAAGCGGCACCAGCCAGTCGGAAGTCACTTCTTTATATTGAAACAGAAACTGTCCGCAGCTCCCGCAGAATCCCCAGAGCGTTCCGCCCAGAAGCGTCAGGACTACTCCCTTCATCCGCAGATTTTTCTCTTCTCTCATTACTTTCCCACCTGCTTCCTCTGAAACTTTCTCCATCATACTCTATCTTCCGCGAAAAATCCAGCCCTTTTTCCGGGAATCTGTTTGACGATTTTCACCCCGTTACTGTTCACCCTCACGCCACCCGGACGCCCGACGCGGGTGTGAAATGCAACCCCCTGGTTCCTTCCTCACACTGCCCGGTCCTGCTGCATATACTGTTAGAAAAAGCCTTCAGGAAATTTTATGGTAAACAGAATCGTAATCGACGCCGGACACAACGGTCTGACCGACCCCGGCGCCGTATACAACGGCAGAAGGGAAAGCGACGACGCCCTGCGTCTGGCAAACGCGGTAGGAGACATCCTCTCCCGGAACGGATATGACGTAATCTACACCAGAACGGGAGACATCAACCAGTCCGTCCTGCAAAAAGCCGCCTTCGCCAATGACGCGGACGCGGATCTGTTTGTCTCCATCCACCGGAATATGGGATCATACCCGGGACAGTACAGCGGCGTACAGACCCTGATTTACGACTCCTCAGGCATCAAGGCGGCGATGGCCGAAAACATCAATCAGAATCTGGAAGGACTGGGGTTCCGGAAAATCAACGTGGATATCCGCCCCGACCTGGCTGTTCTGAGGCGCACAAAAATGCCGGCTCTGCTGGTAGAAGCCGGTTTTCTGGACAGCGAAAGCGACAATCAGCTCTTTGATTCCCGCTTTGACGAAATCGCACAGGCCATCGCCGACGGCATCATGGATACGCTGACGGCAGAAGCGTCCGCAGGCGGACAGCCCGTGTCTTATGCCTTTGCACAGACTGCCCCCTCTCTCCCGCCGCTTCAGAACGGAACCGCGCCTGCCGTCCCCTGGGCTTCGTTCCAGACGGAACCCGTCCCGGAAACCGGGGAACGCCGTCCTCTCTACCGGGTACAGGTAGGCGCTTTTCACAATCTGCAAAACGCCGTGGAAATGGAACAGGAGCTCAAACGCATGGGATACAATACCTGGATCGTGACCATATGATCCGCTGAACTACCGGCTGCGAAGGCGCTGCAGGCGCTCGGCAATCTTCTGCTCATACCCGATATCTGTCGGATGATAAAAGGTCTTCTCTGCGATCTCATCCGGCAGATACTGCTGCTTTACATAATGCTCCGGAAAATCATGAGCATAGAGATAGCCGATGCCGCGCCCCAGCTTCTCCGCCCCCCGGTAATGCCTGTCCTGCAGATGGGCGGGTACGGTCGTCGTGACGCTCTTTACGACCTCCATCGCCTCAAAGACCGCATTGCAGGCGGCGTTGCTCTTGGGCGCGGACGCCACATAGGACACCGCCTGAGACAGGATAATCTGCGCTTCCGGCATCCCTACCCGCTCCACCGCCTGAGCCGCCGCCGCTGCCACCACGAGCGCCTGAGGATCCGCATTTCCCACATCCTCGGAAGCGCAGATCAGGATCCTTCTGGCGATAAACCGGATATCCTCTCCCGCGTACAGCATCTTTGCCAGATAGAAAACCGCCGCATCCGGATCGGAACCTCTCATGCTCTTGATGAACGCGGAGATCGTATCATAATGGTTGTCTCCGCCCTTGTCATAACGCACGTTTTTCTTCTGGATACACTCGGACGCCGTCTCCAGCGTAATATGAATCTTCCCGTCCGGGCCGCATTCCGTCGTCAGCAGCCCCAGTTCCAGTGCATTCAGCGCGTTTCTGGCGTCTCCTCCCGCCATATCCGCCAGAAATTCCAGCGCATCCGCCTCCAGCACTCCGTTGAAGGCGCCCATCCCTCTCTCCACGTCCGTAAGGGCGCGCAAAAGAAGCGTTTTGATCTCTTCTCTCCCCAGAGCCTTCAGCTCAAAAATAAGGGAGCGGGACAAAAGCGCCCCGTTGACCTCAAAATACGGGTTTTCTGTGGTCGCCCCGATCAGAATCAGCGTACCGTCCTCCACAAAGGGCAGAAGATAGTCCTGCTGGCCTTTATTAAACCGGTGAATCTCGTCCACAAACAGGATCGTCCGTTTCCCGTACATCCCCAGGAGGTCCTTCGCCTGACGGACCACCTCCTCCATATCTTTCTTGCCCGCCGACGTCGCATTGATCTGCGTAAATTCCGCGCTGGTCGTGTTGGCAATCACTCTGGCGATCGTCGTCTTCCCGGTCCCGGGCGGCCCGTAAAAGATGACGGAGCCCAGCTTGTCCGCCTGAATGGCGCGGTAGAGCATCTTATCCTTTCCCAGAATGTGCTGCTGCCCCACGATCTCCGAAAGGTTCGCCGGACGCATCCGGGATGCCAGCGGAGCCTCCGATTTCATCGTACCGGCTCTCATATAGTCAAATAAATCCATGGCTGTTTCTCTCCTGTAATATTGAAAATTACATCCTTTTTCTGTCCGCGGCAGACGGAGCTGAAAATGGGATATGGTTCATCCGCATATAAAACCATGCGATCCGCAAACGGAAATACTGTCCGCATACTGCGGACTCCTTTTCATTACTATACGAAATTATACTGCTCTCAAACTTCCACATCGCCTTTACCCATGTAAGCAGTGCTCCACTACCATACGAAATTACACTACTCTCAAACTACAGTTCGCAAACGGATTCAAGGGGAATCGCTTCACTACCATACGAAATTACACTACTCTCAAACAAAAAGATTTTTCCAAGGCGGAATCAGTGAGCTTCACTACTGTACTGACTTGTATATATTTAGCTAAATAATTTTTCCATAAAATACCATTCCGTGCTATACTAAAAAGAAACGGCGGTGGCGACTATGGCAAGACCTAAGACATACATTATTAAACTCAGTAACGATGAACGGGCAACACTTCAAAAAACAATCCGTAATAAGAAGACCTGTAAAACGGTATTGAAGCGTTGCCAAATACTGCTTGAGTTGGACGAAGAACAGGGGACAGGGCTTACTCATGCCCAGCCTGCCCACAGTTATGCTGTCTGTCCTGCCACTATAACCAATATTGTCCAGTCTTATGTCAGAAATGGCATAAAGGATATCATCCGTTATAATATCAGCCCCAATTCCAGTGCTGCCCTGCGAAAAGTGGACGGGCGTGCCGAAGCACATCTCATCCAGATGGCCTGCAGTCCGGCACCCGAAGGGCATTCACGCTGGACGCTCCGACTTCTGGAGGAAAAAGCCCGTATCGAGCTTGATGTTCCGGTAGGGAGGGAAGCGATTCGTCAGGCGTTAAAAAAAATGAACTTCGACCTCACAAAAATACCTGCTGGTGCATCCCTCCCAAAGAAAACGCGGAATTCGTAGCCTGTATGGAGGATATTCTGGACATTTACGAAATGCCCTGTGACCCTGCCGTGCCGGTGGTATGCATGGATGAAAAGCCATACCAGCTGCCGGGGGAGGTCAGGGAGCCGTTGCCCATGCGTCCGGGGGATACCCGGAAAGTCGATTCTGAATATATTCGAAACGGCACCTGCAGCATTTTTGCATTTGCAGAGCCTCTGGGAGGCATACGCCATGTAAGTGTGCGGGAGCACCGTACTGCGGTTGACTGGGCCGGGGAAATCAGGTATCTGGTGGATATAAGTTATCCTGACCGCGACAAAATCATACTTGTCATGGACAACCTGAACACCCATGCCATTTCCTCCCTGTATAAGGCATTTCCGGCTCCGGAAGCCCGCAGGATCGCCAAAAAGCTGGAAATCCATTACACCCCCAGGCATGGGAGCTGGCTGGACATTGCCGAGATAGAGCTGAATGTCATGACACGACAATGCCTGTCACGGAGGATTGAAGACATAGGGCTACTCAGGCAGGAACTGGCGGCATGGGAGAGTGACCGCAACAAACATACCGCCTGTATCCAATGGCACTTTACTACGGATAACGCAAGGACTAAACTGGTATCGCTTTATCCTAAGTTCGGCACTTCAGATGAAACATAATTAAGCTAAATATAATAAGGCCAGTATACTACCATACGAAATTACACTACTCTCAAACAATGCCTTTCAGTTTGTCCGGGATCCCCTCGCTTCACTACCATACGAAATTACACTACTCTCAAACATGTCTGCGGTTTTCTCTTTCACAAACTCTGCTTCACTACCATACGAAATTACACTACTCTCAAACGACGGAGGCCATGGTGCAGGTGATTCAGGGGCTTCACTACCATACGAAATTACACTACTCTCAAACTACAGCGGCTAGATTATTGATCGCATTTTGGCTTCACTACCATACGAAATTACACTACTCTCAAACCGAAGGTTTTCACCACTCGGAGGGTGCCCCGCTTCACTACCATACGAAATTACACTACTCTCAAACGCATGGATAGAGCTGCCTACGGTGTCGCTCGCTTCACTACCATACGAAATTACACTACTCTCAAACATTCTTCCACACGCCCGAAGCTTGCTTCTTGCTTCACTACCATACGAAATTACACTACTCTCAAACCACATGGCGATACTTCTGTATACTCGTAAAGCTTCACTACCATACGAAATTACACTACTCTCAAACTTTAAGGTAACGCAGATTGTCCGGCTCCCGGCTTCACTACCATACGAAATTACACTACTCTCAAACTATAATCCTCTATTTTCTCCCTTAATTCCTGCTTCACTACCATACGAAATTACACTACTCTCAAACGGCGTACCACATTTCAGAACAGCACCCATTGCTTCACTACCATACGAAATTACACTACTCTCAAACCGGTCCGCTGATCCGCGGGATTCTGGAAGCGCTTCACTACCATACGAAATTACACTACTCTCAAACTTAACTGGGGAACGATATACCAACCGCCGAGCTTCACTACCATACGAAATTACACTACTCTCAAACCGGTCCGGCGAGATACAACGCCCGGAGGCTGCTTCACTACCATACGAAATTACACTACTCTCAAACGATTTAACATGCGTCCTTGTTTCAAATTTCGCTTCACTACCATACGAAATTACACTACTCTCAAACGTGTTCCGTCACAAATGACCGTCACTCTCAGCTTCACTACCATACGAAATTACACTACTCTCAAACTCGCGATGTAGATCTCCGGCGTCTTCGCCCGCTTCACTACCATACGAAATTACACTACTCTCAAACAGGCATTAGCCAGGAAAAACCATCCGGACGGCTTCACTACCATACGAAATTACACTACTCTCAAACAGGCGCCGGGCGGTTCCGTCCAAAAGTCACGCTTCACTACCATACGAAATTACACTACTCTCAAACCTAAGGCAAGCGTTGCCGTTAAATCTTTGTGCTTCACTACCATACGAAATTACACTACTCTCAAACTCGATGGTTTCGTCCCTTTTGCTTATTTCAGCTTCACTACCATACGAAATTACACTACTCTCAAACGCCTCCGTCAGCGCAGCCGGTCTAAACATTGCTTCACTACCATACGAAATTACACTACTCTCAAACACAGCACGCCCATAATGACTTCGCCGACCGGCTTCACTACCATACGAAATTACACTACTCTCAAACAAGGAGCCATGAGCCAGGTCGCCGCCACCAGCTTCACTACCATACGAAATTACACTACTCTCAAACTATATCATTTGTAGGGGTTAGGTTACTGTCGCTTCACTACCATACGAAATTACACTACTCTCAAACCGTCCCTGAAAACATTCGGAAAAAGGTTCAGCTTCACTACCATACGAAATTACACTACTCTCAAACACAAGACCAGAATCACCGGCACCACGACCAGCTTCACTACCATACGAAATTACACTACTCTCAAACAGCTTTGTTTTTATATAACAGCCATCCCAGGCTTCACTACCATACGAAATTACACTACTCTCAAACCAAGTAGTTAACTGCTTGCTAGGGTTACTGGCTTCACTACCATACGAAATTACACTACTCTCAAACAGCCGGCAAGAGAAACGGACAAGCTTTAGCGCTTCACTACCATACGAAATTACACTACTCTCAAACAAGGGGGGATGCTATGGGATTTATACAGGAGCTTCACTACCATACGAAATTACACTACTCTCAAACTGCACGTCACGGTATACGATGTCCTCACGGGCTTCACTACCATACGAAATTACACTACTCTCAAACCAATCAATACAGCCAATAGAACCGCCAGATGCTTCACTACCATACGAAATTACACTACTCTCAAACCTCCCTCCTGCGGACATGGTACAATGGTTGGCTTCACTACCATACGAAATTACACTACTCTCAAACAGCAATATTACCCTCTGTCTTCGCCACAACGCTTCACTACCATACGAAATTACACTACTCTCAAACGGAATTTGCATTGTATATTTGCATGTATTTGCTTCACTACCATACGAAATTACACTACTCTCAAACGGAACGTATATAGCCGGATTCCCCGTTGTTGCTTCACTACCATACGAAATTACACTACTCTCAAACGCCTCTGAAGTGGAGGAGGGGCAGCAGTTTGCTTCACTACCATACGAAATTACACTACTCTCAAACCAATGGAACCGAAAACGTCCGCCGCCACTTGCTTCACTACCATACGAAATTACACTACTCTCAAACCTCAAATTATAACTCGATCAGGCGAGTATCAAATGCCCACTACAGCATCGTAACCCCGTACTTCTATTTATCATTACATATTTAATTGGATTTCGCAAGCATCTTTATCAATGATGATCACTTTTGTAAACATTTTCACTATATCTGGCTGTCGGCTTTCCAATAATAATATATGTATTTTATGATACTGTACGTATTCATAGAGTTTTTCTACTTCATATTCTGTCAGATACGACAGTAAATGCACAAACACAAAACATTTTATCTCTAACAATTCACTCACAGCTTTTAAATAATCGACAATCTTTTCGAGCAGACTTTCCTGCCCGTCAAAAAATTGGATTCCCAAAAATTTCAGTAATCCCTGAACATCTATTTTATCAGCGTATGTCAGTTCCCAGTCCACATCCTGTACAATATGCATGGCATAATTTTCAAGTTCAGAAAGAATCTGATTGTTTTCCAACAGCAGCTCTGACGAAACTATGTTTCTCTTCAGCACATCCATAAGTTTTCCCAGCAGTTTCCTTTCATTCAATGAAACCGCCAGTGGATTCACAATACAAAGCAGATGGTCTTTTTTCCTGATCGGCACTTCATTCTCCGACAAAACAAAACCGGTTCCGTCTCCCTTATCATCCACAGATAATTCTTTTACTATTTGACAGAACATTCCTGGATGCTCCACCACCAGAAGATTTCTGGTATTTTCTTTAAAATCAAACACAAATTGGAAATCTGAATACAGCAGTTTCATAAAATCACCAGCCTTTTATCACTTTGCAAAACCTCCGACTTGTATTCTCCTGTTATCATTTCCATTTTAGAAAATTGCTTTTCAGTCAGGGTCAGTATCTGCACCAGCCCTTCTGGTGGTCTGTTTTTACGAAGATTTTGAATGATCGCTTCGGAAACGGTTGCATTCAAAGCCAATTTGCAGTAAACAGATTCCTGAAGCATAATAAACCCGCTTTTTATCAAATGTTTCCGAAATTTTGTATACTCCCTTCGATCTGCCGCAGTCAACGTCGGCAGATCAAAGAATACCATGATTCTCATATACCTATAACTCATTTCTATAAAACCTGATCATTGAAACATCCTGTTCGTTGACGGCATCGAATACACTTCTGCAATAGATTTTTATTGCATTGTTCAGATAATTCTTTTTCCCATCGATAAAAACCTCATGATTCAGTATCCCTACCATCTGCATTTTTTCCTCATGTTCAAATTTTTCCGGCTTCATTTTATAGACCTGCATATCTGCCAGAATCCGGAAAGGTTCCATAAGATCAGAACCGAAATTAAACTGATTGAACATATTATCATGAAACAGACCTAATTGTGTCAGATATCCGTTGGCTGTAATTTCCCGATTGCAGGCTGATAACAACAGGCCATATCCGTAATTCAGCGCCGCATTATACGGACAATCTTCTGCTCTGGTAAATTTCATTCCGAACAACGCATTAAAATATACTTTTGCCGCATGTCCTTCCCGATTGGTGGAATCTCCGGGAGTGATTTGTGCTATATATTCTTCTAACAGATGATACTCTTCTTTTCCCAGCCCCTTTAAAAACTCCATCTGCCTGCGAATCTTTTCTGTCACAATCTCTGTCCAGACCATCTCTTTCGCTTCAGACGACCACTCTATCTGTTTTCGTACTTTAGCGCTTGTATCATGACTGCCGTAGTAGGGAATCAGTTCAGCAGACGGATTTCTTTTTTCATCGCAAAAAATTACTTTGATCTTTCTGCGCATCAACTCATTGAGCAGTACGGCAGTCAAGGACACTGCCGTAGACTCAATCATAAGAATAGATATTTCACTCAGATGGATCCTCGTAACCTCCTGCTGACGTACCACCAGATAGTCCAGTTTATAATCCAGTTTCGCACTTCTGGATATCACAATTGTCCGCCAGCTCATATCGTCAGCAGATCCGTCACCTGCTCATAAATTCCCGTCACCGACTGGGCAATCAGTTTTACTGAATTGCATTTGCTGATTGTTTTTACAACTTTCGTCGTTCCTGAATTTGCTGATCCACCAATCAAGGTCAGATTTCCTGTTATTGGCCTGCATTGAAAAAACTGAAGCATTTCCCCCAACACAACGCACTGTTCCGGTAAATCAAGTATGACAAACTTGTCTCGCCCTTCCGCAAGAACTTTCTTTGGATTTGCCGGTCTGTAGCGATAGATTGTATTGCTCAGCTTGTCAAGAAACAGATCATACAATCCGATATTCGCATCACTTGTAATACCGGTCTCCTGCCTCACCTCCAACAACGTCCGTTTATCTCTTCTGACAGTATTTTCCTCCAAATATTTTGTTACTTTTTTCAAATATATAACCGAATCCGGATCCAGACATAACTGTACTGCCCCTTGCAGGATCAACTGTTTTCCTGTGCTTCCCTTCAAATACATCGGAAAACCATTGATAACCAGACGTGCGTTTTTCTTAATACAGGGAATCAATATCCTTGGATTTTTCAAACCATAAAACTCTCTGCAGTATTGAAGCAGCAGCTCCGGATTACTTTCAAATTCTTTTTTTCGATACAACGGGACTGTCTCTATCGTTCGTATCTCTTTTTCCTTTTTTCCTTCAGAAGCTACCAGCATAAAATGAGAAGGTGTAACCGATGTATAGCCGCCATATTTTTTCGGATCCATTCCTTTTTTAAGCGGGACCAGACCTTTTGCTTTTTCTTTATCCTTTGGAGCACCCGCAATTGTCTGATCAAACAATCCTCCTTTATTGCAAAACGCATACCGTGTAAACAAGATATCATTCCTCGACAACGTCTCTTCAACACATCGGATGCTCCCATCCTTTCCCCGTTTCCATACAACTTCTCCATTCACGATCTGGTCATAACAAAACATCTGATTCAGGCTGTATTTCTTTCCGGGATTTTCTTTCAGCCAGCGTAGCGGATTACCGGTAAATTTCGTATGATAGACATTTCCTACCACAATATTCTGATAGGCATCTTTTGCATGATGATAATCATTCAAATCCCGTACTTTCACATAACGCAGATGTTCTTTTCTAAAATCAGAAACCGCTTTCGCCTTTACATATACAATCTCCGACTGATCATACACCCGTTTCAGCAATGTTGCCGCCACTTTGGAAGACTGCCTTGTCTCCACCAACTGACGATTGATAAAGCCTGCCAGTTCTTCTTCCGTCAAAGGGTTTGTCCGCGTAAGACGTTCGTATTTTTTCTCCGAAATTAATCCTTTCTCCTTCAGATATCTCCAAGTGCCCCGCATCTTCTGCTGAATTTCCGGAGCTACCATTCCATCGCTTTTTTTCGCATTTACAGTACGCTTCACCAACACCAGATTATCCAAACTGTCGTCTTTCGTCTTTGACTGCGGATAAATATGATCCCTGTCCCAGACCGTCGCATCATTCAACTGTGACAGCTCGATCCTCTCGCCTGTATACATGCATCTCCCCATCTGTGTATAATACAAATACAGCTTAATGGCCTTAAAATCGCTTTCGGAATATTTGCGCAGTTCCTCCTGCCAGTCTCTGGCCTCATCCTGAATCACTGCATACGCTTCCATTAATTTATCTTTTCTGGAAACGGTACGTTTCTTTTCTTCCTCACCCCTTGCCATCTCAACAAATATTTTCTTCGGTTCGCATCCCATCACGTTTTTGATTTCTTCCACAATCTGAATCGTCTGCCAGACTGCACGTTTTATGGATGGAGAGGCTGCTACATCTTTGACCAGACTGTCATAGGTAATTTCCTTCACATGATAGCCACCGTTCTCTTCATCCATCGCCTGAGCGAATGTATATTGCTGACTCAGCAACTGCATCAGATTATTCTGCGTATTTCTAAGCCCCTGCATGATGGTCATGCATTCTCCCGTTGTACAGTCCGCGCCTTCCATCTCATTCAGAAAACGCTCCGACAATCTTCCCCAGCCCTGGAATTTCAATCCGGACAACGATTTCATCTGCTCGTCCGTTATCCTCTGTCCATAATGCTGCCGAATAATCCTCTGAAGCATCTTCCGATCTTCTCCATACAATGTAATCCATAGAATAATATCTTCTGCCATCTTCTGTACAGAGTGTTTTTCCAGATCCTCACCCCAGATTTTTTTCAGTGCATGATACGAAGACAGAGATGCTTTAAAATTCCCGTCAAATCCGGAAAGTTCTTCCTTCTTTACCGCATATCCGTTCGCATTCAGATAGTCCAGCAGTTTCTTTCCTGTTATCTGTTTCTGTTTTTTAAACAGTTTCGTTACAATTTCCTGCTTCAGTTCCACCGGCAGTTTTTCATCACGTATTTTTACATTGTTTAATTCGTTCAAAACCATAAATTCTGAATAAAGCAAGGAATGTTTGGGCAGCACAGTCTCATGAATCAAATACGTGCACTGATTTGTCATCCTGCGGATAAAACGCTCGGCGGATTTGTCTCTGTCCACTTTTTGGTCAAAATTCCAGGGACGAACAGCCCCTGTCTCCTGTTCTTTTCTGATCATCCAACAGTTTTCTCCGGCCGCGGTGTTCAAAGGGCCAACATAATAAGGAATCCGAAATTCAAACAAATCCAGAATTTTCTGACGGACAGTTTTTCCACATTCCATATCCGTCTCCAGAAGGAACGGGTGATACTTCTGTGCATGATCAAGAATACGCTCCAATTCCATCCGGTTCACCTGATAAGGAATGACACCGTTGTCTTTGCCGACCTGCAGCGGTAAAAAAGAGCCGTTTTCTATTTCTTTTTTTATATCTGTAACCTCAGGTAAATCCGCAGGCATTTTACTGAGTAATTTTTTCAGTGCTTTATAAAATATCTCCTGACCACACTGTTTGATCTCACATCGCTTCCCGTTTCTGCGGAACATTCCTATATAGGCGCAGTAGTTATCCGTGCCGGAAACAGAAAACCACGGTTTATATTCTTCCGGACAATGGTTTCGTACAAGCTTTTTCAACAGCTTCAGATCCTGACGATGCTTCTCATATGTATTTACTTTCGCTGCGCATAAGTAGGATTTGCCTTCGTATTCGCCTCCCGCCAGAATATCTGACAGGATTGCCCAACTGTACATGGCATGAAAAATATCCAGGATACCGGTCCGTTCCTGTATCTCTTCTTCCAGAGCCAAACGGACTTCTTCATAACCTGCTTCTGAAAAATTAATCTTGTTATGCTCAAGTTCTGACAGTTCTTCCTCTGCAAATATTACAGAAAGACTGGCTTTCATTCCTGTAATCAGTTTAAATATTTCTTTTTTCTGCTTCTCTGTCTTGTCAATATGGCACAAAAGCTCCAATCTCCGGCATCGCTCCATTCTGCCGGTCTTCCGGTCTTTCAGAAGATCCGCAAAATCATTTTCGGAATCACACTCCAGTTCCAGACCCAGTTCCTCCAGCAGACAGTCCTGAAAAACCTGGAAGGTCGCATGAAAAGATGTGACATTTTCAATACTGCCCTGAAAGAGAAAATGTCCTCTGTGTTTCATCAGATGATGCAACGCCAGATAAAGAAATCGCAAATCGTATTCTTTTTCTCCGCGGACCAAAGCGTTCCTGAGATGATAGATGGTCGGATATTCTTTATAATAATCCACGTCTGTAAAGTCTTCATCGCTGAACAAAGAATAGATCTGCGGCTCTTTTTTATCCTCCTCCCAATAAGCGCTGTCATTGATTCTCTGAAAAAAACCGGCATCCACCTTCTCCATTTCTTTCGCAAACAGCTCCTGCAGAAGCAGGATTCTTTGTTTTCTTCTCTGCAGTCTCCGCCGGTTTGTCCGATATTTTCTTCTCTCTGCCGCTGTATTAGCCGCGTCAAACAGCCTCACTCCCCACAGCGATTTTCCTTTTTTCCTTATAATGTGATATTCCGGATCCGTCACCGCCCATCCTGCAGAATCCGTGCCAATATCCAATCCCAGATAATACTCTTTTTCCTCTTTATTCTGCATCTTCCCTCTCCTTTGTTAAAATATCAAACTATTACATAAATCATTAATTTTTTTCAAAGTTTTCCATTGACAAAACCATTTTTATCTTTTATAGTATAGATGTCTCGAATGATTCACTACCATACGAGATTACACTACAAGTTCAAATAAAAATTTATTCAAATCCTTTTGCTGCATTGTGCAGAAACCCAAGATCTGGAAACAGATCTTTTTGTTTTTTCCATTCTATCAATATCCCTGTCCAATAATCACACCTGAACTCCCGAACATTCATTTGTAGTTCTGCCTGATCGCCTGTAGATGCGCTGTAAATTGTTCTACAACTCGATCCGGCCCCTCGATTCTCACCCCTGTTCCCAACGCAAACAGCCATCCAAAAAAATGCTGACTGACATTTACCCGAACCGAAATCGAAAAATGCGAATCCTCTACGGGACAAACCGGTACCTCTCTCCCAAATCGATCCAGCATAACACCGATCAATTCATTTCGGCACAACAGCCTGACGACCTCTTCGGTTCCGCCAAACATCCCAAACACTCTCTGAGAATAGCTGGCAAGATCAAATTTTACAAATAACTCTCTTCCTTCTCTTGGCACCTTCATGATCTGCAGATTTAACATCTTGTCCACCCGATAATGTTTTATCATCTTTCCCAAGTTATCATACCCTATCAGGTAATAATTTTCATCATCCCAGGTCAGTGCCCATGGGCTGATCTCATAAAACATCCCGTCTCTGCGCAAATGCATTTTCTTTGATACGGTCCATTCATAGTACTGAAAACGTATTTTGGCATTTTGAGAGATTGCCGTGTGAATCTGATCAACACTGTAATAGATATTTTCATTTTTTGTCTTAATCCGGTTCAGTACAAATACCTGTCTTTGAAGCTGCCGCGCTTCCTCTTTGCTGGCAAGCGTCCCCAGTTTCCGAATAAGTTCTTCTGATTTTTTTCTTGTAATAAACCTTGCGCACTGTACCGCATCTACCAGAAGTTTCAGTTCCGGAAATTCAAAATCCCGGCTTGCAACATAATATCCGGAAGGCTGTTCCCGTCTGTTTTCAATATCCATGCCGAATTTTTTTAAAGTCTCAATATCGTGATACACGCTCTTTCTCTCTGCCGAAATTCCATTTCTCTCCAGCATGGAGACCAGTTCTGAAGTAGACAGAGGATGTTTTTCGTCTGTTTTTTCCAGTAATTCTCTCATTACCAGCAAAATTTTCATCTTCTGCATTCCCGATTTTGCCATATCATCCCCTCCGTAAAACCGTCTTAATCAAACAGCACTTCGTCCACCGTCACAAATTCAAATCCGTCCGCTTTCAAAAGCTCAACGATCCGCTTTACCGCCTGCACGGTGCTCTGGTAGCTGTCATGCATGAGTATTATATCATCTTCACCGGCATTATTCACTACCTGATTTACGACGGAATCCACATTCTGCGTGGTCCAGTCCAGCGTATCAATCGTCCACATGACCGGTATCAGATCCAGTTCCGATTCCAGTCCTTCGTTCCAGGTGCCGAAAGGAGGACGCACATACTCCGTGCCCCTGCCAGTCAGTTCTTCGATCAGATCGCTTGTCTTTTTGATCTCCTCGTAAGCCTGTTCCCTGGGAAGCCCGGTGATCTGCACATGATGGAAGGTGTGGTTGCCGATCAGATGGCCCTTCTGTGCAATCTCCCGAACCAGCTCTTCCCGCCCTTCGATATTCTGTCCCAGCAGAAAGAAGGTCGCAGGAATCTGCGCTTCTTCCAGAACCTCCAGCATTTGTTCTGTATAAACCGGATGCGGTCCGTCATCAAAGGTCAGTGCGATTTTTTTTGACTCCTGCGGCGAGACTTCGTCCTGCTCTCCATCCTCGTCCCGCACTCCGGTATTCACGGTATCCGCGGCGGCGCCGGTCCTTACGCCCTGCTCTCTGCCATGCAGAACCACTCCCCAGAACAGGATCCCCGCAAGCGCCCAAAGCCATCGTTTTTTCTTCCAGCCCGACATGTCTGTTCTCGTCACCCAATCAGTTGATGCATCCCGCCACCGGCCGACGGCGCCTGCCGCGGTTGCCTCTTTTCCTTGCTATACCTTATGAACATCTGCTTGTTTTATATGACTTTTTCATGCAAAACACAGTTCCGCAATTTCTTCTTGCTTTTTTCCAGCTTTGTTTACCCTTTTTATAATTCTTTTAGATGACCGACATATTTTAGACACATTTGCCTGATAATATATTCATTGTAAGGAAGACATATCCGTATTTCATTCATAACACTTGGAGGGCCGTAAAAAGCCCTCCACTCCCTCGAAGAATCAAGGTTCCCGCTGATGCGGGGGCCTTTTATTTTTGGAATTTACCCCAGTTTTACCCCATTTCATGAAAAAACGGCAGGAAAGCCACCGCCCGCAGGCAATGGCTTATTCTTATATTACATAATCTATTTTTCTGATTTCTTCTTTCAGTCGCTCCTGATCCACATGATTGTATACTTTCATTGTGACCGCTGGATCACTATGCCCCATGATCGTCTGGAGCACCTTTACATCCATACCGGCTTCCGCCATCCGGGTGCATCCAGTATGCCGCAGGATGTGGTTAGAGATTGGTCTTATGGTCCATGTACATGCAGAAAAGCTCGTTCAACGTCATTCTGGAAGCCCTGACCGCATCAACACCATCTGCAAGGTCTTTCTCTATCGCCTTTTCCTTCTCCCGCAGGGACAGATCGTCCCGTTTTCCTTTCGGGAGCCGGTCCGTTGGTACCAGCTTCCAGCTGTACACGCTGCGCCGCTGTCCTGCATAATCGTACCTGTATTCATATTCCCCGTCGCTTCGCTGGCGTTCCCCGTCCCGGAGAATCCGCCCCTTATTATCCGTTCTCTTCTTGCCTGCCATATAGCACCTGCCTTTCTATAAATGCCAAGACGGGCAGCAAGCGTTATTGTGTCCCGCTGCCGTCCCCGTTCTCTTTACCTTCTCCGCATCCTGCCCTTTCTCACGACCATTTTAAGCGCTTCCGGCTCCTGCCCTGAATATTCCTCTACCGCCTCTACAGTGACCCGCCTGTAGCCTCCGGCGGTCTTTACCGTGACTTTATCGCCCGGATGTACCTTCCCCACCAGAAGCCCCGGAAGCTCCCAGAGGTAGAGCGTCCCGCCCGGCCTGTGCGCCGCCGCTACGATCTGCCGCCGGCCGTACCTGACAGGAACATGATTCACACCATACCGGACCGCCAGCAGATAGCTTGTATATCCGTCTATCAGGTTCCCCGTGCCGTCAAGGATGATCTCCGACTCGAAAGAGCCGTGCGCCTGATAATACAGGTCCTTGCTCTCCATCTTCTCCGGCTTCGGGGGATGGGCTGCGAAGCATGGGAAGATTCTGATTTCATCCGTCCGCATGGTGAACTGCCCTTTCTCCCGGCGTATCCGGGCGATCTCTTTGAGCATGTTGTTTATCCTGATGCCGAAATCAGACCCGGATGACAGGAAATCTTCCTCTGCCTTCTGCTTTCCTTCCGGGGAGAGTTCCAGATAATTGACAATCATTTCCGCAACCCTCCCTGTATCGTCTCCCCATCCGGCTATCACGACCATGTCTTTTTCATCCGAATAGTAAATTGTTTGCCTTTCCCGTGAACGCTCCGGAAGGTCCTCCGGGCCGGCGGATACAATGTTATGTACAGCGTTTAAAATCTCCATCATGCCCGCTGTCCTCCCTTTCCTGTAAGTTCAACCTCCAGCCTGTCCAGATCGTCGGAAATGCGGTCCAGATAGGACGATACGCCGCCGAGGGCATTTCTAAGAGCCTTTGGCGTTAATGTTTCGGTATCTTCATCTGTCTGATTCGCAAGCCCGGCCACAATCATGGAAATTCTTGCTACTTCCACCGCCAGATCACCGAGATCAATTTTTTTCATGCTTACACCCCCTTGGCCCTTTGGCTCTCCTTTTCTCGTACTCTATGGAGCCAATACAGCTTTCTACAATCGCCCGCACACCCAGATAATGAACATAGGAGACAGGATCACCATTGATGAAGTGCAGATACATATTGACCACTTTTTCCCGGTGGATAGATGCATAAGTTTTCATAAAGTCTACAGCAGGCTTATTCCTTCCTGCTCTGCCTGCCAAATCGGATACAGCCGTCCTCTGAGACGTTCTACCATATTTCTGTGCCGGATTCTTTTGTTGTCCAGCATAGTCAGCTTCGGACACGTCAGCACGGAAAGCGGAATACCATTATAGCGTACAACCTGCCATATCTCGTCGCCGGTCAGCTCTTCCTCTCCCCGGAATGCTGCAAACAGAAGTTCTGACGTTATATTTGCAAACTGTTCAATGTATAAGCGATCCTGCTTTCTCACTTCAACCAAATTCGGGTATTTATAGTTTCTGTACAGTCCAGCTCTTTCCTCTCTGGAAAACTGCAATTCTTTATCAATACTGGTCAATTTTCTTATCCTCTCTTTACAGGGGACTTGCAGGCGTGTTACAATTCCTGCAAGGCTCGTTTTCTTTGTTGAGTGTTTACGGGTTGTCCGCCTTTGTCAGATCGCTACTCTGGCAGAGGCGCTTTTTATTCTCCCGGCGCATCCTGTCCGCCGCCTCCATGATTTCCCGGTGTCTCTGCATGAACTCCGGGTTGTGGAGCTTCAGCCGCTTTTCCTCGGCTTTTATCATGTCTGCAAGGTCTTTCTCTGTCATCCGATCACCGCCGATCTATGCGACAGTGAAACGGCGGCTTGCACTGGTCCTGCAATACTGGCTGTAAATCTCCGGCAGCGCCGCTTTCAGTGCCTTGCCGTCCAGACGGCTGCTGATGATCTCTTTCCAGCGGATGATGAAGTTCTTTGTCTTCAGCTCGTCCACTCCCTTTTCTTCAAGGTCTGCTTTCAGCTCTGACTTGATAGCGTCCGCCTGCTCCTGAAGCCCTGCGATCTGGCTTTCCAGTGCTTTCAGCTTCTTCACTCTGTTTTCCATCATTCCCTCGGTCATGTCCTGACTCTCCTTTCATCTTTGAGCGGGTGTCCGGGGGCTAAAACGGATGTGCGGCTCCTGCGGTTTATCTGTTATCCTGTCCGGCTCTTACCTTCGGGCTGTTTCCCTCGTCAGCTTTGACCTGCCTCTTCTGAAGTCTGCCAGCCCTTCAGGCATCTTCTCGAATATGGGCGCTCTCTGTTGAGCGATTCACGAGTATATGGCCTGGAGTATCGGGGCTTTTCGGGCTTCCCGGCTGTCCTTCATTTGATGATTCTACTATACTGTATATGGTCGTATCTTTGTTTGTTTTGTATATGGTCGTATATTGAAATATGTGCTATAATTTTGGTATGGTGGAAAAGGTGTCTTTAATTCACTGACCCCCATGAATCCAAAAAAAGAAGGTGTCATTATGTCAGAAGATAAGAAAACCAAATACAGAGGCTTCACCCCCGCACAAGCAGAGGCGCATAAACGCTATATGAAAGATTTTGTTGAAATCAAAGTGAGGATGAAAGCCGAAAAGCGTGCTATTGTCCAAGAACACGCTGCCAATATGGGAGAGAGCGCTACTGCCTTTATCAACCGCGCGATCAATGAGACAATGGAGCGCGACAACTCCCAACCCTCCCCCAGCCCCTCACCTGATAAGGAATAACCTCCCGGCGATATGTGGGCAGATGCCCCACCGTCCCCGGCTCCCCTTTTAAGGTGTAACTTTTGTTACCATAGCCGCCGATCTGCCGGGCAGCGTCTTTTTTACTGCACGCTTTTGCACGATTTAGAGGTCCTGCTGCCGGTGTCCCCCACTCCGCAGGCATCCTTTTTTTGTGCGCACTTTCGCGCATTTTGCGAAATCCGGCAGCAGGCCGGCTTTTTTAGTCCGAATTTTCTTGAATTATCCGAAATCCGGCAGCAGTCTTTTTTTGTGTAACTTTTTGTAACTTTTGTAAGTTTTCCAGATAACAGGACCGCTCCTGTCTCTGATATTCCCCGGAGAAACATTATATATTGTGGTTTGATTTCCGTGTGACCACAATAATCACTCCGGCCTGTCCTACTGCCGGTGATCCTGTACGCCTGCTGCCGATCTGCCTTATTTGGTTGTAGGTTTGTGGGAATGAACAGTAGTTCGCCTCTATACTCTTTCCAAAAGCAAATTATGCGTATATTTTATGCGTAATTATATTGACATGCGCATAAAAAAGGAGTATAATACATAACATAAGGAGGACGCAATATGACGGTTCGGGAAATATTAAAGGTGCTTCGTAAAGATGGATGGTACACCACCAATCAGGAAGGCTCTCACATAAGTCTAAAGCACCCAACAAAGCCCGGAAAAGTTACAGTACCAAATCACAACGGAGACTTGAGACCGGGAACTCTAAACAACATTTACAAGCAGGCGGGGCTTAAATAGCCCTACTGTCTGCGGTTCTCATAGAAAGGAGTATATTTATGCAAAATTTAACCTATCTTGCAGTATTTGAACCATCAACAAACGGCTCATACAGTATTTATTTTCCTGATTTACCCGGATGTATCAGCGTTGGGGATAATCTGGAAGAAGCTGCACGCATGGCAGCAGAAGCCGCAAGCCTTCATGTTTACAGTATGGAATGTGACAATGAGGAAATTCCCACCCCATCCGTGAACCTCTCCAAAGACGATACGGAAGGCAATGTTATTATGCCGATCACAATTCATCCTGATCTGTTTCGCATGAAAAAAGACAACGAGCGCATCAAGACGAACATCACTCTTCCGGCATGGTTGAAAAGGATTGCAGAAGAACAAAAAGTAAACTATTCCCGGCTTTTGGAAACTGCCCTGATTGATTATCTGCAAATACCTATGTCTGGCAGATAATAAGCCCTCGCCCTGTTGCCCCAAGCCAGATATCAGATACCGGCAGCAGACGTACACTTCTAAACCTGATAAGAACACCGCCCTGACACCTGTCAAAGTGCAATGGGCGGTTTTCTTTGTCTGTCAGTATTTCAAAGCCCTATTTTCCGTTTTTATCCCTTCGGCCTATATTTTTACCCTCACGCCCTTAAAAGCCGAAATCAAACCGTTTCACGCCCATACTACAGGGATTTTTTCAGTGTGTACGGCTGAACCTTTCCGCAATCTCTTTTCTTTGTTCCCCGGATAGCTGCCGGGGCGGGATGATCTTCACTCACTCAACCGGAATATGAGCCAGCAGCGTCCCGTCTTTATTCTCCGCCAGTATCTCGCATTTCTCCGGGCGTTCTGCTGCCAGCTTCTTAATACGGCTCTTATACCGCCCCTGACAAAACTGTACCGTCGCCGTCTTCGCATCTTTGATAAATTCAATCCCGTTTTCCACATTGTCGGACGGGTCCGGCCTGATGATGCTTTTCAGCTCCACGCCTGCAGCAACTGCCAGCGCCTTCAGCGTGCCGTCACCGGTAAAGCCGCCGTTGTCCAGAATCCAGTTAAGAGAAAATTCGGACAGGCCGGTACTTTTGCATATCTGGTCAGCTGTAAGCCCCTTTTTCTTCATGATCTCTTTGTATGCTTCTGTTCTTAATCTCATTTTGTGATTTTCCTTTCAGTTTATCGCCCAGGACTCCAAAGCCTGCCCACGGGCCGTACAGCGCGCCAGAGGGACACTCCCGGTAGCAGGTCACACCCTTCTTGGGAACTACCGAATCTGCGGATGCCGTCCGTGATGGTATCATTCAGAGTCTCTCCAGACTTCCCGCGCGGAAGCGTTCAGGGCTTCGAGGAAGTTGTCTTCCGGCTCTTCCCCCGGAGC
>CAJUNR010000050.1 GCA_910587765.1 uncultured Lachnospiraceae bacterium
GAAAGTTTTTGACATTTATTTTGAAAATCTTTGACAAAAATTTTGAGCGGCTACACTGCTTTCAGGAAAAAAGACAGTCATAACAGATTGTCTTTTTTCGTACAGAGAAAGGGTAAAGGAAAGATAATCTGTTAATTCATGCTTTTCGCCCTGATTCAATTGGAACAATATAACCAAAATATAAAATATTTCACAAAATCCCGCTCAATATGTGTTATACTGAATTTGTAGAATTATTGACAAAGAAGGAAAAGAAAGAAAAAGAAGGGAAAATTCCCGAAACAGCGGCGGCTGGGCAAAGATTTCGGAAGGAGCGCGGATCTGATGATGAAAAAAGATGCAGGATGGTGGCTGGCGGCTTCAGCGGTGATTATGCTGGCGCTGCCTTGGATGGCGGTTACATTCATCAAAGGAGATGGTGGAATGGCGGTCTGTTTTCTTCTGTTCTATGCAGTCAACCCCGTATATTCTCTGGTGGCCGGAACTTTCGCCGGCAGAGACGGCAGGCGTCTGTGGAGTCTGCCGGTGATATCGGCGGCGCTGTTTCTGTGCGGCACATGGCTCTTCTTTGCTCCGGGAGAAAGCGCGTTCCTTTTGTACGCGGCGGTTTATCTCGTCCTCGGGATGGCGGCGTTTGCCCTCTCCCTTGCGCTGGGATCAAAGCCATGGCTTCGGTGAACGGCCGCGGACTGCGGCGATGCAGGCACGGAATGGAAGAAACTTGGGCAGATCGTACAAAGGACCTCCGGAAAAGGGCGGCCTGTTCCGCCGAAATCGCGGTAAAACGAATAGTTACCGTGCGCGCTTTCTCCGGAAAAAATGACAAACACCAGGGACTGTATTATACTTGAACTGTATTTATGAGGCTGAAAACACGATAAGGGGAAAGATACAGATGCGGATTGCAGTATGTGATGACGACGAGCAGAGCTTCGTGCTGAAAAACAGAGACGGCATTGCCAGGATCGTATTTGCGCGGCTTGAGTATGCGGAAGTGATAAATAAAAAAGTGTCCTTTTATCTGACGGACGGCGTGGTCCGGGAGGTGACCGCCGCCCTGGCGGATTTTGAAGAAAAACTTCTGGCCAGACCGGAATTTCTCAAAGTCCACCGTTCCTACATTGTAAATTTAAACTGCGTTCAGAGCGTCGGCGGAGGAAACATCGTCACTGTCGGCGGGCGCAGCGTTCCGGTGGCGCGCAAGAGATGGAGTCAGGTCCAGGAAGCCTGCATGCACTTCCTGCTTCACAAGAAGGAGCTGCAGACGGAGACGCCGGAGGATGCCGGAGTGCGGAGCGAAGGCCCGTGGCGTATCCTGCTGGTGGACGACGAGGAGGCCGAGCGGGAGCGCTGGGCGGACGTTCTGCGCAGCCGCGGCTGCGAGGTGCGGCTGGCGGCCGACGGGGAGGAAGCGCTCGAGAAGGCGGCGCAGGGTCCCTGCGACTGCGTGCTGCTCGACGTGATGCTTCACGGAGAAGACACCTTTCTGCTTTGCGGGCAGCTCGGCAGTCTGGCGCAGGCGCCGGTGATCTTTCTGAGCTGCCTGACCGGGACAGAGGAACAGATGAAAGGCTTTGCGGCGGGCGGCGTGGATTACATCACCAAGGACACGCCGGCCGGGCTTTTCTGGGCGAAGGTGCAGACGCGTATCCGCCTGGCGCTCTCCGGCGCCGTCCGCCTCCGGTACGGCCCGCTGGTGCTGGAACTGTCCGGCCGGAAAGTATTTCTGGACGAGAAAGAACTGGACCTTACGCCGGCGGAGTTTGACCTGCTGCAGCGGCTCTCCAGCCAGGCGGGGCAGATCTGCACGCCGGAAGCGCTTTTTGAGTCCGTCTGCGGCGGACGGCCGTGGGACGGGGGACAGACCGTGCAGATGCATATGTCGCGCCTTCGGCGGAAGCTGGAACAGGCGGGGAACAGGCATCATTTTATCGAGACCGTTTGGGGGAAGGGTTACCGCTTTGTCACGCCGGACGGCTGACGGAGCGGCGGCGCCGGAAGAAAGGACGGGAGTATGAAGCGGCAGAAGAATTTGTGGCAGACGCCGGCGGTTCTGGCGGTTCTGGCGGTCTTTTTTGCGGTTCTCTTTTACACGGATAATAAATACGAATCGCCCCCGCCCTACGGGGAGTCGGGTGTGATCAAGATCAGCCGGCAGGATCTGCGGCGCGCCGGTCCGGTGTTCCTGATTGACGGCTGGCTGCTGACGGACGGGCGTGTGACGGACAAACCGACCTACATCGGCGAGTTTTCCAACCTGCAGCGGGGCGACCGGTTGCGGCCGCCTCACGGGAAGGCGCGCTACCGGCTGACGCTGCGCTACAGCGGCGAACCGGTGACGGTGGCGGTGGATTTTCCGGAGCTGTCCCTGTGGTACAAAATCCTGCTGAACGAAACGCCGCTGGCGTCGGGCAAAGGAAACGGACATATCACGTTTCTGATGACGCCGGGCGATCACGTCCTGACGGTGGAAACCCTCTCCGTGTCCGGGTATTACAGCGGTATGTACTTCCCGCCCGCGCTGGGGACGGAAGAGACGCTTTCGCGGATTGACAACGTCCGCATCCTGGCCGGCGCGCTGGCCTTCCTCCTGCCGCTGGCGCTGGCGGCGTTTACTTTTTTCCTCTGGAGGGCGGGGGGAGATTTAAGCCGCTGCTTCGGGCGGCTGTGCTGCTTTTACGCGTTGTACATGTTCCGCTGTTTCGTGTACCTGTTCTCCCTGCGGATCATGCACTGCTGGTTCCTGCTTCAGGGGCTCGCGCTGTACGGCCTCTGCTACTCTGTGGTGCGGCTGACCTGCCTTGCCTGCGGCAGCGGCGGCAGGGTGTGGAAATACATGCGCGGCGCGCTGCTTTTGCTGCCGGCGGTTCTGACCGTCCTTGCGCTGCTTATCCCGCTTTTCCCGCCGGCCGTCTTCCTGCACGGGAGGCTGACGGACCTTTATTATGTCCTGACCTTTGTCTGTACCGTATTCTTCACTGCGAAAAACACGGCGTCGGAGGAGTGGGAGAGCCGTTACGCGCTAGCGGGCGGCGCCGTGTTCGGCGCGGGACTGATTTTAAACCTGTTTTTCGCCAACCGCTTCGAGCCGATCCGTTTTTTCTGGCAGTTTGAATGGTGCGGCCTTTTTCTGGTGCTGCTGTTCGGGGCGATGATGGCGGCGCGCAACCGCCGGATTCTGCGGGAAAATGACGCGCTCACCCATCATCTGGAAGAGCAGGTGAAGAAGCGCACCGAGGAAGCGGCCCTGCTCTATGAAGAGCGGCGGGCGTTTTTTTCTGATATGGCGCATGACCTGAAAGCGCCGGTGTTCGCTACCCAGTCCTTCATCGAAGCCATCCGCCGCAGAGCGGGCGCGGATACGAAGCTGCGCGGCTATCTTGATCAGGCGGAAGCCAGACAGCGGGAGATGGCCCGCCGCCTGCAGGGACTCTCCGCGCTCAACGCGCTCGACCGGATCAAAGAAGAGCGGGTGAAAATATCCGTTTCGCAGTTTCTGTCGGAGTTGTACGAATTTCATCACGGGGAGACCGAAGTACAGGCGGTGTACTTTGCCGTAGAGCCGCCCGGGCGGGAACTTTTCCTAAGCGCCCAGCCGGAGAAACTGCATCTGCTTTTTGAAAATCTGATTTACAACGCGCTCAAAGCGACGCCGCGCGGGGGCAGCATTACCGTGTCGGCGGAGCAGGAAGGGGGCCGTGTCCGCATCGCCGTGGAGGATACCGGCTGCGGGATTGCGCCGGAGGAACTGCCGCATATTTTTGAACGTTTTTATGTGGGGGAGAAGAACCGGGAGAGCGGTACGGGATTGGGGCTGTACATTGTCCGCAGCATTGTGACCGAAATGGGAGGAACGATTGATGTCTGTTCCGCGGCCGGGGAAGGAACGAAGTTCGTGATGGAGTTTCCGCCGGCGGACTGATTCCGGCGTAGTGCGGGCCGGTGTCCGCCTGACGCGGACAGGATGGGGGACCTTTCTGTGAGACGGCGTCCGCGGCGGAGCGTTACAGCACGAAGATCTGCTCCCTGTGGAATACGTATTCAAGGTAGAAATTCTTGACCGTCGAACATTTTCCGTGCGGGATGGGGATTTCCGCGCCGCTGTCCATGGTAATGGTTTTGTTGGAAATCCTGCGGATATAGTCCATGTTGACCAGAAAAGAGCGGTGCGGCCGCATAAAATTCCCGTATTCCTCCAGCCTGACGCGCAGCCGGTCCAGACTGCCGCTGCTCTCGAACACCGTTTCGTTGTCCATGTGAAAGGACAGCGTGCGTCCGATCACCTCGCAGTATTCCAGCCGGTCCAGATCAATCCGCGAGATCCCGTTTTTACAACGCAGAATGAGACCGCTCTGCTGCGATTGCCGGCAGTCGTCGATCACGGAATCCATCAGTTCAAAAAAACGTTCCGCCTGCAGCGGTTTGATCAGATAGAAATATGCGCCGACAGTGTAGGACTGCACTGCAAACTCGGCGGACGAAGTGAAAAAGATGATTTTTACGTTGCTGTCGTATTGACGGATTTCCTTAGCCGCGTCGATTCCGTTTCCCTCGGGCATGAGAACGTCCAGGAACAGAACGTCGTAGCGCATTCCTTTTTCGAGGTCGGCCAGCAGCTCCAGAGTACTCTGAAAAGCCGCGCAGGCAATCCTGCTTCCGCGCTTTGTACGGTACTGCCTCAGCAGGTCCCGCAGTTCGTTCAAGGTCGGCAAATCGTGATTACAGCACGCGATTTTTATCATAATAAAAAATCCCTTTCCTGTGAAAAAGTGACAATTATGACCGGGTTAAATATGGTAATTTGTGAAAAATGCTTGACACGTCCGTTTATTATTCCTTATAATTAAGACCAACTATACGAAAATACGGCCGCTGTTTCGGCGGATATCCCGCCCGGAACGTCTCCGGGAGCATCCGCAGGCAGACCATAAAACATCCGGCTGAGATTACTATAGCATAAAAAGCGGTACCGGAACCGTCCCCGGCGCGAAATGCAGCCGAAACTGCGCGGACGGCTGCTGTTCATACACGCCGGTTTTCAGCCCGCGTCGGGCGTCCGGGGGGACGGATGGTCTGGGCAGCAACCGCAGACGGACCGATGGAATAGACGATGATGAAAAAGAAGAGAAAATACGTGGCCGCGGCGGTCTTCGCGGCAGCTTTTATGGCGGCAGGCGTCCGGGGGACGTTCGCCGTGCGGGCGGAGGATTCGCCCGGGGACGCGGTTGCGGAGGAGACGGCGGAGCAGGACGGCGCGAAAGCGTTTGCGGCCTGCGTGGAATATTCGCCCCAGGGCTGGATGGTGGCGGGCACGTTCCGGGATTTCACGCCGGATACCGTCCTTGTGCAGCCGATGTGCTCGCTCGATAACGAAACCTGGAGCGATTGCGGACAGAAATGGGATTTGCGGTGGCTCGGCTCGCAGAACGAGGAGGAGCGGGCGGCGCTGTACCGCCAGAGATGCCTCTATGACAGCGAGGAGCCGCTGAAAAGCTACCTTGCCAAAGAGCGGGACCGCTTTTATATCCGGCTGCGCGTAGTCAGGGCGGACGGTACGGCCTGCGAGACGGAACCGGCGGTGATTGAGCGCGGGGAAGCGCGGCCGGTGCCGGCGGAATACGAAGTGTCCGCCCGGTTCGCTTCCGGCGTGTCCGTCCGGGAAGGGCGGCCGCCGAACCTCCGGTATTTCGGCAGATACCAGATCACGGTCCGCGAGAGCGCTTCCGCGGAGGAGATTCTCGCGTGCCTGCCCGCCGCGCTCCCGGTGGAGGTTCAGATCCAGAACGGTTCCGAGTATATCGGCAGCGACGTGGTAGACTGTCCGGTCCGGTGGGAGCCTCTGGAGCTGCCGCCGCTTGCGGCGGGCGAGAGCGTGACGGCGGCGGACGCGGCGGAGAGGATCGAGATCCCCGCGGGCACCGTTTTACATACCCAGACCGGCGTCTACGAGCTGACGGAACCGGCGGGGATGGATTCCTTCGGAAACGTCACGGACGAAGTGCGGCTCGTCCTGAACGCCGTCGCAGACAGCGCACAGCCGGCGGGAGCGCTCTCGGAGGAGAACTACGGGCTGGACATGGCGTTTCATCTGAAACCGACAGGCGCCGTCTCCATCCGCGCTTATACCATGACGGAGGGCGGTTCGCGGTGGACGGAGCTTTCCGGACTTTCGCTGCAGGACGCGGTCGACGCGCAGCCTTCGACCGCCGGCAGCGGTTACGCGCTCGTGCTCGGCAGCGGACAGGAGCCGTACCGGTCTTACCGGGAGGCGCAGGAGGCCGGAGAGGAGCCGACGCCCTTCTTTGTGGGCCTGCGGATTGAGGGCGGCGTGTACGACGGCGGACAGCTCGTGCTCGCGTGGCCGGATACCTATGAGCTGCCGCTGCGCCTGCCCGCCGTGGGCGGCTCCGGCGGAAACGAGGGCAACGCCGGTTCCGACGACCGGGCGGACAGCACGCCGGGCGGACAGCGCCCGGGCCTTACGCAGAGCGTGGAGGCGGAGGGCGCTGCGTCGGAAACGGACGGCGGGGCTGCCTCCGCCGGACGGGCGGAGACGGCTTTGCCGAAGAACGATACGGACGGTTCCGCGCCGCCGGGGACGGCGCTGCGGACCCCGGCGGAAGCGGAAGCCGGCGGGGAGGAAGCACGGCCGGAAAAGGCGGCACGGCCGGAGGACGCCGGCGTTTCCGGGGACGGGAAGGGAAGCGTCCGCACGGACCCGCAGGAGAAGCCGGTCCGCGCCGCCGCCGGCACAGGCGGCGAGACGCCGGCCGCGGCCGCGGCGGGCATGGCGCTGCTCCTCGTCTGCGCGGGAATTGCCGCCGCAAAAGGCGCGCCGGAGGGGAAGATCAGGAAGACTGCCGACGCATTGCGCGGGCTGTTTTCATCCGGACAGCGCAGGTGAGCGAAAAAACACGGCGTTTGGCGCCGCGTTTTTTTAGCGGACGATTCAATGCAAAATCAAGTCGATTCATGTCATTATGCCCATTTTTACGGGAAACTGTTGTATATTATTCGGTAAAAGTGAATAAAGACGTATAAAAGAACGAAAAAGAAAGGAGTTCTCGGGTATGGGACTGATAAAAGCAGGAGCGGGAGCGCTCGGAGGCGTCCTGGCGGACCAGTGGAAAGAATTTTTCTATTGCGACGCGATGGATAAGGATGTGCTGGCGGTAAAAGGCAGAAAGCGCACCGGTTCCCGTTCTTCCAATACAAAAGGAAGCGACAACATCATCTCCAGCGGCAGCGTGATTGCGGTGGCCGACGGACAGTGCATGATCATTGTGGAACAGGGAAAGATCGTCGAGGTGTGCGCCGAACCGGGCGAATACCGCTACGACGCTTCCACGGAGCCGAGCATTTTCACCGGAAGCCTCGGAACCGGCGTGAAAAATACATTCCGCATGATCGGCAGACGTTTTGCCTTCGGCGGCGACACGGGCAAAGATCAGAGAATCTATTACTTTAATACCAAAGAGCTCGTCGACAACAAGTTCGGAACGCCGAATCCGATCCCGTTCCGGGTCGTCGATTCCAGAATCGGGCTCGACGTGGACGTGTCCGTCCGCTGCTCCGGCGTCTATTCCTACCGGATCGCGGACCCGCTGCTGTTCTACACGAACGTCTGCGGCAATGTGGAGCGGGAATACACCCGGGAGGAACTGGACGCCCAGCTCAAGACGGAGTTTATCAGCGCGCTGCAGCCGGCGTTCGGCCGGCTCTCGGAACTGGAACTGCGCCCAAACCAGATCGTTTCCCACAATACGGAACTGGAAGCGGCGATGAATGTCGTACTTTCCGCAAAATGGGGGGAACTGCGCGGACTGAAGGTGGTCAGCGTCGCTCTCGGCACCGTCACGCTGCCGGCGGAGGACGCGGAGATGATCAAACAACTCCAGCGCACGGCGGTCCTGCAGAATCCCAATATGGCGGGCGCCGCGCTTGTGGGCGCGCAGGCGGACGCCATGAAAGCCGCCGCCTCCAATCCGGCGGGCGCCATGAAAGGTTTTATGGGAATGGGGATGGCGATGAACGCGGGCGGCATGAACGCGCAGGCGCTCTTTGCGATGGGACAGCAGCAGGCGCAGCCGCAGCAGCAGGCATCGCCGCCGCAGTCTGCGCCGGCCGCCGGCTGGACCTGTTCCTGCGGCTCGCTGAACAAAGGCCGCTTCTGCCCGAACTGCGGAGCGAAGAAGCCGGAGGGAGTTCCGCTCTATCAGTGTGACAAATGCGGATGGCAGCCGGAGGATCCCGCGCATCCACCCAGGTTCTGCCCCGAATGCGGCGATCCCTTTGACGAGAACGACAGAAGACAGGGAAGCGGGGGCAACTGATGGCGGACGTACTGGAATACAAATGCCCGTGCTGCGGAGGGGCGATTGTCTTCGACAGCACGATACAGAAGATGAAATGCCCCTACTGCGACACGGAATTTCGGATGGAGACACTGGCGGACTATGACCGCGAGCTGAGAAGCGAACAGGCCGACGACATGAAGTGGGAGACGGCGGCGGGGAGCGGGTGGACGGACGCCGAGGCGGACGGACTTCGTTCCTACATATGTAAGTCCTGCGGCGGAGAGATTGTATGCGATGAGAATACGGCCGCCTCCTCCTGCCCGTACTGCGGGAACCCGGTCGTCCTGATGGACCGGTTTTCCGGCGCGCTGAAGCCGGATTATGTGCTTCCGTTCCTGCTGGATAAAAAGGCGGCAAAGGAAGCGCTGAAGAAGCATTATACGGGAAAGCGGCTGCTTCCGAAAATTTTCAAAGACGAGAACCACCTGGACGAGGTGAAGGGCGTATACGTTCCCTTCTGGCTGTTCGACGCCCGGGCCGATGCGGATGTCCGTTACAAGGCGACCAGAATACGGGCGTGGAGCAGCGGCGACTACAACTATACCGAGACCAGCTATTACGCGGTGTGCAGAAAGGGAAGCATCCGGTTCGAGAACGTGCCGGTCGACGGCTCGAAGAACATGCCGGATGAACTGATGGAGTCACTCGAACCCTTTGATTTTTCAAAGGCCGTGGATTTTCAGACAGCCTATCTGGCCGGCTATCTGGCGGACCGCTACGACGTGGACGCCGAACAGAGCGTCGGACGCGCGAATGAGCGCATCCGCAGGAGCACGGAGGCAGCCGTCGCGGCGACGGTGAAAGGATATGCGTCGGTGACGCGGGAATCAGGCAGCATACGGCTGGACAACGGCAAAGTAAAATACGTCCTCTGTCCGGTGTGGATTCTCAATACGACCTGGAACGGACAGAAATATCTCTTTGCCATGAACGGACAGACCGGGAAGCTGGTAGGGGATCTGCCGCTGGATAAGGGCGCGTACAGAAGGTGGCTGTTCGGACTGACGGGCGCGGTCGGGGCCGCGGTCTATGCCGCTCTTTTCCTGATCAGTTTCTTTTAGAGAGGGCGGACGATGAGAGTGAAATACAAATGGTTGGCAGTGCTGCTGACACTGCTTCTGAGTACCGTCTCTGCCGGGGCGGTGACGGCCGATGCGGCAGAGGCATCGGGGCGCGGACCGAGGGTAGTGGACCGGGCGGATCTGCTTGGCGATTATGAAGAGGAGGATCTGTCGGCGGAGCTGGACGAAATCAGCGTACGGCAGCAGGCGGATCTTGTGGTGGTCACGGTGGATTCCCTTGAGGGCGCGTCCGCCGCGGATTACGCGGACGATTTTTATGACAACAACGGCTACGGTTTCGGAGAAGAACGGGACGGAATCCTTTTTCTGATCAGTATGGAGGAGAGGGACTGGTACCTGTCGACGTCGGGCTATGGAATCACGGCTTTTACGGACGCCGGACTGGAATACCTGTCCGAAAAATTCCTGCCCAGCCTGAGCGATGGAGACTATGCCGAGGCGTTCCATATCTTCGCCGAACAGTGCGACGATTACCTTACGCAGGCCAGGGCGGGTACTCCGTATGATGCCGATCATATTCCGACGGAGCCGTTTTCGCATGTGGGAGCCCTGCTCATCGCCGTCGTGGTTGGATTTGTGACGGCGCTGATCGCCACGGGAACCATGCGGCTTCAGCTCCATTCGGTCGGCAGCGAAGCGGGGGCGGACGGCTATATGAAGAAGAGCGGCCTGCGCCTTACACGGGAACATGAGCTGTTCCTTTACAGGAGCGTTACCCGGACGGAAAGACCGAAACCGCAGAAAAGCAGCACGCCGGGAAGCGCGGGCAGTTCCAGAACGCATACCTCCTCCGGAAGAACACACGGCGGCCGGGGCGGAAAGTTCTGACGGCAACCGGAAGAAAGGAACGGTGGGAACAATGATCAATATCGAAGAAATACTGGGAAAGGCGGCGCAGGCCGGCGCCAGCGACGTGCATCTCACGGTGGGGCTTCCGCCAAAGATGCGGGTGGACGGGAGCCTGGTCTCCATGCAGCATCCGGCGCTGGCGGCGGCGGATACGCAGGAGGCGGCGGCGCATGTGATGAGCCGCGTACAGCTTGACCGGCTTATGGAGTGCGGAGAGTGCGATCTCGCCTATGCCGTTCCCGGCAGGGAGAGATACCGTGTCAACGCCTTCCGCCAGAGAGAGGCGACCGCGCTTGCGTTCCGCCTCGTAGCGTCGCAGGTGCCCTCGCCGGAGGCGCTGGGCGTGCCGGCGTCGGTCGTCGACCTCTATCAGCGCAGACGGGGTCTGGTGCTGGTGACTGGGCCGACCGGCAGCGGCAAATCCACGACCCTGGCGGCGGTCATCGACAAAGTCAACGAGTACAGAGAGGCGCATATCATTACGCTGGAAGACCCGATCGAGTACTACCATCCGCACAAGCGTTCGATGGTCAATCAGAGAGAGATCGGCGTGGATACCCAGAGCTACGCGGCCGCGCTGCGCGCCGCGCTCAGAGAGGATCCGGACGTGATTCTGGTGGGCGAGATGCGGGATTACGAGACGATCAGCGTGGCCGTCACGGCGGCGGAGACCGGGCATCTGGTGCTCTCCACCTTACATACCATCGGGGCGGCCAGCACGGTGGACCGCATCATCGACGTCTTCCCGCCCCATCAGCAGCAGCAGATCCGCGTACAGCTCGCCAACGTGCTCGAGGCGGTCGTCTCCCAGCAGTTGATGCCGGGGGCCGGCGGCGGACGGGTTGCGGCGTTCGAGGTGCTGCACGCCAATACGGCCGTGCGCAATCTCATCCGGGAGGGCAAATCCCATCAGATCGCCAACATCATGCAGACCGGACGCCGGCAGGGCATGATCACGATGGACGATGCGATTCTGGAACTGGTCAGAGACGGCAGGATCACGCGGCAGACAGCCCTGTCTTTCGCGCAGGATCCGGATTCCATGGAACATAGATTTTAAGCGGGCGCGGCCCGCGGCAGAGGTATCGTTATGAGAAAATCCTGCAGAAGCGGCTTTACGATGGTAGAGCTGATCGTAGTACTGGTGATTGTAGGCATCCTGGCGGCAGTCGGGATTCCCGCGGCCACCCGTTACATTCATCTGGCGGAATACCGCAAGAACGAAGAAAACGCCAAAACTGCATATCTGGCGGCGGAAGCCGCGCTCACCTGGTACCGCTCCTCGGGGCAGTGGGAGGAGTTCTGCCGCGAAGTCATCGACAAAGGGACGCCCAACAATACCTTCCCGGACCTTCCCGCAGCAGGCGGGGCGGCGCCGGCCAGGGACGAGCGCAACGGGCGCATCTACGCCGTAAGGCTTGGCAGGGACGAGACGCCGGCCTCCGGGACGGAGGCGGCGCTCGTCATGGACCTGCTGGGAGACGCCATGTACGACGGCGGGTTCGCCGGCGCCGCGCTCGCGCTGGAGATCGACGTGCGCACCGGGCATGTCTACTCGGCGTTCTACGGCACCCGCTGCGACTCGCTCGCCTATGACGGGACCGATACGGACGGCGTTCTCAACATCAGCGCGGCGGACGGCAACCGCGCGCCCGGCAGCCGCAAAGGGCGTCTGCTCGGCTATTACTCCGCGGAGGATCTGGCGAATGTCGTCCGCTTAAAGCCGGTCCGTCTCAAGGTGACGACGCTCAGCCTTGTGAACAGCGAGACGCTGTCCCTGAACTGGAGCAGCAATTCCCGGTTCGCCGATCAGGACGTCAAATACATCGTCAGCTTCTACGATCAGGGAGATCCGGACGATCCGGGCGATGACCGGAAGCTGTTCTATACGGAGATCAGCCGCGGCCTGATGACGGGGGCGCAGATGGGCGGCAGCCAGACGGTGCCTCTGACGCTGAAGGTGCCGGACGGTGCAGGCGGCGAGGACATCGGGACCTGGGATTTCCCGCTTGTCTGGCAGTCGTCCGGCAGCTCGCGCGGACGCTTCTCCCTCGTGCTCGACGGCATGATGACGGCGGAGCTTCTGGAGACTTTGAAGGCCGATCAAGAAAATCATACGGGTCCGTCCGCGGCGGCGCTGCAGTACAGCACGAGCATCACCAGGCTTGCGGACGCGGATGCGTCGCTGAAGGCGCTGGAAGCGCCGCTTGATCTCTATGCCACGGTGGAGGCGCAGCCGGATTACAGCGTCCTCGGAGAAGACTATACCGAGTACACGCAGAGCGGGGAAGTCCGCTCCAACACGGAGAATACCCTGTTTGCCGAGAGCCGGCGGGAGACATCCGGCGCGCAGACGATACAAAAATCCGTGATCAGCCGTTTCCGCCATCTCTCGAACATCCGTTACGGCGCGCCCGGACAACCGACGGAGTATACGGTGGCGGCGGGGACGCTTGGCTGGACGTCCGCCGGAGTGGGAATGTATACGCTGGCGGCGGGCGAAAGCGGGGCCCGCAGCCTCGTCTGGAGCGGCAGCGCGCAGGAAGGATCCGTGTCGGACTTCCCGTCCGTTCCCGTACTGCCGCGGCAGCATACGCTGCGGGGGGAGAAGGGGCTTCTGAGCGAAGCGGTGATCGCCAATCTGAAACTGGGCGCCGCTTCCGCGCCGGACGACGGATTGATTGACACGCTTTATGCTTCAAAGACGGATGCGCAGAGAAGTACATATTACACGAGATATCTGGGTCTCTTCTGCGAGACGGAAGGGAGCGTGGAAGATCTGGTCCTGTCTGACCCGGAGCTGATCCTGACGAAGGACGGCGGGAACGCGCGGGACGGACAGCGGCTGCAGCCGGCGGAGCAGTTCGGGCATTTATACGGCGCGGGCGTGTTAAGCGGCAGGAATGAGGGGACGTTGAAAAACCTCGCGGTCCGTACCTCCGCGAAGGAGCGGCAGATTGTTACCGTCTGCCTGCCGGACAGAGAGAAGACAGAGAATAGTCCGGATTCACAGCCCGCGGGTATCGGGGGGCTGGCCGGCGTGCTCGCAGGGAAGGGCTCGCAGAGCGGAGAAGAGAAGCTGACGGCGCTGGACCGTCTGGCAGAGAAGGACGCCTCCGGCGCGCTTATCCGTCCCCGGATCGAGAATCTGAGCGTGGAGGGAGCCGTGACCGGCATCCTGCCCGCACCGAAGGTTCAGGGAGCGTCTCCGGAGGAGAAGCAGGAGGGCGCTCAGAAGAAGACGGCGGAACAGTTCGCGGACGGATACGCTTACGGCGTCGGCGGCATCTTCGGCCATGCCTTTCTGGGGGACGATTCCGCGCCTGAGGGCGGAATACAGATACAGGTACAGATTAAAGACAGCGCCAACCACGCGGCGGTCACCGGCAATCTCTTCACCGGCGGGATCGCCGGCAGCATCCGCGATGCCGCCGTGATCGGACGGACAGACGGGGTTTCCGGCGAGCTCGCGGCGGGCGTGACCGGCTGCAGGAACGACGGACTCGTGCTCTGCCGGGAAGGGTACAGCCATGCGGATACGGAGTACGTCCTTGAGGGGCGGTACTTCGGCGGCATCCTCGGCTACGGCAGCAGGGTGCAGGTCGGCGACTGCTACAGCGCGTCCGGGCGGTCGAAGAATTACCGCTATACGTATGAGCAGAAAGAGCGGGTACTGCTCGGACAGTACGTCGGCGGTATCCTCGGCTACGGTAGCGGCAGCCAGCTTGCCGGCTGCCGGACGGAGAAGGACGGCTATGTGCTCGGTTCCGATTACGTCGGCGGCATTGCCGGCGGCCTTTCCAACGACGCGGCGGATGCCATCACCGGCGGCGGAGGCGTCGCGGTGACGACGAACGCCGGCTATGTCATCGGCAACAGCAGCGTGGGCGGCATCGTCGGCCGCAACGACGGCGAAGCGAGGACGACGCTCACCAACTGCGTCAACAACGGCGTGGCGGCCGGCTACGGGCGTTATATCGGCGGCATCGTCGGCTATAACGGCGAGAACGGGTATCTCTACGACTGCGCCAGCTATCTGTCCGATTTCAGCGGTTCCCTGCTGAACCGGATCGTCACGGAGTGGCAGGCGGCCGGCGACTGCGCGGGAGGACTGGCAGGCTACAACAACGGGAAAATTATTTTCACGGAGAAGAGCGAGAGCATCACGGTCAAGTCCGTCTCCAGTATTGTGGTCGGACGCGACTGCGTGGGCGGTGTGATCGGCTTCAACGATATCAAAGGAGAGCTTGAGGTGGCGTACACCTTAATCGGCGGCCAGATCCACGCCTACGGCAACGCGGCGGGCGGCTGCATCGGCCTTAACGCCTCCACGGCGGTTCTTCAGAAAGACCTCGCGATCCGTCCGGTCAGCGTTGAGGGAAATTATTACGTGGGCGGCTGCATCGGCGCCAACGTCGTGGACCTGGTCACGAGGACGAGAAAAGAGACGGGGACGGGAACCGTGGAATGGGAGGTCTCCGGGCCGGCGGATATCACGATGGACGGCCTGCGGACCGACAACACGCTCGGCCGTGTCGCCGGCGGGGCTTTCACCGGCGGCGTGATCGGCTACCAGAGGACGTATACGCAGGGACAGTTAAACACGGCGGCAGGGGAGGAGATCGCCCTCCGCGACTATCTGGAACGCACGGCGAAGCACGGCGGGGAAGCCGGGGAGAATGTGCCGGCGTCCATGCTGCCGCTGCTGCCGGGACTGGATGCGGATTATGTGCCGTCGCCGGTTCTGGCTTCCGGCAATCCGTATACGCTGTATATTGAAAATAAGAATAACACGGAGTCCGCTCTGACGGCGGACAACAATAATATCCCGGTCTTCTGCGACCTTTACACCGGCGGTGTCGTCGGCTACTGCGAGCGGATCAGCGCGCTCGTGCTGCGCAACTGCCGCAATTCCGGCAGGCTTTCGCGCAGGGACGAGAGCGCGGACGCCCGCCAGGTGTCGCTGAAGGCGTATCTGGGAAGCCAGGAGGTGGAGGCGGATACGTCGCAGCTTGACGGCGGGGACATCAAGGTATCCATCGGCGGCGGCGTCATCGGCGCCAATCTGGACCGCCAGGTGATCGATCACTGCGAGAATACGGGCACGATGAACGGCTTTATCGGCCTCGGAGGCATCGTCGGCTTCAACGCGGGCGGCGTGCTCAACTGCGGGCTTTCCGACAACTTCGGCAGCGCGGCTCTGGATTACATCGGCGGCATTGCCGGGCTGAACGTCCGGGCGGGCACGAAGGAGGGCGCGGCGGGCGGAACGCAGGCGCGCAGCTACACGGATGTGAAGGGCGAAACGTGGAGCGACGTCCGCGGCCTGATCGCCGCCTGCGAAACCGGCCGGAAATCGGGCGTCAACTGGAAGACCGTCGACATCTCCGGGCGGAGATGCGTGGGCGGCATCGTCGGCTACAACCTGCAGGGGGCGGTGCTGGAGAAGAACACGAACCGGGCCAACGTCACCGCGGCCGGGGATTACGCGGGCGGCGTCGCCGGCGTCAACGGCGGCGAGATCCGCCTCGCGGCGGCAGATCCTGCGGAGGAGAAGCAGTACGAGCTGACCGTCGCCGGCAGGAACGGCCAGGGCGTCGGCGGCATCGCCGGCCGCAACCGCGCGGAAGGTACGATCCGCGTGACAGGCCAGGGCTCCGGTACCGGTATAAGCAAGGAAATCATCGCGGTCGGCGCAAACGTGAGCGTCGTCGGCCGGGAGAAAGCGGGCGGTGTCGTCGGCGTCAATGAGGGAACACTGGAAACGATCGGCAGCGGAACCGGCGTCTGTTATCTGGTGTGCCGGGCGAAGCAGGTGCGCGCCACCCTCGACTGCGCGGGCGGCGTCATCGGCGAAGCGCGCTCCGGGGCGCAGGGCGGCTCCCACACCATATCGCGGGCGGTGAACCGCGCGGGACGCGTGACCGCCGACAACGGGCGCGCGGGCGGCATCGTGGCGGCGAACGCGGCCGGCTTCACGCTCTCGGACTGCGTCAACCTGGGCGACGTCAACAGCGACAGCGGCTATGCGGGCGGCATCGCCGCGGAGAACCGCGGGCAGATCGTGTCCTGCGAAGTAGGCGACGGCGGCGCATGGAAGGCGGCGAAGGACATTACGATCCGCAGCCGCGGGGCGGATGCCCTCGGCGCGGTCTGCGCGGTGAATTACAACCTGATTCAGAACAGCCGGCCGGTGAAAGGCACAGGGACAAACGCGCGGGAAGTCGTCCTCTCCGGGACCGCAGTTCTGGCGGGCGGCGTCGCGGGCCGCAACGCGGTGGACGCCGCGGGCGGTACCGACGGTGTGATCGAGATGACGGGCAGCGATACGGCTCCGGCCGTCGGATATATGCCGAAGCTCGATCTGAGCGCATCCGACCTGACCGTGGGCGGCGTCGCCGGGCGCAACGAACAGGCGCAGGGCGGCGGCAGGCAGGCCGTGATTCAGAATCTGACCGTGCAGAACCTGCGGTTTGAGAATTTCAAGAACATCCGTTCTCTCGGCGGCGTGGCCGGTGAGAATCAGGGGGAGATCAAAGGCTGTACGGCCGAAGGGCTGACGATTCAAAAGAATAAGGCGACGGAAAAGGACGCGGCGGGCAACTGCTACGGCGGCGTCGCCGGCGTCAACGGTGCGGCCGATGCGGCCGGGACCATCGAGGGATGTACGATCCGCGCGCTGACGATCGACGTGCCCGGCGTCTACACGGCGACCGCCACCAGCACGGCGGCGGAGAAGGAAGCGTTCGCCACCCATGTGGGCGGCGTTGCCGGCCGCAACGAGGGGACGGCGTCGCAGAGCAGCCGGATCGCGGACTGTGTGATCGAGGCCGGGAGCGGGCAGCAGAGTACGATCGCCGTGGATTCCGGCATGGCCGGCGGCGTCGCCGGCAGCAACAAGGGCCGGATTGAGCGGTCGGGGGATGCGCAGGCGTGTAGTCTGATGAAGGATGGCGGCGGACTCGATATCCAGGACGCGGAGCTTCTGATTAAGGATGCAAAAACAAAAGAGAACGACCGCTGGGTAGAATGGAGCGACAAAGGCGGCCTGAAAGATCAGTTCTATTACGAGAACGGCAAGAGGGACGGGATGGTCACCGCGGGCAGAAGTCTGTCTTTGACCGTCGCCGTCAACGGCAATCTCGGCGGCGTCACGGCCTACAACGGCGTCAACGGCGCGGTCAGCCATTGCGCGACCGGAAACTGGTATCTGAACAACCAGTCCGAGTCGATCGGCGTGGGAACCGGCGGCGTCATCGGCATGAACGAGTCGGACCGGAATCAGTCCTTCCTCTACAACCAGGCGTTCGTAGGGCGGGAACTGAAAAGCGGAATCACCAACCGTTTTGCCGGCGGCATCATCGGCAACCAGAACAATCTGACCGGCGGCGGCTGGTCGGTCAGCGACAGCGTCAATGCCGGCATGGTCTACTGCCGCAACACCCATTACGCCGGCGGCATTATCGGCCAGTGGACCGGCAGCGGCGGCAGCGTGGAGCGGTGTACGAACTACGGCAATCTGCAGACGACATATCAGACAGGATGGGTAGGAGCATCCGCGGGAATTGTCGCACAGCTCTATCATGCTTATGAGAATCATGAGTATAACATTATAAGCTGCGGGAATTTCGGAAATATTTACGGGAAATATGGGAAGGATTTCGGCGGAGCGAACGACAGCGCCGGAATCCTGGGCAATATAACCGCCTACAACGCCTCGAATACGGGCAGTGCGCAGCGTTATACGATCAATGTGACGGATTGTGTCAACGGCGCGGGAGTTGAGATTTATTCCGGTTCCATGGCCTCCGGCATTGTGGGATTTTTCTCGGGCGACGAACTGAATGCAACATCAATTGCGACTTCCACGGCCAACATTGTCCTGAATATCGACCGCTGCCGAAACTATGCGGCGGTATTGAAGGGGGCTCAGTATGTCGCCGGTATCTTCGGGGACCGGTATGGAGAGGCTGGTTCCGTAAATACAACGATTAAGCACTGCTTCTCGGTGAATCGCGGTAGCGGAAATTATAACCCGGAAAATAATCCGGTGATCTCCTATCGGAACGGCAGCAGCAAGGCGGGCAATATCAATCAGGGAAGCGGCGGAGTTTACAATTATTTCCTGAGCGAGAATACGATTACAAGTTTTCGTACGGGCAAGAACAACTGGGGGAATACGGCCAATGCCAACCTGCAGCGTGCCAATGCCGGCTGGGTCTACACGATCATAGAAGGCAATACGCGCTACTTCCTGTATCTGAATGTAGGTACGAGCAATATACAGGGTATCACACTCACCGGGAAGCGGCCGGGAGATAAGATCTACAACAATGGGCGGGAGATCGGCAAAGTCCTCTTCACGATACCGGTCACGATACCGGTGTCGGAGGACTATGGGAGTATGAACGACGTTGTGAGCGGTGCCGTTGTAAACGGAACCGTTCCTTCCAGAGAGTTCGACGAGTACGTGCGCGAATTTTGCTACCGGGAGGCGGGCCGGCTTCTCGAGCCGGAGAAAGTCGTCCTCTCCGTCCTGGAGAAGACAGCGGAGCCGGAGCCGAAAGGCTATCGGCTGCAGATCGAAGTCGACGCCCCGGCCTACGCGGGAGAGAACGTCCGTTACGAGGCGGCGCTGTACCGCAAAGGCGCGGACGGCCAGGAGGAGGCGATCCCGCTGACCGGCATCGCGCTGGGAGAGGGCGGAGCGGCGGGCGGCGGCACGACGTTTACGTTCGCTTCGCAGACGTTCACGCTGATTCTCGCCGACGAAGAGGCGGCTAAAGGCGGGGAGCTGTACGTAAAGGTGAGGGCGGTCAGCGATTCCGGGAGTTCCGATGAGGTTCCGTCCAATCTGGTCCCGTTCGGCAGTATCCTGCCGGATCCGGTCCTGCGGGCCGAGCTGGTGGAGCAAGGCGGCAATTATGCCTACCGCTTCCGGCTGGAGAATCCGTCGGACTATGCGGGCTACGGAACGGATCTCACGGTCAGCGTCAAGCTGATGGGTCGGACGATCACGTTCCCTGCAGACGGCAGCCATACGGAACAGAATTTATCCGGCACGCTTCCGCAGCAGGCGCTCGTGCAGGTGAGAGGCGGCGCGGTTTCCTCCGGGGAGGTTTCCGTTCCGGTCTATCTGCCGGGGTATACGCCGGAGATCGCGGTGGTCCAGCGAAATAATTGGAACATCATCATTACGCAGCCGGCCGCGGCCGTGACCGGCACGAGCCTGGACGATCTGCGCGTGTCTGTGACGATCGCTCCGGTCCTCCGTCCGGCAAGCGGAACCGGCGTCACGACTCCGCCCGTCTACCGTGCGGAGCTGATCGGAACCTGGCGGGATGCGGACGGAAAGACCTATGAGAATACGGTCTTCCAGAGCAAAGACATCCTCACGACGGCGAACGGCGAGGTGACGGCAGTCTTCACCGACCTTCCGTCCTGCATTGCCGACGCGGCCAACGCGGCGCTGGCGGCAGGTACGGCGCAGCCGGAACTCAAAGTCCGCGTCTGGTATGCCCAGTCCGGTCTGGGGCCGGTGTACACCGAATCCGCGGAGAACGGAAACAATCAAACGGTGACTGCCGCGAACGCGAATATCCGCACCCTGACCGGTACGCCCGGGGCGGGAGGCGCTTATGATTTCACATGGAAGTACGGCTATACGCCGGTGCTGAATGGAGATATCTTCAGCAACTACCGCTGGATTTCAGAGAATCTCCTGACCTTCTTGAAGGCGCCGGTGCTGATGGAGCTGCCGGCGGGACAGAAGACGCTGCGTCCGCAGACGGACGGGAACGGGCGCCTGCAGTATACGTTCCGCTGGGATGCGCAGGAGAACGGCGGAAATACCTATCAGGTGTCGCTCAAAGGCGTGAAGGACCGGGACGGCAATCCGATCACTCCGGTCTCGATCCCGATTGATGAGAACGAGACTCCGGTGTCGTTCGAGGCGGGGAAAGGCTATTTCCTCACGCTGGACGCGGAGGACTGGTCCTACGGCGAGGTGGAGCTTACCGTCACCCGCGTCGGGAGCGGGACGCTGATCGGCCAGACCTCGGTGAAGAGCTATCCGGTCATGAGAAGGCTCGCGCAGCCCGCGCAGCCGCGGGTAAGCAATCCCGACGTCAACGAGCTGAATTATACGGTCGAGTGGGATCCGATCAATCCCGAGACCGGCTGCGAGCGGTACGGGATCTTCGTACAGCCCTGCGGGGACGACGGCGAACCGCAAGGCGATCCGGTACAGGCGGGCGTAATGCCGGTGCTGGACGGGGACGGTCAGCCAGGCGCGGTGAACGGCGTCTATGAGACGGCGGTCAGCCTCGAAGAATACGCCGGACAGCGCGTCCTGATCTATCTGAAAGCGCAGCCGGCGGACGGCAGCGAGGATTACGTGCACAGCGTCGACGGCGTCACCTACAGCCTGCAGGTGCCGGAGCGCATTCCCGCGCCCGAGGTGGAGTGGAACCACAACTGGAAACATGAGACGACGGATGGCGGAGAGAAAGTGTCCGTCCTCACCGTGGAGGACTTCGAGGGCGGCGGACTGATTGCGGGACTGGAAGCGCAGGCGGACGGAACCAACACCGGTATCCCGCCGGGAGGCAGCGCGTATCTGCTCAAAGGCTGCGTCTTCAAGTTTGCGGCCGATGTGCCGGCGGATGAGCGGCGGGAGCTTGCCCAAAAGGCGGCGGAGATTGTCACAAAAGGCCTGACCGACGAGGAGGAAAAGGAGGAGCTTGCGCTTCTGGCGGGCCTGACGCTCGCGGCGCGCTATCCGGCCCCGGAGGAATCCGGCGGATGGGGCCCGGCGCAGATGGACGTCGGAGAGAGCGCTTCCGAGTACCGTCACGGCCTTCTGGAACTGTCGGCAGAGCACGCCGGACAGTATGTCCTCTTCTTCGCCCGGATTTCTTCCGGAGAAGGCAAGGTCAGCTCGCCGTGGGTGTACTCCGATCTGTGGCAGCTTCCCTATGTGAAGCTCTCCGCGCCGGAGACGCTGGCCGACAGCCGCGATTACGACCGGAAAGTGACGCTCGTCTACAATCCGGATCTCACGGATCCGGGCGGTTCGGTGAGCGGCGGCAATCTGGATTCCGTCTGGACGGCGGCGCACACGGTCCTTACCTGGGACAGCGTCGACTATGCAGATACCTACGAGTTCACGCTGACCGCGGAGCCTGAGGAGGGAGCGCCTTCCGGCTCGGAGGAGACGCAGAGCTTCCGCGTCCGCGAAGCGCCGGACGGGACGCTGACCGTCGCCTGGAAAAATGCGGCCGGCGGGTACGAGCCGATCGAACCGACCGAGGGCGGGGACGGCCGCTACGAGCTGACGCAGTACCGGCGGAAGATCGACGGCCGCTACGAACTGGACGCGGACTATACGGTTCCCTACGAGGTCGAGCTGACGGCCGAGCTTCAGATTGAAGCGCTGCCGGAGGACGAAGGAGGCTTCCGCTGTACGCTGATTCTGCCGGATGTGAGCCGTCTCACGCCACAGGATGAGTCGGTGGGGACGAACAGCATCACGGACCGGAAGCTGCGGTTCACGAAGAAGGTGGAGATCGTCTCCGATGTGGAGGAGAACGAGACGCCGCCGGAGAGCGAAGCGTATGTGCGTTCGGATGTATGTGAGATCAAATTTGAGAATTAAGACGGGCGGCCGCTTCCGTCCGCCGCGCGGGCGGGGACAAAGAGCAGAGCCCGCCGGCCGCGGGACAAAGCGGGCGGCACAGGAGGAGAGGATGATTCGGCGGATAAGGCGGAGAATGCGGGCGATGAAAACAGAATCCGGCAGGGGCGCTTCCCTGGTGATCGTGGTGTGTGTATCCGCGTTTCTGGTGGCGTTTTCCCTGGCGATGGTGCACACGGCGGGGCTGATGCTCTCGCAGGCCAACCGCCGGCTGAACCGGGAGCGCAGCTACCAGCTTGCCGGAAGCTTCGCGCTGGCGCTGGATCGGGAGCTGGAGGCCCATAAAGGCAAGGACCCGAACGATCCGGCGCTGGAAGGCAGTTTCTACCGGTTCGCCTGCCGGTTCCTGGAGGAGTCCGCCTATGCCGTCTACGACCCGGACCATCCGGACACGACCGTCTATCATTACAAGCTGACGGGGGACAATCCGGCGGGGGATAATTACGGGGAACTCACGGTCGCGCTCTACAAGGAGAGCGACTGGCCGGACAACCGGATTGCGGGTGATTTTCTCTATAATGATGTATCGAGCGGGGGACAGACTCCTCTGGAAAAGGTGGCGACGGAGGTGGAGCACTGTACCTTCACCGTCGAGGTGCGTGCCGGCGTGGGCGGCGAGAACTATCGTTATGCCACGGTCTATGACCAGAAAGCGACCTACAAGGACGGGGCGGTCACGTTTCAGAGGGGCGACGGAACGAGAATCTGGTGGGACAGCAGTGGATGGAAGGACAGCGCCAATCAGCCGGTGGCGGTGGGTAATGGGGAGATAATCAGTTATGAGATTGATTCCGGTCTGACGTATCTGTCTTCCTGCATTTTCACAAAGGCAGTGCCGGAGCACGGAGAGACGCAGAACGCGGGAACAGGAGGAGAGACGCCATGAGAAGGAAAAAGATTCATCCGCAATCCGGCGAGACGCTGGCGGAGATTCTGGTCAGCGCGCTTCTGTTCCTGATGATGATGGCGGTCATGCAGGGGGCGGTGGCCTTCTGCAGCAACGCGCAGCGCAGAAGCGAACAGCTCCGCGGCTCCAACGCGCAGATCTGCCGGAAGCTGCGGGAGGACGGTACCGCGGGCATCGCGAAAGGAACGAAGGATTATATCTTCCGCGCGACGTCCGCGGACGGGACGCAGGACGGAAATGTGGTCTTCACCCTGGAGGATGTTCCACTTGAGGAAAAGGAGATCGAGGACGATGACGGCAGGAAGGTGACGTTCTATCTGTATGGAGGTGGTGCGCCTTGAAATTGAAACAATTCCGGAAACGGCGGGGGAAAAGCCCGCCGGATCATTCAGGGCGCGGGAAATTCCGCCTCAAAAGCCGCGCGGGAACCACGCTGGTGGAGCTGGTCGTCTCGATGCTGATCCTCGGCATCATCCTCAATATGATCGTGGGCATTTTAAGTCCGGCCGCGAAGCTGTTCCTGCGCATGGAACGTCTCCAGCGGGCCGGGGTGATTCTGGACAATACGGTTCTGGAGCTGTACGGCATCGCGGAGAACGCCTCCGGGTATGTCAAAATCTACGACACAACCGGCGATAACCCGGCGGGACTTTCCGGAGCCGCTTCCGGCAATCTGCTGGAATTTGTCTATCAGGAAACGTACACCGCGCTCGTGTCCGCGGACGGCTGCCCCGAGACCCGGATTGTGATGGGAAACGGGGCCGAGCTGGGAGAGCCCGCGAAGGAGGTGGCCGGGGGCCGGCTTCTGACGCGGTACTACGCGAACGAGTCGGGGACGGCTTACTACAGCCGGGACGTTTCCGGCAATCCGGTCGCGCGGGCGGTGGCCAATGTCTTCCCGGACGGCTATTACATGGGAAATGAGCTGGCGGTGCGGTTTTATTACAGCGATTCCGGCGGTACTGCTCCGGCGGACGGGGACGAGGTTACGCGTATTTTCGCGGATGTGAGTCTCTATCCGGTCGGCGCGGACGGGAGCCGGGCCGCGGAGCCGCTCGTGCAGGAGAAGGGGATTGTGCTGAACCTCCGTTATGCGGCGGTGCGTAAGGATGGGGTGACGGCGCAGCAGGATCCGGGGCCCTGAGCGCGGGGATTTTATTCACGCCACCCGGGCAGAAAGCGGCCAACTCGGTCGATACCAGGGCGAAGGCGGCCAAGTCGTTCCGTATCGGGGTGAAACTGGTCAATTTGTGTAATGTAGTGAGAATATAGATGCTGCCCTATGGGTGCATTTATAGATAAGGGGAACTTGACGGAGAGGGCGGACGCGGAGCGTTCCGCCGCGGGCGGGTGTGTTTCTGGAGAGGCGGTCTGCGATGCGGACAGCGGGACGAAGGGAGTGCGCAGCCTGTCCGGCAGCGGGGAGCAGGGTATGCTTCCGGCACACGGGCTGCCGGCCTGTCTTGTTCGCGGGTGCAAATCCCGGAAACTGAATCCAGAAAGCGTCCGTTCGGACGTCCGAAGCGGCGGCCGAATCCCGCGGGGGACGGACGGGGACACGTTCCGGTGTCCGTAAGTCCGAACTTCCGGCAGGCCGATCGGGAGATCAGCCCGCCCGGGGCCGCACAGCGGCAGGCGCGGCGGAAAGATGCGCCGGGGCGGATGCGGAATTTTCAAGAAAAAGGAGAGAGAGATGTTAAAGAAACTGAAAAAGAATGGCAACAAAGGATTTACGCTGGTGGAGCTGATCGTAGTGCTGGTCATCCTTGCAATTCTGGCGGCGCTGCTGATTCCGGCGCTGACGGGGTATATTGATAAGGCGAAGCAGAAACAGATTATTGCGGAAACCAGACAGGCGGTGATGGCGGCACAGACACTGGTGGATGAAGCGTACGCAAAAAAAGATTTGGATGGTGTTACTGAAGGTACAGATACAGATGTGCTGGGTACTTCTGGCCCTGTACAGATTAGCAAGGATGATATTGCAGCTTTAGCGGAAGTGACTGCAGATAACATTACTAGCGTAAAAGTAACAGTGGAAAAAGCGGGAGCTACAGGAACGAATAGTAAATTATTTAAGGTTGTAATTTCAGAATTAGTGTATACCAAGGCTCCGTTAAAGTGTACTTATAACGTCGATGCGGATCCGGATAAGAATGAAGAAAAATATACAGTGGAACCTTCATCATGATAGTTTAATGTACAGCAATGCCAAATGAATCATTAACCAGCAAAACGTTTTCCAATCGGTTTTCAGTCGGTTATTTGTCTCGTTTTCTGGCTGTCCTCGTCCTGTTCCTTGCCATCCTGACCGCCTCCATTCCCGGCGTGTTGACGTTGATGCGCCGGGCGGATGCGCAGGTGGCTTTGGGGAATGCCAAGTCGCTGCGGATTGCGCTGCAGGTGGCGTCGACGGAGTGTTATGCCGCGGGCCGGCCGTTCTGCGACCGGACCGCGGAGGGCGGGGTGACCGCGGAGGTCTGGCAGCAGGTACTGATGGACAGCAAGGCGCCTGGGGATTTCTGGGTGCTGCAGACGGATGAGAGCGGTTATGAAGTACGGCGTTTTCTCTATCAGGAGGGGGACTTTACGGTCCGCTACTGTAAGGAACCGCTGACGTATGAGGTCTATTATCAGCAGTCTTACATACGGACGCAGTCCGGTGCGGCCGGATACTGAAGCAGGGTGTGTGCCCCTGCCGCGGTGCCGGTGGCCGTGCGTCAAAAGGCTGCAGCAGGAGGATGCGAATGACTGCAGTTTGTTACGGGGTCCTGTGGCTTCTACGTTTTGCCATGGGAGCCTGTCTGTTCAGTTTTTTCAATGCGGTTGCCTGCCGCCTTCCCCTGGGGGAGAGCGCGCTGCGCGGGCGGAGTCATTGTCCGTCCTGCGGGCGGACGCTGACGGCGGGCGAACTGATCCCCTGTGTCAGCTATCTGATACAGGGAGGGAGATGCCGCGGATGCGGCGGGAAGATTTCGGTGCGGTATGTGCTCACCGAACTGGCGGGCGGCGTGTGTTTCGTCGGCTGCGGGGTATTTTACGGTTATGGGAAATGGGAGATTTTGTCCCTGCGGGGACTGGTCGGATTTCTGTATCTGGGAATCCTGACGATGATTGCTTTGACGGACTGGGACACAAGGACGATCGACGATCGTTTTCACATAATGATTGCCGTGCTGGGAGTCGCCGCTCTCTGGCTGTTTCCGGAGCACGGCATGGCGGACCGGCTGCTTGGGTCGGCCATAGTGGCGGGGCCGATGCTTCTGCTGGCGCTTTTGATCGAGGGCGCGTTCGGCGGCGGGGACATCAAGCTGATGGCGGTCAGCGGCTTTCTGCTCGGCTGGCGTTCGGTGCTGGCGGCGATGTTCGCGGCGCTTCTGACGGGCGGCTGCTACTGTGTCTGGATGCTGGCGGCGAAGAAGCTGAACCGTAAGGACGCGTTCGCGTTCGGGCCGTTTCTGGCGCTCGGACTGGGAGGAGCGTTTTTCTGGGGAGACAGGGCGGTAGCCTGGTATCTGTCTCTGCTGTGGTGACGGGCGGCAGCGGGCCGCCGGAGAGGAGATAGGAGATGGCGAATTTCCGATATACGGCAAAGGGCATGGACGGGAAGGTCCGCCGCGCTCTGATGGAGGCGGCGAATGAGACGGCGCTTCAGCAGCAGTTAAAGGAGCAGGGTCTGTATCTGATCCGGGCGAAAGAGGCGGGGCGTGCGGGAAAGCGCAGAAAGCTTTCCTCAAGGCAGCTCTCGGAGCTTGCCAAGTCGCTCTCCACGCTGCTGGCTTCCGGCGTGAGCATCGTGCGGGCGCTGGAGATCATCGCGGAGGAGGAAGGGCTTTCTCCGGCGGCGAGGACGCTCTATCTGGAGCTTCTGGCGGATCTGCGCAAGGGTCTTGCGCTGTCCGAGGCCATGGAGCTGCGGGGATGTTTCCCGGAGCTGATGCTGGGCATGATCCGTTCCGGGGAAGGGAGCGGCAATCTGGACCAGGTGATGAACCGACTGGCGCTGCATTATGAGCGGGAGAGCCGCCTGAAACAGCAGGTGCGCTCGACGATGACGTATCCGGCGGTGCTGCTCGTCATGTGCGTGCTGGTGGTGATCGTGATTGTGACGTTCATCCTCCCGCAGTTCGAGGAGCTGTTCGCGGAGATGGAGACGCTGCCGGCGATCACGGAGCTTCTGATGGCGGCGTCCCGCTATCTGGTGAGCGAGTGGTATGTGCTGCTGTTCGTGCTGTTCCTTCTGGGGGTTCTTCTGCGGATTGTGTCGAAGATCGATCGGGTCCGCTATGCGATTGATCTGGCGAAGGTGCGGCTGCCGGTGATCGGCAGGCTGAACCGGGTCATTTACACGGCGCGTTTTGCCCGCACGCTGAGCAGCCTCTATTCGAGCGGCATGCCGGTCGCGGCCGCGCTGGGGACGGCCGGGGGGACGGTGGGCAACCTCTATGTGGAGCGGCAGTTCGACAAGGTCATCGCCATGGTGCGAAGCGGCATACCGCTCTCCGCGTCGCTGCGGGAAGTGGACGGCTTTTTGAAGAAACTTTCGAGCACGATTATGGTCGGCGAGGAGAGCGGACGCCTGGACACGATGCTCGACTCCATCGCCGTGACGATGGAGGAGGAAGCCGAGGAGGCGACCAAACGGCTGGTAACGCTGCTCGAGCCGGTGCTGATCCTCATCATGGCGCTTCTGGTGGGCTTTATCATCGTCGCCGTCATGCTCCCAATCTACCAGTCCTACGGAGCCATCGAAGGCGCCGCGTAGCGCGACGGTACCGGGTAGCGACGGGGAACCGGTTTATCAGTTCTGCGGGGGGATTGAGGGCGAGGCGCAGAGAGGGATAATACCGGCTGCCAACAGGAAACTAGGCAGCGCTGTTGTCCACCCATACCGGTTTATCAGTCCGGCGGGGCGATCGAGGGCGAGGTGCAACGGGGAGATAGTGCCGGCTATCGGCAGGAAACCGGATAGCATTGCTGTCCACCCGTACCGGTTCTCAGCCCGGTGTGAGCGGATATTCCTGAAAGACCCATTGAGAGGCGCCGGTCCTTAGGCGCGGTCTTTCACGCGCCTTAGTACCGCTGCGTCCTCTCATTAAGCGCAAGCGGGGTCTTGAAGGAATATCCGCTCGCGCCGGGCGTCCGGGTGGCGATATGTGTCCGGTCGGCGACATGCATTCGCTCGCGATATGCGTCCGGGCGACGACAGACATCCGGTCAGCGACAGTACAGTAACAACGGATGAGGAACTTTAATAAAACAGCATTTTCTCCGCACAGCGGGCATAAAGAAAGCGTTCGGAAAGATGCGGGACTAAATTTAAGTAAGGGGACAAAGATGAATCGGACAGTCATTGTATTTCTGGAAGACGAGATTCTGGCCGCTACCGGCCAGGAAGGCAGATACCCGCGGCTCGACCGGGTAAAACGGGTCCGTCTGCAGGGACAGGGGGACTCTTTCGACCGCTGGCAGCAGGCGCTCAAGACCCTTCCGGAGGAATGGAGGACCGCGCCGGCGCATCTGGTTCTTCCGGCCGGCATGTGCGCCGCCCGGGTACTCAAACTACCCTACGGCAAAGGAAGGCAGCTTCAGGCCATGGCCCTGCGGGAAGTCGGCGACAGCTTCCGCAGCGAGACGGCCGATTACTCGGTGATCGGCAGCGACAAAAAAGAAGGCGTGGAAATCTGCGCCGGAGGCGCGGACCCGGGACAGCTCGAACACTTTGAGCGTATCTGCCTTGAAGCAGGCTTTGCGGTCGCGGGCATGACGGTTCCCATGGAAGGATATCTGCAGGTGCTCCGGCAGCTTGACAGCTACTGGGACGACACCGCCGTCTATCTGTTCTTTGAAGAAGGCGGTATGACCAGTATCCTCTGCCAGAGCGGACATTACCTGTACTCCGGCCGCAGCCGCCTGTTCAGCGAACCGGGGACGCTCGATTTCGGGACGGAGATCGTGCGCAGCCTCTCCGGTATTCTGCAGTTTTACGCGTCGGCGCGGGGGGAGGCCCCGATCACGGACGTCTATTACACCGGCTGTCCGGACGCGGATTTTGAAGTCAGCAGAGAAGGAATCGAGGGGCTGGGACTGAAGGCGGTCCCGCTGGCGCCCGACGGGCGCATCGTCCTTCCCCCGGGGGAGGCTGCGTCGGACTGGATTTCCTGTGTCGGCGCTCTGATCGGCGGCGGGAGAAAAGAGAAGAAAATCAATCTGTATGAGACGAATAAAAGGCAGTTGAATATTTCGCTCTGAGAGAACCATCGATATTCATTTGAGATCCACCAGTCAG
>CAJUNR010000051.1 GCA_910587765.1 uncultured Lachnospiraceae bacterium
CGCAGCGGTACTAAGGCGCGAAAAGACCGCGCCTAAGGACCGGCGCCCTTCAATGAGTCTTTCAGGAAGATCTGCCCTCACCAGGCTGAAACCGGCATGGGTGTGAAATGTAACAATAACAAGGAGGTATCTTTCATGGAAAAAATCACAAGTTTCACGGTAGATCATATCCGGCTGGTTCCCGGAGTTTATGTGTCCCGCAAGGACCTGGTGGGCGATACCGTCGTCACCACCTTTGACATCCGCATTACCAGCCCCAACGACGAACCGGTCATGAACACGGCGGAGCTGCACGCAATGGAACATCTGGCCGCCACATTTCTCAGAAATCATCCGGTATTCGGACCAAAGACGCTCTACTTCGGGCCGATGGGCTGCCGGACCGGCTGCTATCTGCTGCTGATCGGGGACTATGAGTCCAAAGACGTAATCGGGCTGCTGACAGAAACATTTGAATTTATACGGGATTTTGAAGGCGAAATCCCCGGCGCCTGCGCCAGGGACTGCGGCAATTATCTGGATATGAACCTGCCGATGTGCAGATGGTGGGCCGACCGCTATCTGAAACGGGTGCTCTACTCGATCACGGACGAGCAGATGAAGTATCCGGAGCAGTGATTTCCACCGGCCGTCTTTCCCGACTGCCCGGACGCCGGACAAAAAGGGCTGTCCCGGTATGCGAAGCTGTGCGCCGCAACCGGAACAACCCTTTTTTGTTAATCGTTTACCGACCGTTTTCTGTCTTATAACCAGCCTTTTACCTTCTCATAGATGCTCTTCGCGTCCAGACCGTATTTCTCGATCAGCGCTTTCGCCGGACCGGATTCGCCGAAGGTATCGTTGACGCCGATGCGCAGCATCTTCGTGGGCGCCTGCTCCGCAAGCACCTCCGCCACGGCTCCGCCGAGGCCGCCGATGATCGAATGCTCCTCCACCGTCACAACCCTGCCGGTCTTCCTCGCGGACGCGGTCACAAGCTCCGCATCCAGCGGCTTGATCGTGTGGATGTTGATGACCTCCGCGGAAATTCCGTCCGCCTCCAGCAGCTTCGCCGCCTCCAGGCTCTCGGACACTTCCAGACCGGTGGCGATGATCGTCACGTCTTTGCCCTCGCGCATGGTAATGCCTTTGCCGATCTCAAATTGATACGTATCCGGATCATTAATGACCGGAACCGCCAGACGGCCGAATCTTAAATAAACCGGTCCGTCGTGCTCGATCGCCGCCTTCACCGCCGCCTTCGCTTCCACGTCGTCGGCCGGACTGATCACGGTCATTCCGGGAATCGTTCTCATTAGAGCGATGTCCTCGTTGCACTGATGGGACGCGCCGTCCTCGCCGACGGAGATTCCCGCATGGGTAGCGCCGATCTTCACATTCAGATGCGGATAGCCGATGGAGTTGCGGACCTGCTCAAACGCACGTCCCGCCGCGAACATGGCAAAGGTGGAAGCGAACGGAGTCTTGCCCGCAGCCGCCAGACCTGCCGCCACCGTCATCATATTGCCTTCGGCGATTCCGCAGTCGATATGACGGTCCGGAAACGCTTTCTTGAACACACCCGTCTTGGTCGCTCCCGCCAGGTCCGCATCCAGAACCACCAGATCCGGATACTGCGCTCCAAGCTCCGCCAAAGCATTACCGTAGCTCTCTCTCGTTGCGATCTTCTTTACTTCTGACATAATGCTTCACCTACTTTCTCTAAATCTGCCATGGCAACCGCATACTGCTCGTCATTCGGAGCAGCCCCGTGCCAGGACGCCTGATTCTCCATGAAGGACACGCCTTTTCCTTTTACCGTCTTCGCAATGATGGCCACCGGTTTTCCGGTCACAGTCTTCGCTTCCGCGAACGCCGCGCGGAGCTGGTCCATATCGTTGCCGTCCGCCACGTTGATCACATGGAAATTAAACGCTTCAAATTTTTTATCAATCGGATACGGAGAGCATACATCCTCAATCCTGCCGTCGATCTGCAGTCCGTTGTTGTCTACGATCACCACCAGGTTGTCCAGCTTTCTGTGTCCGGCCAGCATGGAAGCCTCCCACACCTGACCTTCCTGAATCTCACCGTCGCCGAGCAGCGTATAGACTCTGTACGACTTGTTGTCCAGTTTTCCCGCAATCGCCATACCGACCGCCGCGGAGATACCCTGTCCCAGAGAACCGGAGGACATATCAATACCCGCAATGTGCTGCATGCACGGATGTCCCTGCAGATGGGACCCCACATGACGGAGCGTCACCAGATCTTCGACCGGAAAATATCCTCTGTGCGCCATCGCGCTGTAATATCCGGGAGCCGTATGTCCTTTTGACAGCACAAAACGGTCTCTGTCCGGATCCTTCGGATTCTTCGGGTCGATGTTCATCTCCTCAAAATACAGGTAAGTAAAAATGTCTGCAGCCGACAAAGATCCGCCCGGATGGCCTGCTTTTGCGCTGTGCACAGCAGTCACAATCCCTTTACGGACTTCGTTGGCCATTTTCTGTAACTCTAAAGTCTGCATATTTCTCTCCCTTTCTTTGACAGATTTATACAACTCCTATAGTACCACAAATGAAATAATTTTCAAGGGACAAAATGAACATTATCTTCTCTTTTTCATTTGTAAACGCTCATTTTCCGAAAGTTGTATTGATTCTGTATCCGCAATGTACGGTTCTTTCCTGCGGGTTTTTTCTTTCCTTGAGCGCTTTTTCTTTTTATGATCGTTTTCTATGAAAATACGATCGTTTTCTCCAGAGAAACGCGCATTCAAAGTCCTGCCGCCTCTCTCATAATCTGCCGGAACTGACTTCCGCAGTGCTCCACTTCCGTCAGCACCAGGTCGATCCCCCGCGCCGACCGGTACCAGTTCTCCCGGCTGACGCCTTTGGTCGTCACCGGACAGACCAGAATCTCCGCCTCCGGAAAGCAGACCTGATAGTACAGTCTGGCACGTCTGGCGTGATACGCCTGGCAGCAGAGCAGCGCCTTTTTCACCGAAAGCCCCGCCGCGTCCGTCACTTCCCGGGAGCGCAGGGCGTTCTCGTAAGTGAACGTCGCCTGTTCCTCCCGCCAGATACACTCCTTTGGCACTCCCTGCTCCCTCAGTATCTGCCGGAAATATGCCCACTCGGTCTCATACGCCGGATCGCCGGAGAATCTGCCGGCATGTTTGGCGTATTTTCCGGACGGCAGGATCACCGGAGCGTACCCCGCCTTCCACAGTTCGGCCGCCCGCAGCGCCAGCGCACCCTCATCGGAGCCCGGAAGGAAGAGAATATCCGCCTTCTGCGGCTCGTCCTCCAGAAAAATAAATTCGGTATACTCGTCAATAAAACTCATGCTTTCAATATGCCGCTTTCCTCAATCGCCCTGACCGCGCGCTCGATCTCCTCCACCGGATAGACCAGCGCCATGCGGACGTAGCCTTCGCCCAGATCTCCGAACGCCGTGCCCGGGACGACGATCACCCCCGCCTGTTCCATAAGGTCCATCGTAAACTTTTCACTGCTGCTGTAATGGTCCGGAATCGGCGCCCACACGAACATCGTTCCCTGTCCGTCCGGCACTTTCCAGCCGATTCGGCTAAGCCCCCGGCACAGCGCGTTGCACCGCTCCTCATAGAGCCTGCACTGTTCTTTTACGCTGTCCTGCGGGCCGGTCAGCGCCGCAATCGCCGCATACTGAACAGGCAGAAACGTCCCGTAATCAATCTGTGAGCGTACTTTTTTAAACTGTTCGATGATCCGCTCATTGCCGACGGCGAAGGAGATGCGCATCCCGGTCGTGTTGTACGATTTGGACAGGGAGAAAAACTCGATTCCCACATCCATCGCCCCGGGATAAGCCAGAAAGGACCCTCCGGTCCTGCCGCCGTAGACCAGATCCGCATAGGCATTGTCATGCAGCAGAACGATCTGGTATTTTTCGGCAAACGCAATCGCCTTCTCATAAAAAGCGTCGTCCGCCACCGAACAGACCGGATTGGCCGGATAGGAGATCAGCATAAACTTCGCCTGTCTGGCCGTCTCCTCCAGCATATCGTCAAAGTCTGGCAGGAAATTGTTCTCCGGATACAGCGGATAGGTCACGCACTGCGCTCCGGTCAGCTCCGGCCCGATGCTGAATACCGGATAGCCAGGATCCGGCGCGAGGAAAAGATCGCCCGGATCGCAGAGCGGCAGCGCGATATGCGCCATCCCCTCCTGTGAGCCGTAGAGACTCATAATCTGCTCCGGCTTCAGTTCCACGCCGAACCGTTTTCTGTAAAAATCCCGAACCGCCTCCAAAAGCTCCGGCCGGTCCGTCAGCGCGTAGCGGTAGTTCTCCGGAATCCCGCAGGCCTTCTGCATGGCTTCCATCACATGCGCCGGCGGTGCAAAATCCGGCGTCCCCACGGAGAAGTTGTAAACCTTTCTTCCCGCTTTCAGCAGTTCTTCTTTTTTCGTATTCAACAGGGAGAAGATTCCTTCCCCCAGCCTCTGGGATCTTCTGGAAAATGTAAGTTCCATCTCTCTGACATGCTCCTTGTTCCTTTTATTTCTCACTTTTATGTACGGTTCGTCTTTGGTCTTGAATCGTATATTACTGTTAATACGCCAACATACAGCCCGGCGTGGGCTGATCATCCTGAAAGACCCATTGAAGGGCGCCGGTCCTTAGGCGCGGTCTTTTCGCGCCTTAGTACCGCTGCGTCCCTTCATTAAGCGCAAGCGGGGTCTGGAAGGATAATCAGCCCGCGTTGGGCGTCCAGACCGCAGGTGTAACATGATAATAAAAGTATATCACGTCCCGCCCAAACCTGCAAATGGGACTTGCAAATACACGCGTATTCTGCTACAGTAAACAGGGGAACTACTGACCAATACGATTAGGAAATGTGAGGTTTACAAATGTCCAATACATGTGATGAGACCAAATGCAGCGGCGACTGCGCGTCCTGCGGCGGCGAGGGGGTAACCGTAACGCTGACTCTTGACGACGATTCAACGATCGAATGCGGAATTGTCGGAATTTTCGATGCCGACAGCCGGGAATATATCGCCCTTCTTCCGCTGGATGAGAACGGAACCAATTCCGACGGGGAAGTCTATCTGTACCGTTATATAAGGGATGCGGCAGGCAACCCGCAGCTCGAGAACATCGACAGCGACGAAGAATATGAAGCGGCCTCCGACGCATTTGACGAGCTTCTGGATTCCATGGAATATGACGAACTGGTCTCCGAGAACGATCTGAACTGAATACCTGTAAAACGGACCGGACACGCAGGCAGCGGCGTCCGGTCCGTTTGTGTCAGAAGATCGTCTGCTGATTTTTCTCGTAGATGATCTTCAGTCCTTTTAAAAGCAGCTCGTCATCCAGAATGATATGGTGTCTGCAGTGAGGGATCAGCGATCTGGCAAGACCGCCGGTCGCGATCACCGTCAGCTTCTGCCCCATCTCTTCTTCCATACGGTCGAGCATTCCGTCCAGCAGAGCCGCATTTCCATAGAAAACCCCGCTCTTCATACAGTCCACCGTATTTTTGCCGATCAGCCTGGACGGCGGCTCAATGCTGATCTTGGGGAGCTGCGCGGTCTTCGCCGTCAGAGTATCCGCCGAGATACGGGCGCCCGGAATGATGGCCCCGCCGATATAATTTTTCTTCCCGTCTACGATACAGATGGTCGTCGCGGTCCCCATATCAATAATCGCGGCCGGAACCGGGTATTCATGGACGACCGCCACCGCGTTGACAATCCGGTCGCTTCCCACCTGTCTGGGATCGTCCATCAGAATGTTCAGCCCGGTCTTCACGCCCGGTCCGATCACCATCACTTCATGGTTGAGAATTTTCTCCATCGAACGCTTCACCGTACCCGTAACCGGCGGAACGACCGAGGAGATAATCCCGCCGTCCAGACCGTCCGTGCGGATGCCGTAGAGTTCCAGAATGTTCTTGAAACTGATGGCATACTCCAGCTCCGTCCGCGTAGAGACGGTGGACAGACGCTCCACAAAACAGATCGTTTCCCCGTCGATGCATCCTACTACAATGTTCGTATTTCCGATATCTACTGCCAGAATCATAGCTATCCCTTTCTTACCTTCTAAACAGTGCAATGACCAGCCATATCACGCTTAAAGGCGTCATCATAAAGACAAAACCGCACAGAAATTTCACCTGAAAAGACGCCTGTCCCATAAATCCATACCCCATGCCTGCCGATAAAATACTGAAAACAAGTGCCAGCGCACTGATCGCAGCCTTGTAACCTTTCTCCTTCATAACCTTACCCTTTCCTGTACCATATCACCGCACTCTGTCCGAGTCTTTCGCTACAGTCCAAAGTATAGCACAGGGCCGGCAGCAAATCAACCGCCGTGTCCCGGGTTTTCTGCTTTACTTTTACGAATGGCTGTGTCATATTATATAATAAAAAACACGATACGGAGGCCTGTCGTATGTTAAAAGACAAATTTATAATACTTGGCGTCACCGGCAGCATCGCCGCCTACAAAGCCGCGGCCCTCGCCAGCGCGCTGGTCAAACTGCACGCCCAGGTGCAGGTAATCATGACAAAGAACGCGCAGAATTTTATTCACCCGGTCACGTTCGAGACTCTGACAGGCAGAAAATGCCTGACCGACACGTTCGACCGGAATTTTTCCTTTGAAGTAGAACACATCGCCGTGGCAAAACGGGCGGACGCGGCGCTGGTCGCGCCGGCCTCCGCCAACGTCGTCGGCAAGCTGGCGCACGGCATCGCGGACGACATGCTGACCACCACCCTGCTGGCATGCACCTGTAAAAAATTTCTCTCCCCCGCCATGAATACCGCCATGTATGAGAATCCCGCCGTGCAGGACAATCTGCGGACGCTGCGCACCTACGGTTACGAGATCATCGAACCCGCCAGCGGCCGGCTGGCCTGCGGGGATACCGGCGCCGGTAAAATGCCGGAACCGGACGAACTGCTCTCTTATCTGGTAAAAGAGCTGGCTTATGAAAAGGACCTTTCCGGCAGAAAAGTGCTGGTCACCGCCGGCCCCACCCAGGAGGCCATCGACCCGGTGCGCGTAATTACCAATCATTCTACCGGGAAAATGGGTTATGCCATCGCCCGCGCGGCCATGCTGCGGGGCGCACAGGTGACGCTGGTATCGGGTCCCGTGAACCTGATGCCGCCGCCTTTTGTGAAGGTCGTCCCCGTCCGGTCCGCCGAAGACATGTTCCAGGCAGTCGCTTCCGTCTTCCGGGAGCAGGATGCCGTCATCAAGGCGGCGGCCGTCGCCGACTACACGCCGGCAGCCGTCAGCGCAGAAAAGGTAAAGAAAAAAGACGGGGATATGAGCATCCCTCTGAAGCGCACCCGGGACATTCTGAAATATCTCGGCGAGCACCGGCGGGACGGGCAGTTCCTCTGCGGATTTTCCATGGAGACAGAGAACATGCTCCGCAATTCTCAGGAAAAACTGGCGCGCAAAAACGTGGACATGATTGTCGCCAACAACCTGAAGGTCGCGGGCGCCGGCTTCGGCACGGATACCAATGTGGTCACGCTGATCACCAGGGACGGCGTGCGGGAACTGCCGATGATGAGCAAGGACGAGGTGGCGCACGCGGTGCTGGATCGGATCTTCGCCGTATAAGGCGCCTATCCCTTCACCACCCCCACGGTCCGCAGCTTCTTCAAGGGCTTCACCAGATCTTTCTGCTGCTCCATGACCATGTCGATGTCCTTGTACGCAAAGCGGCACTCCTCCGCCACATCGTTTTTCTTATGCTTGCCCAGCACCACCTGACGCTCTTTTAAATCCAGGATGACCCGCTCTGTGGTAAAAGCGTCCATGGCGCCCTTTCTGGAATACGCTCTTCCGGCCCCGTGGGAGGACGAACAGAACGATTCCGGATGGCCGAGTCCCTCCACGATATAGCTGAAGGAACCCATAGCCCCGGGAATCACCGCGACCTCCCCTGCTCCGGCGCGGGTGGCTCCTTTGCGGTGCACCCAGACATTTTCGCCGTAATGGTTCTCAAGCGCCGCATAATTATGATGGCAGTTGATCACCGTTCCGTATTCCACCTCGATGCCCGCATGCTTTTTCAGATGCTTTGTCACAAGTTCCATGACCTGCCCGAGCATCCGCTCGCGGTTCTCATACGCATAGTCGAGGGCCAGGTTCATCCAGCGGATATACTGCCCGCCCTCTTCGGTATCCACCGGCAGAAATGCCAGCCGGTATTCGTCCGGCACCTGAGAATACCATCTGGCATTCAGTTCCCGCGCTTTGTTATGAAATACGTCGCAGATCTCCTTGCCCATGTGACGGCTGCCGGAATGGATCATAATCCCCAGATATCCGTCTTCATCCGCCTGAAGCTCAATAAAATGATTGCCCCCGCCCAGAGTCCCGGTCTGATAATATCCGCTTTCGATCAGCGGCAGCAGCTCCGGATTCTGCGCGTACAGTTCCATCTGCTCTCTCGCCCGGTCCAGCACCCCGGATTCCTGAGGGGTCTTATAACGGTTAACCCCCACCGGAATATTTCTCAGAATGTCTCCGACCAGAAGCTGAATCAGCGACCCGTTCCCGGTCATGATCTCCTGAATCTGCGCAAGCCGCACATTCGTGGGGACAAAGATCATACCGCACCCGATGTCCGAGCCTACCGCGTTGGGAATGATCACATCCTTCGCGGCGATGACGCCGCCGATCGGCATCCCTTTTCCGGTATGCGTATCCGGCATCAGGGACACCCATCTGTATACAAACGGAAGCTTCGCAAGATGGACCGCCTGCTCGAGGCAGCTCTCTTCCAGCATCTGCGCGTTCTCCAGCCAGATTTTCATCGGAACCCTCGTGTCGAATCTTTCATTGTCGATTACAAACATCTCTTTCACCTCTCCTTACTCTATGATTTCCGTAACCGTTCAGGGACAGCGGCCGGACGCCGCAGCCCTGCATCGTCTGTCTGTGAACGAATCATACCACAGAAAGCATGCGGGATCATTTAAAAAAAGGTGCGAACAAACCGCTCAGAAATCCACCACCTTTGTGGCAACCGTTTCCCGGAACCGCACGTCATGCTCCACCACCAGCATCGTCGGCCGAAGCGCGAGCAGCAGGCTTTCAAGCTGCATTCTGGAAAAGACGTCCACATAATTCAGCGGCTCGTCCCAGATATACAGGTGGGCCGGGGTGATCAGGCTGGCCGCCAGCAACACTTTCTTCTTCTGGCCTTCCGAATAGTCTTCCATGGACTTTGCAAACTGCGCCTGTTCCATGCCCAACTGACGCAGGACCGCGCAGAACAGGCTCTCCTCCAGTCCCCGTTCCAGGCAGAACGCCCGGAGCGTCCCTCCCAGAAAGGAGGTGTCCTGGTTGACATAAGAGATCACAATGCCGGACGCCGCCTCAAGCACTCCCCGCCCGATCAGATGTTCAGCGTCAAAGGCCCGCGCCCGCTCCTGTGAAGCGCAGGAGAGCACCGCCTTGATCAGGCTTGATTTTCCGCAGCCGTTCTCTCCGTTCAGGAATACCCGCTCTCCCTGAGAAAGCGTAAAACACAGCCCGTCAAACACCGGCTCCGATGCTCCGGCGTACGACAGTCCGTATCCGTCCGCTCTCAAAAGGCAGTGCTTATGATGGCTCAGCGGCATGATCTTCAGAGCGGCGATTTCTTCGATATCCTGCAAAAGCCCCTCCTTTTCCTCAATCTCCCGCTGGATTCTCTGTTCCATCTGCCGGACCCTGCTCTGCATCTTCTTCGTCTTCGTCCCGATATACGGGCGTTTTCCCCTGTGCTCCGGATCCTTTACCGGGTCAAATCCGATCTTGCTCCGCTCACTGGCCTGCGCCCACTGCCTGCTCCTCGCCGCCGCCTTTTTCAGCTTCCCGATCTCTCTGGCGTGTTTCTCATTCTCCGTCCGCGCGCAAGCGTCTCTGCGCCTCTTGTTCTCCCACCAACTGGAAAAACTGCCGCTTTGCACTTCGATCGTCCGGCGGTTCAGCACCAATACATGATTCACGCACGCATCCAGAAGATCCCGGTCATGAGATACCAGAATAAATCCTTTTTTCCCCGCCAGATAATCTTTCACCGCTTCTCTGGAAGCCTGATCCAGATGGTTGGTCGGCTCGTCAATCAGCAGAAAGTCGTGTTCGCCGGAAAACAGCACGGCCAGCATGACTCTGGTCCGCTCTCCGTGGCTCAAAGTCTCAAACGGACGGAACAGCACCTCCTCGTCCATCCCCATCTGAGCCAGTTCACAGGCGATTCTCCACGCCTCGCCTCCCGGCCTCCATATTTCCGCCAGTTCCGCCCCGCAGCGGCACATCTGCTCCCGGCCGAGCGGATACGGGAAATAAGAGAACGGCATCCCCGCACGGATCGTGCCGCTGTATTCATACATGCCCAGCAGAAGCTTTAAAAAAGTCGTCTTCCCTTTTCCGTTTCTCCCGATCAGCCCCAGCTTCCAGTCCGTATCAACGGAAAAGGAAACATCCTCAAAAACAGGATCCGCACTGCCGTCATAATAAAAAGTGAGATTTTTAACGTCAATCTGCGCCATATTTCCTCCTTTCCCCGGTTCCTCACCGGGCGCCCGTCGGCTCTGCCGACTTTTTTCATCTGGACGCCCGCCTATAATCGATCAGGGAAGGTTTCTTCCCTGATCGCGCATCGGGCGCCCGTCAGCTCTGCTGACCATTTTCCTCTGGGCGCCCGTATGCATAAAAAAAGAACCATCTGTCGCCAAATGATTCTCAATTCCGCAACACACCGGACACCGGCGCACTACAGCCGGTATCCGTATGTCTTTCTATGCATGAAAAGAGATTCTGAGAGTATAACCCGCTTTTGGCAACATGAAAAACAGATATCCTTCCGCACCGCAGAACGATACTGTCGACCACCAGTCTCACGTTTACAAAAGTTGATTATCTTCTCATCCTTTCACCTCTCTCTTTTCTGTCTTCACACATTATAGGATAACGTCCGCTCTTTGTCAATTGCTTTCTCCCAGCGCCCGCAGCTTTTCCAGCTCCCGGCTGCGCAGCTTCCGGCTGTAGATCTGGTTGATCAGATGCTCCGCGTCCTCATACAGCTTCTGCCACTCCCCCGCATAATACTCGCTGTCCGTGTCCAGAAGGCTCATCTCGTACATCAGCGCGTCCGCGTTGTCCGCCAGAATATGATCCTCGCGGTAATTTCTCACGGTATATCCCTCGGAGAGAACCTCGTCGTCGCTCCGGCCCGGCATATAGCTGTCATAATCCATGGCTCCGACGCCTTCATAGACAAATTCCTCCGCGGGCTCCGGCTCCGCAAACTCTTTATGCGCCGTATCTTTGACCAGTTCCGTCATAACTTTCTTCCATATGGAAGCCGGCCAGGCGGAACCCTGCAGGCTCGGAAGGATCCGCGGTTCATCGTATCCGACCCATACGCTCATGGAATAATCCGGCGTGATCCCGCAGAACCAGCCGTCCTTGTATTCGTTGGTCGTTCCGGTCTTCCCTGCGGCTTCCACTTCCAGCTCCCAGCCCACGGACGCGGCGGTCCCGTGCTGAAGCACCCCTTTGAGAATCTCAACCATCTCCTGTGCCGCCTCCGCCTCGTAGATTTTCTCAGGCTCCGCCTCCTGATACAGTTCCTTTCCCTCTCTGTCCTTGAGCGAGAGCAGACAGGTCGCCCGGTGAAAATACCCGTGATTGGCCAGTGTAGAGTAGGCGTTGGCCATCTCCACCGTCGTCACGCCGTAAGTGAGGCCGCCCAGCGACGCCGCCGGATAATAATCGTCCGGCACAATCCCCGCAAACTCCATCCGGCTGATATAAGAAAGCGCCTTCTCAGGCGTCAGCCTGCAGAACAGCCACCAGGCGCAGCCGTTGACGGATTTCCACACGGCCTTTTCCAGACTCATGCGGTTTCCGGGCAGGTTCGCCGCCTCAAGCCCCATTCCCTTCGCCTTCGTCACGTCAATGTTGGGAAGCATGGAATCCGCCGTATATTCGCCCTCCAGCGCCGGCGTATAGACCGCCAGCGGCTTAAACGTACTGCCGGGCTGGCGGTAGGACTGATAGGCCCGGTTCAGCGTATAGATTCCGGTTTCCTGACTCCGCCCGCCCACGACCGCGACGACCTTGTGAGTCCGGTTATCAATCACCGTGGAAGCGCACTGCAGGGCATAGATCCCTTCTTCACCGACCTCCTCGTCAAACGCCGTCATTTCGTCAACAGTATTCTGCAGAAGCAACTGTTTTTCCTCATTCAGCGAAGTCCGCACCACATATCCTCCGGTGTACAGCTCGCCGCGGCAGGACTCATAGACATTGTTATAATGTTCCGTATACGCCCGGTAACTGTCCATGTCCTCAAATTCATAGCGGAACACAAACCCGTCCCGTTCCATCAGGCAGCGAACGGCACAGTCCACCGCATAGGTCGTCTCATAATTCTGTATCTTTTCCGCCGGCTGCGGGCTCAGTTGAATCCGGAACCGCTGTGCTCTGGAAAGTTCCAGTTCGGTCAGATATCCGCACTCATGCATATCGCTTAAAATCTTGTCCCTTCTGGCAAGCGCATGATCCTCATGCGCCAGGGGGTCATAGTAGGAAGGCGCGTTGGGAATCGCACAGAGATAAGCAATCTCGCTGACGTTCAGGCTGTCCGCCGATCTGCCGAAATATTTCTTCGCAGCCGCTTCAATCCCGTAGCAGCGGTTGGCAAAATATGCGCCGTTTACATAATATTCCAGAATCTGTTCCTTTGTAAATTTTTTCTCCAGCTCCACCGCAATCAGAATTTCCCGGACTTTGCGCTCGAGCGTCACCTCGCTCGTCAGAAACGTGCTTCTGGCAAGCTGCTGCGTGATCGTGCTCGCGCCGTGCTTCTCCTCCCCTTTCGTGATCAAAAACCGATAGCAGACCCTGAGGATTCCTTCGGGGTCATACCCCTCATGTTCCCAGAACCGCCGGTCTTCCACCGCCAGGAAAGCATGAATCACAGACTCCGGAATCTCCTCATAGGGGAGATAATCGGAATCGCTGTCAATGGACAGCTTGCTGATCAGACTGCCGCTGTCGTCATAGATATAGCTGCTCAGATTTTTCATAAAGAGATCCGCGTCGGCCTCTGCCACCATGCGGACCGCCTCTGCTTTGTACGACTCATAGACCGGATAATACCGGTAGTACAAAAATCCTGCGAACGCCGCCGCTGCTGCCAGAAACAATACCAGAAGGATCAGAAGCGCCCTGCATATTTTCCTGATGATCTTCAAAGAAAGCTTCCCCCGAAAAAGTTTTTATGCTTTCATTATACCACTATTCTATATCATATGCACTCGTTACCTTTCACACCCACGCTAACGGGACGCCCGGTGCGGACAGATAAGTCTTCAAGACCCCGCTCGCGCTTAATGAAGGGACGCAGCGGTATTTATGCCCTTTGGGTACTAAGGGCGCAAAAGACGCGCCCTAAGGACCGGCGCCCTTCAATGGGTCTTTCAGACTTATCTGTCCGCATCGGGCTGACATTGGCTAACGTGTGAAAAGGCCGTCAGAACGTGCAGAATGATTGCAGCATTGAATTTACGCAGGATCCGGCGTATAATTAAGAAAGGAAACCGACCATCGCGCCTTCCCCTACGGTATTTTATCATGTCAGACTATCAGGAACTGATCAAATCTTTTCAGAAAAGCCGCAATTATATCCGGGATTTTCTCATCTACGGGTTTAAATCCAGAGATGATTTTTCCATCCGCAGCGGGCGTACCTACGACAACGAGAGACGGCGGATTGAATCCTGGCTGTCGGAATACATACAGGCGGACTACGGCCCCCAGGGCAAGACGCTGTCGCTCCGGCTGGACAGCGGCCTTCTTGGCACCAATCCGCTCTACCGGGTCTGGAAATCGAGAAGCTTCACGGACAACGACATCATGCTGCATTTCTTTTTCCTTGATCTGTTCGCAGATGAAACCGCTTTCACGGCCGAGGAGCTGACCGACCGGATTCTGTCGGATTATCATGTACTTTTCGAGACGCAGCTCATCCGCAAGAAGGCCGGCGAATACGTGCGGGAGGGGATTCTCATTTCCCGCAGAGAGGGAAAACGGCTTCTCTATTCCATGGCCCCGGATCCCCTGCGTGCGGCTTCGGAGATTCTCCCCGCCCTCCTTAACGCCGTGCGCTTCTGCCAGCTCTCCATGCCACTCGGCTTTATCGGCAGCACCATTCTCGACAGCCGGAACACGGACAACCGCATTTTTCTGGTCAAACACGGCTACTACGGGTTCACGCTGGAAGACGAAGTCCTCTTTCATCTGCTGCAGGCCATGCACGGGCATTGTACGGCGGCCGTCAAAAACCGGAGCAACCGGACGCCTCACTCCCAGGAACAAACCTTCCTTGTGGTCCCCTTAAAGATTTTCAGCAGCACCCGGACCGGACGCCGTTTTCTCTGCTGCTACCGGCCCAAAAGCCGGCGCTTCTCCACCCTGCGTCTGGACCAGATCCAGCAGGTGACGCTGAAAGAACCTTTTGACGACTATCTTTATTTTGAGGAAAAGCTGGAACAGAACCTTCCTTCCTGTTTCGGCGTCTCCTTCGGAGCCGATCACCGCATGGACCGCATCAAACTGACCCTGTATATCCGGGAGGGCAGGGAGGACTATATTCTGCACCGCCTCCGCCGGGAAGGACGGGGCGGCGCCGTCACCCGCAGCGGACAAAATATCTACACCTATGAAATCACCGTCTTTGACGGCAACGAACTGATCCCCTGGATCCGGACGTTCATCGGAAGAATCCTCTCCTTTGAATCCGACAATCCCGCCCTGCAGGAAAAATTTTACCGGGATCTCAAAGCCATGGCCACAATGTACGAGAACGAAGGGAAATAAAGATCATGGAACTTTTCTCTGAGATTTACAGTTGTTATTACCGCATCGTGGACCGTATCCTGACTGAAGCCGAGAGACGCCCGCTGACAGAAGGGGAGATGGAGCAAATCTGCAGATCGCTGGGCTTTTCAGAAAGCAGCCTCTATCTTCTCCCAAAGCTTCTGGGCGGCGAATGGCAGCTTCTGACAGCCGACGGTTCCCGGAACTACCGCGCTCTGACGCGCGGACACGGCGCCCTGCCTCTCACCCGTCTGCAGCGTTCCTGGCTGAAGACGCTCCTTACGGACGACCGTTTCCGCCTCTTTTTTACGGACGAAGAGCTGTCCCTGCTCCGGCGCTGCACAGAGGATGCGGAGCTGCTCTGGCAGCCGGGGGACATTGAATACTACGACCGCTACACAGACCGGGATCCCTACGGCTCGCCCGGGTACCGGGAGATTTTTCAGACCCTCCTGCGCGCAATCCCCCGCAGGCAGTATGTAAACATCTCCTATCAGTCCGAAAAAGGCAACCGCGTCGCTCACCACTACCTCCCGCTGAAACTGGAGTATTCCGAGAAAAACGACCGCTTCCGCCTGCTGGCGGTTCCGAGAAAGGAGCGGCGCTGCGCCCGAATCGTTACTCTCAACCTGAGAGGCGTCCGGCGGGCGGAGCCGCTTCCCGTCTGCGAGGAGGATGATTTTGATTTTGAAGAGATCGTCCGTAAATCCTACTACCATGAACCGCTGCGCCTGCTGATCAAAAACCAGCGCAACGCCCTGGAGCGGACGATGCTCCATTTCTCCAATTATGAAAAAAAGACAAAAAAAATCGATGAGGACACGTGGGAATGCCTCATCTACTATAACCATGCCATGGAAACCGAACTTCTGATCGAAGTGCTGTCTTTCGGACCCGCCGTGAAGGTCACCGGACCGGAAACCTTCCTGCGGCAGATACGGGAACGGCTGCAGCGGCAGACGGCGCTTCTGTCCGCCGCCGCTCCCTGCGGGGCGCCTACAGCCTCCCCATCCGAAACATCTGGATCATCTCCCTCGTCAGACTGACGCCGTCGTCCTCGAGGGGGATGTCTTCCCGCTCAAACCATTCCGCCACCGCCAGCTCTTCCGTATCCAGCCGCACCTCCCTGCTGCCGTCCACCTCGCAGCAGAAACCGCACAGCAGCGTGGAGGAAAAGGACCAGGGCTGGCTCTTGTAATAGCGGATGTTCTTCACTCTCAGCCCCACTTCCTCCATAACCTCTCTCCGGACCGTTTCCTCCAGCGTCTCTCCGATCTCCGTGAAGCCCGCCACCAGCGCGTAATTCACCGTCCCCGGACGATTGGCGTATTTGGTCAGCAGCAGACGGTTCCCGTCCGTCACCGCCACGATCACGCCCGGACAGATTTTCGGATAGACCAGATTTCCGCAGCGCTCGCAGCGGACCATCCGCTCTTTATGATCCGGAACCATCACCGAACCGCATCCGCCGCAGAACCGGTTGCTCTGATACCAACTGTAAAGCTGCTGTCCGGTGATCCCCGCAAACCCCAGATATCTGGGATTCGCATCCCGAAAAACAACCGGTTTCTCCCAGACGTACCCCGGCAGTCCTTCGTCCATGCCGCTCTTGAGCAGAAAGAAACGCTCCCCGCTGATCGTAAAGAGATAGGTAATCTCCCCGCCCTCCGTATCCACTTCCTTCACTCTGGGAAAAGAAATCCTTCCCTCCGCACGCTTTATGAGCGCCTCGTCCTTTTTATAAATCAGAAGCCAGTCTTCCGCCACAGGACTCTGCTCCACATAATGATTGTCATATTCCTTCGGTCCGATATCCTGAATCATCGTTTCCTCTCCTCCTCCTGTGCTTTTCCTCCATTATACGGGTCCGGTCCCTTTCCGGCAATCCCTTTTTCAATAAGATTTGCATATTTCCGTACAATCTTCTATAATAAATATCATAATGGAGGAAACCGAATATGAACATACCGCATACCATAACCGTACGCAGTCTGGCGCTGACTCTGTCTGCGGCCCTGCTGCTGGCAGGCTGCAGCAGGCAGGCTCCCAAAGCGCCGGAACTTCCGCCCGCCGAAACGCCTCTTCCTTCCGAGGCCGCTCCCCCTTCCGATCAGGAACAGTTTGAACAGCTCATCGACGATCTGTTCTACGATACGGTGACCGGTTCGGGACTGATGATGCACTCCACGCTCTCCGAGCCGGAACACTACGGCATCACCGAATTTCCCGAGACGCTGGGAGACTACAGCCTGCAGGCTGTCAGGGACAACTACGCAGAACTGAACGACGAATACGAAAAACTCCGGGCGATCGACCGGAACGCGCTTTCTCCCGAACTCCAGATCGACTATGACATTCTGACGGAATATATGGAAACCGAAAAGAGCGGAGAACCTTTCGTCCTCTACGGCTGTCCTCTGTCTTCCATCAACGGAATACAGGTCGAACTGCCCATCCTTCTGGCAGAATATCCGTTCCGGAAAGCGGAAGACGTAGACCACTATCTGACTCTTCTCGCGGATCTGGACGAATGCTGCGCGCAGCTTCTGGACTATGTACAGGCGCAGGAAGAAGCCGGCATCTTCCTCTCCGATCTGACCATAGACGGAATCATTGATTCCTGCCGGATCTATCTGGACAAACCGGAACAGGGAATGATGGCGGAAACCTTTGAAAACAGGCTCAATACCCTTCCTGATCTCACGGAGGAAGAACGCGCCGCCTATCGGGCCCAAAACGAAGAGATACTGAAGAATGATTTCACAGACGCCTACGTGCTTCTCACCGAAGGATTAGAAGAGCACAAAGGACATATGGAAGCTCCCGTCGGCCTGGCCTCTCTCCCGGACGGAAAGCGTTATTATGAATACCTTCTGCATTCCTCCACTTTTACCTCTTATAAAAGTCCCCGGAGCCTGCAGGAGGCCATCCGCCGGAGAATGCAGGAGGAACTGGCGCGCGCGGGGGAACTGATCTCCGATTATCCGGAGCTGTCGCGGGATCTCTACACTTACCGTTCGCCGGTCACGGATCCGGCGGAGGCGCTGACGGATCTGCAGCAGAAACTGCTGACGGATTTTCCGGAAATGTCCGCATGCTCTTACGAGATACGCATGCTCCCGGAAGCGCTGGAAGATTTCTCCAGTCCGGCTTTCTACCTGACGCCGCCCATCGACACGCAGGATGAGAATTTCATCTACATCAATCAGGCATCCGTCTCCGCACAGGAAGATCTCTATACGGTTATGGCTCACGAGGGTTATCCGGGGCATCTCTACCAGTGCAACTATTTCAACCGGGCGAACGACAGCCTGCTGCGGACGCTGATGAGCTTCTCCTGCTACGTGGAGGGCTGGGCCACCTATGTCCAGTACATTGCCTACGGCTGGGAGGACGGCATTTCCCCGGAGCTTGCCGAGCTTCTGGCCATCAACGAGTCCGTCAATCTGGCATTCTATGCCCTTGTCGACTATCAGGTCAACTACGAAGGCATGACCTCCGACGAACTGGTCGACTTTACGGAGCGCACGCTCGGGATCAGCAGTCCGGAAGCCGCCCGTCAGCTCTATCAGATTGTCTGCGAGGATCCGGCGAATTATATGAAATATTACGTTGGCTATCTGGAAATCATGGAGATGCGGGAAACCGCCGAGAAGTTTCTGAGAGACGATTTCCGTCTGAAGGAATTTCACACCTTTCTTCTGGACTTCGGGCCTGCGCCCTTCCGCGTGATCCGGGATCATTTCGCCGACTGGCTGGCGGAGCGGTAAGCCGGGGCCGCCTCCGGCTGTCCGCACGACATATTGCCTGTAGAATCGGGCAGGGAAGAAATCTTCCCTGCCCGCCGTATGACAACTATATTTCAAAATGGAAAGAACCGCTCTGCCGTCTCATGGCAGTTACAGAAGAGAAGCCCGCAGCTCCTCCGCGCTTTTCGCGCTTAAATACGCCGGCGGAATGTCGAATACCGTCTTGCATCCGTACTGTCCTTCCGCCGCAAGCCGAAAAGCAGCCCTTGCGTAGGCCACGATCACGCTGGAAGTAAATTCCGGATTGGAATCCAGCTTCAGCCGGTACTCGATCAGATGCCGGTTCTCTTTCTGCCATCCGGTCACGCCGCTGCGCAGCACCAGCCCTCCGTGCGGAATTCCGCTGTGCTCCCTTACCAGTTCTTCTTCGCTGATAAAATGCACCGTCGTATCGTAATCCGCAAAATAATTCGGCATCGTCTTGATCTCTGTCTCCACTTTCGCCGCGTCCGCGCCTTCCTCCAGTACCACGAAGCATTCCCGTGTGTGTTTCTGACGGGTGGTCAGTTCGGGAGCCTCCCCGTTCCGGACCGCTTCCAGAGCGGATTCCACCGGAATCGTATACTGTTTGCCGTCTTTGACGCCGTCAATCCGGCGGATGGCGTCCGAATGTCCCTGACTCACTCCTTTTCCCCAGAATGTGTAATCCTTCCCCTCCGGCAGAATCGCATTGGCATACATACGGTTCAGGGAAAACATACCCGGGTCCCAGCCTACGGAGATAACCGCCGTCTTCCCGGCCTCCTTCGCGGACGCGTCCACCGCCGCAAAATGCTCCGGTATCCGCGCATGCGTGTCAAAGCTGTCCACCACATGAAACAGCTTCGCATACTCCGGCGTCTGCACCGGCAGATCCGTCGCGCTTCCCCCGCACAGAATCAGCACGTCGATTTTGTCTCTCCATTCCTCCGCCTCACCGATCCGGCACACCTTCGCCGACTCCGTCAGAATCCTCACCTCTTTCGGATCCCTTCTTGTAAATACTGCCGCCAGCTCCATATCCGGGTTCTGGCGGACAGCGCATTCCACTCCGCGCCCCAGATTTCCATAACCCAAAATTCCAATTCTGATACTCATGTCTTTCCTCCTGACTGCTGTCTTGTAACTACATTCCCTAAGCCTCTGCGGACACCGTCCGTTTCGATCCCGTTTTCCGGCCCTTCTCCGCGGAAATACCGCGCATGGTCACCCGAGGATTCCGGTCAGAAGCTTTTCGAGGCCAAACGCCTCATCCTCCGCCGCCATACATTCCATAGCCTCCATGTTCGGTTCGGAATGCTCGGTCTCCCGAACATAGCGGTGTACCAGCTCCACCTGATCGTCAAAGGCAAACGCTTTCTCCCTGGACAGCCACGCGCCCAGATCCAGTTCCTGAATCAGCACGGTGTGCACAACCGCCAGCTTTATCTTGCTGTAAAGATCCCCGTCATAGACCGCCGTGCACAGATAGCCGAAGAGATAATACATCAGAAGCTGCTCATATTCCAGCGCCCTGTCCGGATCGGAAGCCGCAAACCCCCTGCACGCTTCCTCATAAGCCTCCTGAGACAGCTTCCCGTACAAAAGCGTTTCCTGTTCCTTCAAATATTCCCGCCAGCGGGGACGAATCACCTCCAGACGGTAAAGCTTCTGCCACAGATTCCGGCGTTCAAGCCGTTTTTTCACACCCTGATTTTCAAATGCGGCAAATTTTTTCTGCGCGGCCTGCAGAAAAGCAGGCTTTTGATAACGCCCAAGCAGATCGTCCACCGCATAAAGCTGCTCTCTGTCAATTCTCTTCTGCAGATCATGCGCCGCGGACAGAATCAGAGCCATGCGGAACGGAACCGTCCGTTCCCGGTCCTGGACTACCCGATAGAAATAATCCCGGATCGCTCTCAGGCGGGCAAACAGGAAAAAGTCAAACTGCTCATACTCTTCTTCCGGCGTCTCCCGGTATTCGTTCAGAAACGCCAGTGTGCCCCTATGCCCCAGCACCATCTTTGCGGCAGCCGGGCAGGAGAGAGACAGCGAAATTTCCCGCAGGTTCTCGTACTCCTCATAATGCCTCGGGTAGCGGGTGCAGGTTTTGCAGAGCATGCCTTCCCCCGCCTCCTTATAAATATCACACAGATTTTCTTCGTTTAAAAATACACAGCGCCCGTTGTACTGCTCAAATGCTCCCCTCTCCCAGTCGATGGAATTTCTGAGCCGGTTGCCGAAGAAACCCGGATAGTTTTTGTATTTTTTCATTGATACCGAATCGATCGCAATGTTCCACCCCGCACAGCAGGTATCCTTGCAGGCGGACGCCTCGCATTGAAAGTCGTATAAATATTCCGGATAAATGTACTCCATCTGTCTCTCCTTAATGTATGATTGGTTCCGCAGCACGCCGGCTATCCTACCACGACATGAGTTCATAGCCGTGCTCTGTCACCGCCACCGTCACTTCCCACTGGGCGGACGGCATCCCGTCTTCCGTGTATACCGTCCAGCCGTTGGAATCGTCCACATAAAAGTCCGGTGAGCCCATGTTGATCATCGGCTCAATCGTAAATACCATCCCCGGCAGCAGCATCTCCCCGCTGCCCCTGGGCGCCACATAACTGACCCAGGGATCCTCATGAAACTCAAGTCCCACTCCGTGGCCGCCGATGTCTTCCACTACCGTATAGCCGCGGCTCTCCACAAACATATGGACCGCATGTCCCATGTCCCCGATGGGTTTCCAGGGCTTTACCTCCATCAGCCCCACGCTGACCGCCTCTTTTGCCGTCTGCACCAGACGCTTTTTGTCCGCGCTGACTTCACCGATGCAGAAGGTACGGGACGCGTCGGAGAAATATCCTTTATATTTGGTGGACACATCCACATTGATGATGTCTCCTTCCTTGAGAATGGTTCTCTCATCCGGTATTCCGTGGCAGACCACGCTGTTCAGGGAGGTACACACGCTTTTGGGAAATCCTTCAAAGTTCAGCGGAGCCGGTACCGCCCCGTTCTTTGTCGTCAGGTCGTAGACCCACCGGTCGATCTGCGCGGTGGAGATTCCGGCGCGGATATGCTGCTCCACATAGTCCAGCACCGCCGTGTTGATTCTGCCGCTTTCCCGGATCCCGTCAAGCTGGCGGCGGCTCTTCACCAGCACTCCGCCCACTTTCACGATCCTCTTTTTTCTTCGTCTCATATTGCCATAAGCTCCTCTTGTCTGTATGTTCCATCATACCACAAAAACGTGGAGAAAACACAAAAACTTTTGCGGACATTCCATACCGGCTCAAAGCCGCGTGACTTTACGCGCGAACGCGCTTCCGATCGTTTCCTGGTAAATGCTGTGATATTCTTCATAAGTCACAGGCGCGCCGTCCGTAAGCACCTCCATCGGCACTTTGAATACGCAGACCTCAAGCCCGGTCTCCCGCATCCCGTTCTTCAGATAAAACTGTTTTCGCCGCAGCCTTTCCTCCCGGTTCGGCGCCTCCTCATCGAAAAGCTCGATCTCCAGAATCAGTCTTTTTCCCTCATAATGCTCCTTCAGCAGCCGCAGCGCTCCCGAGCCATAGCTGTGCCCCCGGTACGCCCGGTGTATGGCAAAATAATCCAGAAGTACCATATCTTTGTGCAGAACCGTAATCGCCAGCCCCACCGGACATCCGCCGTCAAAAACGGCCAGAAATTCCATCATTCCCTGCCGGGCCTTCTGTTTCATCAGCCCGAAAGGCTTGCGTTCCAGCTTGGGAAACGCCTCCAGATAGGTCTTTTTTATCCACCGCATCTCCCTGTTGGACGCCGCTTTGATCTCCATCTCTTCTATTTTCCTTTCCTGATGCTTTGCTCCCTCTCCTGCCGGAAAGCCCCGGCCGCCGTCCGCTCCTGAATCATCCGTACCAGTTCCGGGATCCCCTCCCCGGTCTTCGCCGACAGATAAATCCGGTCGCCGCGGATCACCGGCAGTTTCTCTTCCATACACAGATCCGCCTTATTGCAGACACAGATCACCGGAATATCTCCTGCCCCCAGTTCTTTCAGCGTTTCCTCCGTCACTTCCCGCTGCTGCCGAAAGGACGGATCGGAACAGTCCAGCACATGCAGCAGAAGATCCGCCTCCCTCGCCTCCTCCAGCGTGGAACGGAAGGCTTTGACAAGTCCCGCCGGAAGCCGATGAATAAATCCCACGGTGTCGGACAGCAGAAATTCTTTTCCCGGACCGGTGCAGATCCTGCGCACCGTTGTATCCAGCGTGGCGAACAGCATATCCTTTTCCAGCACTTTTTTGGAAGCGTCCCTTGTGTACCTGTCCAGCATCCGGTTCATCAGCGTCGACTTTCCGGCATTCGTGTAACCGACCAGCGCCACCCGCGGAACCCGGCTTCCCTGACGCCTCTTTCTCTGAGTCGCCCGCTCTCCCTCTATCTTCTCCAGTTCCCGGCGAAGCTCCGACATCCGCTTCTCAATCCGTCGGCGATCCAGCTCCAGACGTTTCTCTCCGGCCCCTTTATTGGCGAGACCGCTGCCGCCTCCCTGACGGCTCAGCGCCCGGTGCATTCCCGTCAGCCTCGGCAGCACATACTGCAGCCTTGCCGATTCCACCTGCAGCTTTGCCTCTCTCGTCTTCGCCCGCACCGCGAAGATCTCCAGAATGAGCGTCGTCCGGTCGAGAATCGGACGGTCGAGAAGATCCTGCAGATTCCGAAGCTGCGTCGGCGTCAGCGAACGGTCGAAAATCAGCACGTCGACCTCTTCCGTCTCCAGATATTCTTTTATTTCCAGAAGCTTTCCCTTCCCCAGATAGAGCGCCTGATGGAGCTTCTGCAGATTCTGCACCACCCGCCCCGCCGGCTCCATCCCGCAGGCCTTTGCCAGTTCTTCCAGTTCCTGCATGGAGCGCTCAAAATCTTCTCCGTCATGCAGGTCCGCCCCCAGAAGAAGGGCGCGTTCCTTCTTTTCTGTCGCCATATGTTTCCTTTCCGTCTCTTCTGCGCATGTATTCCCTGAGAAATTCATAAATTTCCGTCTCCGTCGGCGGGCATCCTTTCAGACTGTGCGCAAAGTCCTTCGTACAGCTCCCGATGCCAAGATTCCCCGGCTTCCCCTTATATCCCTGACCGATGCAGATCTTTTCCGGAAAGTCCTCAAGGAGCCCTTCCCTGTACAGCCGATCGAGCGCCGGGATCAGATAACCGTAGCAGGCGCTGCAGGACTCGACCTCCTCCACCGCTTCCGCCAGCTTGAGAACCCGGTTCCGATCCGGAAGCTGCGGCCGTTCCCCGGACAGATTCAGTTCCCGGACCACCGCCCCGCCCAGATCGGCGCTTCCCGCACCCAGAGACTCCGCGATTCCGATATAGGGCACCTCCTCTGTCCGGTACCCCAGCAGCCGGCACACATAAGCGTCGCAGAGCACCGGATCCCATGCAGCGAAGATCCGGTTCATCACCGTCGGATTTCCGCCGTCCTCAAAACTCAGATCCCCGCATATGCTGTCCACGAGAATAAAATCCTGACGAATCCCCATTGCCAGATGACCGATGGGCTGATGCAGCCCGAGGGAGTGGAACCGTCTCTTTTCCTGATTAGGCAGAAGGCCTTTCATATTTTTAAGCGCGCAGGTGATACGCGTCTGGCAGTGACCTTTCATGACCGGCACATTGATCATAAAGTCCACATCCAGCGCACAGGCGCAGAGCCGGAGTTCCATCCCCGCGCAGTCCGTCTTTACCGGACGTTCCTTCTGCGCGTCAATCAGCTCCACGTTGTATTTCTCCGCCAGCTTCGTATATCCGCACGCCGCAAAAGCGCGCGCGGTCTGTTCTCCCACCCAGGAACCTTCCATGATCGCCAGATTCCGGAAACCATGCTCCTGAAGGTATCGAAGAAGCCCTTCCACAACTTCCGTGTGCGTCGTCGCCCCCTCCGAAGACAGCACGGCAGAGACCAGATTGGGCTTAATGCCGATCCGTCTGCCGCGGTCCCCGATCCGCGCCGCCAGATCCGCCTCCTCCAGCAGACGGCGGGTCATTTTCTCATATTCCTCTCCATAGATCACAAGGATTTCGCGGGACTTATCCGTCTCGCATCCCTCTGAACTTTCTGTACCTTTCTTCCGGATATTCTCAGTCATTCTCTATCACCCTGTTCCACTTTCACTGTTTTCCACTATGTCTCTATCTGTCAGTATATCTGTCTTTCCCGATTTTATCAACTCTTTTCCCGGAACGGACTTCCACATGTGTTGTCTTTCACATCTGCGCCGGTTTTCAGCCGAATGCGGGCAGATCATCCTGAAAGACCCATTGAAGGGCGCCGGTCCTTAGGCGCGGTCTTTTCGCGCCTTAGTACCGCTGCGTCCCTTCATTAAGTGCGAACGGGGTCTGGAAGGATGATCTGCCCGCATCCGGCGTCCGGGTAGCATGGGTGTAAACAGTTACTTTCCGCGCCGTCAGAAAAAGAGCTGCCTTTCCTCAAAAGACAGCCCTTTTATTCACATGGATTACCGGAGCAATGCCTCCGCAAGCGCGTTCAGCTCTTCCAGATTCTTCCCGCTCATGGTCGAACGGATCGTCACGGTGTCTCCCACCAGTTCGATGTTCTTCATCCCTTCCAGATACGTCCGGATGTGCTTTCCTGCCATCGGAGCCCAGCTTCCGTTCTCCACAATGGCCGCTTTACGGTTCTGGAAATTCTTGATCTTCAGATGATAGAGGAAATCTTCCATACACGGGAACAGGCTGGCATCATAAGTCGCGCTCGCCAGAACGAGCCGGTCATAACGATACGCGCAGGCGATTGCTTCCGCCATATCATCTCTTGCAAGATCGAAGAACACGACGTTCTTTGCTCCCTTTTCTTTCAGAATCTCCACGAACTTCTGCATGGCTCTCTTCGTGTTGCCGTGAATCGAAGCGCACGCCACAACGACGCCCTCTTCCTCCGGCTCATACGAAGACCAGGTCAGATATTTTCCGATATAGTAGCCCAGATTCTCCTTCAGAACCGGTCCGTGCAGCGGACAGATCATCGCGATATCCAGCGTCGCCGCTTTCTTGAGCAGCGCCTGTACCTGCGCGCCATACTTTCCTACAATATTGATAAAATAACGCCTTGCCTCGTCCGTCCACTCTTCTTCCGCGTCCAGCGCTCCGAATTTTCCGAAGCCGTCCGCCGAAAACAGTATTTTCTCGGACTGTTCATAAGTGACCATCGCTTCCGGCCAGTGAACCATGGGAGCCATGAAAAACTGCAGCGTATGGCTGCCGAGAGAGAGCGTGTCCCCTTCTCCTACCGCCACCGTGCGGTCCGTCAGATCAAAATCGAAGAACTGAGGCAGCATGGTAAATACTTTCGCGTTGCTGACCAGCTTCATCTGCGGATATTTTTCCGCGAGCTTCTGAATATTGCCCGCATGATCCGGCTCCATATGATTGATCACCAGATAATCCGGCGTTTTATCTCCCAGTACTTTTTCCACGTTGGACAGCCACTGGGCCGCCACTCTCGGATCCGTCGTATCCATCACTGCAATCTTCTCGTCAAGGATCACATAGGAATTGTAGGATACACCGTTCGGCACATGATACTGGCTTTCAAACAGATCAATATCCCGGTCATCACAGCCCACATAAAGGATGGAATCTGTAACGGTTATCTCTTTCATGCCTCCTCAAAATCCTCCTTGCCTACTCCGCAGATCGGGCATACCCAGTCTTCCGGAAGGTCTTCAAACGCGGTTCCCGGAGCAATCCCGTTATCCGGATCTCCGACTGCCGGGTCGTACTCATAGCCACACGGTCCACATACATATTTTTTCATGTCATACCTCCATATTGTTAAAATATTGTCAGGGGATCCATGTCCCTGTTTTTCTGATTATATCGTAACATTCGTCATATGTCAAAAATTTCTTGCCGGTGAGTGAAACAAAATCTTGTAATAATAATTACCACTATTATCGCATATCATGTATTTTTATCTCTGCTTCCAGATTTTTGGTCAAAACAGAAACATTTTTCAACTGTTTGACTTCTTCAAGAGAAAGTCCTGAAATATGAACAATTTCCTCTAAAGCATATTTGCCAGCCGCCAACATACGGAGCGCAACCGCTTTCATTCCCTCTTTCAATGTCTGATTCCTCATATCTTCCATATGTCGGAGCGCTGTACTTCCACGTTCATTTTTGCCCCTGCACTGTCCGTGGCCAAAATATCCAGCCTCACCGAACGGTTCAGCAGGTTCTCCACAAATACCTGGGTGCGGA
>CAJUNR010000052.1 GCA_910587765.1 uncultured Lachnospiraceae bacterium
TCGCGCCTTAGTACCGCTGCGTCCCTTCATTAAGCGCGAGCGGGGTCTGGAAGGACGATCTGCCCGTGTCGGGCGTCCGGGTGGCGTGGAGGCAAAAGGCCCGGCCCCCCTACGGCCCGGTCAGCGCCGCCGTCAGCGCGATGGTCAGAAGGAACAGCACCATGATCGTAAATACCGCCTGAAACAAAAGCCGGACCCCGTTTCCCATGCCGCTCAGACACCCGGTGATCCGTTCGTCCGACACCGGCTGCAGCACTGCCGCCAATACATAGTAAGCTGCCATGATGATGCCCAGCTTGGCAAGCGGAACCAGACAGATCAGCAGCAGGACGATCAGAGCTGCCGCGCCGATGCCGTTCTTGATCAGCATGGCGGAGCCGAACACCATATCCGCCACGGAACCGCCGATGTCGCCTACCCCCGGTACCATCTCGATTCCCTGGCTGACCGCCGTGTTCCGGAAAGCATCCGCCGCCGGTGAGATCACGCCCTGAATCAGATGAAATCCCATCACCGCCGCCAGCGCCGCCTTCAACCCCCACTGCACTATCAGCTCCGTCAGTTCGGTAAATCTGGTCAGCCGCTCCTCCTTCGACAGATGATCCGCCAGCACAAGCAGCACATGGATCTCGATGCAGGGCAGGAGAAACACTTCCGTAAACCACCGGACCGCGGAGATCAGAAGCAGGACAAATTCGTAATAAATTCCCGAGGATGTAACATAAGAGGTCAGCGTCATGGCGAGAAAATACGCCGGCGCCAGCACCGTCATAAAGCTGCGCATATGCTCAAACACTTGGCCGGCAATCTCCATACTGCCGCGAAAAGAGGTAATCAGCAGCAGGAACAGAATCATATAGATCATGCAGAAGCTGATCTGGGAGACGCTCTTATTGCGGAACACATCCGCGAAGTGCAGAAGCACCGCCGCCGCAACAGCCAGAATCAGAATGTGGATCCACAACGTTTTCTGCGCCAGCAACTCCTCCAAAAACAGCTTCTGCAGCAGGCTGCCGATACGGTGCAGGGACAGAAGATTCTCCCCCTTCATCCCCTCGCTCACCATCTGCTGAAAATCGGTCCCGCCACCGAGAATCTCGTCCAACACCTGCTGGATCTCGCCGAAATCAATCTCTTCCATCCGTCAGCCCCCGAGAAATGTCTGAATCGTGTCAAGAAGCGCAGTCAGTACGGGAATGCTGACCGTCAGCACCGACAGCTTCCCGAAGATCTGAATCTGTCCTGCAATCGTCTGGTAACCGGCGTCTTTGCACAGGTCGGAGGCAAATTCCGCAATGTAGGTGATTCCTATGATTTTCATCAGAATGCGGACATAGCCCGCCTCCAGCGGCAGACAACTCTGAACCGCCGAAAGCCCGTCCATGATGACCGTCAGCTTCTCCGCCACAAAGAAGAAGAGCAGCACACTGACGCCGAGACAGAGACAGACGGAGTAATCCGGCTTCAGGCTCTTTAATTGAAGTGCCATCAGAACGCCGGCAATCCCGAACATCGCAACACGTACCACACATACCACCTCCACCCACGCTTCGCCCCGCGGCCCGTTCTTCCGCCCCTTTACAGCAGGAACAGCCTCTGCATCGTCTCAAACAGCTCATATACATAGGGAATGATCCAGAACAGTACGAGCAGAAGCCCGGCAAGGCTCATGAGAAACGCCTGTTCTTCTCTGCCGCTGTGTTTCAGCACCTGTGAGAGCACCGAGACCAGAATCCCCACCGCGGCGATTTTGAATATCAATATCTCGCTCATATTTACTCCTGACTTCCCGGCTGAATCCGCGTTTTCGTATTTCCCTGAAATCGTCCATGCGGCGATGTACAGGGTCATTTTTGAATTTAAAACTGTACGCCGATATTAAAAAACAAGAATCACAAAAGCCGCTCCGCCAAGGATTCCCATGTACTGATACAGCCGCCGGCAGTTGTTCGCCGTCTCGCCGGCCTGACCGGTCGACAGCTTCAGTTGTTCCAGATAGTGATCCAGCGTATTCACCTGCATCTCCACATCCAGATAGCCGAGCATCCTTCCCAGCCGCTCCAGCTCCAGCCGTTCCCGGGGGCTGATGTGCAGCTCCGCCAGACAGATCCGCTGATTCCGGCTCCAGATCTCCCCCGCCGTACTCCCCCGGCGGCATTCCAGTTCCTGCGCCGTGCGGCGGAAAAACTCCCCGAAAGGCGCCGCCGCATATTCGGACAGATGAAAAAAAGCTTCCGCGAGCGGCCGGTGCAGATAGCGGATCTCTCCTCTGAGAGAAAGCATCAGCTGCTGCAACATGCGCAGCTCCTCCACCCTCTGATCAAGTTCCTTCGCCATACGGATGCCGAACCCCGTACTTCCCGCCAGAATACAGAAGATTCCCAACAGTTTCAGCATCTTGTCCCTCCTCCTGCCACCGTCCGCCCGTCTCTGCCGAGAATCTCCCGGATCCTTCCCGGAAATCCGGCCCGTTCCAAAAACACATAGCGTTCAAACAGCCCCAGCTCCGTCAGTTCCCCCAGAACCGGCCTCCGCTTTAATTCTTCCATGCTGCTCCCGTGGACGGTCGCCAGAAGCACGCACCCGCAGTTCATGGCCTGAAGCAGCGCCGCCGCGTCTTCCCGGCTTCCGATCTCATCCACCGCCACGACCTCCGGCGACATGGAACGGATCAGCAGCATCAGTCCCTCGGCCTTGGGGCAGCCGTCGAGCACGTCCGTGCGCAGCCCCACGTCGTTGCCCGCAATTCCGCGGAAGCTTCCCGCGATCTCCGACCGCTCGTCCACCACGCCCACCGTCAGACCCGGATAAGCCCCGCCGCCGTCCGAGAGCTGCCGGATACAGTCCCGAAGGAGCGTCGTCTTGCCGTGCCCGGGCGCGGAGACAATCAGCGTGTGCAGAAGTCTCCCGTCCTCCCGCAGATACGGCAGCAGCCCGTCCGCGCAGCCCTTCACTTCACGCGCGAGACGGATGTTCAGCGAGGATACCTCGGCGATCGTACGGATCCGCCCCTTCTCCAGCACCGCCCGCCCGGTCAGTCCCACCCGGTGTCCGCCCGGCAGAGACAGAAAACCCTGCCGCAGTTCCTCCTCGTGGGCATACAGCGAGTAATCGGACAGGCAGGCGAGGATTTCCCTCAACTGCTCTCTCGTGACCGCGGTCCGGGAGCGGTATTCTCCGTCCTGGCACACCGCCAGTACCGGCCGCATGGCGCGGATCCGTATTTCCTGCAGCCCTTCCGTATCCACATCCGGCCCCCACTCCTTCACAATCTCCTGCAGCGGCCCCGGAAATACGGAAAACAGTTCTTTATATCTCATGTTGTCCAACTCCTTAACTCAATATATGAAGCAGGACAGGTTTTATGACTTCTGAACAGCAAAAAAAGCGCCGCATACGCGACGCTTTTTGGATTCGGATTTTATTTTTCCTTGCAGTCCTTGATCGAGAAGCTGATTCTTCCCATCTTGTCCTTGCCAAGGCATACCACCTTGACCATATCTCCCAGAGTGAGGACATCCTCCACGCGGTTGATGCGCTCCTTTGCGATCTTCGAGATGTGCACCATGCCTTCCTTGCCCGGAGCGAACTCCAGGAACGCGCCGAACTCCTTGATGCTGACGACCTTTCCGACGAAGACCTGTCCTTCCTCGAAGTCCGTGGTGATGATACGCACCAGCTCCTTCGCCTTGTCCATCATCTCCTTGTCCGTACCGCAGATGGATACGGCCCCGTCGTCGTTGATATCAATGCGGACGCCGGTCTGTTCGATGATGGCGTTGATCGTCTTGCCTCTCTGACCGACCACGTCTCCGATCTTCTGCGGATCAATCATCATCTGGATGATCTTGGGCGCGAACGGTCCTACTTCCGGACGCGGCTCGGAGATCGCCGGCTTCATACAGGTGTCCATGATGAACATCCGCGCCTCGCGGCATCTGGCAATCGCGCCCTCCACGATCGGACGGGTCAGGCCGTGAATCTTGATATCCATCTGAATGGCCGTGATACCCCGGTCGGTACCGGTCACCTTGAAGTCCATGTCGCCGAAGAAATCTTCCAGACCCTGAATGTCCGTCAGCAGCACGAAATCATCGTCCGCGTCTCCGGTCACCAGACCGCAGGAGATACCGGCCACCATCTTCTTAATCGGCACGCCCGCCGCCATCAGCGACATACAGGACGCGCAGGTGGATGCCATCGACGTGGAGCCGTTGGACTCGAACGTCTCGGACACCGTACGGATGGCGTACGGGAACTCTTCCTCGGTGGGAAGCACCGGCAGAAGCGCGCGCTCCGCCAGAGCGCCGTGCCCGATCTCCCGCCGTCCCGGTCCTCTCGACGGCTTTGTCTCGCCTACCGAATAGCTCGGGAAATTATAATGATGCATATAACGCTTGCTCACTTCGTTCTCATCCAGACCGTCGATCCTCTGCTGGTCGGACAGCGGCGCCAGCGTACACACGTTGCAGATCTGCGTCTGCCCGCGGGTAAACATAGCGGAACCGTGGACTCTCGGAATCAGATCCACTTCCGCCGCCAGCGGCCGGATCTGGGTCAGCTCCCGTCCGTCCGGGCGCTTATGGTCTTTGAGGATCATCTTGCGCACCGTCTTCTTCTGATACTGATAGACGGCTTCACCGAGCACCGCAAGCCACTCTTCCTTCTCCGCGAACGCTTCCGTCAGCTTCTCCGTCAGCACGCGGATGTTCTCCTCACGGGTCTGCTTGTCGTCCGTGAAAACCGCCTCTTCCATCTCCTGCGGCGGAACGATCTCTTTGATCGCCTCGAACAGCTCCTCCGGAACCGCGCAGCTTGTATACGTGTGCTTGGGCTTTCCAACCTCCGCCACGATCTTCTCGATGAACGCGATCAGCTCCTGATTGACACCGTGCGCCAGATAGATGGCTTCGATCATCCGATCCTCCGGAACCTCATTGGCGCCGGCCTCGATCATCATCACTTTTTCCTTCGTGGAGGCGACGGTCAGATTCAGGTCTCCGTTCTTCCACTGCTCCTGAGACGGATTGACGACGAACGCTCCGTCCACCAGACCCACCTGGGTCATGGCGCAGGGGCCGTCAAAAGGTATATCCGAGATAGAGGCGGCGATAGCCGAACCCAACATCGCCACGATCTCCGGACGGCATTCCGGATCCACACTCATGACCATATTGTTCAGCGTCACGTCGTTCCGATAATCTTTCGGAAAGAGCGGACGCATGGGGCGGTCGATGACCCGGGCGGTCAGCACCGCGTTCTCGGACGCCTTGCCCTCTCTCTTGTTGAATCCTCCCGGGATCTTGCCCACGGAATAAAGCTTTTCCTCAAATTCCACGCTCAGCGGGAAGAAATCAATCCCGTCGCGAGGTTTATCCGATGACGTCGCGGTGGACAGCACAACCGTATCCCCATAGTGCATGAATGCCGCGCCGTTTGCCTGAGCCGCCACACGGCCGATATCTACTTTTAACGTCCTGCCTGCCAGCTCCATTGTGTAACTTTTGTACATAACTGTATCTCCTTTCCATTTTTTCTTTTTGGCAGAAGATACCGAAACTACTGAAAAACACAGACCCCCTCTGCACTTTTCAGTGGTCTCGGCGACTTCCTTCTGCCAAAACAGTTCTGCGGGCGGACACATCCGGCATAACTGCCGGCTGTAAAGGTCCTTCTCCTGCGCCGCCGCCCACGAAAATAAGGCGGAAAAATTCCGCCTTACGTCCTTATTTTCTCAGACCTAATCTTGCAATCAGCGTACGGTATCTCTCGATATCCGTCTTCTTCAGATACGCCAGCATCCCGCGTCTCTGACCTACCATTTTCAGAAGTCCCCTTCTGGAATGATGGTCTTTCTTGTTCGTCTTCAGATGCTCGGTAAGCTCCTGAATCCTTGCGGTCAGGATCGCCACCTGTACTTCCGGCGACCCGGTGTCGCCTTCGCTGCGGCCATACTCTGCGATAATTGCCTGTTTCTTTTCTTTCGAGATCATGCTCTCTTCCTCCTTGTTTTTAAACCACCGGTCATTAAGAGACGGTCGGAGAATCCGGACTCTGAATGACGGTTGAAATCATACTCACATACTTTAGCATAAAACCCTTGTTTTGTAAAGGTATTTTTCATTCCTTTTGCATTCCTTCGACGCGCACTTTTTTTCCGTTGGTCCACACCCGGATCGCCCCACAGTCTTTCGTAATGAAAACCCGGCTCCCCGCATCCTCCAACCTCTGAAGCGTCTCTTCTCCCGGGTGTCCGTACCGGTTCGCGGCGCTGCAGGAGATCAGGCTCACCGCCGGACGGACGCGCGAGAGAAAGGCCGCCCCGGAAGAATGCCTGGAACCGTGGTGCGCCGTTTTCAAAACCTCCGCCTGCCGCAGCCCCCGGCCGGACAGCAACTTTCTCTCCGTCTCTTCCCCGATGTCTCCGGTGAAAAGCATCTGAAAATCTCCGTACTCCGCCAGTACGACCATCGACAGGTCGTTGCGGTCGTCCGACACGGCCGTTTCGGCGGGCCACAGACAGGTCAGGGAGAAGGCATCCTGCTCCAGACGGTCCCCGGCCCCCAAATACAGAATCTCGATTCCCGCCTCCCGGAAAACCTGCTCGGTCTCTTTATACGCCTCGTCCTTTTCCGCCAGCCTTGGAAATACGGCGTGCCCGATTCTGAGCCCTCCGCCCTCCACGTCGTCTTTCACAAGCTCCAGCAGTCCGTTGATGTGATCCTGATCCATATGGGAGAGAAACACATAATCCAGCGTCCGCACGCCGGACCATTTCAGAAAAGGAAGGATCCGGTAAGTCCCCGCCTGTTTCACGTTCGAGCTGCCGCCGTCGAACAGGCAGGTCGTTCCGCCAGGGCTTCTCAAATATACGGAATCTCCCTGCCCCACATCCAGCATCCGGATCTCAAGCCCTCTGCCGGTGCGCAGGCACAAAAGGCACAGGCACAGAAGGAGCGGGCACAGGCCGGCGGCCAGCACTCCCCTTCTGGGACGAAACGGCTCCCTCTTTCTCCAGTACTTCTTCCGCCGCTTCTCTTTGTACAGAAGAAGCAGTCCGCATGCAAGCGTCGCATAGTAGAGCAGCACCTTCCAGGCCGCCGGACTTCCGATGCTCAGAACCGCCCCCGGGAGGGCCAGGCACCGCCTGCCGGCCTCCTCGTACAGGGTAAGGATCAGATGGCAGACCGCAGCGCAGGGTCTGGCCGCAGCGGTGGAAAACAGGCCGAGCCCTCCGCACAGAAGCCCGAAAACCATCAGTACGCTCATCAGCGGAATGACCAGTAAATTCAGCAGTGTGGAATACAGGGGATATTCATAGAAGAAACAGAGCAACAGAGGGAACGTCATCATCAGAACGGACAGGCTGACCATCCACGCCTGTCCTGCGCGTCCGGCCCGCTCCTGATAGAGTTTCCATACAGGAGGAATGAGGGCGATCGCGAGCACCGCGCCGTAGGACAGAAGGAACGCGCTCTGTCTGGCGCTCAGCGGACTGGCCAGCATCAGCAGAAGGGCCGAGACGCCGATGCCGGTCAGCATGTCGTAAGTTCGTCCAATCAGGTCGGCCAGTATCGCCATCCCGCACATGACCGCCGCCCGAATCGTGGATATGGAGCCACCGGTCATCCATCCGTAGGCCGCCAGGAAGAGGAGCGAAGGAATCCCCGCCGCCGCAAAGGAGCCGGTCGCCCGCCTGAGCAGACGGTAGAGGCCCATGCCAACCAGCGATACGTGCAGGCCGGAAATCGCCAGCAGATGGGCGATCCCGTTCCGCTGATAGAGCATGCGGATCTGCGCGTCCAGTTCCTCCTTCTGTCCAAGCACCATCGCTTTGAGAAGGCCGCTGTCCGGCTCCTCCAAAACCTGTTCATATACGCTTCCCAGCCGCTTCTGCAGGGACGCAAGCCACTGGCGGACCGGCTGCGGATGCACGGACAGAATCTGCGCGTGCTCGGCGTAGAAGGTACTGGAAATGCCCTTCTGCTCATAATACAGTCTGCTGTCAAACTGTCCCGGATTGGTTGGTTCTTCAATTGGATAAACGGTTCCTGATAAGGATAGATCGCTTCCCAGGGGAAACTCTTTGATCTCTGCCAGATAGACGAGCATCCGATCGGTTTGAAACCGTCCGTTCTCGCTCTCCACGCGGCAGTTTTTCAGATAAAGCTGTGTCTTTTCGTTTTTCTCTGTCTGACGGATAACCCGCCCGGTGACCTGCGCCCGACATCGGACCGCCGCTTTCCGGGGCTGATAGAAAAGCCCCGGAGGCAGCAGATTCAGGATCAGGAACACCAGCAGCGCCAGACACGCAACCGGCCGTTGTTTCATTTTATCAGATCCTCATTTCTTTCAAAAATCGTGTCAAAGCTGATACTCTCCCGGAAGACCCGGTTTGTCTCTCCGTTAATGCTGATCTGCACCTTCTGCGCGTCCGTGTTCTGAATCAGGGAATTGACGATCGAATAGACAGGGATGCTCTCCGTCACATTGTAACCGGTTTCAAGAAATCCTTCATCCAGATTCACATAACAGATGCCGTCCCTGACCGATACGCTGACCAGCTTCGTATTCGCCGGTATGGTCGGATAGACCCCCTCATAGGGCGGTCCGTCGATCAGCCGTTCCACGATCAGCTTCTCCAGAGAGATGTTGCTGTTATACTCCATCGGCACCCGCTGGGCAACCAGCCGGTCCCCTGTCTCATTCGTATAGTAAAGCGTCAGATCCGCCGTCCGGTAGGCATTGATTTCCTCCCCGGCATTCTCGATAAACTGCTCTTCGTTCATCAGTCCGACGGCCTTTCCCTTCAGATCGACAAGGGGCTGATCCGCCACGCGGAAGCCGACATAGTCGATATCCGGAAGCTGGCACAGCGTTCTCACTACAGCCGCCCGGCACAGAACCTCATAGACTCTGGGCATGTCCAGATATTCCACCGAAAAATTCAGATAGAGCTGATTGTGCTCGATCGCATAACTCTCGATCCGCACGCTCTCCGGAAGCGCCGGTTTGTATTCGCCGTCCTCCGGTTTCTCCCGCAGAAGCTCCAGCGCCTCCTTCAGAAGGCCCTCCGTATTCTTCGCCTGCAGCTCCTTATATTCGCAGCTTAACCTGGTCTCCTCCTGATTCATGTACCAGATCTGATAGCCGCTCTCCTCCGTCTCGCCGGCTTTCCCGCACCCGAAAAACATCAGACACAGAAAGCCTGCCAGAAGAAATAATCCTTTCTTTTTCATCGCTCTCTCCTGTTGCCGCCGCGCTACGTGATATAGCGTATCGGAATCCGCACGGTGAAAACCGTCCCCTCTCCTACGGTGCTCTGCACCCGGATCGCCCCCCTGTGCGCCACGACCGCACTCCTCGTGATCGCCAGTCCCAGTCCGGTGCCGCCGATCTCCCGGGAATGGGACTTGTCTACCCGGTAGAATCTCTCAAATATGTAGTCCAGCGACTCCTGCGGAATTCCCATCCCGGAATCGCTCACCTTCACATAGAAGAACTTATGATCCGCGTCCAGGCTGACGCGGACCCAGCCGTTTTCATGGTTGTATTTGACCGCGTTTTCCACCAGATTGGAAAACGCCAGCGATAGTCTGGTGACGTCGATCTCCGCGCTCACGCTCCGGTTGCTTTCAAACACCAGTTCGACATTTTCCTTCTCCGCAATCGGGCGCAGGCGCTTGAGAATCTGCTCCAGAAACGCGTTGACGTCCGTCACCTCCACATTCAGCCCGGTCACCTTCCGGTCGGTCTTCACCAGTGTCAGAAGATCCGAGATAATCGTATTTTCACGGTCAATTTCCTCGGCAATGTCCTGCATGAACTCCTGATACAGCTCAACCGGCGCCCCCTCCTGTACCAGCAGGGAATCCGCCAGCACCTTCATCGACGCCAGCGGCGTCTTCAGTTCATGGGAGACATTGGATACGAACTCCTGCCTGGATTCTTCCATCAGGCGCAGCTTCGCCAGCAGACTGTTGAACGTATTCGAAATATTCTCCGTCTCCGTACAGTCGCGGATATCCAGATCGCCGTCCAGCGCGCCCTCCACCAGATCGCCGATAAATTTGTTCATATGGCGCAGCGGTTTCACAAGCCAGTTCGACAAAAGAACCGCCAGAGCGAGCAGACAGATGCTTCCGGCCGCCAGCCAGATCTCCGTAAAATTCCGCAGATCCTCAAACCGCGCGTTCAGGCTGTCCGTGGACGCACTCGCCAGAATCACGCCGTTCACCGTCTTGTCCTCCCCGCTGCCGGTGATCGGCACCGTCATCTCGATAAACCGGCCGCTGACATAGTGGCTCGTGCTCTCTCCCTTGAAACAGCGGATGACCTCTTCCGCCAGCATGGTACGCCCTTCCTCCAGGGCATAGGTGTCCACCATAATATGGAAATTCTGGTCGATGATGAGGATTCGGCCGTCATAGAGCATGGCAACCTGCGCCAGTTCCCCTGTCAGGGTCTCGTTATTCGGATTGTCCAGATAGTTGGCGCTACCAAGCTGTGTGGCCAGGATCTGGCACTGATTGCTCACGTCATTCCCGAGACGCGTGATCGACTGCTCACGATAGGCAGAAAGAAAAGCGACAGACAGAATCAGAGCCGGAATCGTCCCGATCAGAAACAGAATCACCATGATCCGGAAATTCAGGCTCCTGAAAAACTTGGCGTTTGGAAAAAAACGTTCTTTCAGAATCCCTTTAAACATTAAAGTAATACCCTACTCCCCACTTGGTATGTACGTATTTCGGCTCGCTGGGCTTCTGCTCGATCTTCTCGCGCAGCCTCCGGATGTGCACATCCACCGTACGCACGTCGCCGGGATAATCATAGCCCCACACGGCATTGAGCAGGTGATCCCGGCTGTAGACCTTATTGGGATTGAGCGCCATCAGTTCCAGAAGATCAAATTCCTTCGCCGTCAGATTGATCTCACGGCCCGCGATGTTCAGCCGGCGGCTCTCGCAGTCCAGGTGAAACTCTCCTTTCTGCACAACCCGGCGGCTCTCCTTCTCCGGCGCTTTCTTCTTCGTGCGGCGCATGATCGCCTTGATCCTCGCCTTTACCTCCAAAATGTTGAAAGGCTTCGTAATGTAATCGTCCGCCCCGTACTCCAGGCCGAGAATTTTGTCCATATCGTCCCCTCTGGCCGTCAGCATGAGCACCGGAACGCTCGAAAACTCCCTAAGCTGCTGACATACTTCGAAACCGGTCAGTTTCGGAAGCATCACGTCCAGAAGGATGATGTCGTATTCATTCTCCTTTATCATCCCCAGCGCCTCTTCCCCGTCGTAGGCACAGTCCACCTCCATGCCGTCCTGTTCCAGGCTGAAGCGGATGCCTTTTACAATCAGTTTTTCATCGTCTACCACCAATACTCTCTGTCCCATGTTTCACCTCATCGCACCGTGATCTGATCCTGTATCTTCGTGTAGATTCCTTCCTTGATCCCCGGAATCTGCATAATCTCTTCTTCCTTTGTAAAAGGGCCGTTCCGCGTGCGGTGCTCAATGATTGCCTTCGCCCGCGTTTCTCCGATTCCGTTCAGAGTCATCAGCTCCTCCAGAGAAGCCGTATTGAGATTCACCCGACCGCCGGATGTGACGCCGGCCTCCGTCTGCGCCTGTTCCCCGTCCGGGGAAACCGCAGCCTCCGCCTGTTCTTCGGAAGGAACCGCAATACGGGTCTGCTCTGCGCCGGACCGTCCGGCCGTCTCCGCCCGTTCCTCCCCGGAAAATGCGTCCGCTCCCCGGACGTCTTCCCCGGATCCTTCTGCGCCGGCGTCTTCCTCCGCGCAGACAAACGTCAGCTCGTCGTCTCCCCAGAGCGTATAACCGCCCACGGAAACGCTGCACCCTGTCAGACAGAGAACGGCGCCTGCAGCAATCAGACACCGGACTCCCCTTATCCTGTTACCATTTTTCATACTTTTCTCCTGTCCGAAACCATCCGGAAGAAAAGTCATCCATGCCCTGTTTTTATTGTAGCGGACTTGCGCCGGAAACACAAGAGCAATCTTAATTTTCCCATTCAAATATCACGACGCCGGCAATCGCCACCAAAAGCCCCGCCAGCTTCCGCAGGGAAAAGTTTCCCTTATCTACTCCGAACATCCCCATCAGTTCCACCAGCCAGGAGACGGTAAGCTGGGCGATCACGATCAGCATTGTCGCTTTCGCCGGTCCCAGCGCCGACATGCTCTGTATCACTGTGAAGGTAATAAACGCTCCGAAGACGCCCCCGAGCATCATATATCTGGGGCTGACTTTCAGAAGGGCGCCGAAGCTGCTGCGGTCCGATACGGCCCATATGACAAGGCAGGTCGCGAGCGCGGAAAGCTGTACCCAGGACGCAGACACCCATGTGCTGCTCTGCCTGGTCACATCCGTATTAAAGACCCCCTGAAGGCTCATCAGAGCGCCCGATATCAGTGCAATAAAAAATCCAGTCATAAAGGATCCTCCTTTTGTCAGAAGTGTACCCTTATGACCGGATTTCTATACATCCGGAACCGACTCAAAACGGCGTCCGCCGAGACCCCGCCGCATGCCGGCATCCGTTTTCCCGGCGCGCAGCCGTCAGTCCAGCTGCGCCGCCAGAAGCCCGGCGAAGCCGCTCACCTTCTCTCCCGCGTCGGAACCCCGCCAGATATCCGCCAGCACGACCTCCAGCTGCAGCCACATGTTGGACAGTTCCATAATCTTGGGAACCTCCGCCGCCTCCTCGTACGCCTCATAGACGGTCAGATACGCGTCCGACGCCGGAACCTTTGTTTCCCCGCCGCCCAGCAGTTTCTCATACAGAGAATCGTATCCGAACAGAGACTTCTTCTCCTCCTTCGCAGGCGCTTCCTCCCCTCCCAGAAGACTCCGGCAGGCGGTCAGCTTGCTGGCTTCTTCGTAGAGCTTCCCGGCCCGATCCCTGGTCAGATACCGGGCGCACGCTTTCGCCGCATCCACATTCCCGGAATACGGATTTACCACCACGCCGTTTGTCACGGACAGGCCGCGGGAATCAAGCGTATCCGTAAGCGCCGGAAGAGGCGCCGCCTGATAGAACGGCTCATAGTTCAGGCTTTCCACCGTCTCCTCCCCGTCTTCCCCGACAACCGTGCGCTCCGCGGGATATTCCGGGAGACTGCCTTCCTTCACCGCCCGGTCGAGCGCCGCGAGCATGGGGACATTGACGATCGTGAATACCGTCTTTCCGTCGATGAACCCCTGAATCACTTCCTCCGAAGTGACCGTGTCCGCATCAATGGCGAAAAATTCGTTCAGGCTCTGATAGTAACTCATACATTCCGTGATCTTTGGAAGGTCCATGGACACCTGACTCTTGTTGTCGCCGTCAGGCCCCCCCAGATCCGTGTACGCGCCCAGAAACATATAATTGTCGATAACGTCGGCTACGTTCCACTTGAAAATGTTCTCCACACCCGCCGTCAGATCGTCTGTTTCAAAATTCTCCGCGTAGGTCAGAATATCCTCGATATCCGACGGAACCTCCTCCGGGTCCACATAATACCGGTTGTACAGCATCACGCAGGTCTCGATGTAGAAAGGCCATGCGACCATCTTCCCGTCGTAGGTCATCGCGTGCACCGCCTTCTCTGAATATGTCCCGGCCGGATCCTGGTCGTCCACGGAAGTCGTCAGCCCGGCGAGCACCGCCTTCTCAAGCAGCGCGCTCGAAACCACATAGACGTCCGGCCCCATCATCTTCTCCGCGACGGACTGCTCGCTGATGTTCTCGATGTAATCCACCTCCGAGACCAGCTCCGCGCGCACCTCCACCTGATATCTGGCCGCCATCTCCTGTGCGGCCGCGTCCATATAAGGCTGGATATCCGGATCCGTATACCAGATCAGAATCGGCTGATCTACCACAATCTCCGCCTCCTCCGGCCTGTTTTTCAATCCCATGTGCACCAGTTGCGCGCCCAACAGAAGCACCAGCAGCACGGCGATGATTCTCTGGTATTTTATCGTCATATCATTCTCCTGTTCAGAGCTCCCGGCCGGCTTCTACGCGTCCGCGAAAGCACGCTCCAGCTTCTCCGTCATACAGTCTACATCCTCTTTCGTAATCACCAGCGGCGGGACGAACCGCAGCACATTGCCGCCGGCGGTAATCACGATCAACCCGTTCTCAAGCGCGCGGTCCACAATCTCTCCCGCCGGCCTGCCGGTAACCTCCAACCCCTGCATCAGTCCTTTTCCACGGCGCTCCTTCAGAAAATCGTATTTTTCCACCAGATGATCCAGCTTCTCCGTCAGATACGCGCCCACCGTGCGCACATTCTCCAGAATATGCTCCTTTTCATACAGGTCAAACACCTTGCTGACCGCCGCACAGACGAACGGATTGCCGCCGTAGGTCGTGCCGTGATCTCCGGGTCCCAGGGAACCCGCAGCCGCTTTTTCTCCCAGAACAAAGGCCCCCACCGGCACGCCGCAGCCGATGGCCTTCGCGCAGGTCATGATATCCGGCTCTACGCCGTACTCCTGCCAGGCGAACATGTATCCGGTCCGGCCCATGCCGCACTGGATCTCATCCAGAATCAGCAGCAGATCATGCTCCTCGCACAGCGCCTTGACGCCCTTCAGGAAATCTTCCTCCGCCGGATAGATGCCGCCCTCACCCTGAACCGTCTCCAGAATGACCGCGCAGGTCTTCTCCGTAACCAGCGCCTTCACGCTCTCCAGATCGTTGTATTCTGCAAAACGCACTCCGGGAAGCAGCGGCCTGAACGGAATCTGATATTTCTCGTTGCCGGTAACCGACAGCGCGCCGAGACTCCTTCCGTGGAACGAATGGTTCATGGCGATGATCTCGTGATCCGCCTTCCCGTCCCGTGCATACGCATATTTTTTCGCCGCTTTTATGGCGCCCTCAATCGCCTCGGTCCCGCTGTTGGTGAAAAAAACCTTCGACAGGCCGCTGGCTTTCACCACCTTCTGCGCCGCCTCCATCATCGGCACCGTATAATACAGGTTGGAAATATGGGTCAGCCTGTCAATCTGATCCTTCAGCGCCTGCGTATACTCCCTGTTGTTGTATCCCAGCGACTGCACGGCGATTCCCGCCGCAAAATCCAGATATTCCTTCCCGTCCACGTCGTACAGATATACGCCTTCTCCATGATCAAATACGATCGGATAGCGGTTATAAGTGTGCAGAACCGCCTCCTCGGCTTTCTCGATATAATTATTGTTCATAGTGAAATTTCTCCTCCGTGTCTCCCAGAATCGCCGTACCGATACCCTTGTTGGAAAATACCTCCAGCAGGATACTGTGCATGATCCGTCCGTCCATGATATGGACTCTGGACACGCCTGCCTCGATGGCCTCGATACAGTTCTCAAGCTTGGGCAGCATCCCGCCGCCGATGGTGCCGCCTTTCAACAGTTCCCTCGCCTCGCTGACCGTGATTTCCGAGATCAGAGAAGCCTTGTCGTCGAAATCCCGGTAAACGCCCTCGATGTCCGTCAGAAACGCCAGCTTCTCCGCCTTCACGGCTCTGGCAATGGCGCACGCGGCGTCGTCCGCATTGATATTATACGTATTGAAATGCTCGTCCAGCCCCACCGGACAGACAATCGGCAGGAAATCCTTCTCCAGAAGATCATAGAGAATCTTGGGGGTTACCCCCGTGATCTCCCCCACATAACCGATGTCCTGTCCGTCGGAATATTTCTTCTCCACCTTCAAAAGCCCGCCGTCCTTGCCGCTGATGCCGACAGCCTTGACGCCCAGCTCCTGCACCATCGTCACAAGTCCCTTGTTCACCCGGCCGAGCACCATCTCCGCGATCTCCATCGTATCCTCGTCCGTCACGCGCAGGCCGTTCACAAAACGGGGCTCCATCCCCACTTTACCGACCCATCTGCTGATCTCTTTTCCGCCGCCGTGAACGATGATGGGCTTGAAGCCTACCAGTTTCAGAAGCGTCACGTCGCTGATGACGCTCTTTTTCAAAGTCTCGTCCACCATGGCGCTGCCGCCGTATTTGACGACGATGATCTTGCGGTTAAACCTCTGAATATACGGAAGCGCCTCCACCAGAACGGCAGCTTTCTCCAGATACTTCTCTGTGTCCTCTCTCATAACCTCTCACTCCTCTTTTCTCTCCTCCAAAACCGCTCTGCCGGCCCCGTGTCAGGCGGACGGGATCCAGGATCTTCGCCAAAGGTCCGCCCGCGGCCGCCCGGCTCACTGTCTGCCAAAATCAGCCCGCGGCCGTTCTCAGCTCCGGTAGTCCGCATTAATATTCACGTACTCATGGGTCAGATCGCAGCCCCAGGCCGTAGCGGACGCCTCCCCCATCTTGATATCCGCAACGGCGGTCACATACTCCTCGGACAATATTTTTGTTGCCAGCTCTTCGCTGTAGCCGGTGGAAACGCCGTTCTCAATGATTTTCAGCCTGCCGGCCGCACTCTCGAAATACAGGTCCACCCTTTCCGGATCGAACTGCGCGCCGGAATAGCCCATGGCGCAGAGAATCCGTCCCCAGTTCGCGTCATGCCCGTAGATCGCCGCTTTGGTCAGGCTGGAGGTGATCACGGATTTGCTCAGCGTCACCGCCTGTTCCCTGCTCTCGGCCCCGATCACCTTCACCTCAAAGAGGCAGGTCGCTCCCTCTCCATCGCCCGCGATTTTCTTCGCCAGCTCGGTATTAACATAATGAAGCGCTTCCTTAAAAACGGCGTAATTCTCGTCCTCCTGCACGATCAGCGGGTTCTCTGCCATGCCGTTCGCGAGCAGAAGCACCGTATCGTTGGTAGACGTATCCCCGTCCACCGAAACCATATTGTAGGTATCCCGGACGTCGTCCGAGAGCGCCTTCTGCAGCAGCTCCTTCGTGATCGCCGCATCCGTAGTGACGAAGCCAAGCATCGTGCACATATTGGGATGAATCATGCCGGAACCCTTACACATCCCTCCGACCGTCACCGTCTTTCCGCCGATCTTCACCTGGGCCGCCGCGTATTTGGGTTTCGTGTCCGTCGTCATGATGGCTTTCGCCGCCTCCAGCCCCGCTTCCGCCGTATCCGCTTTCGCGCCTGCCAGAAGCGCGACTCCGTCCTTGATCCGCCCGATCGGAAGCTGCATCCCGATCACACCGGTAGAAGCCACCAGCACGGAAGACGCCGGGATCCCCAGCAGACGCTCCGCCGCCTGCGCCGTCTGCTCGCAGTAACCGTATCCTTCCGCTCCCGTGCAGGCGTTGGCAATGCCGGAATTGATCACCACCGCCTGTACGGACGGAGAGTGCTTCACAATCTCCTGATCCCACTTCACCGGCGCAGCCTTGACCACATTGGTCGTGAAGGTTCCCGCCGCCGCGCAGGGAACCGGGCTGTAGATCAGCGCCATATCCTTCCGGTCCTTATATTTGATCCGCGCCTCCGCCGCCGCTGCTTCGAAGCCTTTCGCTGCCGTCACACCGCCGTCAATTTTTTTAATCATCCCGTCCTCCTTTTCTCTCACTAGCCTTCTTCTATAAATGCCGTAATGTTCGCCTCGTTCAACGTAAAATCATAATAGTTCAGATCCTGCCTCCTGGTCCACCCGATCTTGTTCCAGAACGCGTTGCCGATGTCGTTTTTTGTAAACGCGATCAGACTGACTTTATTAATCTCCTCCTGTTTCAGAGCCTCCATGCAGGCTACCACCATGGCCTTGCCCACGCCCTGCCTCCGGTAACCGTTCCTCACGCAGACATGGTACAGGCAGCCTCTCCTCCCGTCATGGCCGCAGAGAATCGCGCCGATCAGCGTATCGTTCTCCCATGCCGTAACGCTGGTCGTCGGATTTCTTCGCAGAAAACGGGCCACGCCTTCCCTGGAATCATCCATACTCCGGATCCCGAACCCGCGGATCGTCTTCCAGAGACCGTATACTTTCTCATAATCTTCAATCGTCATTACCCGAATATCCATAATCTGTGTTCACCCGTAACCTTTCACCCGTTCCATTGTCGTCTTCTGTCATCCCGCGCCGGTTGTTTCACCTGTTTCATTACAGCTTTTGTCCGTCCGCACCGGCTGTTTCACCCGCTTCATGACCTCTTTCTGTCCGTCCGCGCCGGCCGTGAGAAAACCGGAGGAAGTCCCTGCGCACGTCTGCCGCAGAGCTTCTACGGAAACAGCGGCGCTGCCCGCAGTCCTTCCGTCTCGTCAAGTCCGAACAGCAGATTCATATTCTGCACCGCCTGTCCGGCCGCCCCTTTCACCAGATTGTCCATCGCTCCCATCATAATGATACGCTTCGTTCTCGGGTCAATCTTGAAGTTCACATCGACAAAATTGCTGCCTTCCACCCAGCGGGTCTGAGGACATACATCCTTTTCCAGAACGCGGACAAAAAATTCCTTCTTATAATAATGGTCATACACCACCTTCACCTCTTCGTAAGAAACCTCTTTCCGCAAAGACGCATAGGCCGTCACCAAAATCCCCCGCTGCATGGGCACCAGATGGGGAGTGAAATTGATGAGCACCGGCTCTCCCGCCGCCAGCGAAAGCTGCTCCTCGATCTCCGGCGTATGCCGGTGGCCCGCCACCCCGTAAGCCTTGATATTTTCGTTGACCTCGCAGAACAGATTGTCCACCTTCGCCCCGCGCCCCGCGCCGGAAGTGCCGGACTTGGCGTCGATGATGATCGTGCCCGGATCGATCAGCCCTTCCCGGACGAGAGGATAGACCGAGAGGAAACTGCAGGTGGGATAGCATCCCGGATTGGCGACCAGCCTCGCCTTTTTCACCGCTTCCCGGTTGATCTCACACAGGCCGTAAACCGCTTCTTCGAGAAACTGCGGCGCCTTATGTTCGATCCCGTACCATTTCTCATAAACCTCTACGTCCTTGATCCGGAAATCCGCACTGAGATCAATCATCTTTACCTTATGTAAAATATCTTCATTTACGAGAGACGCGCACAGACCCTGAGGCGTTGCCGTGAAGATCACATCCACCTGCTCCGCCATCGCCTCCATATTGTCATCCAGGCAGACGTCATCCACCAGCCGGAACATATTCTGATAGATATCCGCATAGTTTCGGTCCACATAGCTTCTGGAGCCGTACCACACAATTTCTGCTTCCTTATGCCCCAGAAGCAGTCTGACCAGCTCCGCTCCCGCATAACCCGTCGCTCCGATAATTCCTGCTCTGATCATCTTCTCCACCTCTTCTTCCTTGGAAAATAACTGTTCTTTATCATATAACAAATCCCCCCGCCGTGCAAGTGCTTTTCGCCGTCGGGATCTGATTGCATAATTATACATTATATATTCATTTTATGCAACTATTTTTATAAAATTAATGAATATATGTATATTATTTCACTTGCAATCTATACAAACTTGTTGTATAGTAGAATGCAGTGAAAAAGAACACCATTTCAAAGAATAAAAGAGGAGAATACGTATGAAAGAAAAAGTAGTTCTGGCTTATTCCGGCGGACTCGATACCACCGCCATCATTCCGTGGCTGAAAGAGAATTTTGATTATGAAGTGATCTGCTGCTGCATCGACTGCGGTCAGGGAAACGAACTGGACGGCCTGGAAGAGCGCGCAAAACTCTCCGGAGCGGCAAAGCTGTACATTAAAGACATTGTGGACGAATTTGCGGAGGAATACATCATGCCCTGCGTACAGGCGGGCGCCGTCTATGAGCATAAATATCTGCTGGGCACCTCCATGGCCCGTCCGGCCATCGCCAAAAGACTGGTGGAGATCGCGAGAAAAGAAGGCGCTTCCGCCGTCTGTCACGGCGCAACCGGCAAGGGCAACGACCAGATCCGTTTTGAACTCGGTATCAAGGCGCTGGCTCCGGACCTGAAGATCATCGCCCCCTGGCGGATGACCGACGTCTGGACGATGAACTCCAGAGAGGACGAGATCGAATACTGCAAAAATCACGGCATCAACCTTCCCTTTGATCACAGCCACAGCTACAGCCGCGACCGGAATCTGTGGCATATCAGCCACGAGGGACTGGAACTCGAGGATCCGGCGAACGAGCCGAACTACGATCATATGCTGGTGCTCGGCGTCACTCCCGAAAAGGCTCCCGATGAAGGCGAATATGTCACCATGACCTTTGAAAAAGGCATCCCGACTTCCGTAAACGGTGAGAAGATGAAGGTCGCCGACATCATCCGCAAACTGAACGAGCTGGGCGGCAGACACGGCATCGGTATCGTGGATATCGTGGAAAACCGCGTCGTCGGCATGAAATCCCGCGGCGTCTATGAGACTCCCGGCGGAACGATCCTCATGGAGGCGCATGATCAGCTCGAAGAACTGGTTCTCGACCGCGCCACTATGGAGACGAAGAAAGACATGGGCAACAAGATGGCGCAGATCGTCTACGAGGGCAAATGGTTCACGCCTCTGCGCGAAGCCGTACAGGCTTTCGTGGCCAGCACGCAGCAGTATGTAACCGGAGAAGTGAAGTTTCGGCTCTACAAGGGCAACATCATCAAGGCAGGGACCACCTCCCCCTACAGCCTGTACAGCGAATCCCTCGCTTCTTTCACGACCGGCGACCTGTATGACCACCACGACGCGAGCGGGTTTATCACGCTGTTCGGACTGCCGTTAAAAGTCCGCGCCATGAAGATGGCGCAGATGGAAAAAACGGGCAGATAAAAAGATAAGGGTGGAAATCTCCTGAAATTGTGGTATACTTATTCTATTCCCGTGAATTTAGAGAAGGAGAGACAGGATCTATGAGTCAGGAAAAAGTAGACCGTTATAAAGAACAGAAGAAAAACCGCAAGGCAATTCAGGCAAGGAAGAAAAGGAACGCGCTGATCACCAAAGTCTGCGCTTCCCTGGCGGCGTTGGCCCTGGTCGCCTGGCTTGGATATTCCGCCGCGGATTCTTATCAGAAGAAACAGAACAGCGGTCCGGTAACTGCGGACATCACCGCATTGAATGATTACGTAACGTCACTGAATGCGGACGAACCGGAATGACCAGAAAGTGCAAAGCCCTCTGAATGACGCCAAGGGCTTTGCACTTTTTTCTGCACTGATAATCCGTCCGCATATCATGCTTTCTTCAATGTCCGGGTCTCTGGTAAACTGATATAAAACGAAGGAGGTTTTACCATGGACCATTTACAAACACATCTGCAGAATTATCTGGATTATTGCCGGCACCAAAAGAGACTCAATGCCAAGACACTGAAAGCATATCGGATTGATCTGGCACAATTTTCCGCAAAACCCGGTACAGCCGACCTGTCCGGCATCACTCCTGCCGTACTGGAGGAATTTATCGCGGAGCTTCACCAGAAATATAAACCGAAAACAGTAAAACGAAAAATCGCTTCTCTGAAAGCCTTTTTTCACTATCTTGAATACCGGGAAGTCATTGTCCGAAACCCGTTCGGCCAAATACAGATCCGTTTCCGGGAACCTGTTCTTCTGCCCAGAACCATTCCCCTGCATACAATGGAAGCCTTTCTGTCCGCCGTCTACAAACAGCGCAAAAACGCGCGGACCGATTATCAGAAGAAAAAGACGCTTCAGAATGCCGCCGTAATCGAACTGCTCTTCGCAACCGGAATGCGAATCTCTGAATTATGTTCTCTGAAAGTCCCTGATGTGGACCTGGATGACAAAAGCGTTCTCATCTATGGAAAGGGAGCCAAAGAAAGAAAAATCCAGCTCGGAAACGACATGGTTGTATACATCCTGGAAGAATATAAAAAGACATTTCTCACAGAAATGCAGGCATACGGCTATTTTTTTGTCAGTCCGTCCGGCAGAGCGCTGTCCGACCAGTCTGTACGCCGAATGATCAACAAATATGTATCCCTGGCTTCCATAGAAACGCACATCACGCCGCATATGTTCCGGCATACCTTCGCCACCTGCCTGCTGGAGGCCGATGTTGATATCCGCTACATTCAGGAAATGCTCGGACACAGCTCCATCAATGTCACCGAAATCTATACTCATGTTGCCATGTCCAAGCAGCGGGATATTCTTATAAAAAAACATCCCCGGAATCAATTCCATATATAATGCATACACAGCAATCCGAAAAGCGAAAAGACCGGATTGCTGCGTTTCCGCTTTGTCAGAGCCGGCTCTTAACGGCGTTCTTTCATCAGTTCTGCCAGCTCCTTCAAATATTCATCCTCCTGTCCGGAACAGCAGATTTCTGCAGGCGGATTCTCGAAATAATCGTTATCCGCAAGTACCATACCCCCGCAGACCATGCATCCCAAACCTCCGTCCGGCATCCTGACGCTCAGATTATAGACCTGTACTTCCTCTTCTACCGTGTACAGTTCCCTGATTTTTTGCTGCACCCCGTTTTCCATAACGATCTTCATGCCGAGATGAATCCTTTCCGCCATAACCATCCCTTCGTCCGTCAGTACATAATGACTTCCTGTTACCAAAAGTTCATGTCCGTCCAATGTTCTGATGCAGTGCATCCTGCTCTCCCTGCCGGTCCAGGTATTCACAACCTCTCCGATGCTGTTGCCCGCAGAAGCAATAATCCGGTCTCCAACCCGGACATTCTCGATTTCCCGTTTGCTTCCATCCGCCATACTTACAAGCGTATGCTCCGCGACGCATCCGATCTGAATATGCAGTTTGCGAATCTTCCTGCAGGAATTCCCCATATCCTTATCCAGAAACGATGTCAGATACAGAACATACTCCGCTGTCTCCCCGCGCGGATAGAAGCCCAGCTTGTAAGAGAGATTCACGATCGTCTCAGAATAATAATATTTACTTGGAATCTTCGCATTCCATTCCGGTTTGAACAGCCATGTGAATTTCTTGTCCCGGATGTTCAGCGACGCACCCTCCGACGTGTATTTCACCGCGCCGCAGCCAAAATCCATGATTGCGATATCATCCCCTTCTTCAAAACTTCCTGCCTCAATCTCCTTGCTGAGCGCAATATTTCCGGCCGCCTCCAGCTTCACATTGACCACATTGTTCTTATGGTCATAAGCGTCTTCGTACACATAGTCGACATCCTTCTCGCTTGGACGGAAGGGATAACGATCGTAAAACGCGCGGATCTGACGCTCATCCGGTATTTCCGACGGGGCATCCGAGAGTTTCCTCGGCGCTTCTACCATCGCCCTTTCGGCAAATACAGGATCGGTCCTGATCGTTTCTCTGACCAGCGTCAGCGAAAGGTCTTTACCGGGAAGCGTCACATAATGTTCAAGCAATACCTGATAGCCATTATCCACATTTAAATCTTTAAACTCAAACTTGCCGGAAATAAAATGGCCCGGTGTCTCCGGATCCACGTCCTGTCTTTTCACAATCATACCTGATGCGTCCAGAACCTTCAAAGTCAGGTAGGCCGCTTTCGGTATTTCATAAAATGAAGCCGCATAATAGACGGTCAACGTCTTGTTTACATAATAAACCGCAGGGAGATAGACGGCATCCACCAGATGCGTGGCCGGTTCCGGTATTTCCAGTATAGTTTTATCATCCAGCAGCCTCCCCTCCCGATTCTGGTCCTGAATGTATTTGATGCGCTTATAAACTTCCGGGTACCGGCTGCTGACGTTCTGTTCCCCGCCAAAACGCTCCATCAGATATTCATACTGCCGGTCTACCGCCAGATTCAAGGTACTGCAATTTGTCCCGCTTATCATTTCCTGCATCATTCTATCCATTTTGGATTCCTCCTTTTTCTCAATACTCAAACGCCGTTCTTACTTCCATTACCCGTCCATCCGAGACACGACATTTCACGGCTTTTCGCTCTTTGATCGGTTTCGTTCCTCCTGATTCCCGGATAACTGCCATCTTCTCTATGGAATCGCCTGTTATTGCTCCCGTTTCATCTTCGTGATACCATACATCATACGCAACGCCCGCCCTCCCCTCTTCTGTACTGTGCCTCCAGCATCCATTGATGAAAAAGGCCTGCCATGTCGCTTCATTTATGTCATATTCCAGAACATCCACTGTATCTGCAATCCCGTCTGTGATTGTCTCAAACAGCCGTGCCGGCTGCGAATGAAAGGCAAGATAATTCAGCTTCTTTGAGTGTGGAGAAAATACGCCGGCCAGACTGTTCAGACGGTAGTTTTTCGGCGCAGTCAGGGTTACTGTCGTAACCGCTGTAAAATCCTCCTCTTTTCCGGCCACAATATCGCCCAGAAATTCCTTATTGCCGTCGGAATCCGATTTTCCATAAAATTCCATCATGAAAATGACCCTCTCCTGCGTCTTCGGAAAGCTGTACACCCCATGTTTTATTACAATCTCCGAAATATAATCTCCGAAAGGAATACTGATCGCCCGTTCTCTGCCCTGAATATCTCCATGCGCGGGAATGTCCGTACCGAAATAATCCATTTCAATTCCTGAAATGCCCGGCTCCTTTTTGAGATCTGCCGCCGTCCACAGACGGATTTTCACAGGGTCCAGAAGCCTTCTGTTCAAATACAGATCATAATCGTCAAACACCTCTCCGCACTGGCCTCCTCCCCAGTCGGAAGAAAAGCAGTACCGCCGGTCGTCCGAAAATGTAAAGGGCGGCGTCATTCCTCCCATAAGCTGCATTTTCGTGGTAGAAGGACAGATATATTCCTCAATAAACCGTACCGTATGGTCCAGAGCCGTAAAATGGTCCTGATAGGGCGGTTCCTCTCTTGGAATCATGCAATCCGTCATATCGCGCACCAGAACCGGCAGAATTTTCAGCATCCTCAGTCTCTTCAAGCCAAATTTTCTGTAAATCACGCACATATTCGTATGCACGCCCATCATAAAAACGCACTGATATCTCTCTTTCTTCAGATAACTGGTTACCGTCTCGGCATCCATCCCGATCAAATCATTCTCCGCAATCGTCAGAGAAGAAATCTGACCCTTGCTTTTCCACGGTTTTCTGGAACTGTCGCATTTTTTCTCCAGAGAACAGTCGCACTGCACAAACCTCGGATCAATCCGGGAGGTAATATCAGGTATAATCCCTTCCGTAAAAAGGCCGATTTCCGAAGGAACCCCGCTGGGATATGTTCTGTAATTGTCAAGCGCCCTCTTCTGAGGCGCGTCCTTATACACTTCTTCCGTGCCGCTCGGACAATGAATAATTTTCACGCCCTTATTCCGGAGACAATCCAGCAGCTCATTCATCTGCACTGCCAGCTCCGCCACCCTCCTGGTCGCGCCTTCGCACCAGTGTTCCGCCCACATATCACTGATGACTACGGCAGTCTTCTCCGCTGGGAAAGAAAGCCGCCGCGTTTCGTATGTCATGGTCTCTTTAAAGTTCTGATCATAATCTTTCTTCAGCCTGCGCGCTTCAAACGTAATATCGTTCATGTTTCTCTGTCTCCTCACACTTCCGTATCTCTTCAGACTCTGCCCCTGGACCGTCCAAAACGTCAGCGTACGTTCCCTTCTTTCCGTACAAACCAAAACGGCGCATACTTATAATCCTCAAGCACGGTTCTGTTATATAAACGATTCAGAACCAAAAATTCGACACCTGATTGTAAAAATTTAATTTCCTGCGCCGTCATCATCCTGTTGTTCCACGCGATTCCTCCCGCTCTCTGAGGCAGAAGGCTTTCCGCCATATCCGGCCGAGCGGCTGCATCTCCCGATCCGTATTACAGAATACAACGTTCCGGTCCGGAAATTCTTCGAGTCTCTGTCTGCACTCCTGTTTCCCCGGTCTTTAGCTGAAGGCAGGCAAAACCGAACAGCAGAAAACATTTTCCATAACTGCCTGTACGGTAACCGCCGCAAAGCGGACGCAGACTAATAAATACCGCATAAAATAATCCCATCCTGTATATGACACGACTCACCCCTGAATAGTCAGCACAGCCAGAGAGTTAATCGCATTGGCCAAGGTTATTAACCGTCCATATTGGCAGAAAACGGCTTTTTCACCCTCCCACAGAAATATAAACCACTTTTCATAAAACGCTGTATGTCTGCCTAAAATCATTTGTAAAATCCTCTCCAAAGATAACACAAACAGCAATCCAAAGTGTAAAGTAAGCGGATTGCTGTTTTGTATGCAATGATGTCATTATAAAAACGTCATTATTTGGAACTTTAAAATTATGAGTGATAATTCGGAGTTATCCGTTGGATATTAGAAGTGGGAAATCTTGGATAACAATTTATTGTTTGCCAAATTTACAGAAAATAATAGTTTATTAGTTTCTTTTCTTAA
>CAJUNR010000053.1 GCA_910587765.1 uncultured Lachnospiraceae bacterium
TTTCGAAGACTTCATAAAAGCACTATTTAATTATCAAGGTTCATCTTTTTGCCGCCGTTCTCGCGACGACTTGAGTATCTTACCACATCTTTCCTGCATTGTCAATATCTTTTTTTACCTTTTTAAAATTTATTTTCAGGTTTTCAGATATCCGTTTCATCACAGAAAAGAACGGAGAAAGAGGGATTTGAACCCTCGCGCCGGTCACCCGACCTACACCCTTAGCAGGGGCGCCTCTTCAGCCACTTGAGTATTTCTCCGGACACGCCATTTCGTGACGCATGGGTTATTATACTAAAAATGATAACAAATGTCAACCGTTTTTTTCAATTTTTCTGATTGCTTCCTGAATTTTCTTTCCCACAAGTTCCGCAATTTCATTTGTCTTCATCATTTTGTAGTCTTCATAGTACAGAGGCTCAAGATATTGTATGGTCACCGTTACCGGTTTTACGGAATTTGTATCGAACACTTTATAAGCATTCACGATCGCCACCGGTACGATCGGACATTTTGCCTTTGTAGCACATTTAAAAGAACCGCCTTTAAACTGACCGACCGTATTCTGTTTTTTGGAACGGGTCCCTTCCGGAAAAATCAAAAAGTTTTTCCCGGAAGAGATCTCCTGGCTGACCGTCACGATCACCTTCATAGCCTGACGGACGTCCTCTCTGTCCATCGAATATGCTCCCATGATTTGAAAGATCTTATTCAGAAACGGAACATGTTCCAGTTCTTTCTTCATTACGACCGAAAAGAAACATGGAGAGCCGGAGAGGATTGCCAGAACATCGTATAATCCCTGATGATTGGGCACATAGATGAAACTCTGATCTCTCGGAACATGCTCTGCCCCGTAAGAACGGACCGTTACATTCCCTCCCCGATTGGCTTTTTCAATGATTTCTCTGAAAAGAGCGAATTTCTTCTCTTCCGGTATTCTTTTGCTGTTCCATGCATAATAACAAAGCTTTAGATACCAGTAAGGAACCATCGCAATATTTTTTATCACCATCATCCAAATTCGTTTCATGATTCTTCCTGTTCTTCTTCCGCCGTCGTCTCCCCGGTGCGATCTTCCTGCCCGCCGCGTACCTCTTCCCGGACCTTTGCGATATTTGCAACTTTGATTCCTGATTCATAATCGACATTCATCAGTTTTACACCGGAAGTGATGCGCTTGAGTACAGAAATGTCTTCGCAGCCGGTCCTTATGACGATGCCCTCGTTGGTAATCATCATAATCTCATTGTCTTCATTGACAGCCTTCGCTCCCATGACAAAGCCTGTTTTTTCCATAATCTTATAGCATTTCAGGCCTTTCCCGCCCCGGTTTTGAACATGGAACTCCGACATCTCCGTCCGTTTTCCATAACCGCCTTCCGATACGATCAGAAGATAGTCTCCCTGCGTATGAAGCTGCATGGCAACGACTTCGTCTCCCTCATCCAGACTCATGCCAATTACACCCATGGAAACCCTTCCGGTCGTACGCACGCCTTTTTCATGGAAACGGATACTCATACCGTTTCTGGTAATCAGAATGATATCTTTTTCTCCGTCGGTAACCTTCACCTCGATCAGCTCATCCTCATCCCTGAGACTGATCGCCTGCAGTCCGACCTTGCGGATATTCGCATATTCCGCCATACCGGTCTTCTTGACAATTCCTTTTTTCGTCGCCATCGTCAGATAGCTTTCGCTGTCAAATTCTTTCATGGTAATGACAGCCGTGATTTTCTCCTCCGGCTGAAGCTGCAAAAGATTAATAATTGCCGTTCCTCTGGCTGTTCTTCCCGCTTCCGGTATCTCATATCCTTTCAGACGATAGACTTTTCCGAAGTTTGTAAAGAACATGATATAATGATGAGTGGTAGCCATGAAGATTTCTTCTATAAAATCTTCTTCCAGCGTCTGCATCCCCTTGATGCCCTTTCCCCCTCTGTTCTGGCTCTTGAAATTGTCCACCGTCATCCGTTTGATATATCCAAGATGCGTCATGGTGATCACCGTATCGCTGACCGGAATCAGGTCTTCCATACTGATATCAAACTCATCATATCCGATCTTCGTCCGGCGGTCATCGCCGTATTTTTCAGAGATCAGAAGAATCTCTTCTTTAATAACGCCAAGAAGTTTCTTCTCATCCGCCAGGATTGATTCCAGATATTTGATCTTCTCCATCAGCTCCTGATATTCCCTCTCAATCTTGTCCCGCTCCAGTCCGGTCAGCGTACGAAGACGCATATCCACAATCGCCTGCGCCTGTACATCGTCAAGAGCAAATTCTTCCATCAGAGAAGCTTTGGCAATCTGAACATTTGCGGAACCTCTGATAATCTGAATCACACGGTCGATGTGATCCAGGGCAATCAGCAGGCCTTTTAAAATGTGCGCCCTTTCTTCCGCCTTGTTCAGGTCATACTTGATCCTTCTGGTCACCACGTCTTCCTGGTGCTTGAGATAATAGTTCAGCATGTCCAGAAGATTCAGGATTTTCGGCTCATTGTTGACCAGCGCCAGCATAATCACGCCGAACGTATCCTGAAGCTGCGTATGCTTATACAACTGATTTAAAATCACATTGGGACTCACGTCTTTCCTGAGCTCAATATTGATCCGCATGCCTTCCCGGTTGGATTCATCGTTGATATAGGTAATTCCGTCTATCTTCTTTTCTTTCACCATATCCGCGATCTTTTCAATCAGGCGCGCTTTATTTACCATATAGGGAAGTTCCGTCACAATAATACGGTTCTTTCCGTTGGCCATGGATTCAATGTTGCTGACCGCGCGGACACGGATCTTGCCCCGCCCGGTTCTGTAAGCTTCATTGATTCCCGCAGTACCGAGAATTTCCGCACCGGTAGGAAAATCCGGTCCCTTGATAATGTTCAGAATCTCGTCAATCTGAGTCTCCCGTTCTTCTTCAATGCGGTTGTCAATGATCTTTACAACCGCACTGATAATTTCCCGCAGATTATGAGGAGGTATATTCGTAGCCATTCCGACCGCAATGCCGGTCGTGCCGTTCGCCAGAAGATTCGGATATCTCGCAGGAAGAACCAGAGGTTCTTTCTCCGTCTCATCAAAGTTAGGACCGAAATCAACAGTATCTTTATTAATGTCCGCAAGCATTTCCATGGAAATTTTACTCAAACGGGCTTCCGTATAACGCATGGCCGCGGCGCCGTCGCCGTCTACCGAACCGAAATTGCCGTGACCGTCCACCAGCGGATAACGGGTCGACCATTCCTGCGCCATATTGACGAGCGCGCCGTAGATGGAACTGTCCCCGTGAGGGTGATACTTACCCATCGTATCACCTACGATACGGGCGCATTTACGATGAGGCTTATCCGGACCGTTGTTCAGTTCAATCATGGAATACAAAACACGCCGCTGCACCGGTTTCAGACCATCTCTGACATCCGGAAGAGCTCGGGATGCGATGACGCTCATGGCATAACTGATGTAGGATTCCTCCATGGTTTCTTTTAAATCCACTTCATGAATTTTGTCAAAAATATTATCTTCCATACTCTTCTATTCCTCATTCATCCGGCTAAATGTCCAGATTTTTCACATATTTGGCATTGGCCTCAATAAATTCTTTTCTAGGCTCCACCTTATCGCCCATCAGCGTCGTAAAGGTGAGATCAATCTCCGAAGACTGCTCTTCATTCATCGTCACTTTCAGAAGAACCCGCTTCTCCGGATCCATTGTTGTCTCCCAGAGCTGTTCTGCATCCATCTCGCCGAGACCTTTATAACGCTGAATCTTATTGTTCTGATCTCTTCCGATCTCCACAAGAATCGCATTTAATTCTTCTTCCGAATAGGCGTACCACACTTTTTTATTTTTTTCAATTTTGAAAAGAGGAGGCTGAGCGAGATATACATATCCCTGTTTGATCAGTTCCGGCATAAAGCGATACATAAAAGTCAGCAAAAGCGTACTGATATGAGCTCCGTCCACATCCGCATCCGCCATAATAATAATCTTGTGATAACGCAGCTTCGTGATATCAAAATCTTCATGGATGCCGGTTCCGAACGCACTGATCATCGACTTGATCTCATCATTCGCATAGATCCGGTCAAGTCTCGCCTTCTCTACGTTGAGGATTTTTCCTCTGAGAGGAAGAATTGCCTGCGTTGTACGGTTTCTTGCCGTCTTGGCGGAGCCGCCTGCGGAGTCTCCCTCCACCAGATAGATCTCACACCTTGCCGGATCCTTGTCCGAACAGTCCGCCAGCTTTCCGGGAAACGCAAAGCCGTCCAGAGCCGATTTTCTTCTGGTCAGTTCTCTGGCCTTTCTTGCCGCCTCTCTGGCTCTCTGGGCGAGAATGGATTTTTCCAGAATCTGCTTCGCCACCTGAGGATTCTGCTCCAGATAGATCGTCAGCCTTTCCGAAACAATACCGTCCACTGCGCTTCTCGCCTCCGTATTGCCGAGACTGTGCTTGGTCTGACCGCCGAACTGAGGTTCGCTGATCTTTACGCTGATAATCGCCGTCAGTCCTTCCCGGATATCCTCTCCGGACAGATTGCTCTCCGTATCTTTCAGAAGTTTATTCTTTCTTGCATAATCATTGAAGGTTTTGGTAACCGCGCTCTTGAAGCCTGCCAGATGGGTTCCCCCTTCGTGAGTATTGATATTATTGACAAAGCTGTAGCAGTTTTCGGAATAAGAATCATTGTGCTGAAAAGCCACTTCCACCTGAACACCGTCTTTGATGCCTTCGCAGTAGATAATGTCGTCATAGACGGGCGTTGTGCTCCGGTTCAGATACTGTACAAATTCCTTGATTCCGCCTTCGTAGTGGTAGGTCTTTGACAATGCCGGATCTTCTCTCTCATCGGTCAGCGTAATTTTGAGTCCCCTGGTGAGGAACGCCATCTCCCTGAGCCGGATCTGCAGCGTCTTAAAATCAAATTCCGTCACTTCAAACATTTGTTTATCCGGCAGAAAACTGACGGTCGTACCGGTAAGACTGGGCTTACAGGTGCCGATCACCTCCAGAGGATAGCATACCTTTCCTCTCTCATATCTCTGTTTGTACAGTTTTCCTTCGCTGCAGATTGTCACCTCCAGCCACTCGGAAAGCGCATTGACGACGGAAGCGCCTACGCCGTGGAGGCCTCCGGATACTTTGTATCCTCCGCCGCCGAATTTTCCTCCCGCATGGAGTACTGTAAATACAACTTCCACCGCAGGTTTTCCCGCTTTATGATTGATGCCGGTAGGGATCCCCCTCCCGTCATCCTCAACCGTAATGGAATTATCACTGTGAATCGTCACCTGAATATGACTGCAGTATCCCGCCAGAGCTTCATCAATGGAATTATCGACGATCTCATACACCAGATGATGAAGACCGCGGAAAGAAGTATCGTCAATATACATCCCCGGTCTTTTTCTGACTGCCTCGAGTCCTTCCAGAATCTGAATCTGATCCGCACCATATTCTATACTCATCTATCTGCCTCCTACTATCTAAAAATTCCTGGATTTCTAATTTTCTACAGTTACATGTCCATCCGTTACCCGATATACTTTATTGATGGAAAATCTATGATCGATCAGCTCATCCAGTCCGGTACAGGTAAGCATCGTCTGTACTTCGCGGATGCTGTTTAATAAATAGTTTTGCCTGTTGCTGTCCAGTTCAGACAGGACATCGTCAAGCAGAAGGACCGGCGTGTCGTGTATCGCCTTTTTTACCAGTTCGATTTCAGACAGCTTCAGAGACAGAGCGGCTGTCCGCTGCTGTCCCTGAGAACCATACTTTCGTATATCAATTCCATTCACCATAAAGGACAAATCATCTCTGTGGGGACCGGTTGTCGTCGTTTTCTGTTTCAGATCCCTTGCCATACCGTTCCGAAGCTGATCTGCGAAGGAAGTTTCTTCTGTGTTGGCCTCATATTCCAGAACCATCTTTTCCTGTCCCCCTGTCAGTTGACTGTGAATCTGACCGATAATTTCATTCAATTCTTCTGTAAAGTGTCTTCTTCTGGCCATCACCTGTGTTCCGTATTTAACAAGCTGTTGGTCCAGTACCTCCAGAACATCCCTGTAATCCGGGCGAAAGGCGATTTCTTTTAATATTTTATTTCTCTGCAGTACAATTTTGTTATAATCAGCAAGATGATGAAGATAGATTTTATCCAGTTGACATAATTCCATATCCAGAAACCGTCTTCTTTCCGACGGTCCGTTTTTAATAATACTTAAATCTTCCGGAGAAAAGATAATAAAATGAAGTATGCCGAACAGTTCGCTTGCTTTCCTGATCGGTACCCCGTCGATTGCGATTCCTTTCGGCCTGTTTCTGCGAAGATGCATATCTATTTTGTGTTCCATCCCTCTCTTTTCCATCAGAGTCCGGATGTGCGCTTCTTCTTCCGAAAAACAGATCATTTCCCGATCTTTTGAATTTCTGTGCGATTTTGTAGTTCCGCTCATATAGACGGCTTCCAGAATATTGGTCTTCCCCTGAGCGTTATCGCCATAAAAAATATTGGTTTTCGGATCAAAATCAAGACAAAGCGTCCTGTAATTGCGATAATTCTGAAGACTCATTGATTTTATGACCATAAACCGCACCAAACCGTTACTTTATGATTTCAATCGTGTCTCCCTCACATTCGACCACATCTCCATCATAAAGCTTTTTTCCTCTCTGATATTCCGTCTCTCCGTTGACTTTGATAAGCCCTTCCCGAATCATGATTTTGGCGTCCACGCCGGAGCCTGCCGCTCCGGAAGCTTTCAGCGCCTGTCCGAGACGTATGTAATCTTCTCTTAATTTTACCGTCATTTTCATTCTAGTTTACCGCCGCATTGAAATTAACCGGAAGAATCAGATAGATATATTTCTGCTCTTCATCTCTGATGTAACAGGGCGCCTTGGGATTTACCATATAAATCGTTACGATTTCGTTGTCGATTACCCGCAGCGCGTCGATCAGGAACCGGGGATTAAAGCCGATCATAATATCCTTTCCCTCTTTGCGGATGTCGATCTCTTCTTTCATGGAACCGAGCTGGGAATTGATCCGGATCTCCATATTCGTATCTGTAATCGTAAAGATAATCGGCTTTTTGTCTCCTTCCTTCACAAGGAGAGTCGCACGGTCGATACAGTTCAGAAGCTCTCTCTTATTAATCTCGAATTTCGTCTCGTAATCACTGGAAAGCATCTGATTAATCTTGAAATACTCGCCCTCGATTAATCTCGATACGACTGTAGTCGTATCAAATTCAAACACAATATGGTTGCCTGTAAAGAAGATATGCACTTCATCCTCGGTCTCTCCTGAGAGAATCTTACTGATCTCCAGCAGTGATTTTCCGGGAACTACCACTTTGCGGTCCGGATAAGACTCCTTGAGTTCAATTTTGCGGATGGATATTCTGTGCCCGTCGAGCGATACGACTTTGAATTCATTTTCATGTACTTCAAAAAGTTCTCCCGTCATCAGTTTATTGCTGTCATTGTCGGCGATGGAGAAGATGGTCTGTCTTATCACTTCTTTCAGTGTAAACTGGGAAAGACAGATAAAGTCCGACTTCTCTATATAAGGAAGGTAGGAAAAATCCTCTCCCGATTTGCCGGAAATATGAAAATGCGCTTTCTCGCAGCGAATGGATATCTGATATCCGGGCGTGCTCTCGATCGTCACATCATTATCCGGAAGTTTTCGAATAATTTCAGAAAATACTTTCGCGTCAACGGCGATAATGCCTTTCTCGCAGATTTCACCTTCTATGATCGTCTCGATGCCCAGTTCCATATCGTTGGCAGTGAATTTGATTTCGTTTGCGGATGCGTCAATAAGAATGCATTCAAGTATGGACATGGTTGTTTTGGAAGGAACCGCCTTTGATACAATATTTACCCCTTTTTGCAGATTGGCCTTTGAACAGATTAGCTTCATGTGAATAACTCCTTTCGCTGCGTTCATCCATGATTTTATAGTATAAATCAGTCTTCATAGTAGTAGGGGGTGTGGATTTGTGAATAAGCCTGAAACCCCTTGAAAATAAAGGAAATAATAAAAAGAAAAGGGTGTGGAAATCAAAAGGAAATCCGGTTTTCAAAAAGACAGTTATGAACATCCTGAAAATGGTTCTCAACTTTTCCACATGTTATCTACAGACGATTCACATGATATTGTGAATAAGAATGCAGGAGTTTCTTCTTATTTAATATAAGTATAAAATGTCAGGATCAGCCGGTACTCAGTTTTTTACGGATAATATCAATGTTGTTTTTCAGCTTTGCGTCGTCTTTCTTCAGCTTTTCGCGTACTTTGTTGTCTCCGCTGATGACAGTGGAATGGTCTCTGTTTCCGAGCAGAATCCCTATGTTTTTATAGGAGGTGTCTGTGATTTCCCGGCACAGATACATGACAATCTGCCGTGGAAGAACGATCTCGGCGTTTCTTTTGCCGCCGATGATGTCTCCGGCGGTAATGCCGAAATGCTCGGCTACTACCTCGAGGATGATCTGCGGAGTGACTTCTTTGCGGTCGTTGGGCGAGATGATGTCCTTTAGAACCTCTTCCGCCAGGGAGATATTGATCTCCCGTTTCTCCAGATTGGAGAGCGCGACCAGTTTGTTCAGAGCGCCTTCGAGCTCGCGGATGTTTGATTTGATATTCGTCGCTATGTAACGAATGACTTCGTCGTCGATGTTGTATCCGTCGATCTCCTCTTTTTTGCGCAGGATCGCCATCCTCGTTTCGTAGTCCGGAGAAGAGATATCTGCGATCAGTCCCCACTCAAAGCGGGACTGCAGCCTGGCCTCGAGCGTTTCCAGATCTTTGGGAGGCCGGTCGCTGGAGACAATGATCTGCTTATTTGCCCCGTGAAGCGCGTTAAACGTATGGAAAAATTCTTCCTGAGTACTTTCCTTTCCTATGATGAACTGGATATCGTCGATCAGCAACACGTCAATATTCCGGTATTTTTCCCGGAATTTGGTCATGCTGGTGTTGTTTCCGTTACGGATGGAGTCGATCAGCTCGTTGGTAAATACTTCGGAGGTGACATAAAGCACTTTTTTGGAAGCGTCTCTCTGCAGGATGTAGTGTGCGACGGAATGCATCAGGTGGGTTTTTCCAAGACCGACGCCTCCGTAGAGAAACAGGGGGTTGTATTCCTTTCCCGGCGATTCCGCCACTGCTACGGAAGCCGCATGGGCGAACCGGTTGTTGCTTCCGATGACAAAGGTCTCGAACGTATATTTGGGATTGAGGTTCGTATTCTGATTTTCGGTGTTTCTCGGAGCGGGGACAGGATTTTTGTTCGGTTTGCGAATCCGCGATTTTTCCTTTTCGGCTTCTTCCTCTGTGATAATCTTGATTTCATATTCTTTTCCCATGGCCTCTGCAACGGCTACATAGAGAAAGGTCCGGTATTTGTTTTCAATATAAGTAACGGCCTGTTCAAAAGGAGCTGTTATTTTCAGAGTACTGTCCTCGATGGAGAATACTTTCAGCGGCAGAAGCCATGTCTTGAAGGCAACGTCCGAGAGTCCGTTATCCTGACGGATGGTCTGAAGGATTCCGTCCCATTTCTCATTTAACAGTTCCAGTTGTATATCCATATCCTTATCTCCTGAATTATATTAAAATGCTAGTCTCTCAAACTACATAATACAATAAATTCACAAAGATATCAACAATTATCTGTTTGTCAGGTGAAAAGTGCGTGGAAATATGGGTGAATTATCCACAAGTTATTCACATTTCGGTGGATAACTCGTGGTTAAAATTTTTTTATGTAAAATATTGGTTTTACTTGACTTCTTTGCCCGCTCTGCGTATAATTGTAGCAGTGTTTTTTAACATGTGACAATTATGTATGAATTTATCGGTAAGGAGGTGCCTTGATTATGAAGATGACATTTCAGCCCAAGAAACGTTCCAGAGCGAAAGTACATGGATTCAGAGCGAGAATGAGTACTCCGGGCGGAAGAAAAGTGTTAGCAGCCAGAAGATTAAAGGGAAGAAAGAAATTATCAGCGTAGGCCGCATATATGTGGCCTTTTCTTCTAGGCTTTTATAAGGAGAGTCCATGAAATTTTCAGAGTCCTTAAAGCGTAACGAAGACTTCCGTAAAGTCTACGCTCAGGGAAAATCTTATGCGAACCGTTATCTTGTCATGTATGCTCTCGAGAATCAGACGGACAGGAATCGTCTGGGTATTTCTGTCAGCAAAAAGGTCGGCAACAGTGTGGTGCGGCACCGGATCACCCGATTGGTCCGTGAGAGCTACAGGTTACGGGAAGAATTGTTCAATAGTGGTTTGGACATGGTGGTAATTGCGAGGAAGAGCGCAAAGGATAAAACCTGCCAGGAGATTGAAAGTGCGCTGCTTCATCTCGGAAAACTTCACGGGATATTAAAATGAAGAAGTATTTAATCAGTCTGATAAAATTTTATCAGAAATATCTGTCACCGTTAAAAAACACAAAGTGTCCTTATTTTCCAAGCTGTTCCCAATATGGTGTGGAAGCCATAGAGAAATATGGAGCGGTCAAAGGCGGCCTGCTGGCAATATGGAGGATCCTGAGATGCAACCCTTTTTCAAAAGGAGGGTATGACCCGGTTCCGTGACAAAGGAAAGGGACGGCGAACAAATCAGTTCACAGACGTTGTGTCTGTGATATAAGGAGGTTTACTTTGGCAGGTATTTTACTGACCCAGAACAATACGTTTATTATAGGTGATGTGGCAAGAATCCTCGGATGGATTATGGATGTATTGTTCAATTTTTTAAACAGCGTATTTGGGATACAGAATATTGGTCTGTGTATTATTCTGTTTACGGTGATCATTTATCTTCTGATGCTGCCGCTTACCATCAAACAGCAGAAATTTTCCAAACTGTCTGCGAAAATGAATCCGGAGCTTCAGCAGATACAGCAGAAGTATAAGAATAAAAAAGACAACAATTCCATGATGGCCATGAATGAAGAGACGCAGGCAGTTTATGCAAAATACGGCGTGTCTCCTACGGGAAGCTGTCTGCAGCTTCTGATTCAGATGCCGATTTTGTTCGCGCTGTATCGTGTGATCATGAATGTTCCGGCTTATGTAAACGGGGTCAAGAATGTATTCATGGAGCTTGCAAATCAGATTATGGCGGCTCCCGGAGGTTCTGATTTTATACAGGAACTGAGTACAAACGGCCGCATGTATATCGAGGGAAAAGACTTTACGCAGGTAAATACGATCATCGACGTTCTCTATAAGCTTCAGGATACGGGCAATGCCACCTGGCAGATGTTGATTGACCGCTTCCCGGAGATGGAGAGCCTGATTGTCACGACGCAGAATTCAATCTCCGGCATGAATAATTTCGGCATTAATATCGCCAATTCTCCGTGGAACATTGCCAGATCCGCGCTTGCGGCCGGATCTGTGATGATGCTGATCGGCGCGGTTCTCGTTCCTTTCCTCGCGGCGTTTACTCAGTGGCTGAATGTAAAGATGATGCCCCAGCCGTCCACGGCGGGAGACGGAAACGACACGATGAATGCGACCATGAAGTCCATGAATATGATGATGCCTCTGATGTCCGCCTGGTTTTGTTTTACGCTGCCTGCAGGTATGGGTCTCTACTGGATCATGGGTGCGGTTGTGCGCGGAATTCAGCAGTGGGCGATCAACAGATATCTGGACAAGCTGGATCTGGATGAGGTCGTGAAGAAGAATATCGAGAAAAACAACAGGATTCGGGAGAAAAAAGGACTTCCTCCTCAGAAGATCAACGACATTGCCAGAACGAATGTAAGGACAATCGACAGCAAAAAGAAAGGTATGACGGAAGAAGAGAGAAAGACCGCCATGGAAGCTTCCACCGATTATTACAGAAATTCGGATAAACCGGGGAGCCTGGCGTCCAAGGCGGCAATGGTAGCGAAGTATAACGAGAAGACGAAGAAGTAAGGGGGAAATCAAGATGGAATATAGAGAGTTTTCGGCTAAGACTCTGGAAGATGCGGTTACAGAAGCCAAGATCAGTCTTGAAGCGACTTCTGAAAATCTGGAGTATGAGGTGATCGAGAAGGGAAGCAGCGGATTTCTTGGAATTGGAAGCAGACCGGCAAAGATTCGCGCGCGCAAGCTTCTGAACGCCAGAGAAAGAGCGGAAGAGTTTCTGTGTAAAGTGTTTGATGCCATGCAGATCAATGTGAATGTGAATATTGAGGAGAATCAGGAAGAAAAGACCATGAATATCGACCTGTCGGGAGATGATATGGGGATCCTCATCGGTAAGAGGGGACAGACGCTGGATTCGCTTCAATATCTGGTCAGCCTTGTTGTCAATAAGAATGAAGAAGATTATATTCGTGTGAAAGTGGACACGGAAAATTACCGCCAGAGAAGAAAGGATACGCTGGAAAATCTGGCGAAGAATATCTCCTTTAAGGTGCGCAAAAGCGGCAGGACCGTTACTCTGGAGCCCATGAATCCTTATGAGAGAAGAGTGATTCATTCTGCGCTTCAGAACGACCGTTATGTGGAAACGCACAGCGAAGGAGAAGAACCGTACAGACGCGTTGTAGTTGCCCTGAAGGAAGGCGTACGCGTGCGTGACAATAACAATCGTCACCGTCGCTACGGGAACGGCAGGAATTATAATCGAAACGGCAATAAGAAGGGCGGGGGACGCGAATAAGCGTCCCTTTTCCTGTGCATACGGGCGTCCAGATGAAATATGTCAGCAAGCTGACGGACGCCCGGTGCGCGAGTAGGGGAAGATGAATCTTCCCTACTCGATTGTATGCGGGCAGGGGAAGAAATCTTTCCCGCTCGATTAAGGGAGAAAGATATGCTGGAAAGTGATACAATCGCGGCAATTGCGACAGGGATGGGGACGGCCGGTATCGGAATTATCAGGATCAGCGGTGCGGAAGCCTTTGCGGTTGCAGAGAGGATTTTTGTACCTTTGCAAAGAGAAAAGAAATTGACGGAACAGGATTCTTATACTGCGCATTATGGAAATATTATTGACGGAACGGAGATCGTTGATGAAGTCATTGTTCTTCTGATGAAAGGTCCTCACAGTTATACGGCGGAGGATACGGTGGAGATTGACAGCCACGGCGGAATCTGTGTGATGAAGAGGATTCTCGAACTGGTGCTCCGACAAGGTGCCAGAGCCGCGCAGCCGGGAGAATTTACGAAGAGGGCGTTTTTAAACGGACGGATTGATCTGTCTCAGGCGGAAGCCGTGATGGATGTCATTCAGGCAAAAAACGAATATGCGCTGAAAAGTTCCGTTAGACAGTTGAAAGGTTCTTTATTGAATCTGATCAGGAAGATAAGAGAACAGATACTCTATGAGATTGCGTTTATCGAGTCTGCTCTGGATGATCCGGAACATATCAGTCTGGACGGATATCCGCAGCAACTACAGGTCAGGATGGAGTGTTTGATTAAAGAGACAGGGGAATTGCTGCTCCATGCGGATCAGGGAAGAATATTGAGAGAAGGAATCCGAACGGTTCTCACGGGAAAGCCCAATGCGGGAAAATCTTCGGTTCTGAATGTGCTGGCGGGAGATGAGAGAGCGATTGTCACGGAAGTCGCAGGGACAACGAGGGATACTCTTGAGGAACAGATTCAGATTCGCGGTTTGCTGCTGAATATTATAGATACTGCGGGGATCAGGCAGACAGAGGACGTCGTGGAAAAAATCGGCGTGAACAAGGCAAGAAAGTCAGTCGCCGACGCGGATCTCGTTCTCTATGTAGTGGACAGTTCCACTCCTCTTGATGAAAACGATCGTGAGATTGCCTCGCTTCTGGCGGGACAGAAGGTGATCGTTTTGCTGAATAAGACAGATCTTCCTGTGGTTACCAGTCAGGAGATGATGGAAGCGGTCTTTCCGGGGCCGATTGTATGTATTTCTGCCAAAGAAGAGACAGGATTTGATCAGTTTTCGTATATTCTGGAAGAAATGTTTTTAAAGGGATCCATTTCTTATGACGATGAGATGTATCTTACCAACGTCAGACAGCGGACGGCTATGGCGGCGGCAAAAGAAAGCCTTGAGAAGGTAAGAGAGAGCATTGAACTTGGTATGCCGGAAGACTTTTTCTCTATTGATTTGATGGATGCGTATCAGACGCTTGGCAGCATTACGGGAGAATCGGCCGGTGAAGATCTGGTTAATGAAATCTTCAGCCGGTTTTGTGTTGGAAAGTAGAGGAGAGAAGCTATGCCTTATGTAGAAGAGCAGGTGGATGTGGCGGTGGTCGGCGCGGGACATGCAGGCTGTGAAGCAGCGCTCGCCTGTGCAAGACTGGGCCTGATTACGGCTGTATTTACGGTAAGCGTCGACAGTATTGCCCTGATGCCCTGCAATCCCAATATCGGAGGAAGCTCCAAGGGACATCTGGTGCGGGAACTGGACGCGCTCGGCGGCGAGATGGGAAAAGTCATTGACAGGACGTTTATTCAGTCCAAGATGCTGAACAGTTCCAAGGGACCCGCGGTCCATTCTCTGCGCGCTCAGGCGGACAAGGCGGAATACAGCCGTGCCATGCGGATGGTTCTGGAAGAGACCGAAGGTCTTCAGATTGTTCAGGCAGAGGTGACGGAGATTCTTGCGGAAAATGGAAAGGCGGCCGGAGTCAGGCTCTATTCCGGGGCAGTGTATCATGCGAAGGCGGTGATTCTATGTACGGGAACTTATCTGAGAGCAAGATGTATCTACGGAGACGTCAGCACTCATACCGGACCCAACGGACTTATGGCGGCACATTATCTAACCGATTCATTGAAAAATCTTGGAATCGAGATGTATCGTTTTAAGACGGGAACGCCCGCAAGAGTTGACGGAAGAACGGTGGATTTCAGTAGGATGGAGGAACAGTTCGGCGATGAGAGAGTAGTTCCCTTCTCTTTTACAACGGATCCGAAGTCTGTCCAGATTGATCAGGTTTCCTGCTGGCTGACTTATACGAATGAGAAGACGCATGAGATTATTCGCTCTAATCTGGACCGTTCGCCGCTGTATTCAGGCGTTATTGAAGGAACCGGTCCCAGATATTGTCCCTCGATAGAAGACAAGGTGGTTCGGTTTGCAGATAAAAACAGACATCAGGTTTTTCTTGAACCGGAAGGCCGTTATACGAGCGAGATGTATGTAGGAGGGATGTCCAGTTCTCTTCCGGAGGATGTCCAGCATGCCATGTATCATTCGGTTCCTGGCCTGGAACATGCGAAAATTGTCAGGAATGCCTATGCGATTGAATATGATTGTATTAATCCTCAGCAGTTGTATCCTACGCTGGAATTTAAAAAAATAAAAGGATTGTTCAGCGGCGGACAGTTTAACGGAAGTTCCGGGTATGAAGAGGCCGCATGTCAGGGATTAATTGCGGGAATTAACGCTTCGATGGAAGTGCTGGGAAGAGAGCAGATCGTGATTGACCGTTCTCAGGGGTATATCGGAGTTCTGATCGACGATCTTGTGACGAAAGAAAATCATGAACCTTACCGGATGATGACCTCACGGTCGGAATACCGTCTTCTACTGAGACAGGATAATGCAGATCAGAGGCTGACGCCGATCGGATATCAGGTAGGTCTGATCACGGAAGAACGATACAAACGGCTTTTGGAAAAGATGGAGCTGATCCGCCGGGAAAAGGACCGTCTGGAGACAAAGATGACGGGAGCAAACGCCGGCATGCAGGCTTTTTTAAGCAAATACGGGAGCGCGTCTTTGAAAACGGCCGCTTCTCTGGCTGATATTCTTCGACGCCCGGAAATGAAATATTCCTATCTGAGGGAAATTGACGAGGACTGTCCGGATCTTCCGGATGATGTGACCGAACAGGTGGAAATTGACATAAAATATGACGGTTATATTCGTCGTCAGCTCAAGCAGGTCGAACAGTTCCGAAAGCTGGAGGAAAAGAAAATTCCGGAAGACATTGATTACGATGTAATTCCCAGTCTTCGTCTGGAAGCGGTCCAAAAACTAAAGTTATGTAAACCTTTATCAATCGGACAGGCTTCGCGCATCTCAGGGGTGTCTCCTGCGGATATCTCTGTACTGTTGATTTATCTTTCAAGCAGTTAATGCAGATGCGGCATTGTGTTTGTCTGAAAAGAGAAGGAGGATTATTTGTGGATGAAAAACTGATTTTTATAGAACAGAATATCAATGATCTGGGTTTTCACATTGATTCGGTTCAGACCAGGCAGTTTTTTGATTATTATCTGCTTTTGGTCGAATGGAACAAAGTCATGAATCTGACGGCGATTACGGATTTTGAGGAGGTTGTCCGCAAACATTTTGTTGACAGCCTGTCGATTATTTATCAAAAATCCATGGAGGATGTGGATAACATGATCGATATAGGAACCGGTGCGGGATTCCCGGGACTTCCTGTAAAAATTATGTTTCCTCACTTAAAGGTGACTCTTCTGGATTCACTGAAGAAACGGGTGGATTTTTTAAATACAGTGATCGGGAAGCTGGACCTTACCGGCGTTGAGACGCTGCATGGAAGGGCGGAAGATTATGCGAGACTGGGAGAACGGAGAGAAAAGTATGAACTCTGCGTGTCCCGTGCGGTGGCGAATCTGTCGGTTTTATCGGAATATTGTCTTCCTTTTGTAAAAAGAGGAGGAACGTTCATTTCTTATAAATCCGGGGACATGGTTTCGGAGATGGAAAATGCGAAATCTGCGGTTTTTCTTCTCGGAGGAAAGATCGAGTCTGTGAAATATTTTGAACTTCCGGGAACAGAGATTAAGAGATCGCTCGTAACCGTTCAAAAAGTAAACGGATGTCCCGCGAAATATCCGAGAAAAGCCGGAACGGCGGCTAAAAATCCGCTTTGATCTGCGAAGATGGTTGACTTCCGTCAGGCGTCCGGAAAGCAGAAATGTAGAAAAGGAATCCGACAGCTTTATTTGGATGGCTGCCGGATTCCTTTTTGTCGCGTTTTATCTGTCAGATTCTCGTCGGGAAAACGCGGATGGAAGTGTTGCCCGGGATTAATCATTGTCCAGATACAGACGGATGTATCTGAGTATTTTATTCGGAGCTTCCAGTTGGGGAAGTTCTTTCGTGTAGCTGATATATTCCGCTTCTATGGCGGGATTATAGTACTGATACTCTTTTACGGTTTCTTCGATGCCGGAAATTTCGTTTCCGGCGAGAATATGAATGTTTTTATTAATATTTTTCAAAGTTTGGATGATATTTGCGTTGGTGTACCTTCCGGTCAGACTGACGAAGAGATTTTTGGCGTCTTTTCCTTTCAGATGCGAGGATTCATAATAATAATCATATAATGCATCCGGAATCTTTTCCGCATCATAAAAGTAGTTATTTTTAAAATTTTCTACAATTCTTTTTTTAGCAGTTAATATGTGATAAATGAAAGTACCGATTGTCGGCAGCTTCAGAAGAAAAGCGGCTGTTCTGGTCCTCTTGGACGGCATTTTATGAAGTACTTTGATATTTTCCGGATTGATCAGTATCAATTCTTCATATATTTCTTCATCTATATTGCAGGCATCCAGAACAAAAGAAGCGGATCTGCCGGTGGCGATAATATTTGTTTTCTTTTTAATGATATTGCGGATAAAATCATTGACAAGCTGTGTATACATGTAGCTCGTATAGGTGATATCCGGGCGTTCCGATAAACCGCAGCCGAGCAGATCAATACAGTATACCGTATTTACAGCGGAAAGTTTGTGGAATATTTCGGACCATTCGGCGGACGAGCTGTCTTCTTTCAGATTGTGTATTAAAAGTACCGGTTTTCCTTCTCCGGCTGCAATGTAGCTGATGTCCCCGAACCTCCAATGATATGTCCCTTTATTTTTTGGATTCAACAGTTCTTTTGAGACGGCCAGTTGACTGATGGCTTTGTTGACGGCGGACAGACTTGCAACAGAGGTAATGCCAAGTCCGAAAAATGAGAGGACGGCGGTCAGTTTTTTGTTCATTTACAGTGTACCTCCTTTTCTTATCTATGATTGTATACTATACTGAAAAGTACTTCAATAGAAAATTGTGAAAGATTTTATTATCTGCTTGCGACGGGGTTCAAATTGTTTAGGTGCAAAAAAATCGGCGTTTCTATTACTCTTCACACCTGCGTCGGTTTCAGCCTGACGTGGGCAGCTCATCCTTCTAGACCCATTGAAGGGCGCCGGTCCTTAGGTGCGGTTTTTTCGTGCATTAGTACCCAAAGGGCATAAATACCGCTGCGTTCCTTCATTAAGTACCCATAGGGCATAAACTCCCGCGGGGTCTGGAAGGATGAGCTGCCCGCGTCGGGCGTCCGGGTGGCGGTGTGAACAGTAACGTGTTTCTCAATATTATAGAAGAAATTTTTATAAAATGTTTCACGTGAAACATTTTTGTGCTATACTGATATTGTAATTCACCGGCATGAAGGTAAAAGATTAAAGGAGAAGTACGTGGGAAGAATTATTGCAATTGCGAATCAGAAAGGCGGGGTCGGTAAGACAACAACGGCAATTAATTTATCCGCCTGCCTGTCAGAAATCGGACAGAAGGTACTAACGATAGATATTGATCCCCAGGGAAATACGACAAGCGGTCTGGGTGTTGATAAAAATACGGTAGAAATGAGCGTCTATGATCTGATTCTCGGAGAATGTACGATTGAGGAATGTCTGATAGAGACCGAAATCGAAAACCAGTCGTTGATTCCATCCAATGTAAATCTGGCGGGAGCGGAGATTGAACTGATTGGTATCGAAGAAAAAGAATATATATTAAAGAAAGAAACAAAGAAAATTCGGAATAACTATGATTTTATCATTATAGATTGTCCGCCATCCCTCAATATGCTGACGGTCAATGCGCTGGCAGCGGCAGATACGGTGCTTGTGCCGATACAGTGCGAATATTATGCGTTGGAGGGATTGAGTCAATTAATCCGGACAATTGAACTGGTGCAGGAGCGCCTGAACCCGATATTGGAAATCGAAGGCGTAGTATTTACTATGTATGATGCTAGAACGAATCTTTCTCTTCAGGTAGTGGAAAATGTGAAAGGATATCTGCATCAGAATATTTATAAAACGATTATTCCGAGAAATGTTCGTCTTGCTGAAGCACCCAGTCATGGACTTCCGATTAATCTATATGACTCGAAATCGTCGGGAGCGGAAAGCTACCGTCTGCTGGCTCAGGAAGTGCTTCATAAAGGAGAGGAAGAATGGCAGTAAAAAGAGGAGGACTTGGAAAAGGTTTAGACAGCCTGATACCGGATAACAAAAAAGCATTGGAGAGAGAAAAAAAGGTAGAGGTTGTAGAAAAGATAGTCGAAAAGCCTGTTGAAATCAAGCTTGGAATCAATGAGATTGAACCAAACCGGGATCAGCCGAGAAAAAAATTTGATGAAGAATCGCTGCAGGAACTGGCAGATTCCATTCGCCAGTTCGGTGTCCTACAGCCGCTGATCGTACAGGAACGGGAAGATTATTATGAGATTATTGCCGGAGAGAGGAGATGGAGAGCGGCAAAACTGGCCGGCTTGAAAGAAGTTCCGGTCGTGATACGCAAAATGTCGGAGCAGGAAATTGTCGAGATTTCTTTGATTGAAAATATTCAGAGAGAAAATCTGAATCCGATTGAAGAAGCGGAGGCATACCGGCGGTTACTCACGGAATTTCATCTGAAGCAGGAAGAAGTTGCAGAGCGTGTAGCAAAAAGCAGAACTGCGGTTACAAATTCCATGCGGCTTTTAAAACTGGACGAACGGGTACAGCAGATGGTCATAGAAGGGATGCTGTCTACGGGGCACGCGAGGGCACTGCTTTCTGTCGAAGACCCGGAGATTCAGTTCCAGATGGCAAATAAGGTTTATAACGAAAAACTAAGTGTTCGGGATGTTGAAAAACTGGTAAAGAGAATTGGAAAGACGAAACCGGTAAAAAAAGAAAGAAATTTTCAGCAGGACGCAGTATATAAAGATCTGGAAGAAAGAATGAAGGCGTCTCTCGGCACAAAAGTTTCGATTAGTCGGAAAGATGACAAAAAAGGAAAAATTGAGATTGAATATTATTCGATGGAAGAACTGGAGCGCCTGATGGATATTTTAATTAAGTAAACATAAAAATACGGAGGAAAAAACGATGAACAGTCCGATACTGGAATATCTGATGTCCTACGGAGTCGATCCTGCATATATTATGATCGGTCTTATCGCGGCAGTATTGATATTAATGGTTTTATATTTGATGTGCTTTATAAAAATGAGAAAACTGAGGAAAGCTTATGAACGTTTCATGACCGGAAAAGATATGGAGTCGATGGAAGAAATTATGTGGAAACAATTTGACCGTATCGAAATTCTGGAGGAGGCGGATAAGGAAAAGAGAAGAGAATTAAATGGTCTGAGCGAGACAGTGCAGAATGCTTTTCAGAAAATCGGTCTTGTAAAATATGACGCATTCCGGGAGATGAGCGGGAAACTCAGCTATGCTCTGGCATTGCTGGATCAGAATGATAACGGAGTGATTGTGACTTCTATGTACAGCAGAGACGGCTGTTTTTCCTATGCAAAAGGGATTGTCATGGGCGAATCTTCCATTAATTTGTCTGAAGAAGAGGAAGAAGCGCTGAAAAAAGCAATAAATGGAGATAAAATTACAGAAGCGCTTTAAAAATCCTTGCAAAATTGTGAATACTATCATAAGATAATATATCAGGGATTGAAAAGCAGCGTAACACAGGAGGAATACGAAAATGTTGGATTTAAAATTTGTCAGGGAAAATCCTGATATTGTAAAAGAGAATATTAAAAATAAATTTCAGGACGAAAAACTTCCTCTGGTAGACGAGGTCATTGAACTGGATGCCGAGAGAAGAGCAGCACAGCAGGAAGCGGATCGGCTTCGAGCGGAGAGAAACAAACTTTCCAAACAGATCGGAGCGCTGATGGGACAGGGCAAAAAAGAGGAGGCGGAAGAAGTAAAAAAACAAGTAGCGGCAGATGCGGCCCGCCTGGAAGAACTGTCTGTGAAAGAAAAAGAACTGGATGAGAAAGTAACTAAAATCATGATGGTCATTCCGAATATCATTGACCCCAGCGTCCCCATCGGAAAAGACGACAGTGAAAATGTGGAAGTTCAGAGATACGGGGAAGCGGCGGTTCCGGATTTCGACATTCCCTATCACACGGAAATCATGGAGCGTTTCAGCGGCATTGATCTGGACAGTGCGCGCAAAGTGGCTGGAAACGGGTTTTATTATCTGATGGGAGACATTGCCAGACTCCATTCAGCAGTAATTTCTTACGCGAGAGATTTTATGATTAACAGGGGGTTTACTTATTGCGTTCCCCCTTTCATGATTCGCAGTAACGTAGTAACCGGTGTCATGAGCTTTGCGGAAATGGATGCCATGATGTATAAAATAGAAGGAGAAGATCTGTATCTGATCGGAACCAGCGAGCATTCCATGATCGGTAAATTCATTGATACCATTCTCCAGGAAGAAAATCTTCCTTATACAATGACCAGTTATTCTCCATGTTTCCGTAAGGAAAAAGGAGCGCATGGAGTGGAGGAAAGAGGTGTCTACCGCATCCATCAGTTTGAAAAGCAGGAAATGATCGTTGTCTGCAAGCCGGAAGAAAGTCCCATGTGGTTTGACAAGCTGTGGCAGAATACGGTGGATCTGTTCCGTTCTTTGGATATCCCGGTTCGTACGCTGGAATGCTGTTCCGGTGATCTGGCCGATCTGAAAGTGAAATCGGTTGATGTGGAAGCATGGTCTCCGAGACAGAAGAAGTATTTTGAAGTGGGAAGCTGTTCCAATCTCGGAGACGCGCAGGCCAGAAGACTGAAAATTCGCGTCGACGGCGGAAACGGAAAATATTTTGCACATACATTAAACAATACGGTTGTCGCTCCGCCCCGCATGCTGATTGCTTTTCTGGAAAATAATCTGCAGGCAGACGGAAGTGTAAAGATTCCGGAAGTGCTGCAGCCATATATGGGCGGAATGACAGAACTGAGGTAATCAGGAGTAAACAGCATCTGCACGGACAGATGCAGGACTCTGACAGGAGGTATCTTTTTGCATCGATATTTAAGAGCAGTTGGATTCAGCAATGTTCAGAAGAGAGAGGAATATGAAAAACTGCTGCGATTTACGGTTGAATGTTATCAGACAGAAGAGACTGCAGTTACGGCGGACGGAGAAGAATTTTCTGAACGCAGAAAAGCGTTTGCAGAACAGATGGGTCTGATTGTGCGGGGAGTATCGGACGAAAGAAACGAATTTCATCCGGAATACTGCGTTCCGTATTTCACCGGAAAATCAGAACGGTTTTATGAAGATATGGTGATAGAACGTCATGCAGAGAAAGAGTCCTATGCCGGAGTCTGCGACGATATGAACCTTGGTGTCTCTCTGATCTTTTATCTTCAGAATGTAACGGAGTATTTGAATCGAAAACGTTACGGAAGAATGGATAAAGCGACAGCATCTCTGATTTTGTCTGGGTTGTCGGTAGAAGGTAAAATTCTGATGCCGGTCTGTCAGAAGATGCCGGTTGTGTCGGAGATCAAGGCGTCTCAGGAGCGAAGTCAGATGATTCAGGCCGCCCGTGAAGGGGATGAGGATGCGATTGAAAATCTGACGCTGGAGGACATGGATATGTATTCCATGATATCCAGAAGAATAACGGATGAAGATGTTTTCTCCATTGTGACGACTCATTTTATGCCCTGCGGCGTGGAATGCGATCACTATAACGTTATGGGAGAGATACTCGATACGGAGCTTCTGGAAAATAATATGACTCACGAGAAGGTATATGCATTGACGATAGAGACGAATGAAATTATCATGGATATCTGCATTAATCAGAAAGATCTTCTTGGCGAACCGAAAGCCGGAAGGAGATTTCGCGGAATAATTTGGCTTCAGGGACTTGTACATTTTGAGGAAAAGTGGTAAAATAGTTTGGTCGGATGAAGAGAAGTTTTTTGTTTCCGTAGCTCAGTTGGATAGAGCGACCGCCTCCTAATATCCCGGTCATCAAAGTCCGTGGAGGGTAAAAAGCTCTTTTCATAAACTTCATATCGTTCGAGTCCTCGTAGCTCAGCTGGATAGAGCACACGCCTCCTAAGTGGTAGGTGTTCGA
>CAJUNR010000054.1 GCA_910587765.1 uncultured Lachnospiraceae bacterium
TTCGTAGAGTAGAATACTCCACGAAAATCAACCGGCAGTCTGACCGGCAAAATCCATGTATAACGGGGGGCGGAGCAGACATGGAGGAGAGAGAGGAACGAATCCTGCACAGTCCGAATATCGTAACGCTCTGTGTGGATTCCTACGGCGGCCGGCGTCAGGCCGGCCGGCTGTATCACTGCTATACCGAGCGTCCCATACCGTTTTCCTCCCTGCTCGAGGCGTTCGCACGAATGGACTCCTTTTACGACGACCTTCAGTTCCCCTTTGCGTCTACAGAGCGTCGGAGCTTTCGCGCGGAGCGGAAAGCAAAGCGGCGCACGGCGGGAAGACGCGGAGAACTCTCCGCCGTGTCGGAGAAAAAACGAAAGGAAATGAAGGAAATGGAGACGTTTGATCAGGTAATCGGACACAGGGGGACTGACGCGACGTTCGTGATACGCGTGCAGTACCGGCAGCATTCGAGCTGGCAGGGCGAGGTAACGTGGGTGGACGGCGGGAAAAAGGAGTATTTCAGGAGCGCGCTGGAACTTGTGCGGCTGATTGACGGCGTGCTGAACGACTCGGAGGGCGGACCGTCTTAGAAGAGGAAAACCGTTACTTTTTACATCCATGCCGTCCGGACGCCTGATACGGGCAGATTATCCTTCCAGACCCCGCTTGCGCTTAGTGAAGGAACGCAGCGGTACTAAGGCGCGAAAAGACCGCGCCTAAGGACCGGCGCCCTTCAATGGGTCTTTCAGGAAAATCTGTCCGCATCAGGCTGAAAACCAGCGTGGGTATAAAAAGTGACGGAAAACGGGAAGGAGCTTGCGGACCATATGGAAGAAGAGAATGTCATACGTTTTGGCTTACTGGGTTCGTTTTCTTATGGAGATTCAGGCACGGTTTTGAGAGCCGGGAAAAAGGCGCTGTCCTTTCTGCAGTATATGATCGTCCATCACGACCGAAGCATCTCCTGCGAGGAACTGATCGAGCAGTTCTGGCCGGAGAACAACAGCAGCTCGCCGTCCAATGCGCTGCGCTATATGCTGTACAAGGTGCGCACGCTTCTGGAAAACATTTTCCCGGAACAGGAGGATCTGCTGCAGACCTTTCAGGGTTGCTACGCGTGGAATCCGCAGGTGCGGCTTGTGCTGGACAGCGAGCAGTTCGAGACGGCCTGTCTGGAAGCGCGGAAGACGGCGGGGGAAGAACAACTGCAGCGGCTTCTTGACGCGGCCGCTCTGTACCGGGGAGATTTTCTGGCGTCCAACGACAGCGAATGGGCGCTGGTTCTGAGACAGTATTACCGGGTTCTCTTTCTGGACGTCTGTAAAACCGCGCTTCCGTTATTACATAAAAAGGAAAAATGGACGGAACTTCTGGCCATCTGCGGGCAGGGATACCGCATTGATTTCGCCATGGAAGAATTTACAGTCTATCAGATGCGGGCGCTGATTGCGCTGGGGCAGCCGGAACAGGCGATGGAGACCTACGAGGCCTTCCGGGAGAAGATGCTTCAGGAATTTGAGATTCTGCCTTCCGAGACGGTCGAACAGCTCTACACGCTGGCGGTCGGCCTCCGGAAAAAGGATATGGGCGTTCCCGATATCTTCCGGCTCGTGTGTGAGGACGACAGGGAGCAGAAAGCTTTTTTCTGCACCTTCGAGGTCTTTCAGAACATTGTCGCGCTGGAAAAAAGGCATCTGGAGCGGTCCGGACAGTCTTCGGCGCTGGTGATCGTCAGCCTGGGAGAGCAGGCGGTTCCGGCCACGGACGCCCGCAGGCTGGAACGGGTCCTGCTGGACGGGCTGCGGGCGGGCGATCCGGTGGCGAGGCTCGAGGCCGGCTCCTATATCCTGATGCTGACAGGGGCCAGCGTGGAGAACGCGCGGATCGTGATGGGACGGGTGGACTGCAGTTTCCACAGCACCTACCGTTATTCCAGAGCCAGAATCAGCTACTGGGTGGAGGCATTGTAATTAATTATGCACACGGGCAGGGAAGTAATCTTCCCTGGTCGATTACAGAAAAATAATATTGTCATTTTATGAAAAAATAACAGACTGCTAACGGCGGCCTGTTATTTTGTTTATATACACAGGGGCGTCCGGCGCCGGCAAAAAGAGGCCGGCAGGCCGACGGACACCCGGTGCGCGGGCAGGGGAAGCGGTCTTCCCCGCCTGACGGAGAAAACGGAAAAGGTGGTGATGGTATGGCGCTTCAGGGAAGGATGCTTCCATGCCGCAGCCGGGAGGCCGTAGTTACGGTTAAGACGTATGAGGACGGCATCATGGACGGCTGCCTGCAGCATCCGCGGCTGGAAAAAAAGGAAACATTCAGAAGCCTGTCGCAGATGATACTCCTTCTGAACCGCCTGATTGATCTGGAATATTGCCTGAATCAACCGTTGCCGCTTGTTCAGCCGGAATATGAAGAAAAGAAAAGCATGGCGGTATTTCGCATACAGATCCTTTTCCGGGAACATTCGACCTGGCAGGGAAGGCTGATCTGGCAGGACCAGAATCAGGAAGTAGTATTTAAAAGCGTGATGGAACTGATCGAACTGCTGGATGAGATTCTCGCAGGGTGACGGACGGCCCTCCCTCGGGGCGTGGATTTCCCCGAATGTATGGGAGACGGAGAAGAAAGCGCAGGGCGGCGTCGGACAGGGGAGGAGGAAAACCGCATGACGGAGAAAGAACTGAGACGTTTGAAGAGGGCGGAACTTCTGGAACTTCTGATTGCGCAGACGGAGGAAACGGAGACGCTGAAGGCGAAGCTCGAGCAGGCGGAGGCGAAGCTTGCCAGCCGGGAGCTGGCCGTCGAGGAGGCCGGAAATCTGGCGGAGGCGGCGCTTAGGCTGAACGGCGTCTTTGAAGCGGCGCAGAAAACAGCGGATCAGTATCTGGAAAATATCCGCCGCAGGGCGGCCGAAGGGGAATAGGATCCATGAGACAGAAAAAAGAACGGATCCGGCCGACGCTGGAAGAACTCCGGGCGGAGCTGAAAAGGGAACGGTACAGGCAGAGCTACGGCAGAACCCTGCTGGGAACAGTCAACACGCTGATCGTCGTGGCGGCGGTCGCCGTTCTAGTGGCGACGCTTCTGCTTCCGGTGCTTCAGATCTACGGCGGCAGCATGACGCCGACGCTGCAGGGCGGAGACATCGTCGTCTCGCTGAAGGAGACGGATTTCGCGCGCGGGGACGTCGTTGCTTTCTATTATAACAACAAAATTCTGGTAAAACGGGTGATCGCCATGCCCGGCGAATGGGTCGATATAGACGACGACGGAAACGTATATGTCAATAATATCCTTTTGGATGAACCGTACCTTCCGGAAAGGAGCAGGGCGCTGGGAGAGTGCGATATCGCGCTGCCCTATCAGGTTCCGGACAGCCGGATCTTCGTGATGGGGGATCACAGAAGCGTCTCCGTGGACAGCCGGAGCACCTCCGTGGGATGCGTGGCGGAGGAACAACTGGTGGGAAAGCTGGTATTCCGGGTCTGGCCGGTCGGCGGTTTCGGTTCGATTTGATGATGGTGATGGGATAAAGGAGGTATTCCGATGGAAACTTCTATTCTGAAGAAAGCAGGGGAACTTCTGCTGGAGAGGAGCAGATACAGACAGTGGTACAGGTGTGTGGCCGGGATGGCGGCGGTGGTCGTATTCGTGACGGTCTACACCCTCATTCTGCCGGCGATTACGCTGGAGAAGGAAACCTTCTGCGGCCTGGAAGAGCATACGCATACGGAAGACTGCTATGAGAACGTTCTGATCTGCGCTCAAGAGGGGACGGGAACCGGCGCGGCTTCAGAGGGAGCGGAGACGTCCGGGACGTCGGAAGATTCCGCGCAGTCCGATCATCCGTCTGAGGAGGACGGCTCCGGCGGACAGGAGGAAACGGAGGAGCAGTCGTCTTCGGATAAAGAAGAGCCGGAGGCGCATGAACATACGGACGGCTGTTATGAGAAGAAGCTGATCTGCGGCTTGGAAGAACATACGCATTCAGAGAAATGTTCTGAAAAGCAGGCGGCTTCGGAGGAGGAGAAAGAACACGTTCATACGGAAGACTGCTATGACGAGGACGGAAAGCTGATTTGCCGGGAGGAAGAAGCGGAAGAAAAAACAGAGGAGAACCCAGCGGAAGAGGAAAGCGGCAAAGAAGGCGGTGAGGAAGAAGAACCGGCTGTATTCTGCGGTCTGGAAGAACATGTACATACAGATGACTGTTATGATACGGACGGAGAGCTGGTCTGCGCTCTGGAAGAGCACGAGCACACGGAAGCATGCTGCAGCGAGGCGATTTTCATGCTGGCGGATGCGGACGAGGCGGAATGGATTGAGGTGGAAAATGAATCGGAACTGAGCGAGGCGGTCGCTCGTGTTCAAAACGGCGGACAGATTTCCATCCGGGTAACCGCTGATTTTGGCACCGGCAGGACCTACGAGCTCCGTGAGCCGGGGAACGAGCCGGCCGCTGATCCGCAAAACGGTTCAGAGAGAGGAACCGAGGCAGTCCTTGATCTGAACGGGCATACGATAACGTGTACCGGAAACGGATATTTGTTTAAGGTATCCGGAGCAAAGCTGACCGTTTGCGATCAGAGCGAGGCAGCGAACGATCCGGCGGCGGTCACGGTCGGCGAGGCGGACGCCGCTGAGGAAGGCGCAGCGTCCTATGATAAAGACAATAAAACCCTGACGTATTACTTTACAGAATATAGTTCCGATACGGCGGAACTCGTCCGGAAAAAGGCGGTGGCAGACCTGAACGGAGTCGGCGCGGTCGAAGGCTCTGGGGGAGACGGCCTGCTTTATGTGGAAAAACAGGGCATTCTGGACATTGCGGGCGGCAGGTTTACCAATACGGGCGGAAAACATGCGTTGGTGGCCGAATGGACAGGAGACGGCAGAGAAGGGAATACGATTCATATTTCCGGCGGCTGTCTCTGCGGCAGCGGAAGCAATGATAAGGGAGGCGGCGTTTATTTCGGCGGCGGAAATCTGACGATCAGCGGCGGCGTGATTGCCGCGAATCGGGCGGCGGGACAGGGCGGCGGCCTCTGCGCGGAGGTGAACGGCAATGTCGTCATGACCGGCGGCGTGATATCGGGAAATACGGCGACGGGACAGGGCGGCGGCCTCTATGTAAAGGGCCGGTTTGAGATGACCGGCGGGGAGATCGTCGGCAATCAGGCGGGCAAAGACGGCGGCGGTCTCTGTGCGGACGGCGAATTAACCGTACAGCAGAGCGTAATCGCGTATAATACAAGCGGCAGTTCCGGCGGCGGAATCGCGGCGTGGAGCGGGAGCAGGGATTATTCCCTCAGCGGGAGTCAGATCATCGGCAATACTGCATATGCGCAGGGCGGAGGAGTCTATGCCAACAAAAAGCTTATCGTCGCGGACAGCACGATTAAGAGCAATAAAGTATTGCGGACCGACGGAAACGGGAAAGGGGGCGGCATTCGCCTGGCGGACGGACCGGAGCTGGAGATAACGAACAGTGCCATTGCCGATAACGAGGCGGACAACGGCGGCGGAGTGCATGTGGATGGAAATGTGAGCTTCCACAGCGGGACAGTCCGGGGAAACGCTGCGACGAAATTCGGCGGCGGCATCTACGCGGGCAACGGCCTGACCTTCGAGGATGGGACTGTCGCTTCGAACCGGGCGGCCGAAAACGGCGGCGGTATGTACGTGGCAGGAAGCCTGATCTTTGCGAAAGGGACCGTCAGCTCGAATGAGGCGGTCAGATACGGCGGCGGTATCTATCTGGACGGTAAAAATCGCTCCGAGTCCTCGATAAAAGGCGGAACGATTGCCGGGAATCAGACGACCATGAAAGTGGTTGCAGAAGATGTAAAAGAGGATAATACGGCCAGAGAAGGCACGGCAGCTTCAGGAGGCGGCGGAATCTACGTCACGAACAGTACCTTTGCCTTTGAGGGCGGAGAAGTCAGCGGCAACACGGCAAGCCTGACCGGCGGCGGGATGTTCATTCATAAGACAGCGTTTACCATGTCGGGAGGAACGGTCAAAGACAACACGGCCGCGAGAGGCGAAGGAGGAGGCATCCGCTTCTGTGCCGACAGCGACGGCCTGATACAGGCCGGAGAAGGAAGGAAGGTCAGCATTACCGGAAATCGGACGGACACGACGCACGACTGGGGCGGCGGCGGAATCTTCGTATCGCAGGACGGCAGGCTGAGAATCTATAACGCGCTCGTGACAGACAACAGCGCCGGCGGCTTCGGCGGCGGCGTCGGAGGCTGCTCGACCGGACGGCTGGACCTGTCCGCTGAGCAGGGTACGGCCATATACGGCAACACTGCGGCCGGCACGACCATGTCCACGACGACGAAGAAGCAGGAGGACCGCATTGCCAAAAACGATTCCAGATTCATGTACGGAGATTATTATCAGGACTACTTCTGCGCGTATGTGAGCAAAGTATCCGGCAGCATGCTGGGCGGCGGCGATTACGACTGGATCGGCAGCCGCGACTATCAGTCGGTACGGATTCGGTACGGCGAGCTGGCTTCCGCCAGCCAGATGATGGGCCTGACGGCCCATCCGAGCCAGAGCGCGAGGGAGGCGGCGGCAGGCAGAGCCAGCGTACTGATCAGCGGAAATTATTCCAACACGCACGGCGGCGGCGTGATGAGCAACGGCATCCTGGTCCTGGGAGGAGAGACGCCGGAGAGATTTGACGTCGGTCTCCGCATCGACGCAAGAAAGCGGTTTGCGGATGAGAACGGAAATCCGTATCCGCTGGATCCCGGACAGTTCCAGTTCGTGCTGCTGGATCCGGCGACAGCCGATCTCCGCTATGATGCGGATAGCGGGAAGATTGCTTTCCATCCGGAGAGCACGGTGATCGCTCCGGTCGGCAACGACGCGGACGGGGATATCTTCTTCTTCCTCTCCTATGCACAGACGGGCGAGTACACGTACTACCTGCTGGAGAAAGCAGAAGAAGTGGAAGGGATTCAATACGATACGGCGGTGTATAAGATCAGCGTGACGGTCGGGGAACAGGGAACAGGAGATGCAATGGCACTGATCGTAAGCGGCGTGCAGGCGCAGGTTCTGTCGAATCCTGAGTCCCTGCCACAGGTGCAGATTCCGCCGGATCCGGATTCTCAGCCGAATCAGCAGGAGTGGCAGAGCTGCGGGGTATCCGTGGAAAATGCCGGCTCCACTGTCAAAACCTGCATCGCGAAGATCAGCAGGCAGGGTCAGAATGATACGTTTGTCAATACAGGCAGCAAACCGCTTTACTTCCGGATCCGCAAGCAGGACAGCGAGGATAAGGAAGCGCTCATCAATGTCGGGTTTACGCTCGAGGAAGAAGCGGAGGACGGCCAGAGCGGTCAGAGCGTATCCCGGCGAACGGGATCCGACGGTTTTATCGCCTTTCCGGTGGAAAAGGGGAAGAACTATCTCCTGCGCGAGACAGAGCCCCTGGCCGGATATCTGGGCGCGGGCCCCTGGCGGGTAGCGGTAGACGGGGAAGGCACGATCACACTGTCCGAGGCTTTCGATTCGGAAGGGGAGGGCGAGACGACGATTACACCGACTTCGGCGGAGGGCTCGGATGACTATTATTACATCATCGAGAACACCCCGCGGACCTTCGCGCTGCCGGATACCGGGGACGCCGGCACAGAGCCGTACGCGGCGGCGGGCATCCTTCTGCTGCTTTGCGCGGGTCTTCTGTACAGGAAGAAATGCAGGGAAGGGGGCATGCATCGTAAGTAACCGGAACCGCATTTATCAATATAGACAGACAGTAACCAGTCAAAAAAGAAAGAAAAAGGAGAGTAGATTATGAAACGGGTAAAAAGAATTGCGAGTTTTCTGCTGGCAATGGTCATGGTCCTTGGAATGGGGTTGACCGCACTGGCGGAACAGGAGGGGACGCTGAAGATTAGCGGCGCGGTGGAAGGAAAATCCTATGACCTGTACCGGGTGTTTGATCTGACATACTCTGAAGGGAATCCGGAGAATGACACAACACCTAATTATTCATACACCGTCAACGCGGATTTTAAAGGGTTCTTTGAGCAGGAAGAGATAAAAAAGGCAATGGAAGAGGCAGGCAAAGAAGGCGATCCGGTAGGATATGTAGGAACGTTTGCCCAGCTTACATATGCAGAAAATGCAACGGATGATGAAAAAGCAGAAGTTGATAAGACGAATCAGGAAAATGCTCAAAAGGTCTCTGAGCTTGCGCAAAAGCTTCTTGCGTATGCAACCGAATGGACAGGAACTGGTGAAGACCAGAAACAGCGTGTCGAGCCGATTCGGAAGATCGAAAATGCCAAGCCCGGTTCCGACGGAATGATAGAGGTCAAGGATCTGCCGTACGGCTACTATTTACTGAACCCGCTGGGCGGAAGCGTGCCGACAGGTGAGTATGCAACCATGTTCGCGCTGAATACCCTTTCCGGCAAAGATATGACCATCAATGTAAAGGCGAATTATCCGACGATAGACAAAACGGTTATGGACGATAACGAGACGGAACCGGATAAAACGGACGAAATTTCCATCGGTAAGGAAGTAACTTTCCGTCTGCTGATGAAAGTACCGGATACAACGGGTTATAACAAATACTGGTTTGTAATAGATGATGAACTTTCGGCAGGTCTGACCTTCGGCGAAATTACGTCTATCAAGATGGGAAATATCGTTGAGAAGAAAGATGAAGAGGGAAATGTAACGGGAGAAGAGTTTGAAGAAATTGTGAAACTGCAGCCCGCTGCAGGAGAGAATGAAGGGGATTACAGCGTTGCAAAGACATTTTGGGATAAGGATGAAAAGAAGATTGATAATCCAGATGCTGAGGGTGCTCCCGCGATTGCCAAGACAAAGATCAAAATTGTATTTAATGATTTTTTGAATTATATAACCAGCAAAAAGGTTCCGGCCGGGACGGACATAGAGGTGCTCTATACGGCGACACTGAATGAGAACGCCGTTGTCGGCGGTACAGAGGGTAATAAGAACAAAGTCACCCTCACCTATTCAAATAATCCGAAGCATAATTATGGCGGGAATGAGCCTGGTCCCGACGATGATAAGGTAACAGGAAAGACACCGGAAAGCAAAACAGAAACGTTTACGACGTCGCTGACAATAAACAAAATAGACGGTGAAACCAAAAAGGCGTTGAAAGGAGCCAAATTCAAAATCTCCGGCAGCATGCTGGATACGGTAATCACCACAGGCGAGGTCTATACGCCGGCGGCAGATGGAGACTGGTATAAGTTAAAAGACGGTACCTACACGAAAACAGAGCCAACCGAGCAGACGAAAGCTCAGTATGATGGCGATGGTGCGCAGAAATACAAACAGGAGACTAAGGTCACCCAGAAAACTACAGGAGACAATCCGGTGAATGCGGAGGCTTATGTAAATGCGGAAGGCAAACTGACGTTCGCCGGACTTGGAGCAGGTGAATACCGCATCTCCGAGGTGGTTGCGCCGAACGGTTATAATGCTATCGCGGATTTCCCGGTGAGGATTACCTTTGATCAGGAAAAGAAAGAATTTAAGGCAGAACGGGGTGAGTATCAGACGGTAGATGGACAGGAAACGGCAGTTTATCCGTCTGACAGTAATAAAGAAGAGACAAAGGGCATGCTCAATAGTGACAAGAATGTGATCACTATGACGGTTGAGAATAACTCCGGTATACAGCTTCCCTCCACCGGCGGCATGGGCACCACGATCTTCTACGTCCTTGGCGGCATCCTCGTCCTCGGCGCAGGCGTGCTTCTGGTGACCAGAAGGAAAATGAGCGCGGAGAAATAATCCGCAGCTTCGGCGGCACACGCCGGATGTCCGTGCAGGCGCGGCATCCGGCACATTGCCGGCGGAAAGAAAACGTACAACCGTGAGGAGAACCCTGTATGAGAAAACATCTATCTAACGTGATCTTAATCGGGATCCTGTTTGCAGGGCTGTCCTTGCTGTTGTATCCAACAGTCAGCGATTACTGGAACTCCTTTCACCAGTCCAGAACGATCGCCGGGTATGCCGAGGCGGTGGCGAATCTGGATCAGTCGTCCTATGAGGAGCTGTGGAACAGAGCGGCGGCGTACAACCGGGAGCTGGCGAAGAAACCGAACCGTTTTTTCCTCACGGAGGAAGAGTACGCGGATTACGAATCCCAGCTCAACGTCTCCGGCGACGGCATTATGGGTTATATCGAGATTCCGGTGATCAACTGTTCGCTGCCGATTTATCACGGAGTGGACGAGGAGGTACTCCAGATCGCGGTCGGCCACATCGAGGGCAGTTCTCTGCCGGTGGGAGGGGCGGGCAGCCACTGCGTGCTCTCCGGGCACCGGGGTCTGCCGTCGGCAAAGCTGTTCACCGATCTGGACCAGGTGCGGGAGCGGGATACGTTCATGCTGCAGATACTGGATGAGACGCTGACTTATGAGGTGGATCAGATTCGGATTGTGCTGCCGGAGGAAGTGGGCGATCTGGAGCTGACCGCGGGGGAGGACTACTGCACGCTGGTAACCTGTACGCCGTACGGCGTCAATACCCACCGGATGCTGGTGCGGGGGCATCGGATCGAGAACCTTGACGACGCGTCGTCCGTCCGCGTGACGGCGGACGCCGTGCAGCTCAAGCCGGCTCTGGTGGCTCCGGCGCTGATGGTGCCGATGCTTTTGCTGCTGATTCTATGGACGATGTTCCGGTATCGGAGAAGACGGAAGGATGGAAAAGGAGAGTGAGGAGGATGAGAACAGGGAAAAGGAACCGCGGCCGGCTGCTGGCGGCAGCGCCGTGCCTGCTTTTGTGTGCGGCGCTCTTATTTCCTCAGGCAAAGCTTCAGGCGAGAGACCGCGTTGATGAGAACCGCTCCTGCACGCTGACGGTGACTGCCTCCCGTATCGTGTCGGAAGAAGAGGAGAACTGGGAGGAACTGAACCGGTCGGAGATTCGGGTAGACGTCTATCGGGTCGCCGATATGGATTTGTACGGAAATTATCATCTGCTGGAACCATTTGCAAAGCTTGGGCTGGAACATGTGGGAGACGGTCAGGAAGTGACCGCCGGGCTCTGGCAGGAGAAGGCGGAACAGGCGGCGGAAATCATCCGCAGACAGAAGGAGGAGCAGGGCGTTCCGTACCGGACCATGGTCCTTCGGGAGGGAGTCGGCGCGAAGGAGACGCTGCCGAGAGGGATGTATCTCATTTGGGCGCAGGAGGTGCAGACGGCCGAATATACGTATACCTTTCTTCCGTATCTGATTTCGCTTCCGGACAGTGACTATTATGACGCGCAGGGAGCGCCGTCCGGTCCGGACGTATGGCGGTACGATGTGGAGACGGGGCTGAAACCCCGACAGGAACCCCGTTACGGGGAGCTTGAGATCCGCAAGCGTCTTCCGGTCTATGATGTCTCTCTGGGCACCGCCGTATTTGTCTTCGAGGTGGAGGCGCGCAGGGACATGGACCGTGACGGCAGCGCGGAGATTGTATACAGCAATGTGGTGTCTCTGGATTTTGCCGCTCCCGGGGAGCAGAGTGTGCGGATCGGTCCTCTGCCGGCCGGCTCGGAGGTGACGGTGAGAGAGGTGTACAGCGGCTCTTCCTATCGGAAGGTGTCCGTGCGGCCGGAAGGCGGGAAGGTGACGGTGCTGGCGGAAGGCGCGCAGGGATCGCCGGTTACGGTGGATTTTGAAAATGAGTACGACGGGGAGCATCGTTACGGGACCGGCGTGACGAACCGCTTTACCTATGATGAGGATAAGAAGGAATGGACCGGCGCAGAGCTGCCGGAGAACCGGGGAGGTGAGAGCAGATGACGGAGAAAAGAACCTTCCGTATCGGGAGAACCGTGCTGTTTCTGTGCGCTTTCGCGCTGACGGGCGCTTTGTCCGCCGGGCGCTCCATGGCATATTTTTCGACCTATGCCCTCGCCCGGGGAGGCCATGAGCTGCGGCTGGGCGCACAGACAAAGATCCGGGAGAAGATCGACCATCTGAGCAAACACATTCAGATTGAAAATACAGGAGAGGCGCCCTGCTTCGTCCGTGTAAAGGTATTTTCCGGCAGTCTGGTCGGCATTACCTTCAGCGACGCATCCGGCAACTGGTCTCTGGGAGAAGACGGCTACTGGTATTACGGAAAAGTGCTTCTGCCGGGGGAGATCGCGGAGGAACTGGTGGCTTCCATGCAGGTGACGGAGGAGATGAGCAGGCTGGAAGCGGGCAGCTTTGACATTATCGTCATCCAGGAATGCACGCCGGCGCTCTGGCGGGAGGACGGTACGCCTTATGCGGACTGGACCCGGAAGGGAGAGGAGGATGCAGGATGAGGAGCCTTCGCAGGACAGGGATCCTGCTTCTGATCGCGGCGGCGCTTCTGGCCGGCAGCGCCGCGGGCAGCAGTCAGGCGGCGCTGTCTTATTACAGTGAAAATTATACCGCGCAGTTCGAGATGTTCGACATCGGCGTGACGCTTCTGGAAAACGGAAAAGAGGTAAGCTGGAGGAATTATAATCAAAAGGACGATCTGTGGGACACGGTCAGCGGGACTCTGAGCGGGACGGACAGCGAAGGAATCGCCGGGAAGCTGCTGGAGCATATGATAGATACCGAACACGGGGAGACGCTTCAGCCGGGAAGGCGTTACGAGGAACGTCTGAGCGTCAGAAACAGCGGTTCGATTGACGAGTATGTGCGGGTCATGGTGTACCGTTACTGGACGGACGCGGACGGCAGAAAGCTGACGGAGGTGTCGCCGGAGGATATCGACCTGCATCTTCTCACGGACGGAAACTGGAGCGAAGACCGGAGCGCATCCACAGAGGAGCGGCTGGTGCTTTATTACGGCCGGGTGCTGGAATCCGGGGCCGAGAGCGAGCCGTTTGCGGACAGCCTGACCATCCGCACGGACGTGGCGCAGAAGGTGACGGAAGAGGTGCGGGAAGAGAACGGATATACCGTCATCCGCACGACCTATGCTTACGACGGTCTTCGGTTTGTGCTGGAGGCGGAGGTTGACGCCGTGCAGACCCACAATGCGGCGGACGCCATCCGGAGCGCGTGGGGCGTGGACGTAAAGATCGGCGCGGACGGCAGCCTGAGCTTTTGATGACAGGAGGTTCACAAGTATGAAAAGGAGATGCCTGTGTTGGATTCTGGCCGGCTGTCTGCTGTTGGGCGCCGGAACGGATGTACATGCGGAAGATTATAAAGGCCGTGACGGGTGGAAAGTGGAATTTACCGGAAAGCGGATGAAAAGCAATTTCACAACAAAGGACCTGTCGGATGCGGTCTATGCGCTGCAGCCGGGGGACAGCGTCACCCTTGGTCTTACTTTGAGCAACAAGGACGGGCGGGCTTCCGACTGGTATATGACCAATGAGGTACTGTCCAGTCTGGAGGACAGCCAGAAAGCGGCGGACGGCGGAGCCTATACGTATATCCTGACCTACACGGACAGCAGGGGCAGGGATACCGTCCTCTACAGCAGTGAGAGCGTAGGCGGGGAGAAGCGCACGAAGGCCGGCCCGGGTCTTCATGAGGCGACGGACAATCTGGAAGATTATTTTTATCTGGACCGTCTGGGCGCGGGAAATTCGGGGCGCGTGAAGCTGCAGGTCGCGCTGGACGGAGAGACGCAGGGGAACGCTTATCAGGATACGCTTGCCCGTCTGCAGATGAATTTCGCGGTGGAGAAGCTGAGCGGCTCTTCTTCGCGGACACCGCGGCACGGGGAGGAACCGGAACCGACGCCGTCCGGCAGAATCTACACGCCGGGAGGCGTGCAGACAGGCGACAGCAGCGGCGTCCTCCTGTGGTCGGCGTCCGCGCTGATCAGCGGGCTTCTGCTGATTCTGTACGCGTTTCTGGCGCAGCGCGGACGGAGGAGGGAGGAAATATGAGGAGAGCGGCGGAGAGATTTCTGGTCGGTTTTCTGATTGTGTGCATGGCGCTGCAGACCGGCGGCATGCGCTGTGCGGCCGCGGGCGCCTATACGTATACCGTCACCTTCTATGTCGGCAATCACGGCAGCTTTGCCGGGGGACAGCCGTCTGTGGTCTCCGAGGGCGGTTATGAGATCGAGAAGGGCACGGATACGGTCACGGTCCGCAATCTTCATCTGAATGATATGGTGATTTTCGACGCCGCCCAGGAAGGTATGGTAGCGCTTGCCGACGGCAGCAAGTATTATGTGAAAGGGATCCGTCCTGGCGGACGGGACAACAATACGGTTTCCACTTCCGCCTTCCGCGTGGAGGGAGACCGGGATTATGTGGTGGCATACGGAATCCGGGGCAATCAGACGTCCTACGTGGTGCATTATCAGGATACGTCGGGCCGTACGCTTGCGCCGAGCCGCAGCTATGTGGGAAATGTAGGGGATAAGCCGGTGGTGGCGTTTCTGTATATTGAAGGTTATGAACCGCAGGCCTACAACCTCACGAAGACGCTGAAAGAGAATGCGGCGGAGAACGTGTTCATCTTCCGTTATTCCAGAGTGAGCACATCGGACGGGGATCGGACGGACGATACTCCCTCAGGCGGGTCTTCCGGCGGCGGACAGCCCTCCGGCGGCGCGGAAGGCATGTCCGGCGCCGCCCCGGGCGCTTGGGGAACTCCGGCTGCGGGAGGCGGGGTTCCCGCCGGGGGAGCGGCAGCGCAGGCCGGCTCAGGAGCGGACGGCGGGGCGGCGGCCGGTGAGCCCGGAGAGGACGGCGCGCCCGCGGAGGGTTCGGAGGAAGAGGAGCCGCGGATGGTGCAGGAGCTGGATGACGATGAGATAGTACCGCTGGATCCGGGTCCGGGCGGCGGCACAAAGCCTCTGTTTTTTACCTCGGCAGCCGTTTTTGCGGCCGCGCTGGCGGCATTGTTCCTGCTGTTTGTCTGGTTCTGGAAGCGTTCCCGCAGGGAGGCGCAGGAATCCTGTAAAGAGAAGGACGGGGAATGAGGAGGCGGATTGTACGGGAAAAGCGGCCGGCAGGAATCTGCAGCATCGCCGGATATGTGTTGATCTGGGCGATGATTCTGATCTGCCTGCCGCTCGTTCTGCCCCGGTTTTTCGGGTATGAAATTTATGCGATTGTCAGCGGGAGCATGGAGCCCGCCGTGCCGGCGGGCAGTGCGGTGTATGTGGAACGCGTTCTGCCGGAACAGGTGGCGGAGGGCGATATCATCACGTTTTACGGCGGCGGAAGCGGGGATCTGGTAACAACGCACCGTGTAGTGGAAAACCGCAAAGGAAAGCGGGAATTTCTTACCAAAGGAGACGCCAATCCGCAGCCGGATATGCTCCCGCGAAGTTATGAGAGCCTGATTGGAAGGGTGAGATGGGTGCTTCCCGGTGCGGGCAGGGCGCTGGAAGCGGTTTCCGACAGGCCGGGGAAGTATGTTCCGGGCCTTCTTCTCGCAGCGGCGGCGCTTCTTTGCGTAGCCGGAGAGAGAGGGCGGAGAAATAACGGGTAACTGCATGTATTTTGATCTCAGGAAAACGTATTCCCCGCAAGCGGCAGCCCGGCGGCGTCCGCCAGAAGCGCCAGCCCCTCCGAGGCGATGGTCACCAGGCTCTCGACGTGGATGAAATTCACTGAACCTTTGTCGAACAGGATGTTGGACTGCGCCGGAAATTCGTCGTCTCCGTCCCAGAACAGGAACTGTATGGGGATGCAGTCGAAAGCCGGGATCTGATAGCCGACATCCGAGTGGGGGAGCCGCTGTCCGCCCAGAGTCAGACAGGCGGCGTCGAGCCGGTCCGGATGTCCGGAGAACGTCCGCGAATAGACGTCGATCACGTTCCGCTGAAAGGCCGGACCGAAGGGCGAAGCGTCCTTGAGATTCCGGAAGGGAAGCCATTCGCCGAGAAAGGTGGCTCCTTCTTTGCAGTACCAGAGCAGCGAATAGAGATTCAGGCGGGTGAATGCCGCCGGCCTGCCGGGCAGCTCCGGCGATGTAATTTCGCCGGTCAGGCGGCAGAACTCGTATCTGCGGCCGAAATACCGAAGGGCAAGCCGGTCCCCGTCTTTCTCCAGTCCGGGGATCTTTTTCGTCAGCCGCTCCTGATCCAGGGTCAGGAACCGCCGGCTCCACTCTTCGCACCATTTTTCATAATTATCTGAAGTATGTTCTGATTTCATAATGCCTCCTTTTTATTATCAGCTTACTACAAAATCGCCGAAAATGGAACCGAAATCTATTGTCAGGCGTTTCATCATGAATTATAATAGACAGGGGAGTCGGGCGGGGAAAGTTTCTTCTCCGTCCGCGCACCGGGTGTTCGTCAGCCTGCCGGCCTGTTTTAGCCGGACGTCCGTGTGCATAAAACAGCAACGGCAGCGGCTGTTTCATACATTAATACATAGGAGGATACGTTTCATGTATCAGATTAAAAATTTTACAGACAATGATGATATCCGCATTCTGGACCAGAAAGGAGCTTTTACCGCAGTGGAATATCTGCGTGATTTAAGCGTCAGCCCGCAGAACGCCCAGAATGCCTGGTTTTGCAATGAGATGAATGTGCGAAAGCGTCAGGTGATCTGCGACCTCAGCAAATCGCATGTGACCGTTCAGGCTGGAGCCATGCAGTGGATGGCGGGAAACGTCAATGCGACGACCGGAGTGAAAGGAGTCGGGGATCTGATCGGGAAGGCCGTACGCGGCAAAGTGACCGGAGAGTCGGCGATCAAACCGGAATACACGGGCGACGGCACGCTGGTTCTGGAACCGACGTATAAATATATTCTGCTGGAAGATCTGAGCGAATGGGGCGGCTCGATTGTTCTGGACGACGGACTGTTTCTGGCATGCGAGTCCGGTCTGAAGCACAAGGCGGTCATGCGCTCCAATCTCTCCTCTGCGGTTGCCGGAGGCGAAGGACTGTTCAACCTCGGGCTCAGCGGTCAGGGCGTGGTCTGTCTGGAGTCCAATTGTCCGCGGGAAGAGCTGATTGAGATCACGCTCAACAAGGATGTCCTGAAAGTGGACGGCAATTTTGCCATTGCCTGGAGTGCGTCGCTGGAATTTACGGTGGAACGCTCCGGCAAGACGCTGATCGGCTCCGCAGCTTCGGGCGAGGGACTGGTCAACGTCTACCGCGGCACCGGGAAAGTGCTGCTGGCGCCGGTTCTCTAAGCGCAGACGGATACCTGCGGTTTCACGGGAGAGAAAGGACGGTTCCGGCATCTGAGGGCGCATTGCGGGACGCCGGAACCCAACAGAAAGGATTACAGGAGGGCATAGAATGCTTGAATTACAGGACATCTGCTTTCAGGTCCATGAGGACGCTCAGGAAAAGGGGATTCTGAAGCATGTGAATCTGAAGATCGAGGACAATTTCACGGCGATCACCGGACCCAATGGGGGAGGAAAATCCACTATGGCGAAGGTTATCGCCGGCATCATCAGACCGACATCGGGGAGGATTCTTTTCAACGGAGAAGATATTACGGAGCTGTCGATTACGGAGCGGGCGAAGAGAGGAATCAGTTTCGCGTTCCAGCAGCCGGTTCGTTTTAAGGGCCTGACGGTTCTGGATCTGATTAATCTGGCTCACGGGGAGACGCTGTCCCTGAATCAGGCCTGCCGCTATCTGTCCGAGGTAGGGCTGTGCGCGAAGGATTACATCAGCCGGGAGGTGAACGCGTCTCTCTCCGGAGGAGAGCTGAAGCGAATTGAGATCGCCATGATTATGGCCAGAGGAACGCAGCTTTCCATATTTGACGAGCCGGAGGCGGGGATCGACCTCTGGAGTTTTAACAATCTGATCCGGGTGTTTGAGGGGATGAGAGAGAAGATTCACGGCTCGATCATCATTATTTCCCATCAGGAGCGCATCCTGAACATTGCGGATCGGATCATTGTGCTGGCAGACGGTGAAGTACGGGCGCAGGGAACGAAGGAAGAAGTCCTGCCGGAGCTTCTGAACGCGTCGTCCGAAGCCTGCCGGACGCTTTTGAATAAAGTAGTATAGGACGGGGGAAGCGGAAAGATGGATCAGTTGCAGAAGCATATGCTTGAGAAGGTGGCGGACCTCCACGCGGTGCCGGAGGGAGCCTATAATATCAGAGACAACGGAGCGCTTGCGGGAAGAAATACAACCGCCAACATTGATATTGTCAGCAAGCAGGACAAACCGGGAATCGATATTATCATCAAACCCGGGACGAAGAACGAGAGCGTTCACATACCGGTGATCGTAAGCCAGAGCGGTCTGAAAGATCTGGTGTACAATGATTTCTACATCGGGGACGGCGCGGACGTGGTGATTGTGGCGGGCTGCGGGATTCACTGCGGCGGCAGCGAGGATACGGAGCACGACGGAATCCATACGTTTTATATCGGCAAAAACGCGCGGGTCCGGTATGTGGAGAAACATTACGGAGAGGGAGAGGGGACCGGGGGACGGATCCTGAATCCCACGACCATCGTCCACATTGACGAGGACGGGTACATGGAGATGGAGACGACCCAGATCAAGGGTGTGGACTCCACAATCCGCGACACAAAGGCGGATCTGAAGGACGGAGCGACGCTGATCATCAAGGAGAAGATCATGACGCACGGCAGCCAGTATGCCGAGACGAACTTTCAGGTGGATTTGAACGGGGCGGGCTCCACCGCGGATGTGGTATCCCGTTCGGTGGCGAAGGGGACGTCCAGCCAGGTCTTCAACTCCAAAATCTGCGGAAATAATCAATGCTACGGCCACACGGAATGCGACGCCATTCTCATGGATAGAGGACATGTGAACGCGGTTCCGTCGCTCGATGCCAACCATCTGGATGCCAGCCTGATTCACGAGGCTGCAATCGGTAAAATTGCCGGAGAACAGATTATCAAACTGATGACGCTCGGGCTTACGGAACAGGAAGCGGAAGAGCAGATCGTAAACGGATTTCTGAAATAACCGTATGCAGAAAAAGAGGGGGCCGTCGGAAAATAGATAGTTCCCAACAGGGGTCGGTGTGATTCGTGCGAAT
>CAJUNR010000055.1 GCA_910587765.1 uncultured Lachnospiraceae bacterium
CATTTTTGGCATTTTCAAAAATCGCCAGTATTATGCCGTGCAAAGGGGATAGAAAAATTTCCTCTCCCGTTTGGCAAATCCGCAGGTTGTCCGTGGAGGGCGGACGAAAAGAAATTTTTATAAATCCCCGCCTGTTCCGGCTTGCGTAGTGTTGTAAGGAATGAGGGGGAATTTCCGCTTTATCTCACATGAACAAAGAAACATGGTACCTAATCTTCAGCATTTAAGTCCTCCAACGTAAAGTCTAAGAATCTCCCTCATAATAAGCGTCAAAGATCCGCTTCGCGATCGGAACCGAATACTGACTGCTCGAGCCCGCGCTCTCCACAAGAATACAGACGACCAGATCCGGCCTGTCCCCGGTCACATATCCCGCAAACCAGGCGTGGCTTTTGCTCTTGTCACTGCTGTACTCGGCCGTCCCGGTCTTGCCGGACGCCGTATACGCGTCGCTCATGAGAGGACCTGCGGTTCCCTCCTCCACAACGGAACGCATGTATCCCTGCAGCGCCTCCGCCTCCTGAACACTCATCAGGCGGCCGTATTCGCTGACCGGATACCGCTCCACCAGCGTCTTGCCGGTGTAACTCTCCGTCCGGTCGAGAAAGCGGGGAACCATCAGAATCCCGTCATTGGCGACGGCGGCCGTGATCATGGCCATATGCATCGGCGTGACCAGCGTCTCTCCCTGCCCGATGGCCGTCATCATGTGCAGCGCCTCCGAGTCTGACTCTTTCAGGCGGAACGAGCTTTTGCTGTAGGGAAAGGAAAGCGGCAGTTCCGCATCGAACAAAAGCTGCCCGGAAAGCTCCCGGAACGCACGGTCGTCCAGACTGCGCCCCATATCCGCGAACGCGCTGTTGCAGGACTGCGCATACGCCTGCCGCAGATCCAGCATTCCGTGCCGCGTCCCATGATAACAACTGATGGAGGAATTACCGACCGGCACCTTTCCCTCGCACTGGAAACGGTAATCCTCCGCCTGAAACGAATGCTCCCTGAGGTATTCCAGAAGCGTGACGGTTTTGAACGTGGAACCGGGCGGATACAGCCCCTGCAGCGCCCGGTTCAGAAGAATACTGTCCGCGGATCCGGAAAGCCGGCCCCACTCCGAACGCACCAGTCCCGGATCGTAATCCGGTTTTGAGACCAGCGCGCGCACATTTCCCGTAGCCGCCTCCATCACCACCACGGCCCCCTTCTGATCGCCCAGCGCATCATGCGCCGCCGTCTGAAGCTTCACGTCCAGCGTCGTCACCAGACTGTCGCCGACATTTTTCTGTTCTTTCAGCTCGTTAATAAATTTTTCCGTAAAATACGCGTTGGAAGTCAGAAGCTGAAAATTTCCCAGCTCCTCGATTCCGGTCTTCCCGTAATCGGAATACCCCAGCACATGCGCGAACGTGCAGTCAAAAGGATAATACCTCGTCTCCGTCCCGTCCTCCGACACCTTCGTGTAGGCAAGGACCTGCCCGTCGGAAGCGAGAATATTTCCCCGGATCACCCGCTTTTCAAACGTCTCCAGTCTCGCGTTGTAGGGGTTGTTGATAGTACCCCGGCTTTCCGCTGCCTGGAAATGCACCAGATATCCGATCATCAGCACAAAGAGGCCGGTAAACAAAAGCAGGATGTTCGTATACTCTCTGCTGTCAGGCCTTTTTCCCGTTTTTTTCTGATTTTTCTTTTTTTGCGTCTTTTTCTTTTCCATTTCCGGTCACCTCATCACCGCGTTTGAGATACATTCCCTGTATCACTGCCCACACCGCGAACATGCTGAGCAGCGAACTCCCGCCGTAGCTGATAAACGGCAGCGTCACTCCGGTGGAGGGGATGAAACGAACCACTCCGCCGATAGAGAGAAACGTCTGGAAAATCACCAGCGTCCCCAGCCCCGCGGCCACCAGCTTATAATAAGCGTCTTTCAGGCACATGGCTATATTCAGTATCATATAAAAACTGCACAGATAGACGAAAATCAGGAAGACAGCAAAGAGAAGTCCGAACTCCTCCGAGATGGCCGCGAAGATAAAATCCTCTTCCACGACCGGAATCTTATACGGCATCCCCTGCCCCAAACCCAGTCCGAACCAGCTTCCGGTCCCTATGGCGAACAGCGACTGCGTGATCTGATACCCCTCTTTCTCGATCACGGAGAACGGATCGCTCCATGCCAGCACGCGGGTCTGCACATGGGAAAACATCTTCCAGGCCAGATACGCCGCCCCGCTTCCGGACAGAAGTCCCGCCAGAAAATACAGCGGCTGTTTCGTTGCGATATAAAGCATAACCAGATAAACCACGAAGAAAATCAGCGCTCCGCCCAGATCCCGCGAGAGCACCAGGACCAGCACATGGGCCGCGGCCGCGCAGGTGGCGGTCACCACCCGACGGAAATCCTGCGCTTCATGGAGCGCGCCCGCCACAAAGAACACGAACAGAATCTTCACAAACTCGGAAGGCTGAAAGGTAATATCATGTATGGTAATGGCAAGCTTTGCCCCGTAACTCAACTGTCCCGCGATCAATACCGCCGTCAGAAAACCGAAGCCCGCGATTCCGTACCACCGATAATATCCTCTCAGCTTTCCGGCGGATTTGCGGATGATCCACGGAATCAGGAACGTAAGCCCCGCCGCCAGCACCGCCAACTCAAACTGTCTGGAAGCCCGGTCAAACGACAGCCGCGCAAGCATCACAAAGCCCACGCTCAGAAGTACCAGCAGATTATGGTTCAGCAGATGATCCGCACCGGGATAGATCACATGCTGAAGCGTCAGAAACACCGCGAAAAACACCATCTGCGCCCCGCAGAAATAAGCGATCTTTTCATTCCCGGTATTCAGATACAGAATCAGGTTCGCCATCAGATGCATGCCGAACAGAAGAAAATCCTGCTGCCACAGCGCAGCTCTCTTTTCCTCTCCGGGTTTTCGCACCAGTTGAAAACCGGTCAGCGCATATAATGCCAGAAACAGGACAATGGCATATTTGGACAGTTCGGTAATGACATTCACCATATTATTCCACGCCCCGCTTCCTGTGTCCTCTCGTAAAATCACCGTCCGGTCTGCTCCGCTTTACCAGTTGTTCCAGAACCTTCCGCACCTCTCCGGCGTCCTCCGTCGTGAACATCACCCGAAAAATTCCGGCGTGAAACTCTCCCGGTCCGTCCAATTGATCAAGAAGGTATAACGGCCGGCTGTTGTAGATCACATTGTAGCAGTCCCGGCAGCAGTTCTTCACCGGAAAGAGATTCTGATACCGGTCCCTCAGCATCCACAGCTCCGTCTTCCGGCGGCAGCGGTCCAGCGTTTTGTGCAGGCAGCCCGCCGTCACCATCATCGGATATCTTCCGTAGACGATCTGTATGCTGTCATCGCAGGCGGTCTCTCTCAATTCCCGGCCGTTCAGCTCCAGCGGCGCCGTTACAAACCGGACGCCCTTTTCCTTCCAGAAGCCGCGGCTGCGGCGGTTAAAAGTATAGACGTTGTGATCGGAAATCAGGTCGCCCTCAAAGCCGGACGAACGCAGAAATTCATACTCTTCCAGATTGCGGAATACGTAGCCGTCCGCCGGAAGCGAGAGCCACCGGTCTTTTCTATTTTCATACCGCTCGGCAGTCTTCATCCGGAAAATCACCGGCAGCGCTGCGTACGCCTTCAGCCCCTTTTCACGGATGCGGCAGACTGCTTCCTCCAGTTCTTCCTCCATGCTCTCCGCGTCCACGTATACCGCGCCGAACGAAAGTCCGCTTTTTTCCTTCAGATACTCCGCCCGCTCCAGTACTTCCCGGAGCTGTTCCCCTGTCTCTACCGAGATATGGAGCGCCCGTGCTGCGCCCGCCGGACCGACGCCAAAGGATTCGCTCCCGCGGCCGTTTGCTCTCATGGCTGTTTCCGCCGGGCCTGTCCGCCAAAAAGACTGCACCAGACGCTCCTGCAGCTTTGAAAACGCGTCTCTTCGGAGCTGATTGACAGCCTGCACCGGGACAAACAGCGGCCCCTGGAGCCGCACCTCAAGCTCTGCCCACTCAAAAGGAGTATTGCCGGTCTTCCCAAGCTGTTTCTCAAACTGAGACGCCTCCATGGGACGGTTCTTCGGAACCTGCGGACATTCTCCGTACACGGTCACGCCCTCCGTCCCCGCGCCGCGGTCTCCGCCGGTTTTCGCAGGCGCAAGCTCCAGTCTCATCGGTCTGCCCGCTTCCGCGTACAGGACGCCGGAAATCGGAAGCTTTTTCTCCGTCTCCACGTATTCGCGGCGAAGCGCCTGCAGCCGTTCCTCATAGGCTTTTTTCTCCCGCGCATCCGGTTTCCTGCCCGCAAGCGCCATCAACTCCCTGCCGTTGTGCCGCTCATAGTATCCCCGGGAAAAGCCGTCCCGGTTAAAGAGCAGCAGCAGTTCTTTTCTGTCCGCCTCCGACACTCGGTAGTCCTTTTCCCCATACTGCAGATAACGATCCACATATTTTCGGTAGATGCGGACAACGCCCGCCACATATTCCGGACGTTTCATCCGCCCCTCGATCTTCAGGGAACAGACACCCGCCCGGGCAATCTGCGGAAGAAGGTCAATGGCGCACAGATCTTTGGGACTCAGCAGCGTACCTTCTCCCCCGGAGACCGGCTTTCGTCCCGCCAGCGCTTCGTAGGACAGGCGGCAGGGCTGCGCGCAGCGCCCCCGGTTTCCGCTTCTCCCTCCCAGAATGCTGCTGAACAGGCACTGGCCGGAATAGCAGTAACAGAGCGCGCCGTGCACAAAACACTCGATCTCCAGACCGGAAGCCCGGCGGATCTCCGACAGTTCCGCAAGGGACAGTTCCCTTGCGGGCACGATGCGCCGGACGCCTTCCCGCTCCAGCAGCCTGGCGCCTCCCGCTCCGCACACGGTCATCTGGGTGCTGGCGTGGACAGGCAGATCCGGAAACCACTCCCGAACCGCCCGGAGAACGCCCACATCCTGCACGATCACCGCATCCAGTCCGTGCTCGTAACACGGACGGAGATATTCGTATAATTCCTGTTCCAGCTCCCGCTCCTTCAGCAGCGTATTGACGGTCAAATACAGCTTCACGCCGTAAAAATGCGCGTAGTCTATCGCCTCCGTAAGCGCGCCGCCCTCCGGATTGTCCGCGTAGGCCCGCGCTCCGAAACGGCCGCCTCCCATATAGGCCGCGTCCGCGCCCGCACATACCGCCGCTTTCAGACTCTCGAACGAGCCTGCAGGGGCCAGTAATTCCAGTCTGTTCTCCATGCTCTCTCTGCTCCATACATCCGACGGGGCTGCTGCAAAAAATACTCCGGACAAATTCTTCAGTCTGTCATCCGGAGCCGTGTTTGCGGCAGCCCCTTTTGTATCTGTCTGTAATTCTCGTCTTTCCTTATCTAAAGTCTCTGCTCCGGCTTGTAAAGCCGTCTCCCGGAAGCCGACTTCGCATGCTGTTCCTGACGCTTCTGCTCCCTCGAAAGCCTGTCCTCAAGTTCCTGAATCTGCGCCATCAGCCGCTCTCTCTCCATCCTGGCGTCAATCAGGTCATGCTTCAGGCCGTAAATCTCCCGGTCCTTCTGCTCCGCCTGCTGCTGCAGCTCTTCCCGCGCCGCGTCCGCCTTGAAGTAAACGTCCGCAAGATTCATATTTTTCAGAAGCTGCTTTTCGTCCTGAGAAAGTATGCCGTAATTCTCCGTCCGGGAAATCTGCTCTTCCATCTCGTTCAGATACGTGGCAACCCTGTGAAGGTAGTCGGTGCTCTCGTAACCGCTAATCATATATATTTTTCCGTTTATCAGTACTTCCGCCGTATTTTTCTTTGCCATAAATAGATCCCCCGTCCGCACACATGCCTATATGCAACATTATAGCGGACTTAGCCGGGGAGCGCAATCCCCAAATGGACATAAGACTGTTCCGTCGCCATCCGGCCGCGGGCGGTGCGGTTCAGAAAGCCGTTCTGAATCAGATAGGGCTCATAGACGTCCTCCAGCGTTCCGGCGTCCTCTCCGAGGGAAGCGGCAAGCGTGTCGAGCCCCACCGGTCCCCCGGCAAACTTCTCTATGATGGTTCGGAGAATCCGGCGGTCCGACTGGTCCAGCCCGTGACGGTCCACCTCCAGAAGATCCAGAGCGAAGGCCGCCACCTCGCTGGTAATCCTCCCGTCGTATTTTACCTGCGCGAAATCACGGACCCGCTTCAGCAGCCGGTTCGCAAGCCGGGGCGTCCCTCTGGAACGGCGCGCAAGCTCCTCTGCCCCCTCCGGGTCGATCTCAACCTCCAGCACGTTCGCGGAACGCAGAATAATCGTCGTCAGCTCCCGCACCGTATAATATTCCAGATGATGCACGACTCCGAAACGATCCCTAAGCGGCGCGGTCAGAAGGCCGGCGCGGGTAGTCGCTCCCACCAGCGTAAACCGGGGCAGATCCAGGCGGATGCTCCTCGCCGAAGCGCCCTTTCCGATCATGATGTCGATCGCGTAGTCCTCCATGGCCGGATACAGAACCTCCTCCACCTGACGGTTCAGCCGGTGGATCTCGTCCACAAACAGCACGTCCCCTTCCTGCAGGCCGTTTAAAACCGCCGCAAGCTCGCCGGGCCGCTCGATCGCCGGACCGCTCGTCACTTTCATATGACTGCCCATCTCATTGGCAATGATCCCTGCCAGAGTCGTCTTGCCCAGTCCCGGAGGCCCGTAGAAAAGTACATGGTCCAGAGCTTCTCCTCTGGACTTCGCCGCTTCTATATAAACCTTCAGATTACTCTTCGCCTTCTCCTGGCCGATGTATTCGGAAAGACTCCGGGGGCGGAGACTTCCCTCCATGCGGACATCTTCTTCTGCCGCGTCTGTTGTTATGATTCGCCGGTTGTTCATATTCGGAACCCTCTATCCTGTCTCTGTGATTGATCGGACCTCTGACTGTCCGCGCAGCCGCCGATCGGAATCTGCATTCGCGTTTCCCTAAAATGCCATCCGTTTGAGCGCCTCTTTCAGAAGCGTCTCCACATCCATGCTTTCTGCGGATTCTACGGAGCGCACCGCCCGCAGAGCCTCGGTACTGCCGTAGCCTAGCGCCACCAGCGCCGCCGCCGCGTCCTGCACCGACTGGCTGCCGGCCGCCGCGCCCTCATCAGGCAGTTCCGGATCCGCGCCGATTTTCCGCGCAAGAACCTCCTCCGCATCCAGCCGGTCCTTCAGCTCCAGTATAATCTTCTGCGCCGTCTTGACGCCGATCCCGGGCGTCCTCGCGATCCGCTTCGCGTCGTCGGCCAGAATCGCAAATCTCAGATCATCCGCACCCAGCACCGAGAGAATGCCAAGTCCCGCCTTGGGACCTACGCCGTTGACGCCGGTCAGCATCCGGAACATGCGCAGATCGTCTTCCGTCCGGAATCCAAACAGAACGACCGCGTCTTCCCTGACCTGCATATACGTATAAAGTTTCACCGTCCGGCCGGTTCCTTCAAGCATGGACAACGTCTGTCCCGGAACCAGCACCTCATAACCAACCCCGTTGACATCCAATATCACGCTGTTCTCCGTCAGGCCGGCAATCTCTCCTCTTAAAAATGCTATCATATCATCCGTATCCTCTTCCGAACCCATTATGTGCAGAACCATCATACCACGCCTGCTTCAAAAATGCAACCATATGTTCGGTTTTTGGTCTTATTCTTCACAAATTTCCACCGTGACCCGGTTGGGCATACAAACGATCATCTCGCGCACATTTTTTATGGGGGCCGAATGTACGCAGATCTGATCCGGACAGTCCCCGTAAATCATCCGCGCTTCCCCGCCGGTAATTTCCAGCCTGTTCGTTTCGTTGACCGCAATCACCTGTTCCTGCTCCAGACGGTAACGTCCGTATTCCTTCCCGTCCACCCGAACGACCGCATATCTGCCCCGCGTTCCTGTTCCGTAAATCAGAAAACCGGACAGACAGAGGAACAGCACAAGAACCGCCGCCAGCATCCGGTCATTTCTTTTTTTCACAATTCTTTCCTCATTTCATCCGCACAGCGTCTTTCCTCTGTCCAGTATACTCTCCCGCCGCCATGATTTCAAGACCGGCTGCTACTGTTCAGATTTATACCGCCCGGACGCCCGATGCGGGCAGATCATCCTTCCAGACCCCGCTCGCGCTTAATGAAGGGACGCAGCGGTACTAAGGCGCGAAAAAACCGCGCCTAAGGACCGGCGCCCTTCAATGGGTCTTTCAGGAAAATCTGCCCGCACCGGGCTGAAAACCGGCATGAGTATCAAAATTACCACGGCAAAAACAGGTCCCGGAAGACCGCTCTCCCGGGACCTGCCGGCCCGCACTCTAGTATTCCAGATATGCCCCTTTCATGGGACTTGCCGCGTGTTCGGCAAACAGCCGCAGCGCCCCGCTCTGATAACGGAGCGGACGCGGCTTCCAGCTCTTTTTGCGCTCGGCCAGAACCGCGTCGACTTCCTCCGGGGTCTTCTCTTCGCCGTAAATCCCGATGATGTTCAGCTTCCGCTCCATCACGTCGATCTCGATCAGATCCCCCTCCTCTACCAGCGCGATCGGTCCCCCGACCGCCGCCTCCGGGCTGCAGTGGCCGATGACCGGACCGGTGGAAGCGCCGGAAAACCGTCCGTCCGTGATCAGGGCAATGCTGCGCCCCAGCTCCCGGTCGCTGCTGATCGCCTCGGACGTATAGAACATCTCCGGCATCCCGCTTCCTTTCGGGCCCTCGTAACGGATAAACACCGCGTCGCCTTTCTGTACTTTATGCTTGAGCACCGCATCCAGACATTCTTCCTCGCTGTCGAAGGGACGCGCTCTCAGCACCGCGCGGAACATTTCCCGCGGACAGGCCGTATGCTTGATGACCGCGCCTTCCGGCGCCAGATTGCCGCGCAGGACCGCAATGCTCCCGTCCGTCCCCAGCGCTTTCTCATAAGGCCGGATGATGTCCTCTTTCGTCACGGCGCATCCGTACCGTTTTCCGAACTCCTGAAGCCATTTCCCGCAGCGCTCATAAAAGCCGTTCTCTTTTAAATCGTTCAGATTTTCGCCCAGCGTTTTTCCGGTCACCGTCATCACATCCAGATGCAGATGATCTTTGATCTCCTCCATGATGGCCGGAACGCCTCCGGCATAATAGAAGCACTCCGCCGGCCATCTGCCGGCCGGACGCACATCCAGAAGATATCTTGCCCCTCTGTGCAGCCGGTCAAAGGTATCTCCGGTGATCTCAAGCCCCAGCTCATGGGCGACGGCCGGGATGTGAAGCAGGCAGTTGGTGCTTCCGGAGATGGCCGCATGTACCAGAATCGCGTTCTCAAAGCTTTCCATCGTCACCATCTCACGGGGCGTCATATGTTCCATGCAGGCAAGTTTGACCGCCTGACGTCCCGCCTCCCGGGCATAGACCAGCAGATCCGGGCTGGTCGCCGGCATCAGAGCGCTTCCCGGAAGCGCCAGTCCCAGCGCCTCCGCCATAATCTGCATGGTGGACGCGGTCCCGATGAAAGAACACGCCCCGCAGCTCGGACAGGCATTTTGTTTTGCCCAGTTCAGCTTCTCCTCGTCAATCTCGCCTCTCTGATATTTTGCGCTGTACATGCCGAGCTGCTCCAGCGTCAGCATGTCCGGCCCAGCGTTCATGGTACCTCCTGGTACGACCACCGCGGGAATATTGACCCGGAACAGTCCCATTAGATTCGCCGGCATTCCTTTGTCGCAGCTCGCCAGATACACTCCTGCGTCAAAAGGCGTGGCGTTGGCGTGAATCTCGATCATATTGGCGATCATCTCCCGGCTGGCCAGGCTGTAATTGATTCCGTCCGTGCCCTGGCTCTCTCCGTCGCAGATGTCCGTACAGTAATATCTCGCCCCGAAGCCTCCGGCCTCCGCAATCCCTTTTTTCACCTCTTCCACCAGCGTATTCAGATGTCCGCTTCCCGGATGGCTGTCTCCGAAGGTACTCTCTATGATTACCTGAGGTTTGGACAAATCCTCCGGTCTCCAGCCGGTTCCGATCCGCAGAGGATCAAGCTCCGGTGCAAGTTTCCGCATTTCCTGACTTTTCAATGTACACATCATCCGATTCCTTTCTTATCATATATCATCCAGCTTCCGCAGCCGTCTGCCGCCCGGCAAACTCCCTTTTCTACGCAAAGAAGGATATAATCAATGCTACCACAAATCCGGTCGCCCCTACAAGTGTCTCCATAACGGTCCAGGTCTTCAGCGTCGTTTTCTCGTCCATCCCCACCAGCGATTTCACGAGCCAGAAACCGGAATCGTTGAAATGAGAGCAGACAGTCGCGCCGCCCGCCACCGCCGCGGTCGTACAGGCAAGGTACAGCGGGGACAGTTCTCCGACGCCCGGGATGGCCGCCACGATGCCGGCCGCCATTGTCATCGCCACCGTCGCGGAACCGACACAGATACGCACCAGCGCCGCCACGATAAAGGCCAGCACGACCAGCGGCAGAGACATGGAAGCGACCGCATTTCCGATCACGTCGCCCAGCCCGGAATACTGCAGAACGTACCGCAGTACGCCGCCGCACGCGGTCACCAGCAGAATCAGTCCGGTCGGCTCCAGCGATTTGGTCATAATTTTCTCCAGCTCTTCCGTACTGTACCCATGACCGATGCCGAGAATCAGCATCGCGGCCACGGTCGCGATCAGAAGCGCCACGAACGGCTCTCCGAGAAAACCGAAGAGGGGCTGCAGGCCGCTCATCGCCGGAACCACTCCTGCCACGGAATCCAGAATAATCAACACCAGCGGAATGAGAATGATTCCCACAATCGCCCAGAAGCTCGGAAGTTTGGATTCGTCAAAATCCGCCTGATTCGCCACATGCTCCGGAACCGGAATCTCATATTTTTTGCCGCAGACGGAACCCCATACCGGACCAGCCACGATCATCGACACCACGCCGCAGCAGATGCCTACCAGAATGACCCATCCGAGGTCCACGCCCAGCATCGTCGCCACCAGAATCGGTCCCGGCGTGGGCGGTATAAACGCATGCCCCACGGCCAGACCTGCCAGAAGCGGGATGGCGTAGAACAGCGACGACCGGTTCGTCCTCTTCGCCAGAGAAAACGCCAGCGGAATGAGGATAATCAGTCCGGCGTCAAAGAACACCGGCATGGCGATCACCAGACCGGTGATCCCCAGCGCCCACGCCGCCTTGCGGTCGCCGAACCATTTGACCATCGTCACCGCCAGCGTCTGCGCGCCCCCGGATACTTCAAGGATCGCGCCGAACATGGAGCCAAGCCCCACCAGCAGAGCGATTCCTTTTAACGTGTTTCCGATTCCGTCATTGACCGCGGTCACGATGTTCTCCGCAGGCATCCCGCCGATCAGTCCGATGGCGATGGCTCCGATCAGGATCGCAATCATTGCCTGAATCTTGAATTTGATGATCAGCACCAGCAGAATCACCAGCCCGATCAGCGCTGCCAGTACCAGCCTTGTTGGATTTAAAGCTGTCATTTCACTTGCCATAACTATGTACTCCTCTCACATTTTTACAGATTTTCTGATACTTATACTGTCTTCCGTTTTCTGTCCTTTTATACATCAGATGATCTTTTTGTTTTTCCTCCTTTCTTCGTTATTTTATCTGACGTCTTATGTTTTATGTGAAAATCATACTATTATTTTATTTAAAAGTCAATACATCTGATGTATTTTATGGATTTTCAATTAATTGCACAAAAAAAGAAGGCTTTCCCGATCAAAAGACCTTCTTTTTTGTACATTTTAACGATTTTCCCCTTGATTCATTCCGCTTTGTCCTTGGGGGCAAATGCCGGACAGGACAAACATCTGATCTTTCTAATCTCCGGAATTTTCTTCCCGCTGTTCTTTCAGAAGACGCACGAGCGCCTGCCGGTTGTAGGTCAGATGCATGATCATGGCGCATCTGGCTCCCACCGGGTCCTGATCGACGATCGCGTCCACCATCGCCCGGTGGGTTTCAATCGTCTCCTTCATCAGCATTCGATGCGTCAGATTGGCAAAGGTCATGACTGCCGTGTTGATCACGGGCACCAGCATCTCCACCACCCGGTTCTTGCTGCATCTGGCGATGCAGGTGTGGAACTCGATATCCTTGGGAATATGATCTCCGCCGCTCTGATAGATCTCTTCCACCTGATCCCGCAGCGCTTTCAGTTGTTCCATCTCTTCCGCAGTCGCGTATTCCGCCGCCTGAGCGGCAATCTCCGGCTCCAGCATCAGACGCACGTCGAACAGTTCCAGCGCCAGCTTGTATTTATCCTCCTGCAGCCTGGACAGCCCCAGCGGGTCTTCCTGAGGCGGACAGGTGCTGATCACATAAGTTCCGGAGCCGCGCTTGACCTCCAGAATCCCTTTGGAAACCAGGCTTTTCACCGCTTCCCGAATCGTACTGCGCCCGACCCCGAACCGCTTCGCCAGATCAAATTCGTTAGGGATCTTCTGCCCCACCTCCACCGGCTCCTCCAGAATATACCGCATCAGTTCGTCTTCGATGCGATCCCCCAGAAGCTTTTTGTCCATTTTCTCAAACCGGTACATCCGCTGATAACTTCCTTTCCTGTGCCTGCAGGCGTTCCTGTCTTTATTATACACAGTCTCCCGGGAAATTACAATAAGCGCAGGCCCGGGCTTCCGACCTTTTATCACCAGAGCCTTCCGGCGAGAAAGGTCAGACGAATCAGGGTGAAACGATCCCCCTCTTTTAACCGCACCGGTCCGTCCAGTTCGGTCAGCTCCTGATCTCCCTGAAACACCCGCACCAGTCCGTCCTCAAAACACTGAAGGGCATTCTCCACCGCCTTCGCCTCGTCGGCTTTTTTATCGGAATAAATCCGTCCAAAACCGACTTTTCCGGCCGCCGCCTGATCCTCCACTTCCTCTTTGGTCAGCCAGGGAATGACCTGAACCTCTGTTCCTTTCTGATTATAACGCTCCACTTCCGCATGCACAAGTTCCGTCAGAACGTCCCGCAGCGTTGCAGCCTGCTCCGAAATCTCATACGGCAGATCCGCAAGCACCGGCTTTCTTCTGCCGACAGCCTTCATCTGTATATATATCTTCATATGATGTTCATCCTTTTTCTGTAATGAGTGAACTCTTTCTTCTCACTAACGCTCATTCTATCGTGATTCTTCGACTCACGATCAACATTCGCCGCTCGCCGAATGAGTGAACTCATTCTTCTCGCTAACGCTCATTCTATCATGATTCTTCGGTTCATGCAACTTTCCCATCGTATAAAGGAGGGCCGCCGCCCTCCTAAATAATAATACAGACCAGCCCTCCGTTGGAATCGTTGACGATCTTCTGCATCGTGTCCTGCAGTTTCACCTGACTTTCCTCTCCGATCTGATACAGTTTGCTCCGGATTCCGTCCTCCACCAGCTCTTCGATCGTCTTCCCGAAGATATTGATCTGCCAGATTCCTTCCTCCTGCTTTCTCCCTTCCTGGATATACTGAATCAGATCGCGGGCCTGCTCTTCATTTCCGACGATCGGCGCGATCTCCGTCTCGATGTTTGCGCGGATCATATGTACGGACGGCGACAGGGAGCGAAGCTTCACTCCGTATTTGCCTCCCTGATGGATCAGGACCGGATCGTCCATCGTGATCTCATCCTTCTCCGGCAGGACCATGCCGTATCCCTTCTGGCGGACGGAATCCATGGCCCTGATGACTTTGCCGTATTCCTTCTGCATCGACGACAGGCGTTTCAACTGCTCCATCAGATCGTATTCATCCTGCAGCTCCATACCGGTCAGCTCGCTCAGCATCTGATAGTAACAGCCTTCCTCCATATCCACCGAATACACTGCGGTTCCCGTATCCAGCGCCACCTGATCCAGCTTCATACGGCTGATGGAAGGACCTTCGCAGTCCGTACTGGCCATGCCGATGTCCCGCAGTACGTGAATCTCCTCCATCATTTCCCGCACCTTGGCAATCAGCTCCTGCTTCACCGGATGGGTGACCGGAAGCATCTCCACCCAGCGCGGTATCTGATACTCCACCTCGGTCAGCGGAAATTCCAGAAGCACCTGCTCGAGAATCATGGTGATGTCTTCCTTTTTGAGCTGCTCGCAGTTGACCGGAAGCACCGGTATCCGGTACTTATGGAACATCTCCTCCGACTGCTTTCTCACTCCGTCGCTGTACGGACGGGTCGTATTCAGGAGGATGACGAAAGGCTTTCCAAGCGTTTTCAGTTCCTCAATGGTCCGCTCCTCCGCCGCGCGGTAATTTTCCACCGGTATATCGCCGAAACTTCCGTCGCAGGTCACGACAATCCCGATCGTGGAATGGTCGTGAATGACCTTATGCGTGCCCAGTTCCGCCGCTTTGGTGAACGGAATCTCCTCGCCGGACCAGGGCGTCTTCACCATGCGCTCCGTATCGTTCTCCAGATGGCCGACCGCCCCTTCCACCATATAGCCCACACAGTCAATGAGGCGCAGCCGGACCGGAATCCTGCCCCCCACGTTGATCTTCACCGCTTCTTTCGGTACAAATTTTGGCTCCGTCGTCATGATCGTCTTTCCCGCCGCCGACTGCGGCAGTTCATCCGTGGCCCGCTCCCGCTCGTGGACGTCTTCCATATTCGGAAGTACGAGAAGATCCATGAAACGTTTGATGAACGTGGATTTGCCGGTCCGCACCGGCCCGACCACGCCGATATAGATTTCCCCGCCCGTCCGCTCTTTGATGTCGTTGTATAGATGAAATTCTTTCTGATCCTGAATTGTTTCCATAAGAATACCCCTTCTCATATTTGTCTAATTATATGGGAAGAGGCATTCTTTTATTCTTATTAAATTCCGCCGGTCCGGATTTGCCGGCGCGCTTTTTCAGGCTTTATTCACATCCAAGCAGCGCTTCCAGCCTCGTGCGAATCTCCCGGATGAAATCCGCCGAATCCATCACGTTCACATTTTCCAGACTCGTGATCAGCGCCAGATCCTTTGTCATCTTCCCGGACTCGATGGTCTCAAGAGAGGCCCGCTCCAGAAGATCGGCAAAGCGGCAGAGCTCCGGAAGCCGGTCCAACTCCCCTCTCTTGCGAAACGCGCCGGACCAGGCGAAGATCGTGGCAACGGGATTCGTGGAGGTCGACTTCCCTTCCAGATGCTGATAATAATGTCTCTGCACCGTACCGTGCGCAGCCTCGTACTCATAATAGCCCTGCGGGGATACCAGGACCGACGTCATCATGGCCAGAGAGCCGAAAGCGGTCGCCACCATGTCGCTCATCACATCACCGTCATAATTTTTGCACGCCCAGATAAAGCCGCCCTCCGATTTGATCACCCGGGCGATCGCGTCGTCGATCAGCGTGTAGAAATAGGTGATGCCCGACGCTTCAAATTTCGCCCGGTATTCCTTTTCATAGATTTCTTCAAACACATCCTTGAAATGATGGTCGTATTTCTTGGAAATCGTATCCTTGGCCGCAAACCACAGATCCTGTCTGGTATCCAGCGCATACTGGAAACAGCTTCTGGCAAAGCTCTCCATCGAACAGTCCAGATTGTGCATTCCCTGTACGATTCCCGCGCCTTTGAATTCATGCACCGTTTCCGAGGAAACGCTTCCGTCCTCCGCAGTGTAGACCAGTTCCACCCTGCCCGGGCCCGGAATGACCATCTCGGACGCTTTATACACGTCCCCGTAGGCATGACGCGCCAGGGTGATCGGCTTCTTCCAGGTCTTCACATACGGCTCAATCCCTTTTACGATGATCGGCGCGCGGAATACCGTCCCGTCCAGAAGCGCGCGGATCGTCCCGTTGGGGCTTTTCCACATCTCTTTCAGATGGTACTCCTCCATTCTGGCCGCGTTGGGCGTGATAGTCGCGCATTTTACCGCCACTTTGTATTTCTTCGTCGCCTCCGCGGAATCGACGGTCACCTGATCGCCGGTGCGGTCGCGGTTCTCAAGTCCCAGATCATAATACTCTGTCTTCAGTTCCACGAAAGGCTCCAGCAGCTCTTCTTTTATCATCCGCCAGAGAATCCGGGTCATCTCGTCCCCGTCCATCTCCACCAGCGGCGTCGTCATCCTGATTTTATCCATGTCATTCTCCTCCTGCAAAATCCCGCTACAGTATCTTCTCCAGTCCGTAGCCCTGAATACACTCGATCGTATGCTTCACATGCTCCTTCGCCAGCGCCTCCGCCCGGTCCGCATCCCGGTCTCTGACCGCCTCAAAGATCGCCCGGTGCTCTTCCGTAGACTTTACCGACCGGCCCTGGGTAGCCAGCGTCACCCTGCGCACCCGCTTGACATAATCGTGAAAATCCGACAGCACATGATTGAGAATCCGGCTGTTGGACGCGCGGTACAACTGTTCATGGAACAGACTGTCCAGCTCATACAATTTCTCATAATTGCCTTTCTTCGTATGATATTCCGACAGACAGAGCGTCTCTTCCAGTCCTTCCAGTTGTTCTTCCGTGATGTACTCCGTGGCCCATCTCGCACACTGTCCTTCCAGCATGGAACGGATGATGTAGATATCCTGCACATCCTTGGCCGTGATCCGGTTCACAAAAGCGCCCCGGTTGGGGATGATATTGACCAGTCCCTCCAGCTCCAACTGCCGGAGAGCTTCCCGCACCGGCGTCCTGCTGACTCCAAGCTCCGCCCCGATTGCCGCCTCTTTCAGCTCCGTATTCTGTGGATATTTTCCGCTTAATATGTCCTCGCGGATACTCTCATATACTTTTCCCCGCAGAGAATATCTGTCCCTGTTCCCTCTCGGAACCTGTCTGCCCTCCATTTTGCCGTCTACGCCTCCTGTGCGATCTGCACCCCTGTCTTCCCGCATGCGTCCCGAATCACCACCAGAAGCTCCTCATCGGTCAGCACCGTTACGCGCCCGTCCTCATATTCCTTGTCTACCCAGGCTTTCACCATATGTACAAGCTCGGAATTTTTGTCCACCATCTTCTCGTCCTTCAGTCCGAAATAAGTGTTGATCCAGTGGGCGATTCCCGCCAGCCCGGACGTATTGGACACCGACACCAGCGCCGGACGCTTCAGGAATTTTTCCGTGTCGAAAATATTATAAATCTCTTCATTTTTCAGCAGACCGTCCGCATGGATTCCCGCCCGGGTCACATTGAAATTCCTCCCCACGAACGGCGTCCGAGAAGGAATCTTATAACCGATCTTCTTCTCGTAATATTCCGCCAGCTCCGTGATGACCGTCGTATCCATGCCGTCGAGCGTCCCGCGAAGCTGCGCGTATTCAAACACCATGGCCTCCAGAGGCGTATTGCCGGTCCGCTCCCCGATGCCGAACAGAGAGCAGTTCACACCGGAGGCCCCGTACAGCCAGGCCGTCGTGGAATTGCTGACCGCCTTGTAGAAATCATTGTGTCCGTGCCACTCGATCAGTTCCGACGGAAATCCCGCGTGCACCTGAATCCCGTAGATGATGCCCGGCACCGAACGCGGAATCACCGCCCCCGGATAGTTGACGCCGTACCCCATCGTGTCGCAGCAGCGCACTTTGATGGGAATGTTATAGTAATCCATCATATTTTTCAGTTCCAGGCAGAAGGGAATGACATAGCCGTAGATATCCGCTCTGGTAATGTCCTCCAGATGACATCTCGGGCTGATTCCGATCTCCAGGCAGTCACGCACGATGTTGAGATAATGCTGCATGGCCTCCCGTCTGGTCTTCTTCATTTTATAGAAAATGTGATAGTCGGAACAGCTCACAAGGATGCCGGTCTCCTTCATGCCCAGATCCTTTACCAACTGAAAATCGTCTTTATTGGCGCGGATCCAGCTCGTGACCTCCGGAAATTTATAACCCCGCTCCATACATTTGTATACCGCGTCCCGGTCTTTTTTGCTGTACAGGAAAAATTCGGACTGACGGATCAGCCCTTTATGCCCTCCCAGCCGGTGAAGCATATCATAAATGTCCACGATCTGCTCTGTAGAATAGGGCGCACGGGACTGCTGCCCGTCACGGAACGTCGTGTCTGTAATCCAGATCTCATCCGGCATATGATGCGGAACAATACGATCATTGAACGCGATCTTGGGAATCTCCGTATAAGGGTACAGATTCCGGAAGGTGTTGGGATGCTCCACATCGACCAGCGGATACATGTGCTCCTCCAACTGCAGTAGATTTGTATGTCTGTCAAAATGAACCGCTCTGTTTTTATCCATCTTACTCTCCTCATTCAGATTCCGCCCCGGCCTCTTGAGGGCCTTCGCCGGTTTTTGTATAATTGTATACAATGACTTGTCGTATACATTTTAGCATGTTTCTTTTGATTGTCAAGAAAAATCGATCATCCGAGAGATTTATGGTAAAATGAGCGTCTTCCTCTGGAACTGCATGAATGAGTTGACAAAAATCCCCACAGATCATATAATAAAGACACGGGTGAGCACCTACCGGCAGTCAGGCTGAAAAAGTCTGACTGCTTTTTATGCATACGGGCGCCCAGGGAAAATTGTCAGCAGAGCTGACAGGCGCCCGATGCGCGAGTAGGGAAGAAACCTTCCCTACTCGATT
>CAJUNR010000056.1 GCA_910587765.1 uncultured Lachnospiraceae bacterium
ACCCGCGGTCACGATTCCTTTTCGCGCCCGCGCCGGGCTGAAAAACGGTATGTGTGGACAGCGGCTGCACCCGCACCGAAAATACATTGCGCTTCTGCTCCATTCATTGTAAAATATCAGAAAAGCGGCAGTGCACGGAAAGCCCGAACGCGGCAGCGAATCTGCTGCAAACAAAACCAGACAAGGAGAATCAACACATGTACAAATTATGGGAAGCATTAAAGGAAGCCAGAAAATACCGCTGGGTAGAACTCTCCCACTCACTGAACAACGACAGTCCTTATTGGGCCGGTATCCCGGAAGGCTCCGTGGAACTTGGAACCACCTGTTTTGACTGGGGCAACGAGATGCTGGACTGCCTGATCCAGACCTTCAAATTTCCGGGACAGTTCGGCACCCATATTGATTTTCCGGGACATTTTATAAAAGACCGGGAATTATCCGAGAACTATGGGGTCCGCGACCTGATTTTTCCGCTCTGCGTCATTGACGTCACGGAAAAGGTAAAGGCCGATCCCACCTATGTGGCCACCTCCGCGGACATCCGGGAATATGAGGCAAAATACGGACCGATTCCGGACGGCGCTTTCGTTGCCCTGAGGACGGACTGGTCGAAAAAATGGCCGGATATGAACGCCCTCTCCGGCACCGATGCCGAAGGCGGAGAGAATTTCCCCGGCTGGTCCATGGACGCTCTGACATACATCTATGAAAAACGCAACGCCGCTGCCAACGGCCATGAAACCCTGGATACGGACGCTTCCGCAGAGGCGGCCAAAGCCGGCGATCTGGCATGCGAGCGGTACGTGCTGGACAAAGGAAAGCTGCAGGTGGAAGTGCTCACCAACCTCGATCAGGTGGCTCCCGCAGGCGCGGTCATCATTGTATCCTACCCGAGAATCGAAGGCGCCACCGGGCTTCCTGCAAGAGTGTGGGCGATCACAGAGTAATGCTTCACTCTTCCGGATCGGGATTGCCACAGAGCCTTATCCCAATCACCGGATACACCATCTGCTTCTCTCTGATCTGGATAAAATCGGCGAAGAGCTGCTTTCATAGGTCAGAAGAAGCAGCAGCATTTTCTGACAGAAAATAATTCCGCCTGTATGGTTGGAGCCTCCCTAGAAGCGTCCAACCGCACAAGGGAAATCGATATCAGAAATGATCTCTGCGAATCCGTCAAAAAACAGCAGGAGGTAACAATAATGTTAAGAGGCAAAAAGATCATGCCGCCCCCGTGGATAGCTTATCCGAAAATCGAACGATATTCCATCGGATGGAGAATGGGTTACGGCGAGGACTATGTCTGCAGATGGAGTGCCTGGCTGGACGCGCTTACGGAAAAGGAGCAGAAAGAATACGAAGAACTTTTCCCGGAACCTCTGACCTGGAAAGGATACTGGGAGGATGAGGATACCTGCGATTATTATGAAAGAAATGACTACGTGATAGAACTCTGGAACGAGGCAGGAACTCCGAAATATTCCGTCGGACAGCTCCGAAAAGCCTGTGCCGAAGGGAAAACATTCCGCTACACCATGTTCTGGAAGCCCGAACCTTCTCCGGACGGACAGCTTATAGAAAGCTGCCTCGGCCAGTGGTGGAAGTCTGATTTCTGGTCCGTTGCCCATACCTACTGCTGCACGGAACAGTTTATGATGGCAGGCAAGGCCGAATTATTCGGGGATGAAGAAGTTCGGAAGCAGATCCTCGCATGCGAAGATCCGAAGATGATAAAGGCGCTGGGACGAAAGGTTAAAAATTTCGATGAAGCTGTCTGGAATCAGGTGAAATATTCCATCGTCCTCAACGGTAATTTTCTGAAATTCACCCAGAACCCCAAACTTCGGGAATACCTTTTGTCCACCGGCGATGACATTCTCGTAGAAGCCAGCCCGCTGGATGCGGTCTGGGGGATCCGGATGGGCAAAACCAACGAAAACGCCCGGAACCCGCTGAAATGGAAAGGACAGAATCTTCTGGGCTTTGCCCTCATGGAAGTGCGGGACGAAATCAGGCGGGTGTGGAAGAATGCAGCATGGTGTGAGGCGGTGGAAAAAGAGGACTGACAAACGTGCATCTCCAGGAACACCTTACCGGAAACGGCCCCGCAGATCACTCCGCAGGGCCGTTTCCGGTATCTATTCAATTTTTAGGAAGAGCTTAATCCATATGGGAGCCGCCGTTGATGTCGATCTCCTCGCCGGTGATATAGGACGCTTCTTTGGAAGCGAGGAACAGGATTGCGTTGGCTACTTCCTGAGTCTCACCCGGACGTCCCATGGGAATCCCGTCGATGACTTTATCCGCATCCTCTTTCGGAAGGGATTTCCAGATCTCCGTATTGATCAGACCCGGGCACACGCTGTTGATCGTGATACCTTCCGCGGAAATCTCTCTGGACAGGTTCTTGGAAAATGCCAGCACAGCCGCTTTGGAAGCCGAATAGTGCGCTCCGCCGAAGACGCCGCCGCCTCTCTTGCCGGACACGGAAGACAGGTTGACGATTCTTCCGTATTTTGCCGCGCGCATCGGTTTCATACACGCCTGCGTGCAGAGGAACAGGCCGAACATATTGACCTCGAAGATCCTTCTCATGTCTTCCAGCTTCATATCTTCCACGGTCACTTTCTGAGAAATTCCCGCGTTGTTCACCAGAACGTCGATGCGGCCGTATTTGTCCATAATCGTGTCGACCATCTGCTGTACGGACTCCGGAGATGTCACATTGACCGTCACGCCCATGGCTTTGCCGCCCTCTCCCTCGATCACCGCGACCGTGTCCTTAATGCCTTCTTCATTCATATCCGCGATAATTACCGTCGCGCCCTGCTTTGCAAACGTGCGGGCGATGGTCCTGCCGATTCCCTTGGGCGATCCGCTTCCTGTTACGATAACTACCTGATCATTAAATTCAAACATGCTCTTATCCTCCATTTATGCTTTGCTTTGGTCCTCCCCGACGATTCAAGGGGGCGGAAGGATTTCCGATCTGTTTTGTATTCTGGAAATCCTTCCTTTAATAATGTTTTGGCTTTCTCTTTTTATACTATATTCTATGTATATTGTAGGATACTATGTGATTTATTCTATCCCTGCCAGTTCCTCCGCCAGTTCCACGATATGTTCCGCCGTGATTCCGTTCATCGCCAGCAGCCGCTCATAGGGCGCCGACTGTCCGAACTGATCCTGGATACCGACTCTTCTGACGATTGCTTTCCCGGTCTCCGCCACCACGTCGCTGACCGCGCTGCCAAGGCCGTTGAGAATATTGTGATCCTCTACGGTAATGATCTTTCCGATCTCATTGACGCAGGCCAGAACTGCGTCTTTGTCCAACGGCTTGATGGTGTGCATATCCAGCACTCTTGCCTGGATGCCTTTCTCCTCCAGCATCTTCGCAGCTTTCAGAGCAATGCAGACCGTATCTCCGTTGGCGATCACCGCCACGTCTTTTCCTTCGCGGAGCAGGTTCGCTTTGCCGATCTCAAACTCCGTATTCTCGTCATAGATCACCGGAATCGCATCTCTGGTAAAGCGGAGATAGCAGGGTCCGTACATCTCGGCAGCCTTTGCCACCAGTTTTCTGGCCGCGTAATAATCCGCAGGCATGATCACCGTCATGTTCGGCAGCGTCCGCAGTACGCCGAGATCCTCGATGCACTGATGGCTGGCGCCGTCATTGGCCGGGGTTACGCCGCCGTGAGAGCAGGCGATCTTCACGTTCAGATTCGGATAGCAGATTTCCTGACGGATCATCTCGCACATTCTCAGGGAACCAAACACCGCGTAAGTCACTACGAACGGGGTCTTCCCGCAGGTCGCCATGCCTGCCGCCACGCCTGCCGCGTTCTGCTCTGCAATACCTACATTGAAGTACTGTTCCGGAAGCTCGGACCGGAACTTTCCTGTTTTGCAGGATTTTCCGATATCTACATCCACCACATAGATTTTATTGTCTCTTTTTCCAAGTTCTACGATCTCATCACCAAATCCGTCTCTGGTTGCCTTTTTTACTTCACTCATTTTTTTACTCTCCTGTTCTGTTCTTGTATTCGTCTCACTTTTATGCCAGCGCCGCAAGCTGCTCATCCAGTTCCTTCATTGCCTGCGCATACTGCTCGTCATTCGGCGCCACTCCATGCCATCCGCACTGATTCTCCATGAAGGACACGCCCTTTCCTTTTACGGTATGGGCAAAGATGCATTTGGGTTTTCCGTTTTTGGAAGCTCTCGTCTTATCCAGCACCGCCAGGATTTCCTCCATATTGTGTCCGTCCACGTCAAAGGTCTCGAACCCGAACGCCTCAAATTTCTTTCCAAGATTGATATTTGGCATAACCTCGTCGGTCGTGCCGTCCAACTGCAGATTGTTGTTGTCCACAAACACCACCAGATTATCCAGTTGATACTTGTTGGCGGTCTGAGCGGCTTCCCAGATCTCGCCTTCCTGACACTCGCCGTCGCCCAGCACCACGAACACCCGGTAATCTTTCTTATCCGCTTTTGCCGCGATGCCCATGCCTACGCCGCAGGCAAAGCCCTGACCCAGGGAGCCGGTGGAAATATCAATGCCTGGGCATTTCTTCATGTCGGGATGCCCCTGAAGGATGGAACCTTCCTGACGGAGCGTATCAAGCACCGCTTCATCGAAAAAGCCTCTGGTCGCCAGCGCCGCATACTGAATCGGGCATACATGGCCTTTGGAGAGGACGAAACGGTCCCGGTCTTCCCATTTGGGATTCTTCGGATCCAGGTTCATCTCCCGGAAATAAAGTGCGGTCACAAAGTCTGCCGCCGACAGGGAGCCGCCCGGATGTCCGGACTGTGCTTTGTGGATCATGCCGATCACTTTTTTCTTGAGTTCGATACATTGTTTCTGTAATTCTTTTACGCTTGTTTCTCTCATAATGGTTTCACCTCTTAAATTTATAGTTCCGCTTCCGTGCAGATACTGTTGTTAAGTTTTTATACAAAGGCCAGCGATACCGCAGGCACATATGTAACGATCAGAAGTACGGCAATGGATGCAATCAGCAGCGGCACTACCGCTTTGGAAATTTCCTTCAGGTTGACATCCGCCACGCCGCAGGCCACGTACAGATTGACGCCCACCGGCGGTGTGAAGAGACCGATGGCCAGATTCACGATCATGACCACGCCGAGATGCACCAGGTCGATGCCCAGGGCATTTGCCACCGGAACGAACAGCGGAGTAAAAATATACAGCGCCGACGTGGAATCCAGAAAACATCCCGCGATCAGAAGGATAATGTTGACGATGATGAAGAAGATGATTGTGCTTCCTCCTGTCACCTGCTGGAGCGCTGTACTGATCGCCACGTCCAGTCTCGCCCTTGTCAGTACATAGGCGAACAGGCTTGCCGCCGCCGTGATGAACATGACCGTCGCCGTTGTGGACACCGAGTCCAGAAGGAGCGTATACAGCTCCGGAAGACGAATCTGTTTGTAGATAAAGATTCCTACGAACAGTCCGTAAATCACGGATACTGCCGCCGCCTCCGTGGGAGTAAAGATTCCGCCGTAGATTCCGCCGAGAATGATCACCGGCATCATCAGCCCCCAGAAAGCATCCTTGAATGCCTCCCAGCGTTCCTTTCCGGACGCTTTGGGCAGCGTCTCCAGCTTGCTCTTGCTTCCCACAAAAAGAGCCGTAACCATAAGTCCCAGTCCCATCAGAAGTCCCGGAAGGATTCCTGCCAGGAACAGCGTTCCGATCGAAGCGTCCGCGATGGAACCGTATACGACGAACGTGATGGACGGTGGTATGACCACCCCGATCGCCCCCGATGCTCCCATAAGAGCCGCCGCAAACGCCGGTTTGTATCCCGCCTTGATCATGGCCGGAATCATAATCAGTCCCAGCGCTGCCACCGTCGCAGGACCGGAACCGGAGATCGCTGCAAAAAAGCAGGAAACGATGACGCATACAATGGCAAGACCGCCTTTCAAATGTCCGACGCACACTTCCGCCAGCCGGATCAGTTTTCCGGAAATTCCCGCCTTCTCCATGATGTTTCCGGCGAGAATGAAGAACGGAATTGCCAGAAGCACAAATTTGCTTGTGGAGGAAGATACCAATCTCGGCAGACTGCTCATTATGGTGTCCAGCGGCCTCCCCGCTCCCTGAACGATCATCGCCAGTACGCTGGACGCTCCCAGGCAGACCGCGATCGGCGCTCCGATCAGTAACAGGACTGCAAATACGATAAACAATACGGCTGCAACCATCAGTTTTCACCCTCCTTCTCTCCGACTCCCCGGATCTCTTCTATTAATACCTGTACAAACCGGACGGTGGCAAACAGCGCCCCGATGGGTACAAAGGAACCGAAGATCCATTCCGGCCACTGCATGTTGGCAGTCACCTGTCCCAGTTGTCTCTGGCTGATGACCATCAGAATCCCGTAGTAGAAAATCGCTCCCGTGAAGGCCACGGCAAACAGGTAGCCGATGATGAGCAGGACCCTCCGAACTTTGGGATTGACCACGTCGGTTAAGATGGTCAGTCCCAGATGTGCCCTCCTTCTGGCGGCAATGGCCGTGCCCAGAAGGCTCAGCAGGACGAACAGGTATGTCGTAATTTCTTCTGAAAAGGAAAACGAAGCGCTGAACACATATCTGGCAACTACGTTGGCAAATGCCAAAACCGTCATGACCGACAGGCAGACAGCCGCAACTATTTCCTCAATTCTGTCTAATATCTGCATGTATTACCCCTTTCTTTCTGCCGCCCGGCTAGTCAATCTGGAAAGCCGTGCACGCTTCTTCTCCGTATTTTGTCATAAACTTTTCCCGGACCGGCTGTACGGCTTCCTTGAATACTTCCAGTTCCTCCGCAGTCAGTTCTGTCACTGTCATGCCGCCGTCCCGGAACTTCTGCACGATCTCGGCCTCTTCCTGCTCGACCTGATCTCTGCCCCAGTCGCATGCTTCCTTCGCCTTCTCCCTCAGCAGTTCCTGAGTCTTCGGCTCCAGACTGTTCCAGATCTCGGTATTGGCCACAAACAGGTCATTTTCGTAGGTATAGTTCCACAGCGTCATATAATCCTGTATCTCGTACATCTTGGCCGAATCCGTAATGCTCACGCCGTTTTCCTGCCCGTCGATGGCTCCCTGCTGGATGGCCGTAAATACTTCGCTCCAGCTCATGGAGATCGGGTCCGCCTTCAGTTCCCGGAAGAAATCCATGTAGACTTCGCTTCCCGGCACGCGGATTTTCAAGCCCTGCACATCCTCCGGTTTCCGCACCTCGTGTTTGCTGTTGCTGATCTGCCGGAATCCGTTATGGAAAGAACCCAGATACGTGATTCCCTTCTCACCGAGAACCTTCGCGTAGTAGTCTCCCCCCGTCTCGTCGATCACGGTTCTGGCCTCCGTGTAATCGTCGAAACTCCACGGAATCGTGGCGATGGACATCTGACCGTCCAGCACCGACATTACCGATGTCGCGTAGGCCGCCAGGTCCACGCCTCCCACCGCGATCATCTCGATGCCCTTGGTGGAATTCCCCCCTGCAAGCTGATCGTTGGGAAATACGGCTACGGTAACTCTGCCCCCGGAGCCTTCCGCTACCAGGTCTGCGAATTTCTTCGCTACTTTGGTGTCGATCTGGATGTCCGTTCCGTTGACCGCCATCACCAGTTCGATCTCCTGGTACACATCGCCGGCTCCCGCCGATGCCTGTTCCGTTCCGGAACCGCATCCTGACAGCATCCCCGATGCCAGCACCGCCGCAAGGATCAACCCTGTCATTTTCTGCTTCATAAAAGCATTTCTCCTTCCTTTTTTCTTCGTCCCTCATCCTTTGTAGGATGTTATATGTACTATATATCATATCGCCAAAAGAAAGTCAATACTTTTTCTGATATTCAGCATTTTATATAAATCAGGGGGCTTGTTTTTGTGCAAAATGCCAGCGGATATCGGCTCTGTTTTCTTCTGTAGCCTCTCAGGTCCACGTATCCCGATAAATACCGGAGACAATCGCAGAGAAGAAAGCGTATCCGTTATGCCGGATGCAACTATACATCTGGAATTTTGATAGATCTAAAAAAGATGGAAGAGGTTCAGGAAACTACAAAGATTGGATAAGATCAGGCCGCCACCGGGCATACTAACCTTGCGGCGGTCATATTTTTTTCATAAAAGGTACAGAAAATGTACAAAATACAGACTCCCGCAAAATTCCGCACCTAAAAATCCCCCGTTCCAAAGGGATTTCACACTTTTTTCACAAAAAAATAGCACTCACCTCTTGATAATATTACATTGGTTTTGTCCTGTATCGTCATATATTGAAAACACGGAGAAATGCAGGAATTTCCTTGTTTTCTCCGTGAAACTTATTTTTTCAGATATCGTCCTGTATTTTTGAAATGGCACAGAAAATGGCACAGAATCTATTCGTTTTCACTATCTTGCATGTCTCCTATATATTTGTATCGCGTAACATCGTCAAATTCACGTTCTATTCTGGATTTAATTAAAAATTCTATGTCTTTATATATACGCTCTATTTCATTTGATGTAATGTGAATTGTCCGTCCATGTTGATCTGAAATTGTCATGTCATATTCCGGCATTACAGCTAAAGATTTTTGGGCAAAGTCTACTTTTTTCTGTATTGTTTCACACGAATCATCAGAGCTGATATATATTTTTTTGTATTTTATTTGTGAAGCATATTCTTGTACATATCCCATACTTTTAACTATATTTTTAATCAATCTATATCGGTCAAATTCAAGATTGCTTCTTTCCCTATACATTTCAGATTCTGTTTTATATTCACTATATCCAAGTAGATAGTTTTCACTAACTCTCAAAACTTTGGATATTAACTTAGCATATTCGATAGATAAAGAGCGTTCACCACGTTCTACAGCAGATAGATGTTTATCGTTTCGGATTTTTCCGTTATTTTCGGGAAGTTTTTCTATTTCTTCTATAAGTTTTGCTTGTGTGTATCCGCACTTTTCTCTGCATTCCTTTACCCTTTTTCCGCAAAGTAACATTTTGTCATCTTTATGCGTTACTTTTTGTTTCATTTTAGCTCCCTTTCTGTTTGAGAAGTAACATAAAAAAGTATCCAAGATGTGTATTTATATAAACATTTATGTTACCATTATACTACAAAATACATAGAAACACAAGACGAAAGGAGAAAAATAATGAATGGTTTAAAAACCACTGGTGCACAAGATTTGGTCAGGGACAAGGAAGGTGCTTCTCGCGCCAGTATGAGCATCGGAACATTCCGGCGGCTGGCAGAGGAATTTGATGCGGTTTACCGCATTGGAAGAACAAGGCTCACTGACTGGGAGAAATTCAGAAAGGGTCTTGAGGCTTACAGAGGATGATATGCAAAATACATTAGACGACTGTAACAAAAGATTCCCTCTCAAACGCTGCAACGTTCAAGAGGGGCGGAACATAGCCGAAGCCATGCACATCACAAAAATATTTTATCATGTCTTTGGCGGAAAGGACAGAAAAATGATTGAAGATTTTTTGCTGGTGGGAAAAAAGAACGCCATATCGTCACAGCGTCTCGCTGATCTGGCAGGCTGTAAAAGCATCCGGGAACTTCAGCAGGTGATCGCAGAAGAGCGCGCCGCAGGAGCGGTGATCCTGTCCACGTGTCAAGATGGGGGCGGATATTTTCTCCCTCAAAATGCAGCAGAGGTCAGGGAGTTTATAACGACGCTAGAGAGTAGAGGAAAAAACACTTTGCTCGCTTTAAAATCTGCGCGGACTTATTTGAGTCGGAACGGAGGATAAAAATGGCCATCTATCGTAACGTGCAACTCAGTTTTTGGACCGATAGCAAAGTCGAGGACGATTTTACACCCGAAGATAAATACTTTTACCTGTACCTGATAACCAACCCGCAAACGAACATCTGCGGATGTTATCAGATCAGTTATGCCCAGGTCACTAACCAGACTGGGTACAACAAAGACACGGTCAATCGTCTTATCGAGCGTTTTGAGAACGTCCATAAGGTGATCCGCTTCTGCAGAGAAACAAAGGAAATCTTGTTGCTGAACTGGTATAAGTACAATTGGAGCAAGTCAGAGAAAACGCTTGCAGGCGTTGAAAATGTTGCGAAACACATCAAAACGCCTGAATTTAAAGAGTATGTGTTCTATGTGATCGACTGCATCAGAAACGATAAATCTGTCGCTTTAGAGGATACCCCTGTTATGGGGCATGGATGCCCCATACAAGCATCTGTTTCTGATTCTGTTCCTGATTCTGATTCTGTATCTGTTTCTGGTACTGATATGCCAGAGGGAGGTCAGGTAAAAGGTCAGAGGCGTGAACGTACAGCACAGGTACTTGAAAGGCTTCTGGAAGAGATCAATATATCCGAATACCTGATGGAATATGTCAACGACTGGCTGGCATACAAAAAAGAGCGGAATTTTACATACAAAGAGACCGGGCTTAAGAATCTGCTGAAATCCGTACAGGAGAAATCCCACCAGTATGGTGACGAATATGTATCTACATGTATACAGGACAGCATTGCAAGCGGATATCAGGGCATAACCTACAAACCGAAAGGAGGAAATTCAGGCAGGAATGGACAGGACGGTGAATGGGTGGAAAGGTGGAAAAACGCATGAGCAGAGACGAAACAAAGCAGATTCTTATGAGGATTCAGTCCACGTTCCCGAACTGGAAACCACAGTCTGATTTGCGGTTCGTGATAGAAACATGGAATGAATATCTGTCCGATTATGATTATGAGCAGGTCAAGGCGGCGCTTAAAGCCTTTGTTATGACTGATTCTTCCGGTTTTGCTCCATCGGTCGGTCAACTCATTGAGATATTGGACAGGTTGGGGAATGTCGGTGATCTTAGCGAGATGGAGGCATGGTCACTGGTATCAAAGGCACTCCGCCGGAGTTTATATTATGCTGATGAGGAATACACCAAACTTCCAGAAGCAGTACAGAAAGCGGTTGGCAGTTCTCATGACCTGTATAATTGGGCAACGACAGACATGAAAACTGTTGAGAATGTTATTGCATCCAATTTTATGCGGACGTATCGGCAGGAACTGGCCAGAGTGAGGGAACTGCGGAAAATCCCCGCCAATGTCCGGGCATTGTTGGAAAACTGCGGAAATAAGCCGCTTTTAGAAAGTCAAGGGTAAGTCACCTGCTGCCGATTGAGAGAGTGGAGCCCCCGATATGCGCCACCACCATTACAGGGCAGACAGGTTAAAATAATCTTAACAGAAACAGAAGGGGGTGAAACAGACGATTACAAACATTTTATTGCTTATACTGGCATGTGAGGCATTCTGCATTTTATGTGTCCTGTCAGCAATCCACGAAAAGATCAGGAAGGAGGCTGGCTGATTCTATGGCGGTTTATGACGGTTCGATCAGAATCAATACGAAAATCAGCATCAAAAGCGCAGAAGTACAGCTTTCTGCTCTTGAAAACCGCATGATCAAAACTGCTGATACAGTGGCCAGTCTGCGGGCAAAGATGGATACTCTGAAAGGAACGCAGGTCCCGACGGAACAGTATGCACAGTTGCAGGCAAATCTGGAAAAAGCGACTCAGAAGATGGAAATGCTGCGGGCGACGCAGGAGACGCTGAAAGGTTCCGGGAAAATGTTTTCAACAGATTGGAAAGCATTGTCAGAGCAAGCTTCTGAAGCGGCACAAAATATCAGAAGCATAAAAGCAGAAATGACCGCATTGGAAAACTCAGGGCAGGCAATGAAAAACGGAGTTCCCACAGAAGAATATGCACAGCTACAGCGACATCTGGAAACATGGAGGAATATAGCAAAAAATGTAAAAACAGAACAGGATAAGATGCGGGAATCCGGAAGAATGTTCACGGCAGAATGGAATAATTCCGCAAAAAAAATACGAGAAGTAAGGACGCAGATCGGCGCTATCCAGCTTGTCATGCAGCAAATGGAGCGTACAGGACGAGCGACTGTAGCAGGAGAACAGACACAGGAATATGCAAGGCTTGCGGCGCAACTCCGGGAAGCGGAAAGCGAAATGCAGAGAATGAGCCAGCAGCACAACCGTCTGAACCGGATTGTCAGAAAAGGCTCTTCTGTTTTTAAAAGATTTGCGGATGCTGCAAAAAAAGCATTTTCGGACACAAATAAAAGCGCAAAGAAGTCGCAGGGATTTATCGAGAAGTTTTTCCGCCGGGTGAAGGGACTGGCGGAAAGAGTGTTTATCTTTTCTTTCGTGACCAGATTCTTCCGCGGGATAGTAAACGGGGCAAAAGAAGGGTTTTCAAATTTCTCGAAATATAGTGACAGTTTCAAAAGCTCCGTCGAAAGCCTCAAATCAAGTCTTTCAAATCTGGGAAACTCTTTCGCATCTGCGTTTGCGCCTCTGGTGGAAATTGCGATCCCGTACATAGTGAAGCTGATCGACTACATAAGTATGCTTCTTGGTCTGGTGGCACAGTTCACCGCCGCAATCACCGGGCAGAAAACCTATGCAAAAGCAGTCAAGCAGACGGCCGGAGCCATGAAAGAGGCCGGGAAGGCCGCGCAGGGGTATCTAAGCCCGCTTGACGAGATCAATAAATTCCAGAAGAACGACTCAGGAGGGTCAGGTGCAGGCGGTGCCGGCGGGGTGTTTGAGCAGGTACCCATATCCGAAGAAATACAGAGTATGGCGGAGAAGTTTAAAAATGTTATGGCTGATTTCTTCCGTCCATTAAAAGAGGCGTGGGACAGGCAGGGCAAGTTTGTCATGGAATCATGGAAATATGCGCTTTCAGAGGTCTGGAACCTTGTAAAAGATATTGGGCGCGATTTTCTGACTGTGTGGAATCAGGAAAAGACTATACAGATGTTTGAGAATATCCTCCGCATTGTCGGGGATATCGGCCTCGTTGTCGGGAATCTGGCCGCAGGTTTGGACGAAGCATGGAACAAAAACCAGATCGGACTTCAAATTCTTGAAAATATTCGCAATATTTTTGCGGATATTATAGGGCATATCAGAAATGCAGCAGACGAGACCGTGATATGGAGCGAGAATCTGGACTTTTACCCGCTCCTCGAATCCATAAACAATCTTCTTGCGTCGCTGGAACCTCTGGCGGATAAGGTGGGAGCCGGTTTGGAATGGTTCTGGATGAATGTGCTTTTGCCGATTGCCGGATGGACGATACAGGATGCAGTTCCGACGTTTTTAAATATGCTTTCATCTGCGGTGGATGCGCTTGATTCTGTTTTAGATGCATTTCAGCCAATGGGACAATGGCTGTGGGATGAGTTTTTGCAACCGGTTGGTGAATGGGCAGGGGAAACCATTATATCAGCGCTGGAAACCATAACCGGACTGCTTGATAAATTTGGCGATTGGGTATCGAAACACCAAAAAACAGTCGAGAATTTTGCAATCATCATTGGCTCTTTTGCCGCAGCGTGGACGCTGGTAAATACTGCGGTTGGAATATGGAATGGAATAGCCGTAGTTGCTGCTGCTGTAACTGGACTTTTAGGTGCAGCAATCGCATTCCTCACAAGTCCGATAGGGATTGCCATGTTAGCAATCGCGGCGATTATTGCGATAGGGGTTTTGCTGTACAAAAACTGGGATACCGTAAAAAAGAAAGCCGGAGAGCTCAAAGATGCAGTAGTTAAAAAGTGGAACGAGATGTCTTCCAAAGTTTCAGGATTTGTAAATACCATAAAGAGTAAAGTTGATATCCTGAAAGAAAAATTCAACAGCCTGTCATCGAACGTAAAAACAGTCTTCGACAGCGTCAGGCAGAAGATTTCCGGCGTAGTGGATACTGTGGTCGGAAAAGTGGAAAAATTCATCAGCGCCATAAAAGACGCGATCAAAGCGGTGAAGGATTTCTTTGCCAGCGGATTCGAGAAAATAGGCGACGCAGCTTCCGGCCTGTTCGGCGGCGGTTCTGCCGGCGCGAGGGCGGCTTCCTTCTCTCTGAACTACGGTCCGGCGCTTTCTTCTCCGATTCCTCAGGCGTTTGCATCCCTTGCCAGTAAAGAGTTCCCCGGATATGCCACCGGCACAGTTATTCCACGGACGATGCAGAAACATCTGGCATGGCTTGGCGACAACAACCGGGAGACAGAGGTTGTGTCGCCGGTATCTACACTCAAACAGGCGAACAGAGAATCGCTTCTGGAGGTACTCTCAGAGCTGGGGTTAACCGGCAGCAATAGAAATGACCAGACAATTATCATTAAACAGTATCTTGACGGAAAACAGTTGACAGAGTCTGTAATCCGTAACGGAAAAGTAATGCAGATGGCCGGCGGTAGAAATCCGTTTGCGCTGGAATAGAAAGGAGAAGAAATGACGGTTGAAGATTTATGTGAAGTGTTTTCAAGAACGATAGGTATTGCTTATGACCTGTCAACGGAGGAAATGACCAAAACTCTTTTTATGGGCTGCGACCATGATATGACGAAAGATGAAGTATATGCAAAAATGTTTCTGAACGCCATCCTGTACGCTGCAAATCTGTCCGCACAGGTAACAGTCAGCAATCTCTGCTGTATGGGTATCATAACCGAAGAACAGCTTGCGGGCTGGAAGCTTAAACCATGCATACAGCCTGTGCGATCTTCTGACGAGAGTGAATCTCCTGCAGATCAGGAAGAACAGAGAGGCACAAAAGGGAAAGTACTTGACTTTGAACAGATGGCGATAAAAATACATAAGGGGTGAGCGTTTGAGAAAAAAGAATTACAGTGAGGCGACCATTGCGGCGTTTCTGAAATACGATAAGCTGACAGATATCGCCAGAGAGATCGGAGTCACTCCGCAGACGGCCGCAAAATATCGGGACGATCCGGTGCTGCAGGAAATGCTGGCGGACCGCCGAATGGAGTTTATCAGGTCGGCAACCGGAAGAATGCAGATGTTTCTGGATGAGGGCGTGCAGATACTGCAGAACATTATCCGCGACAAAGGTGTCAATCCGCAGACAAAGGTAAACGGTATCCAGATTTTATTTAATCAGTGTAAAGTCTGGACGGAGCAGACGGACATTCTGGAACGCCTGAGAGAACTTGAAGAGGCGGAAAAACAGTGAAAATTATTCGGATTTTAAAGTTTAAGGGGGTTCTTGTGTGAAGATACGAAAATGCACACGGTCCATACTGGCAAGGCTGGAAACTCTGGAGGCGAAGTCTCCGGGCTCTCTGGTTTTTGAAATTTCATCAGAGGATGGGGGCACAAAGCGGGTAAACTTTCAGGAGTTTATGCAGATGCAGGAAGAACCCCATGAGGAAAACGGCATCTGTTATACCGGCTTTCCGGAATGGCGGATCGTGGAAGGGAAAAATTTGAAAGAGCTGGACATGC
>CAJUNR010000057.1 GCA_910587765.1 uncultured Lachnospiraceae bacterium
GATGTAGTGGCAAGTGTGGGTAAGGATAAATCTCTAAAAGTAGTCAATACAAGACCGCATCGACATCTGCGTGGAGACGGCCCCCGTGGAATACAGAGAACTGTCCGGAAACGGCGGGAACGAAGATTCCGCCTGCATCCGGGGACGCGTGGAGGCGGCGCAGAAGATTCAGAAGGAGCGTTATCAGGGAACCGGCTGGCAGTTCAATTCGCAGCTTCCCTCCTCCGCCGTTGCCCGGTTCTGTCCTCTGGAAAGCGGGGGGACAAGACTGATGGAAACGGCGTTTGAGAAGATGGGTCTGAGCGTCAGAGCGTATCACCGGATTATCAAAGTAGCCAGGACCATCGCAGACCTTGAAGGAACGGAACAGATTCAGAGAGAACATCTGCTGGAGGCGGTCGGCTACCGCTCCCTGGACCGGAAATTCTGGGGGAGGTAGGGCATATGGAACGCCTATATAATAGAAGAAATATGACTGATTTTACAGGAGGACGCATACAATATATCCATCAGGAGGCGGAAGCGTATCCCGGGAGATTAAAGGTTCACAGAGGAATGCCGGGACGCCTCTGCGTTCTGGGCAGACTGCCGCGCGACGACCGCCCGAGCGTGGCGGTGGTGGGAGCCAGGAGATCCACCGGCTACGGCAACGAGACGGCGCGCAGGTTTGCGCGGGAGCTGGCGGCGAACGGCGTGCAGATTATCAGCGGCATGGCCTGGGGGATCGACGGCATGGCGCATGAGGGCGCTCTGGATGCGGGAGGAGATACGTTCGCCGTTCTCGGCTGCGGGGTGGACGTCTGTTATCCGGCGGGACACAGAAAGCTGTATGAGCGGCTTGTGGAGCGAGGGGGCGTTCTCTCGGAGCAGCCGCCCGGCATGCCTCCGCTGGCAGGACATTTCCCGGCCAGGAACCGGATCATCAGCGCGCTGGCGGATCTGGTGCTCGTCGTGGAGGCGGGAGAAAAGAGCGGCTCTTTAATCACCGCGGACTTTGCCCTCGAGCAGGGAAAAGACGTGTTCGCCGTCCCCGGAAGGATCGGAGATCCTCTAAGCCGGGGCTGTCTGAACCTGCTCCGGCAGGGAGCCGGGCTTGCGGACAGCCCTCTTGTATTGCTGGAAGCGCTCGGTGTTTCTCCGGGAAAGAACGGGGAGCCTGAGAAAATTCTACTTGCCAAGGAAGAAAATATCGTGTATAGTTGGATACGTTTACAGCCCGTCTCTCTGGAAGAGCTGGTACAGAAGACCGGTATGTCCGCTGGGAAGGTGCTTGGGATTCTGGTGGAGCTGGAGCTGAAAGGCTGTATTCGTGAGATTCATAAGAATGATTACGTGAGAACAGACTGAGGACGAATCGAATGGCAAAATATCTGGTTATTGTGGAGTCACCTGCCAAGGTGAAGACAATTAAGAAGTTTTTGGGTTCCAATTATGAAGTGATGGCTTCCAACGGGCATGTGCGGGATATGCCCAAAAGTCAGCTTGGCTTCGACGTGGAGCATGACTATGAGCCGAAATATATTACGATCCGCGGGAAAGGGGACATCCTGGCGAAGCTTCGCAAGGCCGCGAAAAAGGCCGACCGGGTTTATCTGGCGACCGACCCTGACCGGGAAGGGGAAGCCATCTCCTGGCATCTGTCCAAGGCGCTGAATCTGGACGAAGACAAGATATACCGGATTACCTTTAACGAGATCACCAAAAGTGCGGTCAAGGAATCGATCAAGCATGCCCGGGAGATCAACCAGGATCTGGTGGACGCCCAGCAGGCAAGGCGGATGCTGGATCGCATGGTTGGCTACCGCATCAGTCCGATTCTGTGGGCAAAGGTCAAACGGGGACTGAGCGCGGGACGGGTGCAGTCGGTGGCGCTGCGCCTGATCGCGGACCGCGAGGAGGAGATCAATGCCTTCGTGCCGGAGGAATACTGGAGTCTGGAAGCGGATTTTGCCGTGAAAGGCGAAAGGAAGCCGGTGACCGCGAAATTTTACGGTACGCCCGGAGAGAAGCTGGAAATCCGTTCCCGGGAGGAGATGGACAGCGTGCTTGCCGCGCTGCAGGATGCGTCCTTCGCCGTGACGGAGGTGAAGAACGGAGAACGGACGCGGAAGGCGCCGCTGCCGTTTACGACCAGTACGCTGCAGCAGGAAGCCTCGAAGGTGCTGAATTTTTCCACCTCCAAAACGATGCGCCTGGCACAGCAGCTTTACGAAGGAATCGACATCGACGGACAGGGGACGACGGGAATCATCACTTATCTGCGTACGGATTCTACCCGTATCTCGGAGGAGGCGTCCCAGGCGGCCGCTTCGTACATCCGGGAGACGTACGGGGAGGATTGTCTGTCGACCAGGAACGGCAAAGGTTCCGACAAGAACGGCGACAAGAAGATACAGGATGCCCATGAGGCGATCCGTCCCACGGATATCCGCCGGCTTCCTGCCGCGGTCAAGGACTCTCTTTCCAGAGACCAGTTCCGGCTGTATCAACTGATCTGGAAACGGTTTACGGCAAGCTGTATGGCGGATGCGAAATATCACACCGTTTCCGTGAAGATTGACGGCGGCGGATACCGCTTCACCGTATCCTCGTCCGCGGTGGCCTTTGAGGGATTCATGTCGGTTTATGTCCAGGACGAAGAGGAGAAAAGCGCCAATACCGCGCTGGTGAAGGCAATCAGCGAGGATTCCGTGCTGACGCTGAAAGGGCTGGAGGACAAACAGCATTTCACCCAGCCTCCGGCGCATTATACGGAGGCGGCGCTCGTGAAGACGCTCGAAGAGCTGGGAATCGGCCGGCCGAGCACCTATGCGCCCACGATCAGCACGATCATTGCCCGCCGCTATGTGGCGAAGGAGGGGCGCAATCTGTATTTGACCGAGATCGGGGAAGTCGTCAACAATATGATGAAACAGGCGTTCCCGAGCATTGTAGAGACGGATTTTACCGTCAACGTGGAATCGCTTCTGGATATGGTGGAGGAGGGGAAGGTCAACTGGAAAACGGTGGTCAGCAACTTCTATCCGGATCTGAATGAGGCGGTAAGCCGGGCGGAAGCGGAGCTTCAGAAGGTGAAGATCGAGGATGAAGTCAGCGACGTGGTCTGCGAACAGTGCGGCCGGAACATGGTCATCAAGTACGGGCCTCACGGAAAGTTTCTGGCATGCCCCGGCTTTCCGGACTGCCGGAACACCAAGCCTTATCTGGAGAAAATCGGCGTGAAATGCCCCAAGTGCGGGAAAGAGATCGTGCTCCGCCGTTCCTCCAAAGGGCGGAAATTCTACAGCTGCGAAGGGTATCCGGAATGCGATTATATCTCCTGGAAGAAACCGGAAGAGACAAAAGAACAGGCCCCTTCGTGACAGAATGACAGAAAAATTGAAATTTTAATTGAAACCTGTCAGATAATATGTTAATATCCAAAGTGCGGTTGCCTTACGGCCGCGCTTTGTTTTATGCACAGGGCGTCCGGATGAAATATGTCAGCAGGCTGACGGATGCCCGGTGCGCGAGTAGGGGAAGATAAATCTTCCCTGTTTGATCGCAGGGGTGTGTAAGGAAGTTTGCTGCTTCGCAGCACGCACCCGGCTCGATCATGGGCCGCCCGAAGGAAGATGGTCAGCAGAACGGAAATAGGAGATGGAAATATGAGCGTACAGTTATTGGATAAAACGAGAAAGATCAACAAGCTTCTGCACAATAACAGCTCCAGCAAGGTGGTTTTTAACGATATCTGTAAAGTGTTGTCGGAAATACTGCTGTCGAATGTGCTTGTGATCAGCCGGAAGGGAAAAGTGCTGGGAATCAGCCGCTACGAAGCGGTGGAGGAGATCCATGAGCTGATCGTAGACCAGGTGGGAAGCCTGATTGATCCGCTTCTGAACGAGCGTCTTCTGGGGATTCTGTCAACGAAGGAGAATGTGAATCTGATGACGCTGGGCTTTGCCGTGGAGAACATCCGCGGTTATCAGGCGCTGATCACGCCGATCAACATTGCTGGGGAGCGTCTGGGTACGCTGTTTCTGTATAAATACGAGAAAGATTACGACATCGACGATATTATCCTCAGCGAGTACGGCACTACGGTAGTGGGACTGGAGATGATGCGGTCCGTAAACGAGGAGAACGCGGAGGAAGAGCGTAGAAAACAGATCGTCCGCTCGGCGATCAGTACGCTCTCCGCCACGGAACTGGAGGCGATTCTTTTGATCTTCCGGGAGATGAGGGGGAATGAATGTACCCTGGTGGCCAGCAAGATCGCCGACAGGGCGGGAATCACCCGTTCGGTGATCGTCAATGCCCTCCGCAAGTTCGAGAGCGCCGGAGTGATCGAATCCCGCTCCTCCGGCATGAAAGGGACCAGCATCAAAGTACTCAACGACTGTGTATTTGACGAACTGGAACAGATCGGAAATCATTAACCTGCTGTGAAAAATATAAAGAATTGCTAAAAATTTAAAAAATCGGAATTTCCCCATTGACAATTTGGATTCTCCGTACTAATATATTATCCAGAGATTAGCACTCGATGTAAGCGAGTGCTAATAACCTGAAACAGAACCATTGAAGGAGGAATCATCATGAAGTTAGTACCCTTAGGCGACAGAGTTGTATTAAAACAAAGCGAGAAGGAGGAGACGACCAAGTCCGGTATCATCCTGGCTGCAAAAGCGCAGGAGAAGCCGGTGACCGCGGAAGTGATCGCGGTTGGCCCGGGCGGAATGGTGGACGGCAAGGAAGTGACCATGCAGGTAAAACCGGGCGACCGGGTGATCTATTCCAAATACGCAGGAAATGAAGTCAAGCTCGACGAGGAAGAATATGTCATCGTGAGACAGAACGATATTCTGGCAGTGGTTGAATAAATCAATTTTCATAAAACAACAGCCCGCATCCGCAGAGCGGAGGACAAAAAGGGCGAAAGCAGAACGGAAATGAAGGAGGACATTTATCATGGCGAAAGAAATCAAACATGGCGTGGACGCCAGAGTCGCACTGGAAGCCGGTGTGAATAAACTTGCGGATACCGTAAGCGTAACCCTTGGACCGAAAGGAAGAAACGTGGTTCTTGACAAGCAGTTCGGCACTCCGCTGATCACCAACGACGGTGTGACCATCGCGAAGGAGATCGAGCTGGAGGACGCGTTCGAGAACATGGGCGCTCAGCTTGTGAAGGAAGTGGCGACTAAGACCAACGATGTGGCCGGAGACGGCACTACCACCGCAACCGTGCTCGCACAGGCGATGATCAACGAGGGTATGAAGAATCTGGCGGCGGGCGCAAACCCGATCATTCTCAGAAAAGGAATGAAGAAGGCGACGGACGCTGCGGTAGAGGCGATTGCGGCGATGAGCAGCAAGGTAACCGGCAAGCATCAGATGGCAAGAGTGGCTGCGATCTCCGCAGGAGACGACGAAGTCGGCACGATGGTGGCAAATGCCATGGAGAGAGTATCCAACGACGGCGTGATTACGATCGAGGAGTCCAAGACGATGCTGACCGAACTGGACGTCGTGGAAGGCATGCAGTTCGACCGCGGATATATTTCCGCTTATATGGCGACCGATACCGAGAAGATGGAAGCGATTCTGGATGATCCGTATATCCTGATCACCGACAAGAAGATCAGCAACATCCAGGAGATCCTTCCGGTGCTGGAGCAGCTCGTACAGTCCGGCAAGAAGCTTCTCATCATCGCCGAGGACATCGAGGGCGAGGCTCTGACCACCTTGGTGCTGAATAAGCTGCGCGGTACCTTCACGGCAGTCGGCGTCAAGGCTCCGGGCTACGGCGACAGAAGAAAAGAGATGCTGCAGGATATCGCGGTTCTCACCGGCGGTACGGTAATCTCCGAGGAAGTCGGTCTGGAGCTCAAGGATACGACGATCGAGATGCTCGGACGTGCAAAATCCGTAAAAGTACAGAAGGAAAATACGGTTATCGTAGACGGCCTTGGAAGCAAGGAAGAGATTGAGAACCGTGTAAATACGATCAAGAACGAGATCGAAGTCACCAAATCCGAGTACGATAAAGAAAAACTGCAGGAGCGCTATGCGAAGCTGGCAGGCGGCGTAGCGGTGATCCGCGTGGGCGCGGCGACGGAGACCGAGATGAAAGAGGCGAAACTGCGCATGGAGGATGCGCTCGCGGCGACCAGAGCGGCAGTGGAAGAGGGCATTATCTGCGGCGGCGGTGCGGCTTATATTCATGCGGCCAAAGACGTGGAGAAGCTGGTCGAGACGCTCGAAGGCGATGAGAGAACCGGCGCGAAGGTCGTTCTGAAAGCTCTGGAGGCTCCGCTGTTCCATATCGCATCCAACGCGGGACTCGAAGGAGCGGTGATTATCAGCAAAGTGCATGAGGCCGAGAAAGGCATCGGCTTTGACGCGCTCAGAGAAGAGTATGTGGACATGGTAGAGGCAGGTATTCTGGATCCGGCGAAGGTGACAAGAAGCGCGCTTCAGAACGCGACCAGCGTTGCGGCTACCTTCCTGACCACCGAAGCATGCGTGGCAAATATCAAAGAAGAAGTTCCTCCGATGCCGGCAGGCGGAGGCGGAATGGGCATGATGTAATTCCGTAACCATACAAAAAGGACGTTGCTTTGAAGCGGCGTCCTTTTTCCGTACGCAGGGAAGAAATCTTTCCTACTCAATGAAAATCCATTGACATAACGGATGCGATCTGATAGACTGTTTTAAACTTAAAACGAAAGAAAGAGAGGAAGAGAAATGGGTAAAATTATCGGTGAAGGCATAACGTTTGACGACGTGCTTCTGGTGCCTGCGTATTCGGAAGTGATCCCCAATCAGGTCAACCTGGAGACGAGGCTTACGAAGACGATCAGGCTCAACATCCCAATGATGAGCGCGGGGATGGACACCGTGACGGAATACCGGATGGCGATCGCCATGGCAAGACAGGGCGGGATCGGTATCATTCATAAAAACATGTCGATTGAAGAACAGGCGGAAGAAGTGGATAAGGTCAAACGTTCTGAAAACGGCGTGATCACAGACCCATTTTCTCTGACTCCGGAACATACACTGGCGGATGCCGACGCCCTGATGGGAAAATACCGGATTTCCGGCGTTCCCATCACGGAAGGCAGGAAACTGGTGGGGATTATCACCAACCGGGATCTGAAATTTGAAACCGATTTTACCAAAAAGATCAAAGAATCCATGACCTCTGAAAATCTGGTCACCGCACCGGAGGGAATCACGCTCGACGAGGCGAAGACCATCCTCGGCAGAGCCAGAAAAGAGAAACTGCCGATTGTGGACAAAGATTTCAATCTCAAAGGTCTGATCACGATCAAGGACATTGAGAAACAGATCAAATATCCGCTGGCGGCCAAGGACGCGCAGGGCAGGCTTCTGTGCGGAGCGGGTATCGGAATTACGGCCAATGTGCTGGAACGGGCGAAAGCGCTGATCGACGCCCATGTGGATGTGCTGGTGCTGGATTCCTCCCACGGACATTCGGCCAATGTGCTTCGCTGCCTGAGAATGCTCAAGGAAGCGTACCCCGACGTTCCGGTGATCGCGGGCAACGTGGCGACCGGAGCGGCGGCGAAGGCGCTGATTGAAGCGGGAGCGGACGCAGTGAAAGTCGGCATCGGTCCCGGCTCCATCTGTACGACCCGGGTCGTATCCGGCGTGGGCGTCCCCCAGGTCAGCGCGATCATGAACTGTTACGAAGTGGCGAAGGAATATGACGTTCCGGTGATCGCGGACGGCGGCATCAAATATTCCGGGGACATCACCAAGGCGATCGCGGCCGGAGCCAATGTCTGCATGATGGGAAGTATCTTCGCGGGCTGCGACGAGAGCCCGGGATCCTTCGAGCTGTATCAGGGCAGAAAATATAAGGTTTACCGTGGCATGGGTTCGATCGCGGCCATGGAGAACGGTTCCAGGGACCGCTATTTCCAGAGCGACGCGAAGAAGCTGGTGCCCGAAGGCGTGGAAGGTCGCGTGGCTTATAAAGGATTTGTGGAAGATACGATCTTCCAGCTTCTGGGCGGACTGCGCTCCGGCATGGGACTGTGCGGCGCGGCGGACGTGGAGACGCTGAAGACGACGGCGGAATTTATGAAGATTTCGGCGGCTTCCCTGAAGGAAAGCCATCCGCATGACATCCATATCACCAAAGAGGCGCCGAACTACAGCGTGAACGAATAAGTGTCCGTATACTTGGATAACCGGGGCGCGGACCGGGGGCGGACGGACCCGAACCCGGCCCGCCGCCTTCATGAAAATAAAGAAAAAGGCAGGGAATGACAGGTTATGAGAAAAACGAAGATTGTATGCACACTGGGACCTTCCACGGACAATGAGGAAGTTTTGCGGCAGCTGATGCTGGAAGGAATGGCGGTTGCCAGGATGAATTTTTCTCACGGAACTCATGAGGAGCAGAAGGTGCGTCTGGATGCGGTCAAGCGGCTCAGAGAAGAACTGGGACTTCCGATCGCGGCGCTTCTGGATACGAAGGGCCCGGAGATCCGGATCGGGGAAGTGGAAGGCGGAAAGCTGGAACTGAAAACAGGACAGCTCTTTACGCTGACCGACGAGGAGATGACGGGAACGTCGGAGAAGGTATCCATCACCTACAAAAACCTGTATCAGGACGTATGCCCGGGAGATTCGATTCTGATCGACGACGGCCTGATCGGGATGGAGGTCCTGCGGATTGAGGACAGGGAGATTGTCTGTCAGGTAAAAAACGGCGGCTTTATCTCCAACCGCAAAGGCGTCAACGTACCGGGCGTGGAGCTGCGGATGCCGTTTGTGAGCAGGAAGGATTATGAGGACATTGTCTTTGCGGCGGAGCAGGACTTTGACTATATCGCGGCCTCCTTCACGAGAACGGCGGAGGATATTCTGGAGCTTCGCCGAATCCTCCAGGATCACAATGGAGAGGGAATCCGGATCATTGCCAAGATCGAGAACATGCAGGGCGTGGAAAACTGCGCGGCGATTCTCCGTGTGGCGGACGGCATCATGATCGCGAGAGGCGACATGGGCGTGGAGATTCCGCTCGAAGAGGTTCCGGTCATTCAGAAGAAACTGATTCAACTGTGTATCAGCATGGACAAGCCGGTGATCACGGCTACGCAGATGCTCGATTCCATGATGAAGAATCCCCGCCCGACCCGTGCGGAGACTTCGGACGTATCCAACGCCATCTATCAGGGGACCAGCGCCATCATGCTGTCCGGAGAGACGGCGGCGGGCGCTTATCCGGTAGAAGCGGTGAAGACGATGGCGCGGATTGCGGAGCGCACGGAGAAGGATATCGACTATACGACGGAATTTAAACCGCACAGATTATCCCACCGTCCGGACGTGACCAACGCCATTTCCCATGCGACCTGTACGACGGCCATGGATCTGAAGGCGGCCGCCATCGTAGCGGTGTCAAAATCCGGCAAAACCGTGGGCAGTATCTCCAAATACCGTCCGTCGGTGCCGATTATCGGCTGTTCTACGGAGGAACGCGTATGCCGTCAGCTCAATCTGTGCTGGGGCGTGGTGCCGATTCTGATGGAGGAAGAGGATACGGCGGACGAGCTGTTCGATCATGCGGTCGAGAAAGCGGAGCAGAAGGGTCTGATCAAGAGAGGCGAGCTGGCGGTGATCACGGCGGGAGTCCCGCTCGGCATGTCCGGTACGACCAATATGATCAAGGTGCATGTGGCAGGAAATACGCTGATCACAGGCAAGGGCTGCAACAAGCTGAAGAAATCCGGCAAGGTCTGCGTCTGCAGCAGCATGGAAGAGCTGGAGCATAATTTCCGTCCGGGAGACATCCTGGTGGTGGAGCAGACGAACAACGAGATGATGAGCAAGCTGAAGGATGCGGCCGGCATCGTGACGGAGACCGGCGACCGCTACAGTCATGCGGCGATCGTAGGCATGGCTCTTGACATTCCGGTAATCGTGGCGGCGAGAAACGCGGGAAGCATTCTCAAGTCCGGTACGTTTGTAACGATCGACGCGGAGCAGGGAATCGTGTACAGCGGCAGATAGAACACAGAGCGGCGGAGGAGGCATGGACATCCATAAACACAGAAGGATCGCGCTGAAAGTGCTGAAGATCGCGGTGGGCAGTTGTCTGTCCATCACGGCTGCCGAATTTTTTCATCTGAAATATGCTACTTCTGCGGGAATTATTGCACTCCTGACAGTGCAGGATACAAGGAGGGGAACCATAAAGCTGACAGTGGACCGGTTCCTGTCCTTTATTCTGTCTGTTTTTCTGATTTTTGTCTGTTTTCACGCCACAGCCCGTCTGGGCTGGGTGAATTACGGAAGCTATATCTTCCTGATGGTGACCATCTGCTATTATTTTGACTGGCCGAATGCCATATCGGTCAATGCAGTCATGGGGACGCATTATCTGATGTCCCCTGACTACAGCCTGGAGTTTGTTCTGAATGAGCTGGCGCTGGTGCTGATCGGCACCGGAGTTGCGCTGGCCATGAACTGGAGAATGCCCAGCAGCCTGAAGATGATCCGGAAGGACATGCAGAAAATCGAGGACGGTATGCAGCAGGTGCTGAGGGAGTTCTCGCGTTATCTGCGGGGGCCGGCGGACGGCGATCAGGTGTGGTCGGATCTGGACGCGCTGGAGGCCAGGATTCATGAGGGGCTGGACCGCGCCCATGAGCAGGCGCACAACACCATGGCGGAAGAAGACCTTTATTATGTGGAATATATGGAGATGCGCCTGCAGCAGTGCGTGATGCTCCAGACGCTCAGAAGCCATGTGTGCAAAATCAGGGAGCTTCCCAGACAGGCGGAGGTGATCAGCCGGTATCTGGAATATGTGGCCGATTACGTTCATGAGGAAGACGTTCCCGGGGAGCAGATGGAAAAGCTGTCGCAGGTCTTCGGCCTGATGAAGTCGGAGCCGCTTCCCGTGACCAGAGAGGAATTCGAGAACCGGGCCATTCTCTACCATGTGCTGATGGATCTGGAAGAGTTTTTATACGTAAAGCAGAGGTTCTCCGAATCCGGCGTCCAAAGGCCGGAGGAGCTGTGACTGGAAAGATTTGATAATATGGACGGAATGTGGTATACTACCATTCAGACACCAGATTAGACAGATAAATGAGAGGATTTGAATATGAAATTGACGACGGTTCGTGAATTATACAGAGACAGGGAATCGTATCTTGACAGGGAAATCACGGTAGGCGGCTGGGTGCGCAGTGTGCGGGATTCCAAAAGTTTTGGCTTCCTGGTGCTGCACGACGGCACTTTTTTTGATACGCTGCAGATCGTTTATCATGATACCCTCGACAATTTTGCACAGGTCAGCAGGCTGAACGTCGGAGCGGCGGTGATCGTCAGAGGAACGCTGGTGGCGACTCCCCAGGCAAAGCAGCCCTTTGAGATTCAGGCCGCGGAAGTGACGCTGGAGGGAATGTCCGCGCCGGATTATCCGCTGCAGAAGAAGCGGCATACGCTGGAATATCTGCGTACGATGACCCATCTGCGTCCGCGGACGAATATGTTCCAGGCAGTCTTCCGGGTGCGCTCTTTGACCGCCTATGCCATTCACCGTTTCTTTCAGGAGAGAGGCTTTGTCTATGTGCATACGCCGTTGATTACCGGCAGCGACTGCGAGGGAGCGGGCGAGATGTTCCAGGTGACGACGATGGATCTGGCCAATGTGCCGAAGACTGCCGGCGGGGCGGTGGATTTTTCGGAGGATTTCTTCTGCAAACCGACGAACCTGACGGTCAGCGGACAGTTGAACGGCGAGACCTTTGCCATGGCGTTTCGGAATATCTATACGTTCGGGCCTACGTTCCGGGCGGAAAACTCCAATACCACCCGCCATGCGGCGGAATTTTGGATGATTGAACCGGAGATGGCGTTTGCCGATCTGGAGGACAATATGCAGATTGCGGAGGATATGCTCAAGGATGTGATCCGTTATGTGCTCGAGCACGCTCCGGAGGAGATGAATTTCTTCAACTCTTTCGTGGACAAAGGGCTGCTGGACCGTCTGAACCATGTGCTGAGTTCCGAGTTCGGACATGTCACCTACACGGAGGCCATTGAGATTCTGGAGAAACACAACGATCAGTTCGACTATAAGGTGTCCTGGGGATGCGATCTGCAGACGGAACATGAACGTTATCTGACCGAACAGGTGTTTAAGCGGCCGGTATTTGTGACGGATTATCCCAAGGAGATCAAGGCCTTCTATATGAAGATGAACGAGGATAACCGGACCGTGGCGGCGATGGACTGCCTGGTGCCCGGAATCGGCGAGATCATTGGCGGCAGCCAGAGGGAGGACGATCTGGAGAAGCTGTCCGCAAGGATGAGAGAACTGGGTCTCAGGGAAGAGGACTATGACTTCTATCTGGATCTCAGACGGTACGGTACGGCCCGGCATTCCGGTTTTGGACTGGGTTTTGAGCGGTGCGTCATGTATCTGACCGGAATGGGCAATATCCGCGATGTGATTCCGTTCCCGCGGACCGTGAAGAACTGTGAACTGTAGACAGACACTGTCGTTTGGCAGCAGAGATCATCGGACAGCGGGGGAGCCGCCGGAAAGGAGACAAGGTGCCGGAAGAAAAACATACACATATTGCCGCGGACGGGACCGTATATGAGCATACCCATACGCACAGCCATGCGCACGGGGCCGGGGGGCACGGCCATACGCACACGCATGCCAACACGAAGGCGGTATTGAACCGGCTTTCCCGCGCGATCGGGCATCTGGAATCCATCAGACGCATGGTGGAGGAGGGACGGGACTGCAGCGAGGTGCTGATTCAGCTCTCGGCCGTGAAAGCGGCGATCAATAACACCGGGAAAGTCATCCTGAAAGATCACATCGAGCACTGCCTGGTGGAGGCGGTCGAGTGCGGCGATATGGAGTCGATTGCGGATCTGACGGAGGCAATTGACCGTTTTATGAAATAGAGAGAAACGAGAATCCTGCACGGCAGGATTCTTTTTTCGGATTGTCTATTGCATAACCGTGGCGGATGGTGTATACTCTTATCAATATTTAGAATTATATAATGGAATGGACACAACATATAGTAGGAGGAACGCAGATTGTATGTAATTAAAAAAGACGGGACAAAAGAAGAATTTAATGTGGAAAAGGTCGTCAACGCGGTCAATAAGTCTGCGGCCAGAATCCTTTATAAATTCACCGAGGAGGAGACGGAGTACATCTGCCGGTTTGCGCAGGAGAGCGCGGAGTCTCTGGGAAAAGAGGGCATCGACATTCAGGATATGCACAATATCGCGGAGCGGGCGCTCGAAAAGGTGAACCCGGCGGTGGCGAAGAGCTACCGGGATTACCGGAATTATAAGAAGGATTTCGTTCATATGATGGACGACGTGTACACGAAGAGCCAGTCCATCCGCTACATCGGCGACAAGAGCAACGCCAATACGGACAGCGCGCTGGTGGCGACCAAGCGGAGCCTGATTTTCAATGAACTGAACAAGGAACTGTACCGGAAATTTTTCATGAACCGGAACGAGCTGCAGGCGTGCCGGGACGGATATATCTACATCCACGATCAGTCCGCCCGTCTGGACACGATGAACTGCTGTCTGTTTGACATTGCCAGCGTGTTAAGCGGCGGTTTTGAGATGGGAAATGTGTGGTACAACGAGCCGAAGACACTGGATACGGCTTTTGATGTCATGGGCGATATTATTCTGAGCACTGCGGCGCAGCAGTACGGCGGTTTTACGGTGCCGGAAGTGGACAAGGTGCTCGCGCCCTATGCGGAAAAGAGCTATATCAAATACCGAAAGGAATTTCTGTCCTACACGGATCCTTCCTGGGCGGGAGCGGAGGAGAAAGCGGAACTCTACGCTATGAAGAAAGTCCGCAGAGATTACGACCAGGGTTGGCAGGGCATCGAATACAAGCTGAATACGGTCGGCTCCTCCAGAGGGGATTATCCGTTTGTGACGGTGACGATGGGGCTTGGACAGACGCATTTTGAGAAAATGTGCAATATTTCGCTTCTGCAGGTGCATCAGGAGGGGCAGGGAAAGCCGGGCAGCAAAAAACCGGTGCTCTTCCCCAAGATCGTGTTTCTGTATGATGAGGCGATCCACGGCAAAGGCTGCTGCTGCGAGGATGTCTTTGAGGCGGGCGTCGAGTGTTCTTCCCGGACCATGTATCCGGACTGGCTGTCCCTGAGCGGGGAAGGATATATCTCGGAAATGTATCAGAAATACGGACGGGTGATCAGTCCCATGGGGTGCCGGGCGTTCTTGAGCCCCTGGTATGAGAGAGGCGGTATGACGCCGGCGGATGAGTCGGACAGGCCTGTCTTTGTGGGACGTTTCAACATCGGCGCGGTCAGCCTGCATCTGCCGATGATTCTGGCGCAGTCCCGCTCGGAGAACCGGGACTTCTACGAGGTGCTGGATTATTATCTGGAGATGATCCGCAATCTGCACATCCGCACTTATGACTATCTGGGCGAGATGCGCGCTTCCACCAACCCGCTGGCTTACTGCGAGGGCGGTTTCTACGGCGGACACCTGGATCCCCACGACAAGATCAAGCCGCTTCTGAAGCCGATGACCGCATCCTTCGGAATTACGGCTCTCAATGAACTGCAGGAGCTTTACAACGGAAAATCGATCCGCGAGGACGGACAGTTTGCGCTGGAAGTGATGCAGTATATTAATAAGAAGATCACGCAGTTCAAGGAGGAGGACGGCAATCTCTATGCCATCTACGGGACGCCGGCGGAAAGCCTGTGCGGTCTGCAGATTGAACAGTTCCGCAAGAAATACGGAATCGTGGAAAACGTCTCCGACCGTCCTTACGTGAGCAACAGTTTTCACTGCCATGTGACGGAGGAAATGACGCCCATCGAGAAGCAGGACTGCGAAGGGCGGTTCTGGGAATTGTGCAACGGCGGCAAGATTCAGTACGTGCGCTATCCGGTGGGATATAATAAGGAAGCGGTGCGTACGCTGGTACGCCGGGCGATGAAGAAAGGGTTTTACGAGGGTGTGAATCTGTCGCTGGCCTACTGCGACGACTGCGGACATCAGGAGCTGGATATGGATGTCTGTCCGAAATGCGGGAGCCGGAATCTGACCAAGATTGACCGGATGAACGGCTACCTGTCCTATTCCAGAGTGAAGGGAGACACCCGCCTGAACGCGGCGAAAATGGCGGAGATTGAAGAGAGAGTATCCATGTAAACGAGAGAAGGGGCCGTCGGAAAATAGATAGTTCCCAACAGGGGTCGGTGTGATTCGTGCGA
>CAJUNR010000058.1 GCA_910587765.1 uncultured Lachnospiraceae bacterium
CGCCCATAGCGTCCGATGGGGCGGTTCTCCTCCGGCAGCTTCAAGTCCGGGATATAGTAATCGCCTACCAGAATATAATCAATGCCGTTCTCTGTGATTCTTTCTTTCAGTTTTTCCATTGTCGTTCCCTCCTGTGGTGGAAGGCTCGTCACTGGCCAGCTCAATCACGTCCATAATGCCACAATCCAGTGTTTCACAAATGCGGGCAAGTGTGTCCATGCTGATATGTTTCCCTTCTTTGCCCATGTTGGCTATCATATTTGTGGTCAGTCCAGCGGCAAGCCTTAAATCCTCTTTCCTCATGTTTCGCTCTATCAGTGTGTGCCAGAGCGGTTTGTAGCTGATGTGCATTTTTCTCCCTGCCTTTCTGCCCCGGATGGGCGTTTGCACCCATTATATCAGGATTCTTGCTAACTCACAAATATTTCTTGACGGTATCGCCGGTTCCGTCTGGATTGTGCTTTTCCTTTCCTCTTTTGATTACCTCTAATTAGCCATGACCTGATTGAGGAAGGGAGGCTTGGCAGCATCCTTGCGGACCGGGCGGACCGGAGAAATCTGATGGCGGCGCTGGATACGCTGACAGGATTGGCTGTGTTATGCGCGGCAGTCTGTCTGTCGGAGAAAAATGCCGTAGCGGTGATCGGAGCGCTGCTTTTCGTTCCCTCTGTTCTCGGCGCGTTTGAGACGCCGACGGTGCAGGCGTGTATCCCGCAGATGCTGTCGGGCGATTATGTGATCAGGGGAAACGCGGTTGTGAATCAGGTGGCGTCTGTTTCTTATCTGACCGCGCCTCTTCTGGGCGGGATTCTCTATGCGGCGCTGGGGTTGAAGCCTGTGATGTACGCAAGCGTCGTATTTTTCTGGATTACAGCATTTTTTGAATGCTTTATCAAACTGGAACGTTCGGCCGGGGTTTTCGAGGGAACGGTTCTGTCCATGGTAAAAGAGGACTTTTTCAGTAGCGTTCGCTTTCTGAGGGAGGAGCGGACCGGGATTGTAAAGCTGCTGTTTCTGGCGGCGTTTTCCCGTTTCTTTGTCATGGGGGCGGCGCTGGTAGGCCTTCCTTTTCTTGTGCGGACGGTTCTCGGGCTGGACGCGAAATATTACGGCGGGGCGGAGAGCGCGCTGGCGGTTGCGACTATTTTGGGGAGCGCTGCCGCGGGGTTTCTCACGGGGAAGCTGAAAGCGGGCGGCTTATCGTATGTACTGGCGGCGATCGGCGCCTGCATCCTTCCCGCCGGGATCGTGTTTCTCTGCCCGTTCGGCGCGGTCGTCAGATATGCCGTGAGCGTTCTTGCCTTCTGCGGTATGCAGGCCGCGATCAGTATTTTTTCTGTTTTTGCGGTGTCCATGATTCAGCAGAATACGCCGGATCATCTGATCGGGAAGGTCATGGCCTATACGTCGGCGATCACCATGTGCGCCCAGCCGGCCGGACAGATCGTCTACGGTTTTCTGTTCGATGGATTTCGCGGGGCGGTTTCTCTGGTGCTGATTCCCACTGGAGCCGTGGTATGCCTGACGGGACTGCTCTCCGCAGGCTTTTTCAGAGGACTGGAAGAGTAACACTCCGCTGTATAGGCTGTTTGGTTACTTTTTACACTCATGCCACCCGGACGCCCGACGCGGGCAGCTCATCCTTCCAGACCCCGCTTGCGCTTAATGAAGGGACGCAGCGGTACTAAGGCGCGAAAAAACCGCGCCTAAGGACCGGCGCCCTTCAATGGGGCTTTCAGGATGAGCTGCCCGCATCAGGTTGAAACCGGCGTAGGTGTGAACAGTAACGCTGTATGCTTTGCATTGTAATTATTGACATTACAACTGAAAAGCGGTAAAATATCAGAAAAAAGAGGGGGATTTTGATGCAGATATCCAGCAGGTTTACGATTGCCATACATATTTTGACGTGTGTGGAGGTATTCGGAGAGGAATATAAGATCACCAGCGATTTTCTGGCTTCCAGTATCCGGGTGAATCCGGTCATTATCAGAAAGATTTTGTCTCAGCTCAGGAACGCAGGGCTGATTGAGGTCGCGAGGGGAACCGGCGGGACGAAGATCACCCGGCCGGCCGGTGAAATCACGCTCTATGACGTGTATGAGGCGGTCGATCTTTTGGAGGAAGGGACGCTGTTTCATTTCCATGAGAATCCGAACCCCGTCTGTCCGGTGGGGAGAAACATCCATAAGGCGCTGGATGAGAAGCTGGAGTGCATTCAGACGGCAATGGAAGATGAGATGAGGCGGTTTACGATTGCGGACGTAGTGGATCAGATCCGGCAGTGCGGGGATGTTTAAACCATCTGCCCAATAATACGGCGGCAGGGTGTGAACGGGCAAAAACCGCAAGCTGCATGAAAAGCAGAATCCAGTTTCCTGTTATCATTCAGCGGGAGAGGAGGAATCTGCAATGTCAGAAAATATCAGAAGCGTTACGGCGGCGATTGATTATATCGAGAATCACCTGGATGAAAAGCCCGATCTGGATACCGTCTCGAAAGCCGTGCATTACTCAAAATATCATCTGCACCGGATGTTTACGGAGACGGCGGGGCTGACTGTCCGGACCTACGCACAGCGCCGCCGGCTGACGGAAGCCGCGAAGCTGCTCGTCTTTTCCGACCGGCCAATCCTTGAGATTGCGCTGGCTGCCGGATATGAAAGCCAGCAGTCTTTTACGGACAGTTTCAGGGCGATGTATAAAAAGCCCCCGCACCGGTATCGCGAGGAGAAAACATTTTATCCGCTGCAGCTTAGATTCGTCTTGAACGAGACTCCTAAAGTTCCGGAAGGGGAAAACGGCTGGCGGCGGAAGATTACCCGGGCGGCGGACGCGGATATCCCGGACTGGATGGAACTGGTCCGCCTTGTAATTGACGGTTTTCCGTGTCTGGATGAAAGGCAGCATTTGCGGCGGCTGCGGGAATCGATCCGGAACGGGCGTGCTTGGATGCTGAAGGACGCCGATACCACTGTCGGGATTATGGCGTTTCATGAAAGGACGGGGAGCCTGGATTTTCTGGGCGTGCATCCGCAGTACCGGAACAAAGGCATTGAAAAGGCGTTCTGCGAAAAGGCGCTGCAGGAACTGGTTCATTCCCGGGAGATCACGGTCACGACGTTCAGGGAGGGAGACAAGGCGGATACCGGATACCGGCAGACCGTCAAAAGCCTCGGCTTTGCCGAGGCGGAGTTGCTGGTTGAGTTCGGCTATCCGACACAGCGTTTTGTGCTGTCCAAAGCGCGCGGCCGTCGGGGTTCACAGAAGTCGGCCGGCGGCTCTCCGGGTCCGGTGCTTCAAAAAGAAGAAAAAGGGGAGGTTCTCGTATGAGCGGCAAAGCGTTGGCGGAAAATCCCCTGTCACAGGACTTTGACCTGAAATCCCTTCTGAAATTCGCATTCCCGACGATTGTAATGATGCTGCTCATGGGGCTGTACACCATTGTCGACACGATTTTCGTGGCCCGGTTTGCGGGCACCGACGCGCTGTCGGCGCTCAATATCGTATGCCCGGTCATCAACCTGATCGTGGGTCTGGGAACGATGCTGGCCACAGGCGGCAGCGCGGTCATCGCCCGCAAAATGGGGGCGGGGGAGCATACGAGGGCGTCGCAGGATTTTACCTTGATCATCACTGCCGGCGTTTTGCTGGGAGCGGTCATTGCGGCTGCTGGGACGGTATTTCTGGACCGGATTGTGCGGGGGCTTGGCGCGGGCAGAATTCTGTTTCCCTATTGCAGGTCGTATCTGTTTACGTTGCTTTTGTTTACGCCCGCGGGGATACTGCAGGTTCTGTTTCAGAATCTGTTTGTGACGGCGGGGCGTCCCGCCGCCGGCATGGCGCTGGGACTCGGTGCAGGGGCGGCGAATATCCTGTTTGACTATATTTTTATGGTCCCGTTTCGGATGGGGATTTCAGGAGCGGCGCTGGGAACAGGCATCGGTTATCTGCTGCCGACGGCGGCGGGGATTTTGTTTTTCGCGGCGGGGAACGGAAGCCTGCGCTTCCGGAAACCGGTTCCGGACCTCTCCGTTCTGGCGGAAAGCTGTGCGAACGGTTCTTCGGAAATGGTCGGTCAGGCCGCCTCCGCGGTGACGACCTTCTTTTTCAACCGGATCATGATGCGGCTGCTCGGTGAGGACGGCGTGGCTGCGATTACGATTATCATCTACACGCAGTTTCTGATGACGGCCCTGTACATCGGATTTTCCATGGGAGTGGCGCCGGTCATCAGCTACAACTATGGAAAACAGGACCGCGTGCGGCTGAAAAAGGTATTTTCCATCAGCATCCGGTTTATCCTTTTGCTCTCGGTTCTTCTCTTTTTGTCCGCCTGCGCATTCGCCTCTGTGCTGGTGGGCCTTTTTTCGGAGAAAGGAACGGCGGTTTATGAGATCGCAGCGCAGGGGTTTCGGATCTTTCCGTTCAGTTTTCTGTTCTGTGGGCTGAATATTTTTGCATCCGCCGCGTTTACGGCGCTGTCCGACGGGAAACGGTCGGCTTTATTGTCGTTTTTGCGGACATTCGGACTGCTCCTGGCGCTGCTGCTCATCCTGCCTGAATGGCTGGGCGTGACAGGGGTGTGGCTGGCAGTACCGGCTGCGGAACTGCTGACTGCGGCGGTGACGGTGAGCCTTCTCTGTTCTTATTGTAGAACCTGTTTTTTTATGGTACACTGACATCAAAAGAGCAATACAGAAGATGGAGGAATCCGTATGTACCAGGTATATTTTGACAGAGAGAAAAGACAGATCGAAGTGCCGGAGGGCACTACGATTCTGGAGGCGGAACGGCTGGCCGGCCTTCTTCCGGACGCGCCCTGCGGCGGGGCGGGCACCTGCGGGAAATGTCAGGTGACGGTAAACAGGCAGACCGTAAAGGCCTGCCAGACGAAGATTCAACAGGACCTTCATGTCGATACGTCCGGCTTTTCCTCCCTGGAAGAGGCCGTCGTGCTGACGGAAGGGTTTTCCAGACCGGTGGCTTTCCGGCCGGGAGTCTCTGTCCACTCCATCGCGCTGGAAAAGACGGTCCCCGGAGACCGGCGTTCGGATTGGGAACGGATGCTCGCGGCCCTGTCGGAAGCCGGAGCAGAAGACGCCGGACAGTTCCTGCCGGACCCGGAACTGGCGTCTTCCCTCTATGAACGGATAAAAAAGGGCGGGAACTGCCATGTTGCGCATACGGACCGGGAGATTCTGGATATTCAGGATCAAAAAAGAGACTACTGTCTGGCCGCCTTTGATCTCGGTACGACGACGCTGGCCGGGTTCCTTCTGGACGCGGCGGACGGGCGGGTGCTGGCGGTGGAGAGCCGGATGAATCCGCAGGCGCAGTACGGCGCCGATGTGATCATGCGTTCCGATTATGCGCTTGCCTGCGGGACCGAAGCGCTGACCGGATGCATCCGCAGGGAACTGGACGACATGATCGGGAGCCTTGCCGGACGCGCCGGGAGAGAGCGGACGGATCTCCTGCAGGTATGCGTGGCGGGCAACACCTGCATGCACCACTTGTTTTTGGGAATCTCGCCGGCGTCGCTGGTGCATGCGCCTTACACGCCTGCGCTCAGTCAGTCGCTGACGCTCCGGGCCGGGCAGTACGGGCTGAACATCCATCCCAGGGGGCAGCTTCTGGTACTGCCGAATATTGCCGGATATGTGGGAGCGGATACGAGCGCCTGTCTGCTGGCGGTCCGTCCGGACCGGAAAGAGGAGATCACGCTTCTTCTGGATATTGGGACCAACGGGGAGATGGTCCTCGGCAGCCGGGAACGTCTGCTCACCTGTTCCACGGCGGCCGGCCCCGCGCTGGAGGGCGCGAAGATCGAGTGCGGCATGCGGGGAACGGACGGAGCGGTGGACCATGTTTCCTTCAAAGACGGCCGCTGGCATTATACATCGATCGGAAATCAGCCGGCGGTCGGACTGTGCGGTTCCGGCCTTCTGGATCTGACGGCGCAGCTTCTGCAGAACGGTTTTCTGGATGAAAGCGGAAATCTGCAGAGCGGTCAGGAAGATCCGAAACGATTTCTGCTGGTTCCGCCGGAGCTTGCCGGAAATGAAAAGGGGGTCTATCTCACGCAGAAAGACATCCGGGAAATCCAACTGGCGAAAGCGGCGATTGCCGCCGGCATCCGGATTCTGATGAAACGGCTTTCCATAACGGAAGAAGACATTGCCTGCCTGTACATTGCCGGGGCTTTCGGCAACTATATGGACCCGGTCAGCGCGGGAAGGATCGGACTGTTTCCGTCCTCGCTGGCGGAGCGGATCCGGCCCGTCGGAAACGCCGCGGGGGAAGGGGCCAAGATCGCCCTGCTCAACGCGGATGAGTGGAGGGCGGCGGACAGACTGGCGGCGTCGGTGGAATTTGTGGAACTGGCTGCTCTGCCGGAATTTCAGGACTGCTTCGTGGACGAACTGGAATTTCCGCAGTAAGGAGGCGTGAGAATGACGGATTTGAAAGAAATAACGGCGATGGCGAAGGAAGCAGGGTTTTCTCAGGCGGCGTATCTGGACTGTCGCACGATTGAATTAAAACCGGAGGTGCGGCAGATGTGCGAAGCCAACGCCTGCCGTATGTATGGCAGGTGCTGGAGCTGTCCGCCGGGGTGCGGTTCTCTGGAAGAGTGCAGGGAGAGGATCGGACGGTATCAGTATGGGATTCTGGTGCAGACGACCGGACGGCTGGAGGACGAGCTGGACGGCGAGACGATGATGGAGACGGAAGCGCTGCACAAGGAGCATTTTTATTCCTTTGAACGGCTGCTCAGACAGCGCTATCCGCACATGCTGGCCGTCGGGGCGGGATGCTGTACGAAATGCAAAACATGTACTTATCCGGATGCGCCCTGCCGTTTTCCGGAAGAAGCTTTTTCTTCCATGGAAGCCTATGGGATGCTCGTTACTCAGATTTGTCAGGCCAACGGGCTGGAATATTATTACGGTCCGTGCACGATTACCTATACCAGTTGTTATCTGCTGGGATGAATGCGTGGCTTTCCCGTCCGGGAATCGCCGGTTCGCAGTTACTTTTCATGGGGTGGAGGAATAAGACATGATGCTCCTGCCGGGCGCCTGTTGTCAGCGCATCCGTCATCAGATTATCGATTTTGCAGGTGAAAGCCGGTACGGCATAATATAGGTTTTCCTTATTCGGCATTTCATCGGACCCGCTGGACCCTGCGGGATAAAAATATGCCGGGGCTATTTTCACACTGCGCGATTTCCTGTATGGCGTGGTCTGTGTCTACAAACAGCAGACGGCGGCTCCGGGGGATGCGGAGTTCAGATTGTTGGTAATTTGGAAACAGGGAAAACATTAGAAATCATCAGATATTTTTAAGGTACGGTACAGCCGGGATCTGCTGTCCGCCAGCATATGTAAAATGCGGATAATATATATTGTATCATTTTCCACAATATAAAAGATTTTATAATTTTTATAATAATCTCTTCGGACACCGTAGTTGGATAAAATGGGATCCTCATCCAGTTCATTGCGTTCGGGGAAGGTTTGCAATGTATCGATTTGCCTGCGGATTCCCTTTACAGTATTCGTTGCAGCAGGAGGATTTTTCAGGTGAAATGCAATGTAATCGGCAGCATTTTCCAGATCCTGTTCCGCAGAATATGTTATTTTGATATTATAACGATGCATTCGTATATTTTTTCTCCAATCTGTCACAGACAGTATAAAAATCCCTTGTGTTACCTTCTTTTGCCTGCTGTAAGCCATGGATTACAAGTTGACGTACTTCCGCCTGCTGTTGTTCCGGAATTTTTGTAAAATCCGGGGTAAGCGCAGTATTCATGGATCAGTTCTCCTTTCCTGGAAGATTGGATGTGATGGCTATATTATATCCTTTTTTGTGTTTGTCTGCAATCTTTTTTGGACGTTTTTCATGGAGCGTTTTTACTATAGTTTTTATAATAGGGCAAAATGATTGTAACAGTTCACACCCAATATCGCTTTCATGCTCAATATCCTGAAATATTCGGATTTTGACGGAGAAGGCCGAAGGACTTTCCGGTACCAGGCAGATGTTGCAGGAACTGGGAATGAACGGATTCTGCTGCTGGATACCGGGGCAGAAAAAGCTGCTGGTGACGGATACGACCATGCGCGACGCGCGGCAGTCGCTGATGGCCACCAGAGTGTGGAGCGACTCTTGATACTTCCTGTCGTTTTCTGAAAGAATCTCCGTGGGAGCGCCTGAAACATGCCGGATATTATTTTGGACTTCTCTGGTCATGAATCAGAAAGCTCTCCAGCCCCGCCTTGATAAAGGCGTCGATCGTCCGCTGTATTTTCTTCCAGTCGCTGCAGTGATTGCGGGTCATCAGTTTATTGATGGCCAGACAGCCGTTCATCTGAAAATGGAAGACGGCCTCTGCTTCCTCGAACGTGAGAATGCTGTGGGACATAAGCCAGGTAATATAATGTTCCTTATGGTCCGTCATTTTGTCGATGATCCTTGTGAAAATCGTATCGTCCAGCAGCAGGTAACGGAACATGTCGTTGCTGTGGATCTTGTCGCAGAACGGATAGGAGCAGTTGGCTGAACTGCATGTCTGGGACAGCACATGCTCCATGACGGAGGAGGTGTCGGAAAGCATGTCGTTCAGGATATCGTCCAGTACATCGTCCATATCGTAATAGTGCAGATAGAAGGTGCCCCGGTTGATCTCGGCCATGCGGCACAGCTCCGTTACCGTAATTTTTGAAAAGCTGTTTTTTTCCAGAAGCTTTAAAAACGTCTCTTTTATAACCTGTTTCGTATACCGGATGCGCCGGTCTTCCTTTCTGTTTTTCTCAGTCATGGCAGTTTCCCCCATTTTCTTACATATCCCATAAAAATCAACAATTTTCACGATCTGTTCAGTAACTGTACAGATTTCGTATATTGTTGCTTGCCTTTTTATTGAGCTTCATTATACTGGATCATATAAAAATAATCAACATGTTGTTCAATAAAAAGATTCGGAGGTAAGAAAATGGGACATATTATCGCGGTGGCCGGAAAAGGCGGCGTGGGAAAGACCACACTGTGCGGCCTGATCATTCAATATTTGTGCAGCCATGGAAAAAAGCCGGTGCTGGCTGTGGATGCGGACGCCAATTCCAATCTGAATGAAGTGCTCGGGGTGGAGGTCGGCGCCACGCTCGGGGAACTGCGGGAAGAGATCGAGCGGGCCGGCGTGGACGACCGTTATCAGATTCCGTCCGGGATGACAAAGCAGGCGTGGCTGGAAATCCGGATGGCGGACGCGGTGATCGAAGAGGATGATTTTGACTTCATGGTCATGGGACGTACCCAAGGACAGGGCTGTTACTGTTTTGTCAACGGTCTGGTGCAGACGCAGATCCAGAAGCTGCAGAGCCATTATCCCTATATGGTGGTGGATAACGAGGCGGGCATGGAGCATGTGAGCAGAGGACTGCTTCCTTCCATGAATACGACGATCCTGGTCAGCGACTGTTCCAGAAGGGGCGTGCAGGCAGCCGGAAGAATCGCGGCTCTGATGCGGGAACTGAATCTGAAGCCGGAGAAGACCGGCGTGATCATCAACCGGGCGCCGGAAGGCAGGCTGGACGGGGGCACAAAGGCGGAGATTGAAAAGCAGGGCCTGACGCTGCTGGGCGTCATTCCGCAGGATGAGATGGTCTACCGGTATGATTGCGACGGGAAAGCGCTGGTGGAACTGCCGGAGGACGCGCCGGTGAAAAAGGCGCTGTATGAGATTCTGGAAAGGATGGGACTGTAGATGAGAGAAGATCACCGGCTGCTGGTTTCTTATCTGGAGCAGCAGAACATTGACGACGACCTGATTCATGACGTGAAGGAATTCCGGGAGACGTATGAGGTTCCGGAGGAGGTACAGGAGCGGATCGGCGTTCCGGATATGCTTTTCTACGGAAAAGACATTCTGGAAATGTCCATGGCAGCGCTTCTGCAGGGAGAGAACCTTCTGCTCTCCGGCGCCAAGGCGACCGGAAAAAACGTGCTCTGCGAGACGCTTGCCTGGCTGTTTGGAAGGCCTTCCTATGATATTTCCTTCCATGTCAATACGGACAGCGCGTCTTTGATCGGGACGGATACCTTCGTCAACAACGAAGTGCGGCTTCGCAAAGGCCCGGTCTATCAGTGCGCGGAATACGGCGGCTTCGGCGTCCTGGACGAGGTTAACATGGCGAAAAACGACGCGGTTTCCGTACTCCATGCGACGCTGGACCACCGCAGGCGCATTGACGTCCCTGGGTATGCCAGGGTGACGCTGCATCCGGCGGCGCGCTTTATCGGGACGATGAATTACGGGTATGCCGGGACGAAGGAGCTGAACGAGGCTCTGGTATCCCGCTTCCTGGTGGTGGATATGCCGCCTCTTGACGAGGGCACCATTCGTTTCCTTTTGAAAAAGCATTTTTCAGATGTGAAGGAACAGGCGCTGGAACAGTTTACCGGTCTGTTTCTGGATCTGCAGGCGAAGGTCTACAATGGGGAGGTTTCCGCCAGATCGCTGGATCTCAGAGGTATGATCGCATCCATGAAAGCCATTCGTTCCAATCTGCCGCCGCTCTCCGCCATCCGTATGGGAATCGTGAACAAGAGCTTTGACGTGTTTGAAAAGGAGATACTGGAGGACGTGATCGCCACCCGTATTCCCGCTTCCTGGACGAGAGCGGAGATTTTCGAGGGGTGACGGGTATGAAGGAGCGAGCTTACCGGATGTGGGAGAAACAGGCGGAGGATCATCGTCTGGAGATCGAGAACCGGATCCGCAATCTGTTCTGGACCATCAGCGGAGACTATACGCTGGATGTAAAACCGGATGCGAAGGCATTTTTAAGATCCCGGTCCGCGGCTCTCTACGACGCCATGAAACAGGGTGCGTTTGCCCGGTACTTTGACTCGGGAGAGCTGGCGCTGTACATGATGAAGAAGATGTATCTTTCGGCACAGGAAAAGCCGCTTCTGGAGCTGGTCCAGCTCTGTGTGGATGCGGCGGCCTACCCGAAAATGGCGGAAGAACGTCCCGGGACAGACGATATCCGAAAAGAGGCCTTTGCGGATCTTTTAAGACAGGAAGAGGCGGTTTTGAACCGGACCTTTTTCGGCCAGGTGAAGGTCCTGATGATGAAGGAGTATCTGGGCAGGGAATTTTCCGGGATTCCGGAGACGGTCCGGCAGACGGCAGAGAAAATCAGGACTTTGGAGCAGGCCGGGGATACGCTGGACATTATCCATGTCATCGAGAACATTTACAATACCATTTTCGATCAATCCTTTGAAAAGCAGCACGGAAATCTGGACGCCGTCCTGAATGTGCCTCCGAAGGCTCTGTCGGACGCCGCGTGGCAGGACTGCCTGACGGACGAACAGATGGAAGAAATCATCAAGAAGTATCTGGCCGGGCTGGGCAAGGATATGATGAGCCTGCAGATCCGGGAGAAAGCAAAGAAGCAGCAGAGGAACTGGAGGGAATCCGGGGAAAGGGAAGAGGAAGACGAAGAAATAACAGACGAGGCTTCCCTGCGGAAGGTACAGGAATATGTGGCGCTGAACTATGGGAAAAACGGTCTGTCCCCTCTGGAACAGGAAAAGAGGAGGAACCGGCTCTGTACCGGGATTCATGCGGACTGTTTTCTGCACGATACGGACGGCATCTTGCAGAACCCGGTAAAGGCAAACAATCAGTATCGCTTCAACCAGCTCCAGTTTGAGAAAAACAGATTGTATTATTACAAAAACAGCCGCATCATCAAACGGAATATCAAGACACTGGCAGACACGCTGAAAAAAGCGCTGGTCATGCGGAGCCAGGAAGATTTCTGCCGTTCCACCAGCGGACAGCTGGCGCCGGCGAGACTGTGGAAGCTGGGGCGGACGGAAGATGAGAAGCTGTTTGACAAAAGAATCGTATCCGGTTCCGCAGAATTTGTAGTGGAACTTCTGCTGGATTCCAGCGGTTCTCAGGCGGTAAGACAGTCTCAGGTGGCAGTGCAGGGTTATATCATCAGCGAGGCTTTGAGCGCGGTGGGAATTCCCCACCGGGTAGTCAGCTACTGTACCTTCTGGAACCATACGGTGTTGCACCGGTTCCGGGATTACGACGACAGAAGAGAGAAGAATGAGCGGATCTTTGAATTCCGGGCGTCCGGAGACAACAGGGACGGGCTGGCGGTGAGAGCCGCTTACGATTCCATGCTGGAGCGGCCGGAGCTTCATAAGATTCTGATCCTGTTAAGCGACGGGAAGCCGTGTGACGTCAGCATCCGTCGGCCGGGGATCAAAAGCCCGGCAGATTACACCGGGGAAACGGCGGTGAAGGACACGGCCTTCGAGGTGCGCAGGGCCAGAGCCCTGGGAATCTCCGTGCTCGGCATTTTCGCGGGAAATTATGAGGATACCGCGACGGAAAAGATGATATTCGGAAAAGACTTTGCCTATATCCGGGATATCAGCAACTTTTCTCATATTGTAGGCGCCTATCTGCGCAGGCAGCTGGAAGAAGAATAGGAAGGGATACGAAAAAATGAGTGTATTTGCAGACTGTCAGGATGAAAGAAACAAGAAAACGATTCTGGAAATCGACTGTCCGAACTGTCGGGAAGAAGACGCGGTGGAGATATTTTTAAAAGACGGCGTGACTGTGGGAGAGAGCGCCTGCAGCGCCTGCGGATATGTCATACCGGAGGGCGTAAGCCTGGAGGCGTTTCTGGAAGAATAAGGAGTGCTGTATGAAAAAGGAAAGAAGGTGTCAAAAGATGCAGGATAACCGGGCGTTTCAGCAGATGCTGCTGCCTGCGAAGGATCGAATAAATTTCCATTCGCCGGAGGACATTGCCAAAAGGAGCGGCGCGGTTTTTCATAAGGAGGAATCCCGTTTTGAATTGAAGAGCTTTAACGAGACAATCCGAATCACGTTTCCGGACTGTACGTTTCGGCCGCAGGTCGACGAATGGCGGCAGTTGGTGACTTTACATTATCTGGACCTGGCGGACGGAACGGACGTTTCTCCGGAAATGATTCCGTTTGGATCACTAAAGGACGGCCTGGTCCGGGGGACGAAATTTGACCGGTACATGGATGTGGAGCTTGGGAGATTTCTGGCGGGAAAGACCCGGGAGCAACTCTGCGGAATCTTCCGGGGGCTTGGGGCGGAATTTGTGGAGGGACGGGCGGATCTGTGCGCCGTGTTCCCGTTTCTGCCCCGCTACCCCCTGCGGCTGAACATCTGGCTGGCGGATGAAGAATTTGAAGCGTCCGGAGAGCTTCTGGTGAGCCGGAGCGCCGACCATTATCTGACTATTGAGGACGCGGTGACGGTTGGAGAGATTCTGCTGTCGAGGTTAAAAAGTATATCTTGTCCCGTCTCTATTTATTGATAAAATAAAGTCCCGTCAGACAGATCACAATGCCGATGATTTTGTGAACGGTGATCGGTTCCCGATAGAACAGCGCTCCCACAAAAATCAGGGCCAGTGCCAGAAACGCGCTCTGTACAATGGATGCGGTGCTGACGGGCCAGCCCAGTTTGTACGCATATATAAATCCGGCTTCCAGTCCGACAACGGAGACTCCCAGCAGGGCGGGCGCCAGGTTCATTTTGCTGTATTCCTGAAGCAGACTGCCGTTTTTATTGATGAGAAAGTACATAACTGCAGAACAGACTGCGCCTACAAGGTAGGTCACCGTCATGGACGCCATGGGATTCATATCTTTCGGGACCGACTTGGCGCAGATTTGATAGGCAATATTGGAAATGACGACAAGTGCAATCGGCCATATACAGAACATCGTTTTTTCCTCCGGATTATAAAAATCGTGCAGGGAAGAGTTTTCCCCTGCCGCGCATCGGGCGCCTGTCAGCTCTGCTGACAATCTTCCCCGGGCGCCCGTGTGCAATCGAGTAGGGAAGGTTTCTTCCCTACTCGCGCATCGGGCGCCTGTCAGCTCTG
>CAJUNR010000059.1 GCA_910587765.1 uncultured Lachnospiraceae bacterium
CGCACGAATCACACCTGCCCCTGTTGGGAACTATCTATTTTCCGACGGCCCCTTAGAGCCTCCGGCGGATGCACACGGATTTGCAGGGGAAAATGCTGCTTCGCAGCGCAAATCCGGTGCTGGAAACGCATTCATCAGCGTTTCCTCAAGAAAGCGCCGATGAAAACACCACTTACTCGGACAGATAGACGGCCGCCTTTTTCAGAATCTCATCCACCGTCTCCTCCACCGCGGCGCTTCCGTTCACGGCTTTGACGCCCAGCTCGCACACGGTCTGTTTCATATACGAATCTCCGGTACAGACCGCCGTCACTGACCGGGCCATATCCCGCAGTCTCTCAAAATCTTCCCTCGGGCTCCAACGGACATCCAGAGAAAAGATCTCGCCGCCGTTACTCTCCAAACCGCTCACCAGAACGATTCCCGCGCCGTCAAACACTTCTCCTTCCCGCGGGTTTTCCCTGAGCGTTTCAAAAGAAGCTTCATTGACGGGAAATCCGGACGGCAGTTCCAGATCCTGCAGTTCCCTTCCGTACAAATACCGGAAAAATGCAAGAACCGTCTCTTTTTTCTCCGAACCGGCGCAGATTCCCACCATACTTCTGGGCAGAAAGCCGTTCGCTACCTGTCCCTGCCACAGACGATAGGCAAAATCTTCTCTCTGGCCTGCCAGCGTACTGACCGTATTAAATTCACAGTTCATCTGGTAGGTAACGCCTGCTCCGAGCTTCTGAGTCTCCATTGCAACATCAATCGCATTCGCGGATGCAACCGCATAATACATTCCTTCTTCAGAAGTATCCGACTGCCAGCTCTCCTCATAATTCTCACGATAGTCTTCCAGCTCTTCCTCACTGATTCCTTCAGTTTCCGCCTCATAGATGCGCCTGGCGCACCGGAGAAATTCCGTCAGCTTCTCCCTGTCCGCCGTCCCGTCCGCCGGGTCTGCCCATGCGGCGCAGCACGTCATCTGAAGCGTCTGCAGCACTTCCTCCTCCGTCCGCAGACCGATCAACGCCCCCTGCGGATACTCCCTGCGCAGCGCTTCCACCGCGTCGGCCAGAGAAGACAGATCCTGTACCTGCTCCACGCTTTCCCGGTCCCCCACCAGCAGCGGAATGCGGAAACGGACCGGAAGATAATAGAGTCTGCCTTCCGTACGGCAGGCGTCCACCAGATTTTTGAACAGACGGTCTTCTTCATTGAGTTCATGAACAATCGCGCTCAGATCCGTCAGAACTCCTTTTTCCTCGTAGGAACGCAGAGGAAGCCCGTCCAGTACCAGCAGATCGGGACCGTTCCCGGACATCAGCCTTGTATTCAGATTTTTCACGGCGTCTTCCGCCGTCATGCCCGTATCCCCGGAAAGTCCGGTTTCATACCGCACATAAAGCTCCGGATGCGACCTCTGAAACAGGCTCGCCGCCTGGCGGATCGTATTGTCTTCCCGCAGACTGTAGATACAGATCTGTTCCTCCGGCACGGTCGGGATATCCGGATCATAGACATATCGATACAGCCTTGCATGATCGAAAAGGACCAGAAACTCATTGTCCGGCAGGACCACAAAGCCGTGGAGAGAGGTCTGCGGATCTCCCAGGGAGCTGATGCTTCCTTCCGCCAACTGCTCCATGACGGAACCTCCGAGCACATGGCGGTAGATTCCGCCGCCGTATACCAGATAGAGCACATCCTCCTTCTCTTCCCCCGCCGCTGCCAGCAGACGGTAACCGTCCGCGCTGCCGCTTTTAAAGCTGCCCGCACTGTTCTGTACAAAATCTTTCAGAACCGGATCCTCTTCCGCCAGTATCCGGTTTTCCAGATCATACAGAAACACGTCGTTTTTAGAGGTAAAGACGATCAGGTACCGGCCGACAAAGCAGACATAATCCGAAACTCCTTCCACCTCAAACAGTTTTCCCGCCGTACCGTTTCCGCTATCCATCTCGTACACTCCGCCGCCGAGGTCGCAGGCGTAAAGCCGGCTGTCTCTCCCGAACCAGAACTGCGTCAGCCACTGCTCCGAATCCGGGGCCTCCAGTTTTCTGGTATTCCCTTCCGGATCCACATAGAGATACTCCGGAACGTATTCGTACACTTCTCCCGATGCTTCGTGCACATCCTCCGGACCCTCTTCATACGGATCGTAAATGACCGCTGCCGAACCGTCGGGCGCCAGTGCGATATGGCTGACATAGGCCTCCAGTTCCTCATACCAGGATGCCGGCTTTTCGGCCCAGGTCTCCCCCTGATCCGGGGAGACGTACCATCCCGCCGCCTGCTCCATCAGGACCAGCTCCCCGCTCTCCAGCCGCTGAAGATATGCCTTGGGATAATCACTGATCGAAGCGGCCTCTTCCGGAAGCGTTACCTCTTTTTCCAGATACCGTCCCATACCGGTCTCTCCGTTTTTACCGTCCTGCGCCGAAGCGAAGCGTCCCTGCCCCTCCTTTACCCCGGTATTTCCGCTTCCGCCCCCGCAGCCCTGCAGACATAACATAACGCCCAGCAGCAGAAACGCCGTCCGCCGTCCGTATCTTTTCTTCATCCTCATTCCACCCCATTCCGTCATGATCTGAATCCATCATAACAGATCATCCTCTAAATTTTCTCTAAAACCGCTACTGTTCACACCCATGCCACCCGAACGCCGGATGCGGGCAGATCATCCTTCCAGACCCCGTTTGCACTTAATGAAGGGACGCAGCGGTATTTATGCCCTTTTGGGTACTAAGGCGCGAAAAGACCGCGCCTAAGGACCGGCGCCCTTCAATGGGTCTTTCAGGATGATCTGCCCGCATCCGGCTGAAACCGGCGTAGGTGTAAACAGTAACAGGGGTCCTCTTTCCGGACCCCCGTTCCCGGAATCTTCTATGGCAGTCTTCGGCATTCTGTGCTACACTATGAGAAAATGCCGCGTTTCACACATCGGCCGGAGCCGGCCCGGTGCGGACAGACAGGTCCGGAAGACCCGTTGAGAGGCACCGGGCGTCCGTCAGCTTGCTGACATACTTCATCCGGACGCCCATGTACAATCGAGCAGGGAAGGTTTCTTCCCTGCTCGCGCATCGGGCGCCTGTCAGCTCTGCTGACAATCTTCCCTGGGCGCCCGTATGCATAAAAGAAAAAAGACCGCACCGCGGCCTGTTTAGAGATTGTTTCGAGATTTCTGTGGTAAAATCTTATATTATACCCCTTTTGTAAAATACGGGGGAGAATCCGGGAGACATATCATGAGAATCCTGCTTGTCGAAGACGACGAAAAACTGAACCAGTCCCTTGTTTTTCAACTGAAAGCCGAGGGATTTCCAACCGACTCCTGCCGGGACGGAGAGGAAGCGCTCTATTACATCGAAGAACACATCCACGATCTGATTCTTCTGGACCGGATGCTCCCGCGCGTCAGCGGCACGGAAGTACTCCGGCAGATGCGTGCCAAAGGCGACCAGACTCCGGTCATCCTGATCACCGCACTGGGCACGCTGGACGACAAGGTGACCGGACTGGACCTCGGTGCGGACGACTATCTGGTCAAACCGTTCGCGTTTGAAGAGCTGATGGCGCGCATCCGCTGCGTCACCCGGCGGCCGCGGAAGCTCCTGCTGGACGAACGGCTGACGCTGGGCGATCTCGTCTATCACGCGGAAGAAAAGACGCTCGGCGGGCCGGCGGGCTCCTGTACCGTATCCGGGCGGGAAGGCATGCTTCTGGAAGCCTTTCTGCGAAGTCCGGGCCGGACTCTGGCGAGGTCCCTCCTGCTGACAAAGGTATGGGGAATGGACAGTGACGTGGAAGAAGGAAACCTGGACAACTATATCCACTTTCTGAGAAGACGGCTGAAAACGGTCGGGAGTTCCGTGCGCATACAGACCGTCCGCGGTATCGGTTATCGGATCGGATAACAGAAAGGAGCCGCTATGTTCCGTAAAGTCCATGTCCGGCTGGCATTTTTATGTGCGGGCATCACCAGTTTCATTCTTTTCGTCATGTCCTGCGGATCTCTTTATATCTCGGAAGCCGGGCTGAAAAGCCGCAGCTTCACCTCTTTTCAGAATGACATGAACACCCTGGTCAGCAATCTGGAGCAGCAGACGATCATCACCCACGAATGGCTGACCCGGATCGAGGACAACGGAAAATACCTGATCAATGTCATCGACAACGGGATCCCTTTTCTGTATAATGAGCGCAGCACCGACGAACAGAAGATGCTCTTCGAGACCGCCTGGGAGTGCTACCGCCACACGTTTGCAGCGGAACCCGTCCTCTCCTCTTACGATACCTGGCATATAGAGTACACGTTCTCCTCCACAGGCGGACGCAGAGACGATTATTACGCCTGCGTCACGACCTCGCAGCGAAACACCGGTACGTTCCAGGTCATGATCCTCTGTTCCATGAAACCGCTGCTCGACCAGATCCGCACGCAGAGACTTTTATTTTTCTCTCTGGATTTTCTGGCACTGATTGCTCTGTCACTGTTTTCCTGGCATTTTACCAGACGGCTGCTGAAGCCGCTGGAAGAAAACCAGAAGCGGCAGAATCAATTCATCGCCTCCGCTTCCCACGAACTACGCACGCCGCTGGCAGTCATTCTCTCCTGCGCTTCGGCGTCGGCGCGCGCATCGGAAGAAGAGCGGAGCCATTTTCTGGAATCGATTCAGTCAGAAGGACTCCGCATGTCCCGGCTCATCGACGATATGCTCCTGCTCACCAGAGCGGACGATTTAAGCTGGACCATTCAGAAGACGGCGTCCGAACCGGACACCCTCCTCCTCGATGTATTTGAAGCCTTTGAACCCCTCGCGCAGGAGCACGCGCTCCGGCTCTCCGTCGAACTGCCGGAAGAAGGAATCCCCGCTTTCTCCTGCGATCCGGAGCGTATCCGGCAGGTGCTGGCCATTCTTCTGCACAACGCGATCAGCTATACTCCGAAAGGCGGGCGGATCCGGCTTTCTCTCCTGTATGACCGGAAAACCATCAAACTGACCGTCGCGGACAACGGGATCGGCATCCCCGATGAGGAGAAAAAGAAAATCTTTGAACGTTTTTACCGGGCGGACCGGTCGCGCAGTGAAAAAGGGCATTTCGGACTCGGGCTGTGCATCGCCTCCGAGATCATCCATGCTCACCGCGGACGAATCCTGGTCAGCGACACGCCGGGGGGCGGAAGTACGTTCACCGTTCTTTTCCCCCTGTCCTGAAATCTTCCCCTGCCCCGTTCCCGTGCCGTCCTGTGCACAGCTTCCTGTCTTCGCCTTCCCGCATCAGACGATCCGTCCCCGGGACTTTGAGCGCGCTTTTTGTTCCGCGAGCTCGTCTTCCAGTTCTTCCTCCCGCCGTTCCATCCGGTGACAGTGGACGATGAAGAACAGAATCATCGCCGCCAGTACGATCAGCGCGGGAAGATCCCACGCGCACAGCCCCCAGAAGCTGTGTGAAAACATAAATTCAAGCATAAATCCGACCTCCTGATCATCAATTTCGCATCTGCCGTCCCGTTGCTTTACCTCCGCAGAAATGTTCAGGCAGACGCCGGTTTACTTTTCTCTATCTGCCGCCAGTTCTCTCCGGAGCGCAAATCTCCGGTTCTGATACTTCTTCGCACTTCTCATATAGAACAGTTCCGTCAGCAGCGCCAGCAGCAGCACTGCAAAATGAAGGATACAGCACCGATGCCCCTGCCCTGCAAGCGGAGTCTGCGGATCAAATCTTTCCACCCTTTTCACAGGTTCTTCGGCCGGCTGCGAACCCTCGCTTTTCACAGGTTCTTTTTCCGGCCCGCTGTCCGCCGTGAGCGCCTGGGGCCGGTCGGGCACTGTTACTGCCGGAACCGGGATTGGCGGCAGAGGCGGAACCGGCAGCGGAACGACCGGAACCGGCTCCGGCAGGGGATCCGGCTCGGGATCTCTCTGCTCCTCCGGTCCGCGGTCCGGGTCCTTCGCGGGTTTCGGAACCTTCCGCACCTGGATGTCGACCGAGTCCGTCACTTCCGGACCGTCTCCCCTGCGCGCTCCGGCAATGTTCGTGATCCGGACATCCGCTTTCCGGACTCTGGCGGTAATCGTCAGAACCGCCCCCTCCTGCGCGTCCAGATCTCCGGCCTCGTAGATTCCTCCCGCCGGTTCCGCGCCGAACAGGATGACCGGCTCTTTGGTCAGAGCGCTCGGATCCCTGACTTTTTGAAGCGAAGCGCTCAGCCATCGGAGCTCTTCCGGCAGGGAATCCCGGATCCGCACCTCCCTGGCCGCTGCCGCAACGGCGGGATTCGTGACCGTGATTTTATATGTAATCACGTCGCGGAGGGAAGCGGTCTGCCGGTCCGCCTCCTTTTTGATCGTCAGTTCCGGCACTTCTCTGATTTCAACGACTGCCGTCGGCCTGTCGTCGTCCCCCATCGGGACCTCGCGAAACACGCCGTCCGGTTTTCTCATTCTCACGCGAACCGTATTCTCGTACCGCGGATTGGCTGCCAGCGCTTCCACATAGAGAATCAACGTCGCCGTCGCCCTGGCCTCCAGCCGTTCCATCGTCCATATTCCGTTTTCATAATCCGCGGGATGATTTAAGAGTCTGACAAAACCGGGCTCCAGATTCTCGGATATCTGAAGGTCTTTCATCTCCCGATCTGTGTTATTCGTCACTTTGACAACATACCGGTAGACTTCTCCCGTCTCAACCGATGCCACAGGAAGGTCCGTGTCTTTTTCAAAGGCTGTTTTCACGACCGTGAGATCCGGTTCCGGCTCCTTCAACACCTGAATGTCCGCCGAATCCTCCACTTCCGAGCCGCCCCTTCTGCACGCCCGGGCGACATTGGTGATTCGGATATCATCTTTCAGAACCCTGGCGGTAATCGTCAGAACCGCCTCCTCCTGTGCGCTCAGATCTCCGATCTCATAGAGCCCTTCCGCCGGCTCCGTATCCAGCAGAACGGCTGCCTCCCCGCCTTTCTGATACGAAGCGCCGGTCCACTCCAGTTCCCCGGGCAGCGGATCCTGAATCCGGATCTCTCCGGCCGTCGCCGCCCTGCCGGGATTGGTCACCGTAACGGTGTAGGCGACCGTGTCGCAGACCGAAGCCGTCTGCCGGTCCGCCTCTTTTTTGATCGTCAGTTCCGGGACTGCCCGGATCTCGACCGATGCCGTCGGCGTATCATCCTCCCCCATCGGAACTTCCTCGTATCCACCATCCAAATTTTTCATCGCGAGACGGACCGTATTCTCATATTCCGGAGTTTCCGCAAGCGCTTCCACCGGAAGAATCAGCGTCGCCGTCCCCTGTGCTTCCAGCCGCTCAATCGTCCATATTCCGTTTTCATAATGAATGGGATTGTTTAAGAGTCTGACATAGTCTGGATTCAGGTTTTCAGATACCTGAAGATCGTTCCATTCCCGATCTGTATTATTTCTGACCGTGACGACATAGCTGTACGCTTCTCCCGCCTCGACCGACGTGACCGGCGTCTTCTCGTCCTGCCCGCAGGCGGTTTTTATGACAGTCAGATCCGGTTCCGGATCTGGCACCGGGATTACGCTTCCGCCGCCGGTCAGTATTTTCTCCCACACCGCGTACAGTGTCTTCTCAACCGCCGGCCCTTCCTTCCAGTCAAGAACGAGCGAATCGTCCCGCTGGTACTCTCCTTTCTGCGCCTCCTTGTCCTCCGACCAGCCCCGGAAAAAATATCCATCTCTTGCCGGCTCCTCCCGGGTCACGCGGAAGATCCCGGAAGTACTGTAATATCTTCTGGACACATTCTTTGGCATGTTCCGGACTTCGTCCGTACCCGCATTCGGATCGTATTTCACCGTATAGTCCGCATACACATTGAGGTTGAAATAGTCCGTACAGGCATACCAGGCGTCCGTATGATTGGCCGTGCTCAGCAGCGTCCTGCACTCGGCGCATCGTCTGTCAAGGTCCTCCGTCACATAGGCGGTATAATAGGAGAAATCGACCTGCGTATAACCCGGTTTCTTCGCCAGACAGCTCAGATACAGGCATTCGCTTCCCTCCATGGTATTCCCCTCTGTCCACGGACCGGACAGATATTCACCGTCCCCGGCAACCTCCGGATTGGAAAACGTCACTTCTTTGCCGACATACCCGGTCGGCGCGATCACATAGTACGTCTTCTTGCAGCGCGAACAGCGGATATGATAAGGCGCACAGTGCTGAGTCACCGCTCTCCCTCCGGCCGCCTGCGTCACACTGCTGTGTCCTGCCCAGCCCATCTGCATGATTTTGCTGCCGACCACGTCCTCAATCGTCACGTTCTCACACGGAACACAGATCGGGTAGGTCTGTTCTTCCGCTGCCGCCCGATACGTACTGTCCGGCGCCGGCTGCCGCCGGCTCTCTTCTTTCTCCCGGTTCTCCGCCCCGGTTTCCAAGGCAGGACTGTCCGCGCTCACGCTTCCGATTTCTGTTCCCGCGTTTTCTCCGGCTTCCGTTCCCGCGTTTTCTCCGACTTCCGGAACAGGACCGTCCGCGCTCACGCTTCCGGCCCGGTCCGTGCTTTCGTCCGCCTCCGTTCCCGCCGGCTCCGCTCCCCCTGTGTCTGCCTGCTCCGCTGCCGTCTCCGCGGATACGCGTTCCTCCGCGCTGCTCGTGCAGATCTCGCTCGCAAATACGGCGCCTGTCAGGGACAGCGAAAGAAAGAATGCAAAAATTCTTCTGACCCTTCTGCTCACTTTCATAGGCATTTCTCCTTTCTGCTACCATTTTAACCGTTCCCCCGTTAAAACAGGCGTTAAAGGAAAAACCCTTCCGGACAAATTTACCGTACCGTCTCCGCAATCGGCACAAACCGGTAGGCGACGCGGATCCGGCGGCTTCTCTCGCGGCTCCGGAAGCGGATATCAATGCGGCGGATGGCCTCCCGGCATTCCTCTTCCCCGCCGCCCGTGAGAATCACCAGATACTGATCCCGGCCGTATTTTGTATAAACATCCCCTTCCCGCAGGGATTCCTGCACCGAAGCCTCCAGCACGGCGGACACTTCCCGGCCGCCGGCCGCTGCCGGCCGTCTCTTCCTGTCATCGGACAGCGTACATACGAGAAGATAGGCCGTCTGGCCGGAACGCTCCGCCAGACGCGCGATCATCCGGTAGCTGTCCACAAACCCCGGATAAGAACAGCAGTACGCCCCCGTCCTGTCCTCCTTTTCCCGAAGATGATCCTGGATTCCGCAGACATCCTGCGCTTTCATCCGCACGCTTTTCCCCATCCTCTGAAAACAGTCGAGCATGCGCCGCGAAGGCAGCATGGAAAGCTCCCGGAAATACAGGTTCGCCGTTCTCTCATACAGCGCCAGCGCTTCCTCCGGCCGTCCGAGCGCAGACAGACAGTCGATCTGCCAGATCTGCCATTCATAAAACGGATACAGAACAGCCGCCCGCGTACACAGCTCCAGAAGCTCCTCGTATTCTCCCTGCGCGCTCAACGCCGCGCACAGTTCGTTCATACACTCAAAATACTCCCGCTGATAATGCGCTTCCTCCACGGAAACCCATTCTTCTCCCGACAATGCCGGCAGAAAGTATCCCCTGTACACCTCACAGGCCGCTTTCAGAAGTTCCAGACGCCTGCGCCCGCCGGACGCTCCGGCTTTCTCAATCAGGCGCTCGAAGAGCCGCACGTCCAGCTCCACGGGAAAGCTGCTGGAAAATGAATATACTCCGTTCCTGATCTGTATGTACTCTTCCGCCGGCAGCGCGCTTTCCCTCAGAAGCCCCCGCAGATGATGCACGATCACCCGCAGATTGCCGGAGGAGTCTCCTTTTCCGCTTCTCCCGAAAATACGCCGGATCAGACGCTCCCTCGTAATCCCTTCGGATCCCGCATAGAGCAGGATCTGGAGCAGATGGACGGCCCTCAGGCTGCCGCGCTTCTCTTTCAGTATTGAATGTCCATGATATTCCATGGAAAATTCTCCCAGCATCCGGACATGCAGTCCTTCCGCCGCAGATGCCGTCTGCACTGCCGTTTTCCGGTCTGTTGTCCCCGTTTCCTCCGTCCCCGCGCCGCTTTTCGCCGACACGACGGGCCGGAAACGGACAGACGGACAAAAAACAGTGCCGTCATGATTGATTTCCATACCGTTCCCCCATACTGACCGTCAAAGCAGACGCCGCGGTTCCATGCCCGCCGCCGGTCAGATTCCGTTATGTAATTGCAATAAGGATTGTTTCAGTGAATATCTGTTACAGAAATACAGGGAAACGCCGCTGAAAGCGTTTCCGCAGAAAAAGGACAAAGGGCGCCCTCGGAAGAGAAACGCCCTTATTCGTTTTACTGATTACGGATTACTCGATCACCGTAGCCACACGTCCGGAACCTACCGTACGGCCGCCCTCACGGATAGCGAAGGTAAGACCCTGCTCCATAGCGATCGGATGGATCAGCTCGATGCTCATCTCTACGTTATCGCCCGGCATACACATCTCGGTGCCTTCCGGAAGATTGCAGACTCCGGTAACGTCGGTCGTTCTGAAGTAGAACTGCGGTCTGTAGTTGTTGAAGAACGGCGTATGACGTCCACCCTCGTCCTTGGTCAGTACGTATACCTGAGCCGTGAATTTGGTGTGGCATTTTACGCTGCCCGGTTTTGCGACAACCTGTCCGCGGACGATGTCGGTTCTCTGTACGCCACGGAGAAGGATACCGATATTGTCGCCGGCCTGAGCCTCGTCCAGAAGCTTACGGAACATCTCGATACCGGTTACAACGGTCTTACGGGACTCTTCCTTCACACCGATGATCTCTACTTCCTCATTCAGATGAAGCGTACCGCGCTCTACTCTACCGGTAGCAACGGTACCGCGGCCGGTGATCGTGAACACGTCCTCAACCGGCATCAGGAACGGCTGATCGGTTGCACGCTGCGGATCCGGAATATAGCTGTCTACCGTATCCATCAGCTCCATGATCTTGTCGCCCCACTCGCTTCCCGGCTCTTCCAGAGCTTTCAGCGCGGAACCTTTGATGATCGGGCAGTCCGTAAACTCATACTCCTCAAGCTGCTCGGTGATCTCCATCTCGACCAGCTCCAGAAGCTCTTCGTCGTCTACCATATCGCATTTGTTCATGAATACTACGATATAGGGAACGCCCACCTGACGGGACAGAAGGATGTGCTCCTTGGTCTGCGCCATAACGCCATCGGTAGCTGCAACCACGAGGATTGCGCCGTCCATCTGTGCCGCACCGGTGATCATGTTCTTTACATAGTCCGCATGGCCGGGGCAGTCCACATGTGCGTAATGTCTCTTCTCCGTCTCATACTCCACGTGCGCGGTGGAGATGGTGATTCCACGCTCTCTCTCTTCCGGAGCTTTGTCAATGTTCTCGAAATCCGTTGCGGTGTTGCCGGCAACTCTCTCGGAAAGAACTTTGGTGATTGCTGCGGTCAGCGTAGTTTTACCATGGTCAACGTGACCGATGGTTCCGATATTACAATGTGGTTTAGTTCTGTCGAACTTAGCTTTTGCCATTTTTGTTTTCCTCCTTTAGATCAGATAACTTCTACTTTTATTGAATTGACTCGCTATTCTTGATTATATTTCAAACGGGCATATTTTGCAAGCCTGTTTCTGGTTTATTTTGTCTTTGCAGCAAGAACTTTTTCCTGAACGCTCTTGGGAACCTGCTCGTATTTCTCAAAGAACATGGAATAGTTGCCGCGGCCCTGGGTTCTGGAACGAAGATCGGTCGCATAACCGAACATCTCCGCCAGCGGTACATATCCGCGGATCATCTTGCCTCCGCCGATATCCTCCATGCCCTCGATGCGTCCCCGGCGGGAGTTGATATCGCCGATAACGTCTCCCATATAATCCTCCGGCGTCGTAACCTCGACCTTCATGATCGGCTCCAGAAGCACTGCTCCCGCTTTCTGCATAGCCTCTTTGAATGCCAGAGAACCGGCGATGTGGAACGCCATCTCCGAGGAGTCGACCTCATGATAAGAACCGTCGAATACCGTCGCGTGGATACCCAGTACCGGGAATCCGCCGAGGATACCTGCCTTTGCCGCTTCCTCGATGCCTTCGCCGACTGCCGGGATGTATTCCTTGGGAATCGCACCGCCGACGACGGAAGAATCGAATTTGAACAGCTCTTCGCCGTTGGCATCCATGGGCTCGAAGTGTACCTTACAATGACCGTACTGTCCGCGTCCGCCGGACTGTTTCGCATATTTGGAATCCACGTCCACCGCCTTGGTGAAGGTTTCCTTGTAGGCAACCTGCGGCGCGCCCACATTCGCTTCCACCTTGAACTCACGCAACAGACGGTCTACGATGATCTCCAGATGAAGCTCGCCCATACCCGCGATGATCGTCTGACCGGTCTCCGGATTCGTATGCGCACGGAAGGTCGGATCCTCCTCCGCCAGCTTCGCAAGAGACTCTCCCAGCTTGCCCTGGCCGGCCTTGGTCTTGGGCTCGATCGCCAGCTCGATTACCGGCTCCGGGAACTCCATGGACTCCAGAATCACCGGATGCTGCTCGTCGCAGATCGTATCGCCGGTCGTCGTCAGCTTGAAGCCGACCGCCGCGGCGATATCGCCGGAATACACCTTGTCAAGCTCCTGCCTCTTGTTGGCGTGCATCTGAAGGATACGTCCCACACGCTCCTTCTTGCCCTTGGTGGAGTTGTAGACGTAGGAGCCGGAATTCATGGTACCGGAGTACACACGGAAGAAAGCCAGCTTTCCTACGAACGGGTCCGCCATGATCTTGAACGCCAGCGCGGAGAACGGTTCCTCATCGGAAGAATGTCTCTCCACCTCATTGCCGTCCATATCCGTACCCTTGATGGCCGGGATGTCGGTCGGCGCCGGCATATACTCCAGAATCGCGTCCAGAAGCTTCTGTACGCCCTTGTTTCTGTATGCGCTTCCGCAGCATACCGGAACGGCCGTACACTCGCAGGTCGCCTTGCGCAGAACCGCCTTCATCGCTTCCACGGACGGCTCCTCGCCCTCCAGATACTCCATCATCAGGTCGTCGTCCAGCTCGCAGATCTTCTCCACCAGCTCGGTGCGGTATAATTCGGCGTCGTCTTTCATATCATCCGGAATCTCGGTGATGGAAATATCGTCGCCCTTGTCATCATTATAAATATATGCTTTCATCTCAAACAGGTCGATGATTCCCTGGAACTCATCTTCCTTGCCGATCGGAAGCTGCAGGCAGATGGCGTTCTTACCCAGACGGGTCTTGATCATCTCCACTGCATTATAGAAATCTGCACCCAGGATATCCATCTTGTTGATGAATGCCATACGGGGTACATTGTA
>CAJUNR010000060.1 GCA_910587765.1 uncultured Lachnospiraceae bacterium
AAGTTTATGACATTGACAACTTCACGGATATGATCGGCGACGAGACGATCGCAACGGATCCGGAGACTCTGCTTGAGTTCCTGACTGAGAAAGGACATCCGGCGCTGAACCTGGAGCCGCTTATGTAATTCTTCGGGGCGGCACGGCGGATGGGTGCAGTATGACAAGATGCCGTACAGGATTTTTATGAGAACTCCAGATTTTCAGGAGTCTGATGCCATATAGAAAAGTAAGAGGGATCCGTCACTGGAAGATTGCAGATGTATTTTCCGGCGCCGGGTCCCTTTTTTGTAAAGAAAACGGATACGGGAAGAATTTGGTTGCAAAACTTTCGCAGTATCTGATAAAATTCAGAAAAGAGAACACAGTATGCTGACAGAACAGGTGATAAAAATGAATACAAAGGATCTGAGGTGGTTTCAGGAGATCTGCCGCTGCAAAAGCATTACAAAGGCGGCTGCTAATCTGTATATCTCTCCCCAGGGGCTGAGCAAGGGGATCCGGACGCTGGAACATGAGCTTGGAGTAGAACTTTTTCTCCGGACGCCCAACGGGGTGGAGCTGACCCGGTACGGCGAGTATCTTTATGAAAAGTCAGAATCCCTTCTGAAAGAACTCCACCTGCTCACCGCGGAACTGGAACGTATGAAACAGATGGAGAACGGGTATCTGCGCCTCTGCAGCGCTTACGGAATCCTCCGGATTCTGTCGCCGGATTTTATCCTCCAGTTTGAAAAGGCCCATCCGGGTATGGGGATCGACTATATGGAATATCCCGATTGCCATGTGGACGACGAGATGGAACGGGGAAATTTTGACGTGGGATTCCACGTGGATGGTGCTGAGATGGAAGGATTTCATTCGATCCCCATGTTTTCTTTTCCCATCAGCCTTCTGGTCTACGAGGGGCATCCGCTGGCCGGAAGAAAGTTTGTGCGGGCGGAAGATCTGGACGGAGAGCCTATGGTCATCGAGAGCAGGGCGTTTCAGATCCATCGGATGTTCCAGGAGCTGTGTATGGAAAAAGGAGTCCGGCCCAATATTATATTCAACACCAGCGGCTTCAGCCTCTGCCATAAGCTCTGCGCACAGAAAAAGGCGCTGTCCGTCGTTGTGGACCGGATCAGTCAGGATATGGGAAACAGCCTTTTGAGAAAGATTCCTTTTGAACATCCGCTGGAATGGAGCGTTTCCATGATTTATAAAAAAGAATTTGAACACAATCGTCTGATCCGCATCTTTCGGGAGTATACGCTGGATTATCTGAAAAAGATCTGATGCAGGCGGCAGCGGAAGATGACGGAGGAAAGCCGGTAAAGGAGAGGATCGTATGTTTTCAGCAGAACAGATAAAAAATTTGAACGAACTGGAAATGCAGGTGTATCAGTACATCCTGCAGCATAAAGCAGCAGTCCCTTATATGAGAATCCGGGAGCTGGCAGCGGAATCGTATGTGTCTCCGACTACCGTGCTCCGCTTCTGCAAAAAGATGGGCTGCGAGGGCTACAGCGAGTTCAAGTGGAAGATGAAAACGAGGCGGGGCAGGAAAAGACGGAGATCCTGCCGGACAATCATGAGGAGATCTGCGCTTTTTTCGATGAACTGAAGTCTGGAAAATATGAGGCAAAACTGGAAAAGGCCGCATCCATGATCGCGAAGACGGAACGTCTGTTTCTTGCCGGAGTCGGCAACTCCGGAAATATCGGACAGTACGGAGCCAGGTGCTTTACAAACATGGGAAAATTCAGCCTCTATATTTCCGATCCGTTTTATCCTGTCAGTTTCTTTCAGGCAGGCTCAGCGCTTGCCGTTGTGCTGTCGGTCTCCGGAGAGACACCGGAAGCGGTTGATATTGCGAACCGGCTGAAAAAAGCAGGCTGTGCGATTATCAGCATTACGAATAAAGAGGCGTGTACCATAGCAAAGCTGTCGGATCTGAATATTTCTTACCATATCAGTATGTGCAGGGAAGGCCTTCATGTAGATTTTTCCACACAGGTCCCGGCTGTTTATCTGCTGGAAATGCTCGGAAAAAAAGTGAGGAACCGGCTTTCGGAGGAATGAATTTTGTATGATGTGGATCAGGATGATGACGCATGGCTGTTTACATTTGTACAGGATATGATCTGTATGGATACGGGGCAAACTGCCCTGTTTATACAAAAGATGAAATTGGTACACTGGCGCAGAACATTAATGGGAGGACAGTATGGATAAGTGGGAAAAGATCATCAGACTATGGTTTGATATGTGGCTGCAAAAAAAGGATCTGGGCATAGAGGATATATTTTCTGCTGATGCCCTTTACATCGAAAGCTGGGGGCCGCAGTATCATGGCGTTGCCAAAGTGAAGCATTGGTTTGAGGAATGGAATACACGGGGAACTGTCCTTCAGTGGGACATCAAACAGTATTTCCACAAAGAAGATCAGACCATTGCTGAGTGGTATTTTAAGAACACAATGGACAGTGGCAGGGTGGAAGCCTTTGACGGCATGAGCCTTGTAAAATGGACAGCAGAGGATATGATCTGCTTCTTGCAGGAGTTTGGTTGTAATGAGCATCGCTATGACCCATATCAGGACGGGCCGGTTCCAAAATTTAGAGATGAACAAGCTATGTGGTTCTGAAATTGAATAGGAGGACTTGTTGTGTCTATCCCCTGTATCCAGCGAACTCCAAAGGGATTCTGCTTATCCCGCTTACTAACTTATACTTCAAGCCGGATGTCCTGCGCGGGGAGTTCGACCTCCCCGCCAATCTGGAGCCGGTCAATATCCTGGTGATTCAGGAATTTACAGATTCATTTTGTCAACAATATTTGTGGGTTTTGCGGTCATTTCTACCCATGCCGGAATAAGGCCGCTCTTAATGGCGTTTCTGACTGACCTGATATTGGACCATGCCGTACAATAATCTTTGCAATCCGCATCTCCACATTGTATCGGTTCGGCAAATACAGATTTGTTGATGGCTCCATTATATCGCAATCACTTTTCAGAGGGAATAGACTTTATAAAATCGTCACTGACCAGCTCAATCACGTCCATAATGCCACAATCGTACTTGTCCATCCTGCAATCTTTATGTATAATATAGATGTCCGATGTTAAAAAATTGCCGGAGGACTGTTTGCGAAATCTGATTCCCATCGGCGGCTGGGGACCTCTCTGCATCGATCTGTCCAGACCGGAGGAGCAGATAGATGAGAACCGGAAAGAAACAGGGTCCCTGGTCTGGTTCGATCATGAGGAGTTTGAGTGGGATAAATATTATCTGGGAGAAGACGGACTGCTTCATGGACATGAGGCCCTGCCGGATCTGAAGACGCTGCTTCAGTGGTATTTTTATGGAAGCCTGGAGCCGAAGACAGGAAGAAGGAAGACATATTATGGGATTATTCAGTAAAAAAAGAAAAGAACCGCCAGCAGAAAAGCAGCAGGAAATGAAGATATTTTTGATGAGAAGGAGATGTTTCTATGACAACAGCCAGGAAGTATCTGAACATATTAAAAGAGCGTGAACCGCAGCGATGGAAAGAACCTTTGACAGAATCTGCACTTACAGAGCAGGATCTGTCCTTGATTGAGGAGGGGCTTGGGTATATGCTGCCTGTGCCGTACCGTGAATTTCTTCTGAGCTATCAGATGCCGGAGGACCTGACGGTACTTGTGTCCTTCTGCGGCGACTCCTACGCCAACTCGTGGGAGGATACGTTCTCCCGTGAGGAAAATGATTATGTTCCCCTGACGGAGGACGAGATCGGACCGACGGTGGAATTCGAGTGGCACAATATCAAAGGCGGCAGCGGGCAGGAGTTTCTGGAAAATCTGAAGAAAGAGCAAAGCACGCCGGACGGGTGCCCATGCTTTCTGGAGGCAGGCTTTATCCGGCTTGGAAATGTATATGGATATCTGACTTACCTTGATCTGGTAAACGGCGGCATTGTCACGATCCACGAGGAGGGCGTCTATGACATGGTGATCGCGGACGGAGTGGATGGAAGCGACAAGTCGGAAGTGAGGAATTATATGGAACAGCGGCGGCTTTATATCTGCAAAGATTTTAACGATTTCCTCCGGTTTGCGTGCACCGGCGATTATCTCGATGAAAATGAAGCGAAATTTCCCACGCAGGAAGAGCTGGAACGGGATTATTGTTATTAAGGGGAACGGGAAAGATGATGTCAGATGAGCGGAGATGATTTTTCAAGGAATGCTGCTCGGGCATCTGCAGGCGGAAGGAGGCCGGATCGTGAAGCCCAACGCGGAAGCGGGTGCGGGGGTTACAGAGTAGTTGACAGAATAAAGAGCATCCGGATTTCAGCAAATCCAGGTGCTCTTTAAATGTTTCGGTTTTTTTATACAAAAGAGATCAGGCCAGTTCCATGAGCCGCGGAAGGAACAGCGACAGTTCCGGTACAAAGGCCACCAGGATCACGGCTGCAATCAGTGCGATCAGGTAAGGGACCATTCCTTTGACCACCTGCAGAAAGGTCTGTCCGGAGGTGGCGCATGCCGTGAAAAGGTTCAGACCAAAGGGCGGAGTTACCATCCCCACAACGAGGGCTACGGAAAATACGATTGCCAGATGCAGATCATTCATCCCAAGCGCCAGGCCGATGGGGACAAGAATGGGACCCAGTATGAGCATGCTGGCTACGGTCTCCATCAGACAGCCGATGCCGAACAGAATCAGGAGCAGCACGACGATATAGACGTATTTATTTCCGAGGAAGGGAGTGACTGCGGATGCAATCTGCGCCGGGATACCGGTTGCGGAGAGAATCCATGACAGAACGGCGGACATTCCGACGATAATAATGACCATGGAAGAAGTTTCCACCGTTTTGATCAGAGAATCCATCAGACTTGCAGGATTTAGTTCCCGGTAGCAGACTCCAAGGATCAGGGCAAATGCCACACATACGGCGGCTGCTTCTGTGGGGGTGAAAACGCCTCCATAGATTCCGCCCAGAACGATGACCGGGAGCAGAAGCACGCCCCATGCGTGAGTAAATGCTTCCCAGATCTCTCTAAAGGAATATTTCTTTTTCATCTGCTGAATGTTCTGTCTGCGGCAGACCACGATGTTGGCAATCATCAGCGAGAGCGCCATCAGGCAGCCCGGGCCGATGGCAGCCATGAACATGGCCGGGACGGATACGCCCATGGTCGTTCCATAGACGATCATGCAGATGCTCGGCGGGATGACCGGGCCAAGGGCGCCTCCGCATGCCAGCAGGCCCGCCGCACTGTTTTCCCGGTATCCTCCGGATATCATTGCAGGATACATGATGGCGCCGATGGCGGCTACGGTGGCCGGGCCGGACCCGGTCAGCGCTGCAAATACGGCGCAGCACATGACCGTAATCGTACCCATTCCTCCGGGGATCCAGAAAAATGCGCGTTCCAGAAAGAGGACAAGCCGTTTGGAAAGTCCGCCCTTGTCCATCAGGTATCCGGCAAGAGTGAACAATGGGATTGCCAGCAGCGTATAGCTGTCCATACCGTTTAATGAACGCTGCGCGATCAGAATCAGCGGCTTCATATGAGTAAAAAGCAGAAAACCGATACCGGAATATGCGATGCTGAAACACACGGGAATTCCGATGATGATAAAAAGGATCAGGATTCCGAAAAGAATGACTGCACTCAATGCTGCACCTCCTTATGATCTTTCTGAGAAAACAGTTCCAGAAAACGCTGCGCCGCACTCAGCATCATGCCGAATGCCCCGAAGGGGATGGCTGCATATACAAAGCTCATGGGGATTCGCAGCATGCTGCTCAGCTGTCTGGATGTGACGCCTGTACATTTGATGCCCTGGACAAACAGCAGCGCCGCGCACAGAAACACCATGAGGTTCAGAAATCCGGAATGGTACATGCGTGCTTTCCCTTTCAAACCGTCATTCAGGATGGAAATATGGGCATTAGACCATTTTTCCACACAGATTGCGCTCCCGAGAAAGCCGAGCCAGATAAAACTGTACCGGCTGATCTCTTCCGTTCCGGGAATGGCGCGTCCGAGGACATACCGTGAGAATACCTGCAGAATACATGCGATACAGATGATCACCAGCAGCAGAACGCCAAGGTAAGTATAGACTTTATTGACCAGGTTACAGAATTTATTGAAATATTTCATGGGTCTGCCTCCTTCTGACGGTTTAGCCGGTTACTGGACAGATGCAACTTTGTTCATGACAGTATCCAGAAGATCCTGCCCGATCTCATCGGCATAGTTTTCATAGACTTTCTGAGCCACCTCTGTGAATCCGGATTTATCGGCGCATTCGTTCACTTCCATATTTTCGCCGATTTCTTTCAGCCAGCCGGCTTCCTTTTCCTGGATATATCTGCGGTTTTCTTCCATTGCATAATCTGCTGCTTCCTGTACCCACTGTTTCTGCTCTTCGGTAAAACTGTCCCATGTCATGCCGGAGATGCACAGGTCCAGTGCAGTAAACAAATGTTCCGTCAGAGAATAATAATCACATACTTCCCAGTAAGCTCCGCTGTAGACAGATGCGGTCGGAAGCTCAAAACCGTCGACGGTTCCCTGCTGGCATGCCGTATAGACCTCTGAGAATGCCATGGCTGTGGGGCTTGCACCGAAGGAAGAGAAGCAGTCGCTCCAGATGGCGTTTTCCGGAAGGCGGAGTTTCAATCCCTTTACGTCTTCCATGCTGTTGATCGGTTTGATGTTGTTCAGGCAGTTCCGGAAACCATTGTCCCCCATTCCAAGGATCAGGATACCGGCTTCTTCATAAAGCTGCTGTTTCAGGGGATCCATGATTGCGTCGTCATCAAATACGGCGTATACCTGTTCCCGGTTTCCGAACAGAAACGGCAGGTCAAAAACCTGAAGAGCCGGAAGGAAGGAACCAAGGGAAGAATTCATGGAAAATGACATGTCCACGGTGCCCATCTGCATGCCTTCGATCACTTCCCGGTCTGTGCCGAGCTGAGAATCGCCGACTACCTTTACTGTGATCGTTCCGCCGGACAGTTCGTTTAATTTATCGGCAAAGGTCAGACAGGTGTGATGCAGATTGTCATCATCCGTACCGGGATTGACATGAGCCAGCTGCAGTGTCATGGAAGAGCCGGCATTAGTCTGCGGGGGAGTCTCCGCCTCCGTATCCGGAGCGGCAGCAGAATCAGAAGGGGCGTTGCCGGAGGCGCCGCAGCCGCTCAACAAGGCAGCAGACAGGGCGATACATAACAGGATGCTGAATGATTTCTTTTTCATGGTCTTTTTCTCCTTTTGTGCTGTTGTTTACTGGTTAAAAAAATCGTATTGACGGTACAGGATCATTCCGTTTTTTATGGTCATCATGGGCCGCAGTATCCGGTTCCCCTCCATGCGGCCGCCGTAATGATCTCTGAACAGAATTTTCTTTTTCTCTACACGGAACAGGGCCAGATCTGCAGGAGCTCCGGGAACGAGAAAACCTTCCGGGCGGTAACCGGTCTGCCTGGCCGGAATGGTGGTCACCCGGGGCAGCAGTTCCTCAAAGCTCATACCAAGATTCAAAAGTTCCGTCAGAATGTGGGCCAGAGAGTAGGCCGGCGGTTTCATGAAGGAGAGCGTACTCAGGTCGGAGGATATGATATCCGGAAGAAAACCTTCCGAGATCGCCGTTTTTGCTACATCTAGGGAAAAATTCATACTGCCGTGTGCGCAGTCAAAGAGAATTCCCCGTTTCTGTGCTTCCAGTACTTCGGGAAGCACACGGCCGTTTTCTCCCAGAATCGTATGTCCTTTTTTATGAAAACAATGGCAGAATACATCTCCTTTCCGAAGGATCTCCAGGGTGTCCCGGACCTCGCCGGGGGAATCCGTTGCATGGACCACCACCGGAAGCCCGGCTTCCTCTGCCGTTTTTACAGCCTCCTTCAGAGGCAGAAGCCCTCTTTCCTTTACGATTTCCCGGCTTTGCCGCACTTTGATGGCGACGATCACTCCTTTATATTTTTCGCATAATCTCAGGATCTGATCCCGCTGATACAGTGCAGGGTCCATATTTTCCAGATAGTACACTCCGGGCTGTCCGGCGCTGCAGATATTCAGCATTGCTTTTACGCTGACCGTGCCGTGCAGAATCTCATTTCGGTAAAATCCTTCAAAGCCGGATACCCCTGCGGAACCGCCGTCAACAACCGTTGTAACTCCGCTGGTGGCGGCCGGGAGATCGGGATGCAGTGCAAATTCACATCCGCCGGTGAATACATGCATGTGGTAATCGGTCAGTCCGGGAACCACACAGCATCCATGCGCATCGATTACCTGAACTGCTTCCTCTTCCTCCGCAGTTCCGACGGAACGGATCCTTCCGTTTTGAACCGCAAGACTGCCGGTCTGACAGATGCCTGCTGCCGGATCCATCAGGGTGCCGTTTTGAATCAGAATGTCGTATTTTGCCATAATTCACCTCCCTGGCATCAGTTTATGATTTCACAGTTGATCTCTTTGAGTTTTTCGCTTACCCACGGCCTAAGATAGGCGCCGTTTTCCAGAATTTCCTTCATGATTGCCGTTTCTTTTTTTTCGGTTTCCAGAACGGCGTCGGCAACTTCCCCGGCAATCTCAGGAGCAATAATGACGATGCCGTCCTGGTCTCCCACAATAATGTCTCCGGGACGCACCGTTTTTCCGCCGATGACAACCGGTACGTTGATCTCTCCAGGACCGTTCTTATAGGGACCGTCAGGGGTTACGCTGCGTGCGTAGACAGGGAAATTGTCCATCTGAGAGATCCCGTCACAGTCACGGATCGCTCCGTCGCACACGATCCCTGCGATGCCCCGGGATCTGCAGTAGGCAGCCATCAGTTCGCCGAAAATTGCCCGGTTTTCAAATCCGCCTGCATCAATCAGGATGACATCGCCCGGTTTTGCCAGATCCATGGCCGCGTGAAACATGAGGTTATCTCCCTGGGGAACACGGATGGTAAAGGCGGTTCCGAGAAGCTGCCCTTTTCCGATGGGAACAATGGAAGCATCTACGGCGGCCGTTCTTCCCATATTATCGTCAATATTGGCAACCGGCATTCCCCGGAAACGTTTCACCAGCTCCGGATCCGGCCTTTTGAAATCTTTTATGATTCTGCATGCTGTATACATTGGCTCTTATTCCTTTCTGCACCGGCTTATACAAACTGATAGTTTGCTGCTGCAGCCAGCACTTTTTTGTCTGCCACATTTCGGAGCGGGATTTGTCCCCGGGTGACGGCTGCAGGCAGCAGCTCGCATACCATTCGGATCTGTTCCTTTTTGGAGCCGGTTCCGTAAGATCCGCTGTGCGGATTCAAAATGACGTTATCCATGTGCAGCAGCGGATCATCTTTTTGAATAGGCTCTGTTTCCAGCGTGTCAAGCCCGGCGCCGCGGATCTCGCCGTTTTGCAGCGCCCAGGCCAGGTCGTTCTGGTTGATGACCGGTCCCCGGGAAGTATTGATGATCATGGCATGATTTTTCATTCTGCAAAAAGCGTCTCTGTTGAATATATGCATGGTTTCGGGCGTCAGGTTTACATGGATCGAAATGATGTCGCTCTGTGCGAGCATTTCTTCAAAAGAAACAAATGTAATGTACGGATACTGTTTTTTTACCTCCTCGGATACGTAAGGGTCGCAGGATATGATGCGGGTGCCAAAGCCTCCGTGGAAGATCTCCTGAAGATGTTTTCCGGCAGCCCCGAATCCATACAGACCAAGAGTCATTTCCCGGACATCCCCTGGCAGCAGATACTGACATTTGGGCCAGTTTCCTTTTCGGATCTCCCGGTCATAATAAACCGTGTTTCTGACCAGGGCCATGATCATGGCGGTGGCCAGATCCGCCAGTTCCCTGGCACAGAATCCGGGAAGGTTGAATACGATGACGCCAAGCTCTGCAGCGGCTTCCAGATCGATGGAATTGACCCCGACTCCGAAGCGCTGAATAAATTTCAGTTCGGGAAGCGCTTCGAGTACTTTTCTGGTAATGGGCGGGTTGCCGGTTCCAAGGATTGCCAGCGCCCCCCTGCAGCCGTCTATCATCTCATCTTCGGACATAAAATGCTGCCGTTCCAGCTCGATACCGGCTTTCCGGTAGGCATTTTCAATCGCATCCAGCTCCTGTTCCGTTACACTGCCATAATTTTTATCAACAACAATGGCTTTCATTCTTACTCCTTTTAATATAATTTTAAACTTATAGATCTGCAGATGTTCCGTTGCAAATAAGAAATTACATTTTTTACAAAAAAGCAATAATTATCCGGAAAAAGTTGTGCACTTTATTGCTTCTGTATCTTTATCATAACGGTAATGCTTGCAAAAAGCAAATACGAAAGGTATTATATCAGGTATAATGTAAAAGTTATATAAGAGGAGGAAGTTATGTCGGCGCCTAATTATGAGTATTTTGTCAGGATCGTGGAAACCGGGAGTCTTACAAAGGCGGCGGAAAAGCTGTATATTTCTCAGCCGTCTCTCAGTCAGTATCTGAAGAGACTGGAGAACAGCCTGGGGGTCGAACTGTTTGACCGCGGGGCCCTGCCGCTGCGTCTGAGCTTTGCAGGCGAGCGCTATTATGAGTATGTGCTTCAGATGATGAAGCTGGAAGAAAATATGAGAAGAGAGCTTCAGGATATTAAAAATCAGGAATCCGGAGTGCTGCGGCTTGGGGTGGCGCTGTGGCGTGGCGCCTGTCTGCTTCCGGATGTGTTTCCGTATTTTCATGAGCATTATCCGGGGATCCGTGTGGAACTGACAGAGGGTCGGACCAGTCAGCTTGTCAATGCTCTGACAAATGACAAAATTGATATTGCGATCATGAATCTGCCGGCATTGATGAACTACAGTACGCTGACCTGCGAGACGATTTTTGAAGAACCGATTCTTCTGGCGGCGCCTGCGGAACATCCCTGCGTACAGCGGATACTTGCCGACGGCGCCTGCCGGCATTCTTATCCTGTCGCAACGCTTGATCTTGTAAAAGAGATTCCCCTGATCCTTACAAAACCGGGGCAGAATCTGACGGTTGCGGTAACGCATGCGCTTGGAAAATACCGGATAGAGCCGGACATCCTTCTGGAGACCGGCAATCTGACGACAGCGATCAATCTGGTCGCCACGGGAGTTGCCTGCACCTTTGTGCCGGGAGAGGGGGCCAAGGTGTGCATTCACCCGGGCAGAGTCACCTATTTTCTGGTAGACCTTCCGGAGCTGATCTGGCCGCTGGCCGCCGTATTCCGGAAGGATGTCTATCTTTCCCGGATCAGCCGGCTGTTTATTGATACGCTGAAAATACTTCTGGGGATTAAATTTGAGTAATCAGACGTAACAGTTCAGCCCAGGACTTTGCATTTACTGCAAAGTCCGTGAAAACACGTAAATTGAGCCAGGGGAATCTGCCCCTCGCCGAAGGCGATTTGGAATGGGCAGATCCCGTAACAGGGAAGCCGAAGGCTGAACTGTTAC
>CAJUNR010000061.1 GCA_910587765.1 uncultured Lachnospiraceae bacterium
GTACCCAAAGGGCATAAATACCGCTGCGTCCCTTCATTAAGCGCGAGCGGGGTCTTGAAGGATGATCTGCCCGCATCAGGCGTCCGGGTGGCGTAGGTGTGAAAGTAACTTGTCCGTTACAGAAAGAAGAGGAATTTATGGTAGATAAACAGCGTCACAACCAGAATTTGATGAGGGCAATCAAGCGAATGCACACGCTTGTGGAGAACGAAGACATTGAGAAACAGCGGGCTTCCAAAGACAATCTGGGAAATCTGCTGGTGCGCAGCGCCGATATGAATTATGAAGACGTGGAGGTGGACGGCATTCCGGCTGAATGGGTCAGCGTTAAGCGGAGCCACATGAAAAAATACGTCCTGCTCTATTGTCATGGCGGAGGTTACAATACGGGCAGTCTGAAATATGCCCGCAGCATCACCAATAAGCTGGCCGCCTCCACTTCCATGGACGTTCTAAGCTTTGATTACCGTCTGGCGCCGGAAAACCCCTATCCGGCCGCGCTTCATGACGCAGTCAGGATGTGGGATTATCTGATGTATCAGGGATACGGCGCCAGAGACGTGGTGGTGGCCGGTGATTCTGCCGGCGGAAATCTCGCGCTTGTCCTCACCCTGACTTTAAAAGAACAGAAGCGCATCCTCCCGAGAGGACTGGTGCTGTTCTCCCCGTGGACCGATCTGACCCGGAGCGGCGCCTCCCACCGGAGCAGGAAAGAGATCGATCCCATCCTGACCGAAGAATATCTGACCCGCGCCATCGAAGACTACGCCGGGGAGCGGGACCTGCAGGATCCGTTTCTCTCGCCGCTCTACGGAGATTTTCACGATTTCCCGCCTACGCTGATTCAGGCGGGCGGAAACGGAATCCTGCTCTCGGACGCCCAGGACCTTCACAAACAGATGATCCGCCATCAGGTAGGCGCCCGCATTGCCGTCTATCAGGGGATGTGGCACGTCTTCCAGATGTCCCCCTTTAAGACTGCCTACGAAGCCATGGACCAGGCGGCGGAATTTATCTTCGATATCTGCCGGTAAAGCCGCATCAGTCCAGATACTGAATGCCCGCTCCGAGGAGTCCGGAACCGAGATAGATAGAGAGCGCGGCCCCGATCTTCGCCCGGTACAGGCGCCTGCTGCCCGGCAGCAGTTCGGTCAGCCTGCGCTCGAGCGCCTCGCGCTCCGCGGGCGCGCCGCCGTCCGCCACTACCAGATTGTAGGGACGGCCTTCTTCCTTCAGTTCTTCCACCAACTGCAGAAGTCGTTTTTCTACCTGCTTACGAGTCCGCACTTTGGCCGCCGTGTAAATCTCGCCTTCCGCGTCGAAGGACAGGATGGGCTTGATGTCCAGAAGCATTCCCGCCAGAGCGGCCGCCTTCCCGATCCGTCCGCCTTTCTGGAGATATTCGAGAGTATCAATGGAAAAGAAGACTTTGGTCTCTTTGATCAGACGTCGGATCTTTTTCTTCAATTCCTCAAAATTCATACCCTCTTCTATGTACGCGGCCGCCTGCAGGGCAATGACGCCGATGCCGATGCTGGCCTGTCTGGAATCGTAGACCTCCACTTCCAGCCCTTCCAGTTCCTCCGCCGCCAGCCGTACATGGTTCACCGTTCCGGACAGTCCTCCGGACAGAAGAATGGCAACCGCTTTCGTATAACCCTGTCTTTTGATCTCGGCAAAGGTATCCTCCACATCCGCCCCGCTCGGGGTGCTCGATTTCGGCAGTTCCGTTTTCAGTTTCTCATAGATATCCTCCGCATGGATATCGATCCCGTCCCGGTATTCTCCGTCCGAACAGGTGATTCCCATGGGGAGGATAAAAAGATGGTGCTTTTCGGCCAGTTCCTGCGGCACATCCGCGCAGGAATCCGTGATTACGGCAATTTTCCCGATCGTTTTTTCGGTTCGTGTTTCTTCTGTCGGCATATGTTCCCCCGCTCCTTTGTATTTCAAAGTATGTGAAAAGTATCTTAATACAATCTTAAAAAAGATGCAAGACTTTTCTTCGCGGAGTATGAAACATTTCCGTTTATTCCCCTCTTTTTGCCAGCAGTTTGGCCGGTTCTGCCCGCAGATTCAGCCAGATCCCGGCTCCGGAGATGACGCTCCCGGCAAGTAGAATCGCGCAGACCGCCTGGATTGTCTCCTGAAGCGGGAAACCGTTCTCCTCTTCCGTCTTTTCTGTTTCGCCGGAGGAGATCATGCCGTTGCTGAAGGAGGTGTCATAATAGCCCGCCGGACCGATACTCCCGGCGATCCGATCCGAGAGAAGACTGCCGGCCGTACACCCGCAGACGCTCCCGGCGGATATGAGCAGAAAAATTCCCGTGAACAGCGACAGAAAACATTTTCTTCTGGTCAGTCCCAGACACCGTTCCACGGCGGTTCTCTCTCCCTGACGGATGATAAAGAGCCAGGTAAAATAGGAAAGGACCATCAGGACGAGCGCCAGCCCCATGAAGACCAGAAGTCTGGAGATCTGCTTCATATTTTCCATGCCGGCCTCCATCTGTGTATAACCCCCGTCATAGAACGTGATTTCCACATTGTCGACGCCCTGCCGGTTCCATTTTTCGAGGTAATCCCGAATCGTCCCGTTCTCGATCTGGAAGGAAGTGGTACTGCCCGTCATGGGGCCGAAAGCCACGATATTGTTTTCATCGGAATTTCTGACGGAACGGCTGGGGATGAGGATCTCGTTATAGGCCAGTCCGTATTCGTCCTTCAGGCCGATATTTCCGCTGTACATACCAACAATCGTATACTCGCTGTCTTCAAATATGGGATAACACTCCCCCTGCGTATTCAGAAGCGTCGTCACCGTATACCCGCTGTTGCCGTACATAGTGCTCGCCGCCGACCGGTGATTGGCATAGAGAAGCGGCAGCCGGATCGGATCTCCCGGCTGAAGGTTATTTTTCAGAGCGAAATTCTCCGAAACGAGGCACACCTTCTCTCCGGCTTCATATTCTTCTTTTGTAAATTCCCGGCCGGAGGTGATCCAGGCTTCTCCGTTGTAAAAGGCCATGATCAGATGCAGGTTATCGGTCGCGGTCACGGGAAAAATATGCATGGTATAATCCTTGACTCTCAGAAGCTCCAGCCAGCGCTTTCCCCGCCTGGTCTCGTAAAATCCTTCCGTCACCTCATCGTAGAAAGCGCCGATTTCCACTTCATCTTCCAGTTCTTCTCCTTCCGGTCCCACCTGATCGGACTCCAGAATCGGCCAGGGAACATATTCCGATACCATATCCTCTTCGTATTTCTTTTCGCTGTCATGTCCCGGCCGGTTCTGCAGGCTCATAATGTAGGTGCGGCCGGCGTACAGCTTCTCCGGCTGCGGATCATAATGGTTGCAGAAGGTAATATTGAGCCCTTCCCACAGTCCGGTGCCGTCTGAGAGGACACGGGTAACGGTGAGTGTTACCGGATGATCCGGAACCACGTCCTCCAGGGGCGACGCTTCTACGATAATGGTACTGCTCAGCCCCTTATACATGGTGTACTGCGGATTATAGGCCCCGTAGAACACCCTCTTCTCCGGTCCGGACAGATAGTCCGCACCCTCAAAATCAAGGACGGACAGCGGAACACAGCGATCATATACCGGCCGGTTATAAACGTGGTAATCCTTGATTCCCGCGTCCCACCGCCGGATCTCCTCTACGGCATCCGCTTTCTGCTCCACCGTGCCGATGGTCATAAATCCGTCTTCATATGCTTTCATATTCCGGCTGTTGATCGCCTGAAAACCCCTGCCAAGACTGAAAAGCCCCGCCGCCAGCAAAAGCAGAAGGAAAAACAGGCAGGCTCTCCCCTTCATCCGCCAGAGCTGGCGGATACTGTTTCGTAAAATCATATGCTCATTCTCCTGTTGAAAATCCATCTGTCCGGACCCGCGGAAATGTCCCGCAGGCCGGTTGAAAAAGTCGTTTTTCTGCTCAGCGCACCTGATCCAGTTTTCCGTCCGTCATCCGGAATACATGGTCCGTCTCGTCCGCCACGCCCTGATTGTGGGTAATGACGATGACGGTATACCCGTCTTCGTGAGCCAGTTCTTTCAAAAGCGCCACGATCTTCCGCTCGTTGTCCGAATCCAGATTGCCGGTAGGCTCGTCGGCGAGAATGATCTCCCCTCCCGCCGCCACCGCCCGGGCAATGGCCACCCGCTGCTGCTCTCCGCCGCTCATCATCTTCGGAAACTGCCGGTAGATCCGCTCGCCAAGCCCTACCCGCTGCAGCAGCTTCTCCGCGCGGGCAGCCGCCTCCTTTTTGCGGATTTTCTTGAACTCCATCGGCAGCATCACATTTTCCAGCGCCGTCAGAAGCGGAAACAGATGAAACGACTGATAGACCACCGACGCCTGGTTCAGCCGGTAAGCGTCCCGATCCATCTGCGCAAGCGGCTGTCCCTGCACGTAGATCGCTCCGTCCGAAGGCACATCCAGCCCCGCCAGCAGCGACAGAAACGTACTTTTTCCGCTTCCGGATTCCCCGACAATGGCATAAAAGCCTCCCTGCTCAAACCCGCAGCTCACATCCTTCACCGCGTCCACTTTCTGATATTTCGTCTGATAACTGTACGACACATGTTCCGCCCGTAATATTTCCATATTCCTCTGCCTTTCTTCTGAATAATACAATCTGCAATTCTGTTTACCGCATCATTTTCAAGTCTCAAACAACGCCTCCATCACGCTCACTTTCAGGATTTTCCAGATGGCCAGACTGTTGCCCAGCATATAGCAAATCCCTACCAGACAGCCGGACAGCGCCGAATCCGCTCCGTAATTTCCCTGAAGGAGCACGGACAGTACATTTCCGAGGACAACCCCGGACACGACCAGCAGAAGCTGCTCCGTGAAGAAGATCCGGAAGCACCGCCACCGCCCCAGTCCGATGGAGCGCAGGAGCGCCGCTTCTTTCTTCCGGCTGTTAAGGAGCAGTAAAGTGACCAGATAACCCGCTCCTACAATCAGCGTCAGCAGAAACGGGAAGAACGCCCGCACCGCGTCGATCACCTGCCTCAGATGATTGGCCGTGTCAATGAACGCCGCGTCGTTGACGGTCAGAGCCGTCCCGTTCAGGGAATGATCTTCTGTCAGAGGATTCCGGTTCTGAAGTCCCAGCGCTTTCATCTCCTGCTTGAACGCATTCAGGTTCAGCGTATCCGACAGGCGGAAGGAAACCGCGTCCGCATAAAACGGAATCTCCTGCCGTCTGTAGGCTTCCCGGATCAAATGGAACGGGACCAGAATATCCGGCGTTACATTGACGTTGCCCCCTACAGAAATACTGGTGCCAAGATCTACGTACCCGGCGATCTCATAGACCGTCGTCTCCAGCGGATCGGCGAAAAGTTCCGTGCTTTTCTCATTCTGCCGGTAATAATAGTACTGGCAGAGCGTAATCTGGTCGCCCAGCTTCCAGCCGTTTTCCTCCAGCAGTTCTTTGGATACGATACATTTGGCCGCCGTCCCCTGAAGGAGGGAGCTGTCCTCCCCCGCATTCCAGACGACGTCCGTTTCCTCCAGATCCCGGACCGCCGCTTCCAGACAGTTCGCTCCGGCCAGATAGAGGTTCAGATTCTCCCACTGACCCGGAATCACTCTGTCAAGCCCGGCCTTCAGCCGCACATTCAGATGAAGATTTTCCACATATTCGGAATCCAGAACCCCCTGTACAATCCGGTCCGGAATGAAGATTCCTGCCTGCCGGTTTCCGTCCGGCGTCGTGATGTAGGCGTTGACCGGAATCGCCTCCGGAAGCGTCAGGAGCTGCCTCTCATTGTTGGCGATATTGGACAGATAGGTGTGCAGAAGCAGCACGACCAGAATATCCATCAAAATCGTCAGCGTGCTTTTGATCTTATGCCGCCCGATCTTCACCTCCCGGATTCGTTCGTTCTTCCACAGAAGCCAGAAAGCGGCGATCCCGCAGGCCGCGGAAAGAAAGCCGGCCCACAGATAGAAGACCACCGGATCTTTGTACCACCCGCCGCCGAGGGCGGACGCCGCATCCGGCAGCGGAACCCCTCTGCCGTGCAGAAGCAGAGAGCGGATGCCGGCCCAGAGCAGATACAGAAGCCCGCACGCGCTTGCCAGAAGCAAAAGCCTCGCTTTTCCCAACTGCCGCTTCTGTTCCTCCGCCTCTTCCGACCGGATGATCGTATCCCGCACTACGAGCTCCGCCTCCTCCCGGTCGATCACCGGTTCCTGCACCCGCTCGCTCTGCATCAGTTCCAGAATACTCACTCCCAGATGCTCCGCCAGCGAATCCAGCATCTTGATGTCCGGAAAGCAGGCGCCGTTCTCCCATTTGGAAACCGCCTTGTCCGACACATACAAAAGATCCGCCAGTTGTTTCTGCGTCAGTCCCCTTTCCTTTCTCATGTCTCTGATAAATTTTCCAAATTTGATTGTGTCCATCCCAATCTCTCCCTGTAACTTCTTACTGTTCCGGAACTGATTCCGTATTTCGCCGGTCCCTGCAGTCCCGCCCCGCCGGAACCGTCTGCGTATCGTTTCGGCAGATTTCTCTGACTGGAGAAAGTGTAGCATACAGACGGCAAAAAAGGCAATCCACCAAAAGTAGAATGCCTTTTTATATGCGCAGGGGAGCGTAAGGAAATTCAAAAAGAAGCTGTCCTGTAGCAGACCCCTGTATTCATTTTACCTGTGCCATCTCTTTTATTGTACAAAGAATCCTATGACTTTTTTTCCATCCTTCATATATGTTCCAAACTGTATCTTACAACTGAATTTCTTTTTATTGCCGTAGATATCTTTTACGGAGATCGTTGCAGAACCCTTACCTGTCTCAAAAACTTCAGACGTAGGAACAAGTACCAAAATCGGCACGGGCTTGCCGCTGACCCTTCTCCACTCTATATATGCACTTACCACCGTTCCTTTCACCTCAACGGTTAACGGTAAAGATGTATTATAATACCCGCCGCCTGTCCATACTAATTCCAGCGGAATATCAATTTCATTTCCATTTTGTATATACCAGTCATTTCCTGCACGGTCAATGACGGTTGCTATCTTCTGCAAAGAAGCAATGGCAGTTACGCGATACTCTGCTGTAGCGCAGCTTCCATCGGCAGCTTCAGCCGTAATCACCGCAGAGCCTCCCTCCTTTAATGCAGTTACGATTCCCTTTTTCCCGTCCACCTTGATGACTGCAGAATCACTCGACGTCCATTTGATATTTTTACTTGTCGGACTGAGTTTTCCGCTGGCATTCTGCAGGACGGCCGTAAGCTTCATACTTCTGCCCTTGGAAAGAAGATTCATCCTGCCCGCTTCCGGCGCAATGTACATCTTCGTAATCGGGTTATCTACCGATACAGTGCAGACCGCCTTCTTATTGCTGCCGTCTGTGGACGCGACCGTCACCTTCACTTTACCGGCAGCTTTTCCGGTGGCGGTGATCCGAACGCTGCTGCCGATTCTCTCTGCGGTTGCAAGTTCCGGATTATTCACGGATACTTCCCAGTCTGTTCCGCCCTCCGCGGTCACCGGAAGGATCGTCGAAGTCGAGGCTCCGTACCTGTTCGTCACGCGGAAAACGGATGCCGTCTTTGCGATTTTCAGTTTTGTGACGGCTGAAGCAGCCGGAATCACCTTGACCGTCGCGGTCCCGTATACTCCGGAACCGTCTTTCGCCTCCGCTTTTACCGTATAAGTTCCGCCGGACACTCCGCTGTTCACCGTCACCTTGCCGCCGGGAGTAATTTTAAGACTTCCGGATTCTTCGCTCCATTCTACCTTGACGGCGGCGTTTGAAGGACTTACCGCAGCCTTTAAGGTAATGGATTTTCCGGCAGCCAGACTGCACACGGCCGGACGGACACAGATGCTATCGTTCACCGTTACGGCAATGGAGACTTTTTTACCGCTTCCGTCCAGCGCCGTACCGGTGACTGTCGTTTTACCGGCGCCGACGCCCGTGATTTGAATCCCTTTTTCCGGATTCGCTGCCACTTCCGCAACCGCACAATCACCGCTCGCCCAGTAAAGGTCGTCCGGCAGTCCGGTTCCTGTCTGTTTCTTAACCGTTACGGAGACGTCTGATGTCTTGCCGTTAAATAAAGTAATCTTCTTTGACGACACTGCAACCGATTTGATCAGGTTCCCGCTGTTCACAACCTCTATGTAATGGGAATCATACCGGTTTCCTACAGCCGCCTGTATCTCATACATACCGGGCTGTGTCGTTCTGGCGACGGTCACTTTTCCCTGTTGGTTGACGGTAACGCCCTTTCCGCTGGAACGATCCGCCACTTTCCACGTAACTCTCGGTTTTTTTGCATAAAATGGTTCGACGCGTGTGCCGAGTTTGACGCTTTTTCCCGGAAGCAGCCTGCTGCAGTATGAGTATCCTGCAATATCCACCGCCACCGGTGAGGTAATGCTCACATATTCCGCATCCGGCTGAAGCTTATAAGTCGCCGTTACCTGTTTGCTCGCCAGATTACTGACCGGATTCACCGCGATCGCTTTTACACTGAAACTGGCGGCGCCGGTCAGTTCAATTCCGCGGACGGGGTCATACTCCAGCGCATTCTCCGGCATTACCGTTCCGTCTTTATAGCTGACTGCCTTCCCGTTCACCGTATAGTAAATTTTCATTCCTTCTGCGGCTGTACAGCGTATCGTATGAGAGGTTTCATTGAAAGTTGTTTTGCTTTTTTCCGAAAATTCCGGAGCCGCGGGCACCGTATCCGCCGAGGCAAGATTCAGCGCCTTTGCCAGATTGATATAGCCTTTGCCGACGCCGGTGCTGCCTGCCTTCATAACCCCTTTGTCCATCAGTTTGCGAAGCGCGTCGACCCGATCGGTTCCGGTCAGATTACGAACAGACTCCGAGGAAGCCAGAAGCACCGCCGCCGTCCCGGCTACGACCGGAGTCGCCTGGGAGGTACCGTCCATCATGTAATACTTCTCGTTTTCTTTACAATAGGTGGACCAGATCCCGACGCCCGGCGCACAGTAATCTACCGTGGGACCATAATTGGAGAAATATGCTTTGGTATTGTTGCTGTCCAGCGCTGCGACAGACAGCGTGCTTTTGTGTCCGGCCGGATAGCTGACACCGTTCGTAGACTCGTTGCCGGCCGCCGCCACTACGAGAATTCCATTCTTGCAGGCATCGTTGCAGGCCGTTTCTTCCTGGGGAACATATCCGTAACTGCCAAGGCTCATGTTGATAATATCGACTTTTTGATCAATTGCTTTTCTGATTCCGGCTATGCCCGCCCAGGTTGAGCCTGATCCGCTGTCGTCCAATACTTTGATGGAGATCAGTTCCACTTCAGGGGCAACACCCTTTCCGCCTTTACCGTTATCCGCTTCCGCGCCGATGATGCCGGCTACATGCGTTCCGTGTCCCTGAGCATCCTCTGCGCCGTAATTATCGCTTGCCGAACCGTTATCAAGCGCTTTGGCCTTCACATCCTCGTGGCCGCTCTTAATGCCGGTATCCAATACGGCAACCTTCACCCCTTTTCCCTTATAGCCATAGCGGTGAGCCACGTTCGAGGATATGATATCATGATAATACTGGTACTGTTCGCCGGCCGTGGAAGGATCGGTAAACGGATCTTCGCTTGCATACCGATAATAGTTCGGCCACGCCGCCGGGAGAAGCAGTTCCTCGTCCGCAGAAGACTCGACCGCCTCCATGACCGTCACCTCATCCGACAGTGTGATCAGCGCCGCCCCTTCCATATAATCCATCAGAGCGCCGTTGTACGCCTGGGCATACTGTTCTGCTTCCTCTCTGCTGTCCGCACTCACAATAATTGTTCCGGCCTCGTAATCTTTTCCTTCCACCAGACCGTCCAGATCACCGATATGTTCGTTCAGCTCCTGCTTCTCCGCCCACATTTCCTGCGACATCATGGACCGCTCCTGCAGTCCTGCAAAAGGCGTCTCTTCTCCTTCCGGCTCTTCGGACATTACCTTTTCTTCCGGCAGTTCCGGCCCCTCTTCCGCATCCGGCTGCTCCGATTCATCGGATGGTTCTTCCTTATCCGGCTGTTCTGTCTCATCCAGTTCTGCTTCCGTATCCGGACGCTCTGTTGCATCGGCTGCATCCGGCATCTCCCCGGCATCCGGCTCTTTTGTTTCATCTGATGTTTCGGATTTGTCCGATGTCTGTGAATCATCTGACGTTTCTTCGTCATTCGGCGTCCCGGACGCGTCCGGGTCTTCCTTCACCGTTCCGTCCTGTCTGTTTTCTTCCGTCCCTGATATGTTCTCATCTTCCTTGCCGGCCGATGGCTGCGAATGTTCCTTTTCCGCATCCGTGCTCCGGGAATCATCCGCCTCTGTCACCGGCTGACGGTCTTCCTCCAAACCGTTCCCAGCGGCCCAGCCTGTCTGAATAGGCGCAAGAACCATTGCCGCTGTCAACAGGAATGACAGCATTCTGTTACCTGATCTCATCCGTTTCATCTTTGTCTGACTCCTTTTTGTTTAGTAGGCAATCCGCTCACTGTTGACCCACATCTGCGGATACCCCTGCTCCTCACCTCTTCGGATCACTTCCAGCGGATCTTCCTCTGTCTCATACAGCGCGGCTCCGTCCAGATATTCCAAAAAAGTGACCCCATACATGGCGGCGATTTCCTCCGCATCCTCTTTGCTTTGGGCATCGGAGATTAACTGCCAGGTTATTTTTTCCGAATCATCCGAACTTGCCGGATTCCCGCCGGATACCGATTCCAGACTGTATACCGCCCTCTGTCTGAACAAGTACGAGCGGCAGGCAATGCCGATTCCTGCAGCAATGATTAATATAAACAGTACTCCCGCCAGCCGTTTCCCCACTTTCCTTCACCTCCTTCCATCAAGTTTCGGATTTTTTCATTATATTCCCTTTTTATCAAAAATGCAATCATCTAAATAATGCAAAATCTGCACAAAAACATCTGTTTTTCGACGGATATGCTCTGAAATAATGTTCACACCCACGCCACCCGGACGCCCGACGCGGGCAGTTCATCCTTCCAGACCCCGCTCGTGCTTAATGAAGGGACGCAGCGGTATTTATGCCCTTTGGGTACTAAGGCGCGAAAA
>CAJUNR010000062.1 GCA_910587765.1 uncultured Lachnospiraceae bacterium
AAGACCGCGCCTAAGGACCGGCGCCCTTCAATGGGTCTTTCAGGAAGATCAGCCCACATCAGGCTGAAACCGGCGTAGGTGTGAAAAGTAACACGGACAATTCCATATTTGTAATTCTAGCATATTTTTGTGGGAAACCCAAGAAAATAATGGTATAATCTTTTCAGAAATCAGAAAACTGGAGAACACAGCGGTTGAGAGGCGCGGACTGAACATGAGCAAACGAATAGAGAATCAAAATCCATGGTATCGCCTGGATCTGTCGGCGATTGTATATCCGACACTGCAGCGGAGGAGTTTTTCTTCCGTGTACCGGTTCTGCGTCGTGCTTAGGGAGACCGTAGAACCGGATCTTCTGCAAAAAGCGCTGGACCGCACGCTGCCGCGTTTTCCAACCTTTAAGGTTGCCATGCGCAAGGGCGTTTTCTGGCGGTATCTGGAACCCAATGACCGTCCGGGACCTTTTGTGAAACCGGATATTGCCAATCCCTGTATGCCCATGTCTTTTCAGAACGATAACCGCTATCTGATCCGGGTCTATTATTACCAGAACCGCATTGCGCTGGAAGTCTTTCATTCTCTGTCGGACGGAGGCGGGGCCATGTACCTGCTGCGGACCATGACCGCTGTGTATCTCCGACTGAAAGGATACCGGATTCCGGTGGGGCAGGGAGTGTTGGATCTCTGTGAAGATCCGGACCCGGAAGAGCTGGAGGATGCCTACATCCGTTATGCCAGCTCACGGGTCCGCCCGCCCCGGAGCCGCGAGAAGACCTATCGGATCCGCGGGACGAGGGAACCTTTTTATACGCTGAATATTATCACAGGGCTTCTGCCGGTGAAGCAGGTGCTCTCCGTGGCCAAAGCGTATCAGGTATCCGTGACGGAATATCTGAACGCAGTGCTCCTGCATGCGCTTTTGCAGAAGCAGAAAAGCGATCATGTGTTCCGGGAACTGCCGGTATCCATTGCCATGCCGGTGAACCTGCGGAGATTTTTCCCATCGAGAACGCTTCGGAATTTTATCACCATGGTATACCCGTCCGTCGATCCGCGGATGGGCGAGTACAGCTTTGAAGAAATCCTGATGCAGGTACATCATTATATGCGTTATTATATTAACAATAAATTTCTGAACGCGGATATCACCACCAATGCGGCGGTGACGAAACATCCGCTGATCCGGATAGCTCCGCTGTTTTTGAAAGATCTGGTGGTCCGGCAGTTTTATAAGAGAGTACAGGATCAGCAGTCCAGCGCGGGGCTTACGAATCTTGGCGTGGTAGAAACGCCGGAGGAAATGCGCGCGCACATCGAGCGGTTTGACGTGCTCATGGGGCAGCCGTTTTCTGCCCGCACCAACTGCGCCGTTGTCAGTTACGGGGAAACTTTGAGCGTCAGTTTTGCCAGCAGCATCGTGGAGACGGATGTGGAACGTCTGTTTTTCCGCCGGCTGGTGCAGGACGGCATCCATGTAAAGATCGAGAGCAATCGAAAGGAGAGGTGAACGACGATGTCCTATTGTGTAAACTGTGGAGTGGAACTGCATGCCACCTGTTCCGCCTGCCCGCTGTGCGGTACGAAGGTCCTCAATCCGAGGCAGCCGGTGGACCGGGAATCGCCGACGCCTTTTCCCGGCATGAGAGGAGACGTCGCGCCGGCCCGGAAAGGGGATCTGATGATCCTGATCAGCATCGTGCTGGCGGTGACGGCGGGCGTCTGCGGTCTTCTGAACCTGTTGATCTTCAGGGGGACCTCCTGGTCGCTGTATGTAATCGGCGGCTGCGCGCTTTTGTGGGTATTCTGCCTGCCGGTCTTCTTGAACCGGCTCAGTCCCTATGTCAGTCTGTTTCTGGACGGAGCGGGAATCGCCATGTATTTCGGAATCATCGCCTGGCTTCATCCGGGGCGCGGCTGGTATCCCAGGCTTGCGTTTCCGCTGACGGTTCTTGCCACCGGTCTGATTCTGCTTTTTGCCGTCTGCGTGCGGCAGATTCATGCGTCGATCCTCTCAAGAGCGGCGTTGCTTCTGGGAGAGACCGCCGTATTTACGGTGGCGGTGGAGCTTTTGATTGACCGCTTCCGGGGAGTCTCCCTTTCTGTCACCTGGTCGGCCATCGTACTGACCTGCTGCGTGATCATCGACGCGGCGCTGATCACGATTATCCGGCGGACGAGGCTGAGAGAAGAGGTGCGCAGGAGAATGCACATTTAGGGAAACGCGGATGAAATCAACGCTTCCCCAGAGAGCATGGGGCAACGGGCATCAGTCAAAACGGCTGGTGCTTTTTGTATGTACACGGTCGTCCGGATGAAAGAAATCCGCAGGCGGACGCCCGGTGCGCGGACGGGGGAAGAAATCTTTCCGGCCCGGTGGAGCGAAGCGGGAAATTTATAAATGGGGTTGTTATTTCGGAATCAAATGCAGGATAATAGAAAGCGGAGGATCCGCTTCCGAGGAACGATCAGAAGAGAAGGAGTGTGCGCGCAATTGAGAAAGAGGAACCGGAAAAAAGAAAATTTTAAAAAATCAAATTTGGGAATTATGATCGGATTACTATTATGTCTGGCCGCTGCGGGAGCCGGCGTGCGGTATTTCACCGGCGCTCGGACGGCAGGAGAAACGGAAGAACAGGCCGTGCCGGACGGAAGCGGAGCCGGCATACAGGACATCCAGGCGGAACCGGCGGGCGCCGACAGCCCGATACCAGAAGCGCCGGAAAAAGTGGAGCCGGATACTGCGGAGCCGGAAGAGCCGGAACCGGAAAAGACAGAAGAAGCGCTGCTGGAGGAGCAGATCACGGAACGCATGGCAGATATGACGACGGAAGAAAAAGTTCTGCAGCTTTTTATGGTTACGCCGGAGGCGCTGACCGGTTACGAGAGCGTGACGGCAGCGGGAGAGCGCACGAGGGAGGCGATCCTTCAGTATCCGGTTGGCGGCATCATTTATTTCGCCGGGAATCTGCAGGAGCCGGAGCAGGTGCGGACCATGCTGCAAAATACCCGGCAGTATTATGAGGAGGCGGGATACCTGTCCCCGTTCCTGGGCGTGGATGAAGAGGGCGGAAGAGTGGCGCGTATCAGCGGCCGGCCTGCGTTCGGCGTAGAACAAGTGGAAGATATGCGATCCATCGGAGACCGGCGGGATGCCGGGGAGGCTGCGCAGGTCGGTTGCGTCATCGGTTCCTTTCTGTCGGAACTGGGATTTACGCTGGATTTCGCACCGGTGGCGGACGTGCTGACCGAACCGGAGAACGAGGTGATCGGCAGCCGCTCGTTCGGCACGGAGCCGGAACTGGTGGCGGAGCTTGCGATGGCGGCGGCCTCGGGGTTGGAGGAGGCCGGCGTGTGGGCGGTCCTCAAACATTATCCGGGGCACGGAGCCACCAGAGGAGATACGCATGACGGATATGCTTACACGGATAAAACGCTGGGAGAATTGACGGAAGCGGAGCTGGTGCCGTTTCAGAGAGGAATTGACGAAGGAATTCACTTTATCATGGCCGCGCACATCTCGGCGCCTTCCGTCACCGGGGACGAGGTTCCCTGCACGCTGTCTTCCCGTATGATTACGGAAATATTGCGTACAGAGATGGGCTATGACGGAATCGTGGTGACCGACGCCATGAACATGGACGCCGTCAGCCGGCAGTACCGTTCTGCGGAAGCGTCGGTCCTGGCGCTTCAGGCCGGCGTGGATCTGATTCTGATGCCGGCGGATTTTCAGGATGCCTGTGAGGGAGTGCTTGCCGCGCTGGAGACAGGAGCGCTGACCGAGGAACGGATTGACGAGTCGGTCAGACGGATCCTGCGGGTAAAACTGCGTCCTTTGAAATAAGCATTTAAAATAAACAGTATAAAACAGTTGACAACAGTTGCAAAGTGTTATATACTGTTTATTACAAAGGAGGAGCAAGATGAAACTGATCATCAATCATTCATCCATGGCGCCGATCTATGAACAGATCCTCGGGCAGATTAAAGATCTGATTATACAGGGGGAACTGACGGAAGGGGCGGCGCTGCCGTCCGTGCGGACGCTTGCCAGAGAGCTGCGGGTCAGCGCCCTGACGGTGAAGAAATCCTATGACGCCCTGGAGCAGGAAGGCTTCATTACGACGGTTCACGGCAAAGGGAGCTTTGTATCCAGCGCCAACCAGTCGCTGATGCTGGAAGAGAAGCGCCGGGAAGTGGAGGCGGAGCTGGAGGCCGCCATCCGCAAGGGCAGAAGCATTGGCATGAACCATGCGGAACTGACCGAGTTATTTCATATTATAATGGAGGAATCGTGATGCTGATAAAAATGGAACATGTAGAAAAGCATTATTCCGGATTCCATCTGGACTGCAGCATGGAGGTTCCGGAGGGAAATGTGACCGCGCTCATCGGTCCGAACGGAGCGGGAAAGAGCACGGCGTTCAAAATTCTGCTGGGACTGGTCTTTCCGGAATCGGGGACGGCGGAACTGTTTGGGAAGCCTGTGAGAGAGCTGACAAAAGCAGAACGGGAGAATCTGGGGTTCGTCCTCTCCGATTCCTGCTTCAGCGGTTATCTGACGATCCTGGACATACTTCCTGTCCTCGACCGCCTGTACGCCCGCTTTGATCGGGAGATGTTTCTGAACAGCTGCAAAAGCTTCGGCATTCCGGGGAATAAAAAGATAAAAGACTTTTCCACCGGAATGAAGGCGAAGCTGAAAGTGCTGACCGCCATGTCCCACGGGGCAAAGCTTTTGATTCTGGACGAGCCGACTGCCGGACTGGACGTGCTGGCGAGAGAAGAGCTTCTGGATCTGCTGCGGGAATATATGATGCCGGGCGACCGCTCGATTTTGATCAGTTCTCACATTTCCAGCGATCTGGAAGGCCTCTGTGACGATCTCTATCTGATTCATCAGGGAAAGATCGTCCTGCATGAGGAAACAGATGTGCTGCTGGGCGATTACGGAATCCTGAAAGTGACGGAAGCGCAGTATCAGAAAATGGACCGGAGCCGGATTCTTCGCAGAAAACGGGAGTCTTTCGGCTATTGTCTTCTGACGGCTTGTAAGGAGTTCTATCAGGAAAACGCACCGGAGCTTTCCATGGAAAAGAGTTCTATCGACGAAGTGATTACCATGATGCTGAGGGGGGAAAAGGAATGATTGGATTACTGATAAAAGACTGGCAGCTTATGAAACGTCAGGCGCGTTATTACGGAATCGTCGCACTCCTGGCCTGTGCGATGTGCTTCGCTGCCGGTTCCCGTGATTATTCTTCTTTTATCACCAGCTATCTGACGTTTATGATCAGCATGTATTCCATCAGCAGCTTTACCTATGACGAATATGAGAACGGGATGGCGTTTTTGATGGCTCTGCCCTGCGGGAGACGGGACTACGTAAGGGAAAAATACCTGTTCAGTTTTCTGCTGATTACCGGCGGATGGCTGATTGGAATACTGCTGCGCCTGCTCTTTTTCCTGATCCGCTTTTCCGCGGTGGAATATCTGGAGCAGCTGCCAGGGGAACCGGTTTATCTGCTGCTCTGTCTGATGTATGTGGGCTGCACGATTCCAATCCTGATCAAATACGGCGTGGAAAAGGGCCGCGGAATTGCTTTCGGAGCGCTGGCCATATTGGCTGTCGGCGTCTTTTCGATCGCCAAATGCGGAATCCTGAAGAATGTGAACCGGCTGTCCACACTGAGTCCTGCGGTGGTGCTGAGCATTCTGCTGACAGCATGCGTCCTGATTCTGGGGATTGCCTATGTACTTTCCGTGCGGATGATGGAGAAGAAAGAGTTCTAGGAAAACGCCTTCTGCTTCAGAACAGGGCGTTGACGCTCAGGATCAGAACGCCCAGAATCACCAGCACGACGCCGGTCGCGCGGTTCAGCGTCGCCGGCGCGGCATGGTTGGCAAATCTGGCGGCAATCCGCGCCCAGAGGAAGGTAGAGGCAATGCAGAAGACGAGGCAGAACAGATCCGGAGAACCGCCGATGGAAAAGTGGCTGACCGCACCGGTAAAAGCGGTAAACGTCATGATGAAGACGCTGGTGCCCACAGCGGTCTTGAGCTCAAAGCCCAGCACGGAGGTCAGGATCAGAAGCATCATCATCCCTCCGCCGGCGCCGATAAAGCCGCAGATAAAGCCGATGCCCGTTCCGCACAGGACAGACTGGAGGAGACGTTTTTTCGGGTCTGCGGCCTCCATGGTTTCTTTGGTGGTCATAACCGGTTTTACGATGAATTTGATGCCGAGAAGCAGCGTCATGAAGACGGAGAAGCTGCCCATGGTACCGCCGGGGACAAGGCTGGACACCCAGCTTCCCACCACCGTGAAAAGCAGGACCGTAAGCATCATGGGGATGCCGTTTTTGATGTCCAGATTTTTATTCCTGCCGTAAGTATACGCGCTGACGGCGCTGGCGAGCACATCGCTGGCAAGCGCGATGCCGACGGCGTGATAGGGTTCCATATGAAGAAACGTAATCAGCATGGGGCTGATGACGGCGGCTGCGCTCATGCCGGCAAATCCGGTTCCGAGTCCGGCGCCGATGCCGGCGATAAAACAGACGATGAATTGATAAAAGATTTCCATAGTGTCATTCCTCCTGTCAAAATTCGCGATCCGGCCGGAACGGCCGCACCGCCGTCCGGGGAACGGTCTGCGGTCATTGATGCCGGTCCCGCAGATGCGCCTGCAGATTGTCCGTAATCCGGCACAGATATTTTTGAAACTGCGCTTTTTCTTCTTCCGCAAAATCGGCAAGCAGAATCGAGACGAAGCGTTCCTGCGCCCGCAGGCCGTCCGTAACCGCAGCGTCCGCCGCGGGCAGAAGCTGCAGGTGAATCGTTCTTCGGTTGCCGTCCTGATGGCAGGCGGTGAGAAAACCCCGCTCTTTCAGGGACTGAACCGACTTGGACACATGGGATTTGGACAGATGGCGAAGTTTAACGATATCCGTCGCCGTGTCAAAGCCCGGATTGTTGTGCAGGAAGAGGAGAATGTCCATCTCGGTCCGAATCAGATCGTGCCGCACGCAGGCATCATCAATACACCGTTCATAGATAATATTTCCCAGTATCTGGTTGTTGACAAACTGCGCCTGCACGGTTTGGCCTCCCTTCTCCCCATAAAGCTTCTCTTAAAGTTTCTCTGAGAACTGTTCTCTAGCGAACATTATACGACAGAGCCGGTGAAAATGCAAGTGTTTTCCGGATTTCTTTCCCTGCCCAATGATCGGACAGTTATTGTTCACACCCACGCCACCCGGACGCCCGCATCTGGCTGAAACCGATGCAGGTGTGAACAGGCGCCCGTATGCATAAAAAAAGAAAAGCCTGATCTTGCAGACTTTTCTTTTTTATGGAGCATATGGGATTCGAACCCACGGCCTCAACAATGCGAATGTTGCGCGCTCCCAACTGCGCTAATGCCCC
>CAJUNR010000063.1 GCA_910587765.1 uncultured Lachnospiraceae bacterium
ATATATTTTTCGTAAATCTTTTGTTTCAAGTATTGCCATAGATATGCCCTCCAATATTTTTGTAATTTTAGTATAGCGAACACTTCTTACAATCTCATTACAGTCCGCACTAAAAGTAAAAATGTGGGTGACAGATTATCCCTTTCCTTGCTTACAAAAATAAAATCTCCTAATTTATTTTGACTTCCAAATGGTTAAACACCTCCTGCTTGATTGTAAAATCTTTTTGAAATCCATTTACTTTCTCTGGTTTTGGGATATAATAGAGGTAGAAGCCCAAAGTATTCTTTAGATTTCAAGAACTCTGTATATCCAACTGTGCCAAGCGGTACAGCCATAAGAAAGGATGGTTTACATGAACTTAGCAAAAATCTCTGCCAACGGGCAGATTACCGTGCCTGCCGAGATACGCCGTCTGCTCGGTCTGAAATCTGGCGACAAGATACTGTTCTTCCAGAAACCAAGCGGCGAGGTCGTCATCAACAACGCTTCTGCACAAGCAATTTATAAAGCCCAGAAAGCATTCGAGGGCGTTGCCGAGCAGATGGGCGTGTATAATGAGGATGACATACAGGCTTTGGTTGACGAAGTGCGTTACGGAAAGGGAAGAGAATGAAGATATATGTGTTTTACAGAACTCCTGATAACTGAATTTCTGATTCATCTTAAAAGTTTTACAATATCTTTACTTTTACCTGATAGTACGCTTTTCTCCCTCATCTCCCTTCTATAAACGACGTGCAAAACACGAAAAAGCGGGGTTCACCAACCATTCCAGTGAACCCCACCCAGCCTTAAAAACCTTGATTTTAAGCCATTTCTTTCTACTTTCGCTTACAAGTACCCAAATTCCTGTGGAATCAATGCAAGATTGCCGCCTGGGCCGCTGTTAAATATTGTTCAGGGGTATCAGCACATACCCCCGCATTATGATTCAATCCCAAGCCATCCTGTTACCGTTTCCACAGCGTAGCCGACCGCCTGAGCTATCTTGTCCGTATCAAACCCCATTTCGTGCAAGTTTCCTGCCGCTTCTCTGGCCTTTTTCAATTCGCCGTCCTGTTCACCAATTTTCCGCTCTTCCATCCGAATTTCTCGTATTGCCTGACACACATCGATCACCTCTTCACTTTCATCATATTTTATTCCCGAATTTGTAATTGCTTCAATCTTCCCCTCTCCGTTTCACCTCATCCTGTTACTCCAGGTGTTTTTCCTTCCGCTTTAATTCCAGTCTTTCATAATCTCCATCAGTTCCGTCTCATAATCCCCCGTCAGTTCTTCCATGCCGCCTCCATGCCGGACGTTCGTTTCCACGCCCCATTCCTGGTCGTGAAATTCCCATATATGGTACGAAACGCCCCGATACTCAAAATCAATACTTTTGCAGCCGTCCTCCATACATTCGCGGTACGTCCATCCCCGCTCCTGAATCATGGCAAGAACCCGTTCCAGATGCCTGCACTCACCCATCGTTCCCTCACTCCTTTTTCGTTTTTACCTGCGTACAACTATCGGCAGCTCTTCCGTTGACAACAGAGCCATCCCGTTCTCCAGCACGTCTTCCACCACCGCGTCCTCCTCGTCCTCCTCGTTCCTGCTCATCATAAGCTGTACCCCCGCAACGATCACCAGAGCGGTCAGCACGGCCGTCCCCGCCACGATGATCTGCCTCGTCCGCTTTGCCGGACATCTGCAGTACAGATATCTGGCCGCCGCAAGCAGAAGCAGCACCGCCAGATACCACAGGCAGATCACCGCCACGGTCAGCAGCAGCGCCGTAAGCCCGCACAGAAACAGCTCCTGCACCAGTTCCCATCCCTTCCCGTCCCCGGGACAGGGAACCGATACCCGACGGCAGATCATCAGGCACAGCGCCATACATGCAAGAAAAATCAACAGAAAAACCAGACCGTTTACACCAGAAAACATCGCTCATCCTCTCTTCCGGAATCTATGGATATTAAAAATATATACTCCGGCGAAAGGAATCATAACAAAAACCGTTCTGAAAAATGGCGGATCGTTCTCTGCTATCTATTATACACAAACAAAAAAAAGAAGCAACCGCTGCAAAATATCTTGCATTTTTTTCCGCAGAGGATATGATAGAGACAAAAAGACCGGGAGCAGAGACAATGAACCGAAGAAATTATCAGAGAGAACTGGAACAATTGATTGTACGGCAGCAGAAGGAAGGCCGTGTCCCCACGCTTCTGCTCCATAGCTGCTGCGCTCCCTGCAGCAGCTATGTACTGGAATACCTGTCGGAATATTTCCGGATCACGGTCCTGTACTACAATCCGAATATCTATCCGGAAACCGAATACCGCCTCCGGGCCGAAGAGCAGAAGCGTTTTCTGTCGGCGCTTCCCACCCGCCATCCGGTGGATTTCACGGAAGGCCCTTACCGCCCGGAAGATTTCTACCGCTGTGCGCGGGGCATGGAACAGCTTCCGGAAGGCGGGGAACGCTGCTTCGCCTGCTACCGGCTGCGGCTTTCCATGGCCGCCAGGCTGGCAGACGAGCGGGGGCTGGACTACTTCGCCACCACTTTGACCATCAGCCCGCTGAAGAACGCGGACAAGCTGAACGAAATCGGGGAACAGCTTGCCGAAGAATACCGGGTACACTGGCTCCCCAATGATTTCAAGAAAAAAAACGGCTACCGGCACTCCACCGAGCTGTCCCGGGAATACGGCATGTACCGTCAGGACTACTGCGGCTGCGTCTTTTCCCTGCGGGAACGGCACCCGGAATCCGTCCGCCGTCCGGCCGAAGCGGCGGGCGGTCCGGGCTGACCGGTTCCGGCCGTCTCAGCGGATCCGGTCCGGAAAACCGACTTTGCGCTGTACCTTCCGCAGTGTCTTTGCGGCCGCGTACCCCGCTTTTTCCGCATTTGCCTTGATAATGCCGTCGATATAGCCTTTGTCTTTCGCAAGCTCCGCGTAGCGCTCCTGCAGAGGCCTGAGGACGCCGATCACCGCTTCTCCCACTGCCGTCTTAAAATCGCCGTATCCCTGCCCGTCAAATTCCCCGACGACTTCCTGCGGCGTCTTTCCGGTACAGGCGCTGTAGATGTCGATCAGGTTCCGGATCCCCGGCTGCTCCTCCCGGTACTGAATCTGTCCCTCGGAATCCGTCACGGCGCGTCTGCACTTGCGCATGATCGTGTCCGGATCGTCCATCAGATAGATGGAGGCGTTGGGATTTTCGTCGGATTTCGACATCTTCTTCGACGGGTCCTGAAGACTCATGATCTTCGCTCCCACTTTCCCGATGTACGCCTCCGGCACGGTAAACACATCACCGTAGACGCCGTTGAAGCGCTGAGCCACGTCTCTGGTCAGCTCCAGATGCTGCATCTGGTCAATGCCCACCGGCACCACGTCCGCCTGATAGAGCAGGATATCCGCCGCCATCAGCACCGGATAGGTGAAGAGCCCCGCATTGATATTATCCGCATGCTTTGCCGCCTTGTCCTTGAACTGCGTCATACGGTTCAGCTCTCCCATATACGTAAAGCAGTTCAGGATCCACGCCAGCTCCGCGTGGCCGGATACATGCGACTGATAATAGATACAGTTTTTCTCCGGATCAATGCCCGCGGCGATATAGATCATCAGCAGGTTGCGGGCGCGCTGCCGAAGCACCGTCGGATCCTGCCGCACGGTGATGGAATGCATGTCCACCACACCGTAAAAGCATTCGTATTCGTCGCACAGATTCACCCAGTTTTTCAGGGCGCCCAGATAATTGCCCAGCGTCAGATTGCCGGTTGCCTGCATGCCGCTGTACAGCACTTTCTTTCCATTTAACATCTCTTTTCAACTCCTCTATATTTCGCTGCGGCCCACCGCCGCGGTTTTTTGCCCCGGCCGCGCTTTCATGGCCGCCGTTTTTATTTATATTTTTAACAAATAACACGCGATTTTAAAATAGATAATCAGGCTGCACGCGTCTACGATCGTGGAGATCAGAGGCGCGGCCATGATCGCCGGGTCAAGGTTCAGAAGCCTGGCGGCGATGGGAAGCGTACAGCCGATCCCCTTGGCCATGATGATCGTAATGTACAGGCTTAACACCACCGTCAGGCAGACCAGCGGCTGTCCCGGATACATGAACATCAGGCGGAGATAATTCAGCGCGCCCAGTATGAGACCGACCAGAAGCGCCACCCGAATCTCCTTCCAGATCACCTTCAGCGTATCGCCCGGTTCCACCTCGCCGATCGCCATGCAGCGGATGATCATGGTGCTGGACTGGCTGCCGGCGTTGCCTCCGGTTCCGGTCAGCATGGGCACAAAGCTGACCAGCAGCGGAAGCGTCGCAAACGCCGCCTCGTAATGCGTCAGAATACTGCCCGTGATCATGGAGCTCAACATCAGCACCGTCAGCCAGACAATACGGTTTTTGGCCAGCTCGAGAATGCTGGTCTTCAGATAGGGCTTGTCGCTCGGAAGCATGGCCGCCATTTTCTCAAAGTCCTCGGTGGCCTCTTCTTCCATGACATCCACAATATCGTCGACCGTGACGATGCCGACCAGCCGTTCCTCATGATCGACGACCGGGAGACAGAGCAGATCGTATTTATTGAACAGATCAATGACTTCTTCCTGATCCTCGGTCGTCACCGTCTTGATGATGTTGGTATCCATGATGTCCTGAATCTTCGTCTCATACGGGTTCATCAGCAGATCCTTGATGGTGACGACGCCCTCCAGATGGCGCCCCCCGTCCATGACGAAACAGGTATAAATCGTCTCCTTGTCCACACCGTGCGCCCGGATATAGGAAAATGCCTGTTCCACGTTCATGTATTTTTTCAGGCCGATGTACTCGGCCGTCATGATACTGCCGGCGCTGTTGTCCGGATACTGCAGAAACTGATTGATAATCTTCCTTGTCTCCGGCGTCGTATTGCGCATGACGCGCTTGACCACCGTCGCGGGCAGCTCCTCCAGCATGTCCACCGCATCGTCCACGAACAGGTCTTCCACGATTTTATGGATCTCCGCGTCGGTGATGCTGTTGATAATATGCTCCTGAATATCCGGTTCCAGACACGCGAACACATCCGCCGCCAGCTCCTTGGGAAGCATGCGGAAAATCAGCACCTTGCGGTTGTCGTCCAGTTCCTCCATAAATTCCGCGATATCCGCCTCGTTCATCTGCGCCAGCCGGGAACGGAGGGATCGGAAACGATGTTCCTCAACATACTGCAGCAACTCTTCCAGATTGTATTGTTCCACTGCGCATCCCTCCGTTCCCCATAAAATATAAGAGCCCGGTTCCTCTGCTTCCGGACTCTCGTTACTGTTCACACCCACGCCACCCGGACGCCCGACGCGGGCAGCTCATCCTTCCAGACCCCGCTCGCG
>CAJUNR010000064.1 GCA_910587765.1 uncultured Lachnospiraceae bacterium
TCACGGATGTTCCCACTTATAAATCCCTTTTTGTCATTTATTCTGTTAAGTTACATTATCTATACCATACATTGCGGCAGCGCTTTTTTATTATACTATAGGACAGAAAACGAAACCTTCTTCGAATTGCCGTTTTAAAAAATATGCCTTTTATATCTTATGCGGTATTTCTCTTGCACTTGCTGCTTTAATTAAAGGCAGCGCGCTCATTTTGTTTGTTGCCGTAATTGTTCATCTTATCCTTCAGAGCAAACCGCTACTGCAGAAACTGATGGTATTCCTTTTGCTTTTTACCAGCGTTTTTCTTATACTGAGCGGCTGGTCCGTATACAAAAATAATTGTTCCTGGATCGATACCTCCAGAGCAGATGAATTTGAATTTCCCTCTATCCACTGGGTCATGATGGCTTCTGTCGATTCCGGAAGCTACCGTCAATCAGATTTTGACTACACTCAAAGTTTTCCAACGCTGGCACAGAAAAGAAAAGCTGACAGCGAAGAATTTTTGCGACGTGTTAAATCTTACGGCTCCTGTACAAATTATCTGCGTTTTGAAATCCAGAAGATGGCGGCCGTTCTGGCAGACGGAAAATATGCCCAGACAGAACATTTGCAGCAAACGTTTTCCAGAGCGCCGTCACTTGCAAACTGGCTTTTAAATGAAGGGGCTTACTACGACCTGTTTTACTGTTATATTACAATATTGATCACTTTATTTTATTTCTCGGTCTTAACCGGTTCTTTACTCGGAATCGCGAGAGGGACATTACATACGGATACGCTGCTCCACATTACCCTGTTTGGCGTACTTTTGTTCTTTGCGTTTTGGGAGTTTAAATCCCGCTACCTTTTAAATTTTGTTCCTGTATTTATGCTGACGTTGGTTTTTTCCTGGGCGGATTGGGAACAGATGATACTTATACGCCGGAACAGCTATCAAAAGAACCTGTAAAATACACGAACATCTAAACGAACACAATGGAGAACAAAAAATGACGCCAATCCTGTACATAATCATACCCTGTTACAATGAAGAAAAAGTACTCCCTTTAACAAGCAGCTTATTTTTGGAAAAACTGGATGAGTTGATTCAAAAAGATATCATTTCTTCACAAAGCCGTATCCTTTTTGTCAACGATGGCAGCAAAGATAAAACGTGGGATATCATCTGCAGTCTGGCAATGCAAAATGAAAAATATACCGGTATCAGCCAAAGCCGTAACAGAGGCCATCAAAATGCAGTCCTTGCCGGCTTAATGGAAGCCAAAAACCATTGTGATATCACAATTTCCATCGACTGCGACGGTCAGGATGACATCAATGCCATGAATCAGATGATCGAAGAATACCGGAAAGGCAGTGAAATCGTATACGGCATTCGCAGCAGCCGGACTACCGATACACTGTTTAAACGAATTACGGCTGAAAGCTTCTATAAATTGCTGAACTGGATGGGAGCGGAAGTTGTATTTAACCACGCAGATTATCGTCTGGTATCCAGCCGGGTGTTAAATGAACTGGCCAATTACAAAGAAGTCAATATCTTTTTGCGGGGAATGATCCCTCTCGTTGGTTTTAAAAGCACCGGCGTATACTATGAAAGACACGAACGGCTGGCCGGCGAAAGCCACTATCCGCTGAAAAAAATGCTGGCGCTCGCTTTTGACGGAATTACCTCCCTGAGCATTAAACCTATACGCATGATCGCGTGTCTGGGCCTTTTTATTTCTTTCATGAGTTTTCTGGGCGTTATTTGGTCTGTCGCCACTCAGTTAACCGGAAAAAGTGTGGCCGGTTGGGCAAGTATGACAAGCATCATATGTTTTATCGGCGGCGTACAAATGGTATGTCTGGGTGTCCTTGGAGAATATATAGGCAAAATCTATCTGGAAGTGAAAGCCAGACCGAGATATATCATCAGCGACAGAACTTCTGACAAGAAACATGATGCAGAAATATTTTAAATGTTTCCTATAATATGATTGATTTGAACGTTAATGAAAGAATACTGAATGTTACAGGAGGAATCAAAAAATGCAACGGTATAACGAAAAAAGAATCATACAATTAATTGATGCCAAAAAAAATTTGCTGTTTATAATTACCATTACTCTACTTGGAATATTTGCCAGATTCAGTGCGAAGGATTTTATATCTGCTGATGCAGAAGTTTGTTTATTGCCCTGGTTTGAAGCAATCAAACCTTCCGGTTTTGCTGCTCTGAAAAATCAAATCGGTAATTATGGTATTCCATACCAGTTCCTGATCGCGATTATGACATACTTCCCTGACAGCATTCCGCCCATATATCTTTATAAAACACTTTCCTGTATTTTTGACTTCGGGCTGGCTTTTATCAGTGCACGATTTGTACGGTCCCTGACGAAAAACAACTCGCCATTTCTTTTCTGTCTTGTTTACGGGACAATTTTGCTTTTTCCTACTATAATATTAAATTCTTCTGCCTGGGCGCAATGTGATTCAATTTACGTCTTTTTTATAGTAGCGGCATTATATTCATTATATGAAGAAAGATATTTAAGAACATTTATACTGACAGGAATTGCCTTTGGCTTCAAATTACAGACTGTCTTTATTGTTCCTTTTATCATTTATTATTATGTAAAAGAGAGAAAATTCAGTATTGTGTCAGGAATCTGTACAGGCTTTTTCTCCTTTTACATAATGCAGATACCGGGACTGCTTTTTGGTCGCCCTTTATTGGAACCTCTTACGATTTACACGGAACAGACACAAGCTTTCAAAGAAATGTGGCTGAATTTTCCAAGTTTTTGGGCTTTAACAGGAAACAATTATGTCCATCTGCACCTTTTGGCAATCATATTCACAATAAGCCTGCTGGGAACATGCCTGTTTGTATTAATGCATGTTAAAGCAGACCTTCACAATTCTCAAACATTTATAAAGCTGCTGATATGGAGTATCTGGACCTGCCTTTTATTTCTTCCTGCAATGCATGAAAGGTATGCGTATCTTCTCGACCTGTTAATTCTTATCAGCATTTTCGCGGCAAAAAGAAACACACAGTATATATATATATATATATATATCAGCGCTGTATTGCAGTTTATCGACATACGGAAACTTTCTTTTCAACAATAGCACCGACATAAAGTCTTTAAGTATTCTATATACTCTGGCATATCTGGCCTATTCCTGTATACTGATAAAACACTGCCCATCTGAAACACAGACTCACAAATGAGTTGTTTTATGTAATTGAAAGGACCTTTTGATGACAGCTAATCGAAACATTAACTGGATAAAAAAACATATGTGTTCAATAGCATGGATGATCATGCTGTCTTTTTACGGCTTTCTATTATTACTAGTCGCTTATGGAAATCATTCGGATTCTATATTTTTCCATTATTTGTTATCCGGAAAAATATTACTGCTGAATATTGCGCCTGTATTAATTGCCGCGCTTTTTATTTTTTCTATCAGTGGATCCTATTTTATTTCTTTCTTTTTAAGCACCAGTGCTGCCACAGGCTTTTGTCTGGCAAATTATTATAAAATTTGTTTCAGGGATGATCCCATTCTATTTGAAGATTTGCTATTGATCCGTGAAGCCTCTGTTATGGCAGGCAATTACGATTTCTTCGTTAACTGGCGTATCGTTGTAATACTCCTTGGATGGTTCGTCGGAAATATATTTATTTTTTTGTTCTGCCGTGAAAAAATAAAAAGTGTAAAGTTAAAAATGCGTATTTTAATGGTCGGTTTTTTGCTTTCCATTCTGTTTTCCTTCCTGTATCAAAGCGATACGATTTACACATCCATCGGAACAGACGCATTTTGGGAACCAACCGAATACGCCGTATCAAGAGGAGGGCTTTACCCCTTCCTGCACAGTATATATAATGAAAATGAAAAAATCCCGGAAAACTACAATTCCCAGAATATACAAAACCTTTTATCCGAATACCCTGAAAGCGACATTCCGTCAGACAGGAAAGTAAACATAATCGCATTAATGCGCGAGGCTTATGTTGATTTTTCTGCTTTTAATATTAACGGATTAGACTGCAGTGAATACGATATCTATCATGAAATAAAAGTAAGCAGTTATACCGGACGTTTGGTAACCAATATTTTTGCGGGCGGCACCGTTGATACTGAGCGATGCTTTTTGACAGGCGCTTACAAGTTGAAAAACTACAGAAAGAATACAAATTCCTATGTCTGGTATTTAAGACAGCAGGGATACACGACAGAAGGAAGTCATCCTTTTTTTCAGCGCATGTACAACAGACGCAATATAAATCAATACCTTGGTTTTGAAAAATACCGTTACTATGAAGACGATTTTGAATACTTATCTTCCGAATACTATCCTGAAGATCGCATACTGTTCTCTGAAATTTACAACGACTTTCAGAAAAGTAAAGAGAATGGCAAACCCTGTTTTTCTTTCAGCGTAAATGTACAGAGTCACGGACCCTACTCAACAAATTCTTATAGAAACGGCAGTAAAGAATATCTTACCGGAAATTATTCAGATGAGTGTAAATATGCAATGAATAATTATATGAATATTACAATGGAACAAGACCGTGAATTAAAGATATTTCTTGATGCGCTGGCCGCCGACCAGGAACCCGTAGTTTTCATCTTGTTTTCCGATCATCTGCCCTGGATGGGAAACGGAAACTCATTTTATTCCGAAATGGGAATTGAATTTCAAACGGAAACAGAAGCTGGCTTTTATGATTATTATGCTACAGAATATCTGATATGGGCAAATGCCGCCGCAAAAGAGATTTTAGAAAACAGTTTTACCGGAAACGGACCAACCATATCTCCCTGCTATTTAATGAACGAAGTTTTTAAGCAATGCGGCTGGAAGGGGCCGGCCTATATGCAGGCAATGAACGAGATAGAGCAGATATTTCCTGTAATTACAACCAATGACCGATGTGTGGCAGACGGTCTCTTCACCGATACCATTCCTGAAAACAGAATTGAAACAATGCAGGCTCTGGAATCTCTGAATTATTACTGGAGAAACAACTTTTTGTATCCATAATATCCGCTCATGGCTCTTAAAATACGGAAAACGCTGCAGCGGTGTAAAAGATAAGGGGCCGTCGGAAAATAGATAGTTCCCAACAGGGGCAGGTGTGATTCGTGCG
>CAJUNR010000065.1 GCA_910587765.1 uncultured Lachnospiraceae bacterium
TTGTATCTTCCTTGCTTGTCAGAGGTTAAAAATCGGTATTAACCGACACCCCCCTGACCGATCAGGGGGCGTCTGCCCCGTCTCAAGCCGATCGTTCCATGATCTTTGCGACTTTTTCCGCAAGCTTCTTCACTTCCTCGATCGCGTAAGTAACCTTGACTTCATAAGCCAGATTTTTGTTGGCGGCGGGAATTGCCTGGTTGAGCTTGTTCGTAAGATCAATAAAATTCTCTGCCAGCAGACGGATGTTCCTGTCGGTGCTGGTTTCAAGATGTATCTCAATAAAACTTGTGTTTTTCATTAGTGTCAGGATGTCGTCCCTTATCTCTGTGATATGGCCTTTCATGCGGGCGATATCGCTTTTCAAGTTGCCGATATCGTCTTTCATGCCATGGATATCACGTTCCATCCCCAGTAGTTTTGTCAGAATCAGATCAAGTTTTTCGCTGTCTACCGCGTCAGCCAGAAGTCCTTTACCACCGCAAAAAATTCCCGCAGCAGATTCGTTGGCTGCGTGGCCAGGTCGCTTTTGGCCGGGATGCCGCTGACCGACGGATAGCCCAGTTTTCTGGCCAGGTGGACGGCCCGGCAGATATGAAAATCGTTGCTGATGATGCCGACGGAAGCGCCTTCCGGGATCAGGGCTCTGGAGAAGAGGAGGTTTTCACGGGTATTTGTGGAGGCGGATTCTTCCACAATCCGTTCTTCGGGCAGACCGGCTTCCACCAGATACTGCTTCATGGCGCGGCTTTCCGGGCAGGGTTCGTTGCTTCCCTGTCCGCCGGAGACGATGAGCGTGGTGTCCGGGTGTTCCGCGGCATATTCATACGCTTTGTCAAGCCGCAACGCCAGAGCGCGGCTGGGTCCGGTAGAGCGTACGTGAGCGCCGAGGACGATCACATAATCCTGGGGTTCTTTCGGCATCGTGAACGAGCCTCTCAGAATCATTCCCTCCACTCCGAGGAAGAAAACAAGACAGACGGAGAGAAAGAGGAGGAGTCCGATCCGCACAGGTTTTGGGAGACGCTGAAAGAAGCGGATGCGGAAGAGATATCCGGACAGCAGAAATCCGGCGGACAGCAGAGGCCATATCAGGTAGAATACAGTGGTAAGACCACTGTACAGAAACAGCAGTATAAAATAGATGAGACACAAAATCCCGGCAATGATACAGATGACAGACATAAAAACTCCTTTCTGCGGCGGACAGAATCCGCCTGTTTCCAGTTTACCACAGATTGGGGAATCCGGCACCCGGTTTCTGCATATGCCGCCGGCTTTTTCACAGATTTACGGTATGAAATTCCGGACAGCCAAACTGCTCGACAAGCCCGGACCGGAATGCTAAAATAAGAAAAACGCCGAAAAGGCGGAGCGTGAAAGAAGGAGGAAAAGATGGAGATAAAGAAAATTGCGGAGATGGAATCCATATGGAAGGAACGTCAGACGCGCGCGGCGCTTCTGGTCTGCGGCGCTTCTTTCCGAAGCCGGGGGCTTTATGCGGAATTAAGGGAAACTGCCGAAAAAGCGGGAACCCGGCTGACGGAGTTCTCGGATTTTGCGCCCAATCCCCGATACGAATCGGTCGTAAAAGGTGTGCGGCTGTTTGCGGAGGAACAGTGCGACTTTATCATCGCGGCGGGCGGCGGCAGCGCCATGGACGTGGCAAAGTGCATCAAACTGTTCTGGAATCTGGATCCGGACAGGAATTATCTGGAACAGGAGATCGTGGAGAACGAAGTGCCGCTTCTGGCGATTCCGACGACGGCGGGAACCGGCAGCGAGGCGACCCGTTTCGCGATTATCTATTATGAGGGAAACAAACAGTCGGTGGCGCATGCGGGCTGTATCCCGGACTATGTGCTTCTGGACGCTTCTCTGCTGGATACGCTTCCGGAATACCAGAGGAAGGCGACGATGCTGGATGCGCTCTGCCACGCGCTGGAGTCGTACTGGTGCGTGAGCTCCACAAAAGAAAGCCGGGAATATGCGGCGGAGGCGATCCGGGAAGTGTTCCGGTATCAGAGGGCGTATCTTGCCAATGAAAGGGCGGGGAACGAGGGAATGCTCCGGGCCGCGAATACGGCGGGGCGTGCGATTAACCTCACGCAGACGACGGCCGGCCATGCCATGTGCTACAAGCTGACGACGCTCTACGGGCTGGCGCACGGACACGCGGCGGCGCTCTGCGTGGCGGCGCTGTGGCCGTATATGATTGCGCATATAGAAGACTGTACGGATCCGAGAGGAGCGTCCTGGCTGCGGAAAATGTTTCAGGAGATTGCCGAAGCGATGGGGTGCAAGGACGCGGAGGATGCCGTCCGGACATACGGAGAGTTTCTGGAGGGACTGAAGCTGCCGGTCCCGGTACTGCGGGAAGAACGGGAACTGGAACTTTTGACGCGCTCCGTCAATCCGGACCGTCTCAAAAATCATCCGGTACTGCTGACGGGAGAGACGCTGGAAATGCTGTACCGGCGGATCCTGAAGGCAGACTGACACGTAAGGCAGAGAGAAGATTTGGATAGAAAAATCTTTATGCAAAATAAATATGGATATTATGTAATATATACTTGACATTTAATAATATATATTATATACTACGATCAGGCCAAAGGGAAAGGAGTGAGAGCGATTGAAGAACCTGAGGCTAAAAGCGGCCCGGGCAGGGATGGACCTGTCGCAGGGAGAACTGGCGGAGCTGGTGGGAGTTACCAGACAGACGATCGGCATGATCGAAGCGGGAAAGTTTAATCCCTCGCTGAGACTTTGCCTGGATATCTGCCGGGCGCTGCACAAGACACTGGACGATATATTCTGGGAGGAGGATTCCGATGAGACTGTTTAAGGCAAAAAAGGTAGTGGACGAGAGAGAAGAGAAGGAGATGATGCGGATCGAGCATTATATGTTCTGGTTCGCGTACTGGGCGCTTCTGGTGAGTATCTTCGCGCAGCTTTTGTGCATGGATGCGGACTTTACACAGGCGGCGGGAGAGTGGATTGTATTTATGCTGATGTCGGTGGGAATGCTGATCGGTAATCTGAGGGGCGGCCATTTTGACTACTGCTCCCGGCCGGGCTGGAAAGCCTATCTGTCCTGGTCGCTCGTGGCGGCTGTGCTTGTGGCAGGGCTGACGCTTCTGCGGGGAATCCGCAGCGGATATTATCAGAGTCCGCAGGATGCGGTCCTGCCTCTGCTGATCAGTGGGACGTTCACAGGATTGATCACCTTTGCGGCGCTCGCGGCGGCGGGTGATATTGTCCGACGGCGCCGCAGGAAGCTGGAAAAAGAATATGAAGAAGAGTGACGGGTCCGGGATGAAAGAGCGGCATTACTGTTCACACCCCACCCGGACGCCCGACACGGGCAGCTCATCCTTCCAGACCCCGCTCGCGCTTAATGAAGGGACGCAGCGGTA